>NZ_JAINZY010000013.1:0-288386 GCF_019890715.1 Nocardia coffeae | reverse complement strand
CGATCGCCTCCACAGTCGCAACGACAACATTCCGACCCGGTTGCTGATCGTGATGGCGCTTTTGGGTCAGTATGACCGCGCAGAAGACCTAGCCCACTCCTACTCCACTCCACGTCAGAGGGGCGATGCGCTCACTGCAATCGCCCGGGAGGTGGCCCGACCGATTCCAAACGCGCGACCCGACTCACCGAACACGCCGAAACCATCGCCTACACCATCACCGACCCGTACCAACAAGCCGCGGTACTCGGCAGAATCGTCGCAGTGGTGGCCCAGACCGATCCCGAACACGCAGCCCGACTCACCGAACACGCCGAAACCATCGCCCACACCATCACCGATTCGAACCAACAGGCCGAGATACTCACCCGATCGCTGATGTCGTCGCGGGTACCGAAGAACGGTGCGAGGCCATTGAGCTCACCTCAGAAAGTTCGGGGGCGCTGGCACGTTCGGGACTATGCGGTCGCGGGAGATCGAGCAAACAATTGCTGGCGCGCGCATGGTCGATCTCTACTTTGGAGATCCCAGTTTCGGCTCTGCCCGTCGTCGACACGTCTACGCTGCATGCCCTGGTGCTCGATCTAACTGACGAGAAGGACGCGAATCTTCAACGTGGGAGATAATTCTGATGTAAAGCCCGGCACTAGGACTTCGAGAAATGATCGGCCCTGCCGATTAACGGAGTCCGGCCAGAAAGTTCCTGCCAAGCCACCGCTGCCGAGGACGGAACCCCTCCTGCGACAGCGACGTCCGTTCCCGTCCGTCAATCCGGCCCCGCCTCACGTGCGTGGACGTCCGTGGGTGTCGCGGGTACGGATGCCACGCTGCGGGAGTTTGGTCGTGGAACGTCAGCTGCGCCTGGTCTTCAGCTGCCACTGCAGCTGGGGCTCGATCGCCAAGCTACTCGTGCTACTCGCAGTTCCGCTCGTCCTTGTGGCCAGCGGCCTGCTCGCCATCGGTGCACTCGCCGGGCCCGGGTGGGCCGCGGTATCGATCGGCGGTGCGAGCGGAATATCGATCGCTGTGTCCTGGATCCGCAAGCTCCGCCACCGCACTCACGCCGAGCTGTCACCGGATCGGCGGTAGCCCTCAGTCCTGGCCAAACAGCGGCAGCTGGTGTGTCGGGACGCGGATGTCGCCGAGGCGGCGCAGGCATCGCACGCAGGTAGCCCGCGCGCGGGTCGGCCCGAGGCGTCGGGTGACCACCAGATCCACCTCTGTGCGAGACAGCATTTCGGGCACCTGTTCCTCGCCAGGCTCATCGGCCTCGGCGAGGTACTAGTACAGCGTTGCGCGTGAGATCCGAACGCCGACAGCCCGACTGCCAGTCGCAGGCAGTAAAACGCTTGCAGGCGAGGAGTACTCCGGGCAAGGTTGACCTTCGGCAACAAGGAGGCCTCTCGTCATGCTTGTATCGATGCCCGCTCCACCGCCAGACCACCATGTTTGGCTCGCAAAGGCGCTGCATGCCTGCTCCATGCTCGAGCTTGAGATCGGGATGATCGCGTGGGCTTGGGCGAATGGACATCCATGGACTGAGCGATGGTCCGAGGTCGCTGGTAGCCCTGGTGCGGCATGGCAAAGGTGCGCTGCCGCACTAAAGGAGATGGACTCGGAACTGGCCGCGGATGTGCGTGCGCTCCTTGACGATGCTGCCCCGGTTCGCCTCGAGCGCAATAAGTTCGCCCACGCCGTCTTCATCCTCGATCCCACACAGCCAGCCGGTGAACAGTGGATCCTCAAGTCGCGTGACGCCGAATTCCGCCCACTGACAGGAGAGCACGGTGCGAGGTTGGTCGCTACCGCAAATCAGCTGAGCAGGCGCGCTAATGACCTCAGACACCGCGCTGCTGTTGCGCGCAAAGCAACCCAACAACGCTCAGGGAAAGATGCTGTTTAGCGGAGCTATTCGGACGCTGATCAGCAGTGGTGCGGAAGTCGCCAGGTTTGCCGCCCAGGTCGCCTCGCGGTCACGCCGTCGAACTGCACCCATCCAGGTGCGGGAACGGGACGTCGATCAGTCCAAGATCAGAACACCCGCGACATGATCGATCATCAAGCGCCCGTTGGCAATCCAGGCAGGTCAATCACGCAAACCGTGCCAGATCCATCTTTCACGTTCTGCTGAGATTCGGTCATCATCCGGGAACCATGCCCATGGGTCATGGTTTCACGGCTTTCCTGGCTGCCGCGCCCGTGTCGCATCACTCGGGTTGTCGATTCGGGAATCCAACAGATTCAAGATGTTGGCGATGTTGTCGATAAGCTCCGCCAGCATTCGTTCAACCGGCGGCGCACCCCGGTACACTCCGGTCAGGCCCGGTTCGACAAGCACAACGCGCAGGGTCGCGTAGACATCGATCTGTTCCATCGCGCGAGCCGGATCCGCACAGATGTAGCGGCCGATCTCGGCACCGTCGACTATCTCATCCCCGCTGAAGAAGAAGTCGTACTCCTCATCCTCCTCATCGTTCGGGTCTGGCCACTCGAAACCTTCAGGAAGTTCCAGCTCAGAGATTTCGACGATTTCACGCCGAGGAACCCCCAGCCACTCGATTCCTTCAAGTCCGTGAGGGAACTCGCGTTTGTCCGGGCTGCCGCCGACACTATCGGGACCCAGAAGCATCATGGAGATCTGCCGATGCTTGTCAGTGTTGTTCAGCTTCTGCAAACGTCGCAGATACGACAGCAGCACGATCCCTCGCACGAGGGCAGTGTCATCCGGTCGGCCATCCCAGCGAGCGAGCTCCTGCGTCTTGTACCACGGCTGCACGATCTCTATCGCGCGTACGACATCCGGTGACAGGAAGAGTCGGAGTTTCCTGTGATCAATCCAATCCTCGAAATCCGCTTTCTCTTCGGTTATCGGGAACTGGAATGCGCGTTCCTCGGACTCAGTCGGTGGACGCCCAGCAGGTCCTTCGCCGCGGCTCGCGAGCTCGACGATGGCACAGTCCAGCGCGGAACGCAGATTGTGGACCAAGTCGCCAACCACCACAGCGAGTCTGCGCGGTATCGGGGTGTGCGCCTTCAATCGCAACACCAGGTCGGATCCAGTGCCGCGACGCAGGGGGTCCTCGAGGGCGACGGAGAATTGCCAGGGGTCACTTTTGCGGTAACGATCAAGATCGGCGATGAACTCATGAAAGTGCTCTTTCGCGCGCTCAAGTTTCAGCATCGGGCTCGAGTCCGGATCCACGACGGTATTCTGCCCGAATCCCGAGCAGATCCGCACGCGGATTATCAACCGTTCACGTCTGAAGCGCACGAAATATGCTGCGGGGCAGTAGTATTCGCAGATCGAGGTGCGAGTCCGGGTGTCGTCCCACGTGCAGGTTGTTGACCAGGATCCGGCCCAGCCCTGCTCCCGGGCCGTGGTATGTGCAGGACATGTGGGGCCAGTTCGGCGACGACCCCGCCCGGCACAGTGCACCGTTGTTCCCCCCGAACGCCGCAGCCGGGACCGGGTACCGGCGCATGCGTTCGGGCGCAACCCCCTCGGTGCGCCGTCATATGTCGGATTGAACAGCCAGTGACGGTGCGGCCGGGTCAGATCAAGAGATCAGCGACGGTCCGGTCGATTCGCAGCTGGTAATCGGCTTCAATCACCAACTGTCCCGACAGAACCGCATTTCAGACCCGTTCCCGTGTTCACAGTGCCTGCATAGCCCGGCTGCTGGAACAATTCCGGACACCCGCGTGAATCGCGGATCATCCTGCCCTGGAACAGGTATCGTCGACCCTTCGGTGAGGGGGTGTATGACAGAGCACAAGAAGATCGACTTCCTGGACCTGCAATCGGAAATCGGCCGAGCGTGTCGTTCGCGGATTGGTGGCGCGACCACAGCGCGCATACGTGGACACCGTCGGCAGCTATCGGACCGTCCGTACAGACAGCGACGTTGATACGGCTGATAAAGCTTATTTAGCGCGTGATCAGCAAGTTCGTAGTCACCAGAACCTCACCAACAGACGATGACATTAAACCAGAGTGGCCGTAAATTATAGATTGGTGGAGAAAATACTCCGATTCGTCTATAATCCAGCGGTGACAAAAGATTCCAGCGACAAGAGGGCTCGCAATTGGCGCGCTATTTCGCAGCTGCCAGCCAAGTTTCAGATCCTACAGGTGAAGGTTGTGGAATCGAACATTCTGGCCACTCAGGAGATAACCCTCGACCGCATAAACGCAATTGTAGGAGCGCATGGATCGGGAAAGACTCTATTTCTCAGAGCCCTTGAAACCGCTTTCGGTCACGGTTCGAATTTTGGATCGACGCCACCATTTTTCGAACATGGACGATATGCAGAGATAGAAATTCTAGGGATCTTCGAAATAACTATCAAATGGTGCGGCAAAGAAATAACGCGACGCATTAATCTGGCATCCGACGGCAACGAAAGAGAGAAGATTTGGAAGGATGCAATCGGTACGTCGGCCGCACCCCGTGCAGGAACTGTTCCAGATATGCTCACGCGTCTCTCGATGGTGTTTCAGAGCTACGATACAGGGTTTAGAAATAGGGACTTCAAATGGCGCAGCCCTGTTCCTGAATATCATTACCGAAGAGCGGAGTTGGCTGCAATAAAAAATATATTGGGCAAAGAATATGCGGAGGTCTCCGCTTACGGAATACCAGACGGCACTGAAGAGCCCCATAACAAAATATTCGACCCCTATTTCGTAGCCCGGGGTGGGTCAACAATTGACTCTGCTCAAATGAGCTTGGGTGAGTCCTGGGTGCACTATTTGATTGGCTGGGATCGACTGCAGTGCGCTGCATACAGCCTAGCGGAGCTAGCTGAACCACGCCTCATTGATGAGCCCGAAACATTTCTTGCCATGCCTGGCCACCGTCCACTCATTGACGAGCTTGTGAGGTGTTCGCTGGAGCTGAATAGTCAGTTGATTGTAGCTACACATTCGCCGAAGGTGCTTTCTTCATTCCCGCTAAACCATGTGAGAGTGTGCGTACCCAGCCCAAGTGGAATAATGGTTGTGGAACCGAGTTCTTACGCTCAGGTGAAAGACTCGCTAGGCATTGACTTCTTCGTAAAGGCTATAATTCTTGTGGAGGACAAGTTTGCTGCCACAGTTCTACAATGCCTATGCGCAGAGCTCGATCCCTCTCTCCCAAGGGAGGTAGACATCGTATCAACCGGAGGCGAAGCCGAGGTTGTTGCGGGCGCCAGGATCATGAGGAGATCGCAACGGATGCATTGCATTGGGGTTCTCGACGGTGATTTTCGAAACGATCGAGCGAAGACGAAAGGCCTATCAAACATCTACTTTCTGCCTGGTTCAATGTCTCCTGAACAAGAGCTGGCAGCAATAGCAACAAAGAGCATTGAAAGGTTTGCTCATTCCATAGATCGGTCAACTGCCGACATTTACGCTGCGTTAAGCATATGTTCCAGCCTTGATCATCAGTACTGGTTTCCGCGGATGGCTTCAACGCTTGGTAGATCTGAGGCAGTGATCGTTCAAACATTAATTCGATTGTGGCTTGAATTCTCCGACACTGCGGACCAAGCGGAGGAGCTGATCGCCGCCATTCGGGAAATTATGGAATAAAGTGCGCCGTCGTGTTACTACGGCTCGTCGAAGACACAGAGGGGATCCCCACCGTTTCTGCGATAGCACGTGTTGACAGCGAGCACCCGGAAGAGCGACGCACCGGCAGGCCGCATCCAGACCAGCTCAGCAACCTTCGGTCGGCATGTCTCCTTTGGTAGCGCAGAAGGTTCTGCGCCCGCAACTGGCGCAGCAGTGTCTGACACCACCAATCTCGCCAACGCCGTCAGCATATGAAATGCCTGTTCATCTCGCGTCTTTCGCGCTTGCCAACAACAGCCCGATTCGCCCAACTTCGAGAGCTACGACCTTGAAAACCGTTCCGCCGCTGCGGCACAAGATCGGAGTGTAGGTGTCGGATTCAGTCGTAGTCACGCTCCGATTCGGCGGCGTCCCTCTCGATCTCGTTAACCTCAGTCATGCAGCCATCGCACAGGACCGGGTACGGCCAGCGCCGACTACGGGTGTGGACTATGCCCTCACCTTCTGCGAGCTCGGTTCCACACTTTGCGCACGTTGCCTTGTACTGGTTTCTCACCGCGACTCCCTCCACCGAGCTGCCCCGGACTCCTCCGATGACCAGCTGCCATCACCCCATGATGCACAGTGACGTCACGGGTCACGACCTCGCTCACATCGCCCCCTCCTTCGACGTGGTAGTCGGCGAGACCGCGTACTGCTTCCGGAGCGCGGAGAGCCGCTGCCGAAGCGGAGTGCGAGCGACCTTGGCGATGTTCAACGGGGGATCCAGTTCTGCGAGTATTTCGGTCTCGAGGCCATCCAGCGTGTCGGCGTTCGCCACAGGAATCAGGATGACCCGGAGGTGCGCGCGCATCCAGAGCGTGAGTTGCGCTTCGTCGATCATCGACTGGCCATTCGTGTGGGCAAGTATCGAACCGAGGCTGCGACGCAACGTGGAGAACTCGTTCTTCTTACCGAGGTGCATGGTCGCGATACGGCCCCACAGCGTGTTCGAGGACGACGCACCGCCTCTGCGGGTCGCGCCAGCGAGTCCGGCATAGATGAGTCCCGGGGCGATCGTGTGTCCGAGCCCCGTGGTGAGGTCTGCGGCCCCCGCGTCGTCGACCCACCAGCTGTACATTCCTGGCGTGCGCAGGCCGACACCGCCCGACGCCATGACGTCGTCTAGCGACTTCGCCAAGCTTGTATCGCGTAGTCGCCCAACCACTGCGGGCGCGTCGTCGACGTCGCCCGACGTCCGCTGCTTGTACCACGACAGGCGAAGTCCTATTGGGAGCCCATGCAGCTCATCGACCACTTGGGCGCCGGCGGCATGCAGGTACGGCTCGATTGATTGGATGTACTCCGCCCCGGCGTGGACCTCGAAGGTGAGACCGGCCAGCGGGCCCAACTCCGTTTCGAGCTGCTCCGCGACCCGTTGCCCCCAGGCACAGCGGTACTCACGTGACGTGCGGGGCAGATACCGCTCGTATGGCTCCACCCAGTCGTCGGGCCGCAGGAGTCCGTGTTCGGCCGAGAGAATGAACCATGGCAAGCCCGATGCTTCGGCGTAGTGCCGCATCCTCGAGAAGTAGTCGGAGATGTAGAGATCCTTGGCTGCGGCGCCATGCTCACGCTTGACTTTGACGCAACTCACCAGCACGGCGTCAGCTTTTGGCGGGCGCCGCTCGCCCCGAACGGTCACCTTCCTATCGACGGCTTGTATGGTCCGCGGAGTGGAGCTGGCCCCGTCGCGTCCGATCGTGAAACCAAGCTTCCGGAGCCATCGCCGCGCGGATTCGGACTGAGAGCGCTGTCGGTCCGCGACTCGGGTCGCAAGCGAAATCACTTGCTTGACAGGCCACCTGGTGCCATCGATCTCAACCCAATAGTCCCGGATGTTCTCGGGAACGCTGCCCTCGAGCCCGGCCCGAACAACATCGGGACTCAACTCGAACTGCTCGCCGTCCAACGTAAAACGCACAGCTATTGATACCGCGCGGACCCGACACAGACCCCCTACACCTACAACAACCGCTCGATCGGCCCCGGCTGGCCAACCACCGGAACGCGTCCTGGTCCATCCGCGCAGGACGTGCAGAAATGCGACGATCACCGGACATGTCATCGACTACACGCTCACCGTCCAGCTGCCAGTTCGGCAGCTGAACGTCGGCCGAATCGCCAACGCACGCCCGCACAGCCGTTCGAACGATCTACACAGGTTCAGTAACTCCGGGCTGCGCCCAAGAGTTGCACCATGGCCCATCCGCCGAAGCGTCAAATCGGATACGCACCCACGATGACCAGGCGTTTTCCGGTTGCCCATGCTTTGCGCGTCCCGCCGAGGGCACGATCCTGCGGCATCTGCGCACCTATGTCGATGCCGCATTACGCGCGTGGTCGTCCGTGGGCGTCGCGTGTAGGGATACCGCGTTGGCGAAATTTGGCCAGCACGGTGGTGGGGTCGACACCCAAGTGTCGACCGACACGGGCCAGGGACCACCCGAGGTTGTACAGATGGATGGCGTCATCGATTTGTTCCGGGGCCAGCCCCCGGCGGCGCATCGGCACACCATGCCGGTGCAGGATCGCACTAACCGTCCGCCGCTCGATACCGAACCGGGCACCCAACTGGTACACCGTCTCTCCGCTCTCATACCCGGCGATTAGTTCCCGGACCTGATCGGTGCCAAGTCGGCGGGCCCGGGCGGGCCTGGGTCGGGCGGCGGACGGTGTGGCTGGCGTGGTGGGGTCCGGAAGCCTTCGACGAACAGCTTCCAGGGCTTCTACCTGCGGTTTCGGGTTATAGTAAGCTCCCCCAAGGTCCACCATATGTTCGGATTTATGCTCTGACCTGCATGTATACGGTTCTAGCCGAATCTCTCACCGGGAACGCGAGCGATATTCTCTGCAGGTCAAGCACTTTTTGGTGAGTTCTATTTCCGTAAGGGGTCAAGGTCGTCCCCTGCCGCTGGCTCACCGTGAACCAGCACATCACTATCCGGCAGCCAGCCGCCATACCGACCACCGCCAGCATCACTGCCGTCATCGGCCAACACGGCCGCGGCGCCTTCTCGCCATCCTGCAGGCATCGCCTACACCCCCGGCGACGACAGCGTCGCCGCGATGGTGCAACACCGGCCCTGGCACTGCCCATCACCGGCGCCGCCAGCACCATCGGCAACGGCGATCACGGAAACGGTAGGCAACCAACAAACCCCGACCCCGATCGTGTCGGGGGGTCGTCTACTGTGTCGCCTGCCAGCGGCCTGGCCGACGGGCAGACATCGGCCAGGCCCGGGATGTCGCCGCCAGCCTGGCAGGCGACTGGGGATTAGTGGCAGGGCCGAGGAGGATGGGCGTAGCGTGTGGCCGCAACTCGCCGGCCGGGCGCGGCGCGGTATGGGATCCGGCGTACGCCGGCGCTATCTGGTCGAGCTGACAGCGCGTGATCGGAACCATTTCTGTCAGGTTCAGTGTGGGTTCTTCGGGTGTGTCAGTTGTCGGATAGGTCGGTTCTGCCATGCGGTCCAGTCGCTGGTGGTCGCCGCGGTGGCCTGAAGCAGCAGGGGTAGGTACTGCTCGGTGAGGGTTTCGATGGAGGTCTCGGCGGCGTGCACGGTGACGTTCATCGCGGCGCGGACCACTCCGCGTCCGTCGCGCACCGGGGTGGCGATCGATCGGACCCCTGGGGCTAGATCTTGGTCGGCGAGGGCCCAGCCGCGTTCTCTTGTTTCGGTGAGGATTTCGTCGATTTGGGCAGGGCTGTAGTCAGTGGTCTGCAAACCCGATCGGCTGGGTTCAGCCAGGACAGTGTGGACGGTTTCGGGGTCGAGCGCGGCGAGCAGGACCCGTCCCTGTGAGGTGACCGTTGCGGGGAATCGGGTCCCTATGTCGACGCGTAGGGCGATCAGTTTCGGGACGGCGACGCGTGCGACGTAGACGATGTCGGAGCCGTCGAGCTGAGTCATCGACGAGGACTCGCCGGTATGGGAGACGAGTTCTTCCATGTGGGGTCGTGCAATGTCCCACAGGTTCAGCGCACCGATGTAGGCCATCCCGAGTTCGAGAACCCGCGGGGTGAGGGTGTAGCCGTTGAGTGAGGAGCGTACGTAGCCGAGTTCTTCGAGGGTGAGCAGGATGCGCCGGGCGGTGGGCCGGGCCAGGTCGGTTTCCTTGGCGACTTCGCTCAGCGACATCACCGGCCGGCTGGGGGAGAAGATTTTCAGCACGTGCAGACCTCTGGCCAGGGCTTCGATGAAATCGGGTCCTTGCCCACGTTCGGCCATTGCAGCCCCTTCCAGATGTGGCGGTCGACTTTCAAGTTGTAGCTCGAGCCCGACATCTCCGGCAGCGAGGCGCCGATGCCTGCTCTCACAGTGCGCCTCTCGTATGACGCTTGACACAGCGATCCGATCGAGGCATTGTTAACCCTACACGAACGGACGACTGTCCGCCAGGCGGACACAATTCGTTTGAGCTGCACTTACTATCTGCAGCAGCGCGTTCGTGAAGCACAACAGAAACGTGCGGCACCCGACGGTGAGCACGCGCACAGCGCGTAGACCGTCATCGATCGACCGAACACTGCGGATCGCTTCGGTGCCTGCACGTCGCACTTTCCAATCTCCGGCCTCGAGGTCGGACGGCACGGCCTCTCGAAAGGACCACCAGCGTTGAAAACCTACGACGTCGTCGTCATCGGTTTCGGACCTGTCGGGCAGATGATGAGCATCCAGCTCGGCCAGGCAGGGCACTCGGTCGCCGCATTCGAAGCCCATGAAACCCTCTACGGCCTGTCCCGCGCGGGCCACATGGACGACGAGATCGTCCGCACGCTGCAGAAGATCGGCATCGATGCGGAGTTCAAGTCCGACGCGGTGGCCTGGGAGATGTACGACATGCGCACCAAGGCTTTCGACGGGGAGTTGCTGTTGCGTTTGGACTGGAGCCAGGTCGGACCCCATGGTCACCGCGGGCACTGGATCTTCTATCAGAACTATCTCGAGCTCGCGATGAACCGCGCCGCGACCGAGACCGGCAACGTCGATGTCACGATGGCGACGAAGGCCGTGTCATTCGAACAGGATGACGAGGGCGTCACCGTGACCCTCGAGCACCGCAAGACCGGGGAACGCAGCCAGGTTCATGCGCGGTATCTGGTGGCCGCCGACGGCGCCAACAGCACCATCCGTGAAGCCCTCGGCATCGAGAGCTGGGTCGGCAACTGCGACTACGAACAGCTCGTGGTCGACTGCAGGGAGAAGCGCAAGCTGCACTTCGAGTTCGACAACGGTCAGTTCGCCGATCCCGCGCGCCCCGGCTGCCTGTTCCAGCTCGGTGCTCGGCATCACCGCTGGGAATGGACGTTGCTGCCCGGGGAGACGCCTGAGGACTTCACCGAGGAGCGGGTCTGGGAATTGCTGTCACCGTGGGTGGGTCCCGAGGATGTGGAGATCCTGCGGCGGCCGGTCTACCGCTTCCGGGAAGTTGTCGCCGAGCACTGGCAGGACAAGCGGGTGTTCCTTGTCGGCGACGCCGCCCACGTGCTGTGGCCGTTCGCCGGGGAGGGCATGTGCAACGGCATCCGCGACGCGTCGGCACTGGCCTGGCGCATGGATCTGGTGCTGCGCGGACAAGCCTCGCCGCAGATTCTCGACAGCTACACCGCCGACCGGAAGCCGGTCTTCACAGCGTGGATGAATCTGTCGCGCGAGATCGGGTTGCCCTGTGTGATGACCGATCCCGCCATCGCCGAAATGCGCGACCAGGGGATGAAGGCGGCCCTGGCCGACCCGTCGCTGGCACCGCCGTTGCCGCAGATCCCCGGCCCTAAGGCCTTCGTCCGTCCCGGGGACCCGACCGCGGGAACAGTCGGCTACCAGGGCCTGGTCGAAGTCGACGGACAGATTGGACTGCTCGACGATCTCGTCGGTACCGGCTGGGTGCTACTGAGCACGGACGCCGCGGCCGTCGACTCGCTGAGCGAAATCCAGCGGGATTTCGCCGATCGGATCGGCATCGTCACCGCCCACGTCGGTGCGCCCGGATCCGGCGCTCCGGTAATCGACGTGGACGGAACCTACACCTCATGGCTGTCCGAACTCGGCGCGTCCACCGTCCTGGTGCGCCCCGACTTCTGGTTGTTCGGCAGCGTGTCGAGTGCCGGTGAGGCGGGGCTGCTGCTGGACTCGCTGGCCGACGGGTTCGCGGGCCGCTTCCCCGCCCCGGCCCGGGTGCCGCAGCCCGACGCGCAGCCGGCGGCGGTGTGAATATGACCGACACCGCACAGTCGGCTGCCTCGGCCGCGCCGTGGCAGGCTGAAGTAGACGCTCACAAGCGGGCGATGCCGCTGCAGCGGCTGATCGGCAACGGCTTGGACTACGCCGACGCCGTCGAGTTGTATGCCCTCGCCGATGCCGGGATTCCCTGGGCGGATGCCGGTGCGCGAATCGGTGAGCGGATCGCCGATTCGGCCATCGAATCGCTGGCGGCCGGGCACACCCTCACCGCACGCGCCGATTTCCTGCGCGCCAGCGCCTGCTACCGGGTCGGTCAGGTGCCGCTGCCGGACACCGACGCCCGCAAAACGCCCATGTACCGCAAGCTCATCGAGTACTACGGCGCAGCCGGCGCGCTCACCGATCCCGTCGCCGAGCACATCGGCATCCCCTACCGAAGTGCTGAGCTGCGCGGGTGGTTGCTCAGACCGCACGGGGTGAGCAGGCCCCCGACGGTGATCGTGATGGGTGGTTTCGACGGCTGGCGCGAGGAGTACCACGTCGGGGCAACCTATTTGGTCGCGCGCGGGGTAGCGGTGCTGCTCGTCGACGGCCCCGGCCAGGGCGAGACCCGGGTGCTGCAGGGCCTGTATCTCGACCACGATGTGCCCAAGGCGTTTTCGGCGATGGTCGACTACCTGCTCGCCGACCACCGGCTGGGCGACCGGGTTGGTATCTGGGGCAACAGCATGGGTGGATTCCTCGCCGCTCTCGTGGCGGCCACCGACTCGAGGATCGCGGCCTGCTGCGTGAACGGCGGCACGATCCGTCCAGCGGAGATCCTCGACCGATACCACCGGTTCATCACCAAAGCGCAAGCGCTGCTGGGGATTTCCGATCCCGACCAGGCGCGGGAGGTGATGGAAACCTTCGTGCTCACCGATTCGACGCTCGCCTCGCTGCGGTGCCCGCTGCACGTCATGCACGGCACGCCGGACCGCGTGTTCCTGATCGAGAACGCCCGCGCCCTCTACGACGGTGCCGCCGCACAGGACAAGACCTTCAGCGAGTTCCCCGACGGCGACCACTGCATCTACAACCACTCCCACGACAAGCACACCCGCATCGCCGACTGGTTCGCCGACCGGCTCAGCGACGACCAAGGAGACCCCAGGTGACCACAGCCACGCCCGACATCCCGCAGGGCCGCATCCTGATTCGCGGTGCACACCTGCTCACCCAGGATCCGGCTCTGGGGGAGTTGGTCGGCGATGTTCTCATCGATGACGGTGTCATCGCCGAGGTCGGTACCGGCATCGACGACGCCGGCGCCGCCGTCATCGACGGCGCCGACCGGGCCGTGCTACCCGGATTCGTCGACACTCACCGCCACACCTGGCAGGGCGCGATCCGCCAGGTCGGCACCGGATGGGACTTCCCGAAATACCGTCAGCACATCCAGCTCACCTGGGGACCGCAGTTCACCCCCGACGACGTCTATATCGGCAACCTCGTCGGCGCCATCGGCGCCATCGACGCCGGCATCACCACCCTGCGCGACGAATCCCACATCCAGAACAGCCCCGACCACACCGACGCCGCGATCGCCGCGCTGCGTGAGTCCGGGATCCGCGCGGCCTTCGCCTACGGCTGGCCCTCGATCGACTCCGACAAGTGGATGCTGCGCGGCGAAGCCACCCACCCCGACGACATCCGCCGGGTGCGCTCGCAGGTACTCAGCGACGACGACGCCCTGGTCACCCTGCAGGCCATGCTGCGCGGCCCGGAGCTGTCCACCCTGGAAGTCACCGCACAAGACATCGCGATGGCCCGCGAGCTCGGCATCCGCTCGAGCATGCACGTCGGCAACGGCCCCTGGGGTCCGCAATACCGTGGCATCGGCAGCCTCGGCGAAGCCGGCCTGCTCGGGGAAGACCTGCTGTTCATCCACTGCTGCACCAGCGACGACGAAGAACTGAAGATGCTCGCCGACTCCGGTGGCCACGCCTCGGTCTCGGCCGCGGTGGAGGCGGTCCTGCCCGGCCTCGGCGCGCCCGCCACCGGCCGGCTGCTGGCCCACGGAATCCGCCCCAGCCTGAGCGTGGACACCGAAGCCTCGGTGGCCGGCGACATGTTCAACGTGATGCGCGCGGCGCTGTCGGCTCAGAACGTGGGAGTCAGTATCGACCCCGCAGGCTATGAGTCCCTGCCCGCCTTCACCCCCGCCGACCTGCTCGCCATGGCCACCATCGAAGGCGCCCGCGCCTCGGGCCTGGACCACAAGACCGGCAGCATCACCCCCGGCAAAGCCGCCGACCTGATCCTCCTGCGCCTCGACGACGCCAACCTGCTGCCCGCCAACGACATCGCCGCCAGCATCGTCGGTGCCGGTCATCCCGGAAACATCGACACCGTCCTGGTCGCCGGACAGGTCCGCAAATACCAAGGCCGGCTCGTCGGCCTCGACCTCACCGACATCCGACACCGCGCCGAAGCCTCACGCGACCGGCTGTTCAGCGTCGACCTCGTCGACGGCTGACCACACCACCACGGACCCCCGACCGGGTCCAGCGAAAGGAAACCGCAGTGACTTCCGATCCGACCGGCCAACCGCGACCCGCCCGCCCCCTCGACGGCATCGTCATCGCCGATCTGTCCCGCGTGCTGGCCGGCCCCTACGCCACGATGCTGCTCGCCGACATGGGCGCCGAGGTGATCAAAGTCGAAGGACCGGGCGGCGACGACACCCGCTCCTGGATGCCACCGGTCCGCCCGGACGGCGTCTCGACCTATTACTCGGCCATCAACCGCAACAAACGCTCGGTCGTGCTCGACTTCAAAGATCCGGACGATCTCACCGTCGTCCACGCCCTGACGACCCGCGCCGACATCGTCGTGGAGAACTTCAAGCCCGGTGGCCTCACGCGCTTCGGCCTGGACTACGAATCGGTCAGAGAACGCAACGAGGCCGTCATCTACTGCTCGATCAGCGGCTTCGGCACAGCGGAAGGAGCTTCCCTTCCGGGTTATGACCTGATCGTGCAGGCGATGTCGGGGCTGATGAGCCTGACCGGTGATCCCGATGGCTCCCCGTATCGAGCAGGGATCAGCGTGTTCGATGTCATGGCCGGGCTGCACTCGACCATCGGCATCCTCGCCGCATTGCGCCACCGCGACGCCACCGGCGAAGGACAGCACATCGAAACCAACCTGATGTCCTCGGCGATGAGCGGCCTGGTCAACCAGACCTCGGCCTACGTCGCCGGTGGGGTGACACCGCACCGGATGGGCAACGCCCACCCGAGCTTGTTCCCCTACGAACCGCTGCCCACCGCCGACAAGGACCTGATCGTCACCGCCGGCAACGACGCACAGTTCCGCCGACTGGTTGAAGTCCTCGGTATCGCCGAAGTCGCCGACGATCCCCGCTTCGCAAGCAACGCCGACCGCACCGCCAACCGCGAACAACTGCGGCCGCTGCTGATCGAACGGCTCCGGACACAACCAGCTCAGCACTGGTTCGAACGGCTCAACGCCGTCGGTGTCCCCAACGGACCGATCAACACGATCGCCCAGGGCGTGGAGTATGCCCGCGAGCTCGGGTTGGACCCGGTGGTGCAGGTCGGCCCCGAAGGACACGCGATCCCAGGTGTCCGCAACCCGATCACGTTCTCCACCCTCACTCCCCGCTACGAACTGCCACCACCGGCCCTCGGCGAACACAGCGACGAGATCCGTGCCTGGCTCTCGGCCACCGCGACCACCTCGGAGGAACAATGAGCACCGAGCACCCCCCGAACCGATACCCCACCGCTCTGGGCACGTCCACCCGCACCGAGATCAAACTTCTCGGCCACGACCTCGCCAGCGACCTCATGGGCCAGGTCGGCTTCGGAGAGCTGGCGTTCTGGCTGGTCACCACCCGCCGACCCACCCCCGGTGAGCTTCGGGTGTTCGAGTCGGTACTGGTTGCTCTGGCCGACCACGGCTTCACCCCGACCGCGATCGCTGCCCGGCTGACCTACCTCAGCGCTCCGGACTCGCTGCAGGGCGCGCTCGCAGCAGGTCTTCTCGGCGGCGGCTCCCGGTTCCTCGGCGTCACCGAGGACTGCGGGCAGTTCCTGCACGAGATCCTCGCCGCCCACACCGCCGACGGCTCCGCCTTGCCCGACAACGACGAAGGCTGGGATCAGCTCGCCCTCGCCGCGATCAAGCAGCAAAAACAGCGCGGCAGCTACGTCCCCGGCCTCGGGCACCCCAACCACAAGGACGGCGACCCCCGCACGCCCGCCCTGATGCGCATTGCCGAAGAGGAAGACCTGCTGGGCCCGCACCTGCAGCTGTTCGCCGCCATCGGCCGGATGAGCGAAACCGCGCTGGGCCGCTGGCTGCCGCTCAACGGCGCCGGAGTCTGCGGAGCCGCCCTGGCCGACCTCGGCCTGGACGTCGACCTGCTGCGCGGATTCGCCCTGCTGGCCCGTTGCGCTGGTCTGCTCGGCCAGATCGCCGAGGAACGCCGCAACCCGATCGCCAACGACATCTATCTCAGCGTCGACCGCAGCGCCTACTACCAGGCACCCGACGCCCAGGACACCAACCCGCCGCACCAGTCCACCGCCGGTTCTTCCACCGCCACCTCTGCAAGGAGCCTGTGATGGCATTCGTCACCGAGGACAACATCACCGATCTAGCCATCGAACGCTGGTCCACCGCGCACTCACCGCGCCTGGCGCATCTGATGACCACCCTGGTCCGGCACATCCACGAATACGCCCGCGAGGTCGAACTCACCGAGGCCGAATGGATGGCCGCCATCGAATGGCTGACCCGGGTCGGGCAAATCTCCGACGACAAGCGCCAGGAATTCATCCTCGCCTCCGATGTCGTCGGACTCAGCATGCTCGTCGTCCAGCTCAACAATCGCTTCGACGGCAAGGCAACCCCGGCCACCGTGCTGGGCCCCTTCCACATCGACGACTCACCCGCCGCGCCCTACGGCTACGACATGTCCGACGGCCTACCCGGCACGCCCCTGTTTCTCACCGGAACGGTCAGCGATACCGCGGGCCATCCGATCCCCGGAGCGATCCTCGATGTCTGGCAGGCCGACGCCGACGGCACCTACGAAGCACAAATGCCCGAGATCGACGAGGCCCGCCTACGCGCCAAGTACCAGACCCGCACCGACGGCACCTACTGCGTGCGCACCATCGCGCCCCTCGGCTACACCATCCCCATGGACGGCCCCGTCGGCGAACTGATGAGCCGTACCGACATCAGTGAATACCGTCCCGCTCATGTCCACTTCATGTTCGACGAACCGGGCTACGAGAAACTGATCACCCACCTGTTTCAGGACGGCGCCGACTACCTCGACACCGACGTCGTCTTCGGCGTCAAAGACCCCCTGATCGTCAGATTCGTCGAACATCCAGCCGGACCGAGCCCCGACGGGCGCGTGATGGACACGCCATTCCTGGTCGCGCGTTACGACTTCGCGCTACAGCCGAAGAACTGAGGCCGTATCACCAACGGCCGCATCTCCACCGAAAGAAATCATGCAACCGTTCCTCCGCTGCACCGGAATCGCGGTCCCGCTGCGCCGCAGCAACGTCGACACCGATCAGATCCTTCCGTCGGAGTTCATGAAACGCACGACTCGCACCGGCTATGAGGACGCGTTGTTCGCCGAATGGCGCAAGGACCCCGGATTCATCCTCAACCACACCCCATTCGATCGAGGCCGCATCCTCGTCGCCGGTCCCGACTTCGGCATCGGATCTTCGCGCGAACACGCAGTCTGGGCGCTGCTCGACTACGGATTCCGGGCCGTCCTCTCGTCCCGGTTCGCCGACATCTTCCGCACCAACGCCGGCAAGACCGGCTTACTGTGCGGGCAGCTGGCTACCGCCGACATCGAGGCACTGTGGAAGAGCATCGACAAAGCGCCGGGGATACCGATCACCATCGACCTGGTCACCCAGAAAGTCACCGCAGGCAACAACATTCACGCCTTCGACATCGACGACCACACCAAATGGCTCCTGCTGCAGGGACTCGACGAAATCGACCTCACCCTCAGGCACGCCGATGCCATCACCGAGTTCGAGCGGAATCGTCCACGATGGAAACCCCGAACCACATGACGCTCCTAACGCCCAAGCCAACAAACACACCGAGCACCGCAGGCTCGGATGCCGTCGAACTTCACCTCGAATGGCCTGGCATCGTGCCGGGAGCTGCCAGCATCGCCGGCAACGCCCAGATCCGCTGGAGATACGCCTGATAGGCGGCGATACCGTCAGGGTTGAGCCGGTAGACCCGGCGATGCGAAAGGGCGAGGCCACCGCGGCCGGCCGCGCGATATCCTGAGGTACGTCACAGGGCAGGACCCGCGTATGGGCGACATCGACCCGTCGGAAACGCAACGCGACGTGATCCCCGCGGTCACGGCACAGCTCGCAGACGCCGGATTCACCGCCGCTGAGGAGATCGGGCGTGGTGGGTTCGGTGTGGTGTACAGGTGCGACCAGATCGCCCTGGACCGGACGGTGGCGGTCAAGGTGCTCACCGCCGATCTGGGTGAGGAGAACCGGGAGCGGTTCGTCCGGGAACAGCGGGCGATGGGCCGACTGACCGGACAGCCCAACATCCTGGACGTGTTGCAAGTCGGCACCACTTCCTCGGGGCTGCCTTACCTGGTCATGCCCTATTACCCGCAGGGTTCCCTCGATGCCCGGATCCGCGGTCACGGTCCATTGTCGGCGGCGGAGGCGCTGCGGGTGGGGGTGAAGCTGGCCGGGGCCCTCGAGACCGCGCATCGGCTCGGCATCCTGCACCGCGACGTCAAACCCGCCAACGTCCTGATCAGCGACTACGGTGAGCCAGCCCTGGCAGACTTCGGGATCGCGCGCATCCCCGGCGGGTTCCACACCGCGACCGACACGGTCACAGGGTCGCCGGCGTTCACTGCGCCGGAGGTGCTGGCCGGAGAGGAACCCACGCCCGCGGCGGATGTCTACGGGCTCGGTGCGACGTTGTTCGCCGCGTTGACCGGGCATGCGGCCTTCGAGCGGCGCAGCGGTGAGCGGGTGGTGGCCCAGTTTCTGCGGATCGCCACGCAGCCGACGCCGAACCTGCGCGAGCAAGGCATCGATGAGGACCTCGCGCAGGTGATCGAGCATGCCATGGGTCGCAGCCCCGAGCAGCGGCCCTCCGCGGCGGCGCTGGGCGAGCGGCTGCAGCAGTTGCAGGCCGGGCGCGGATTGCCGGTCGAGGAGATGGCGGTGCGTGCAGGTGCAGGTGCCGAACAACCAGCAGCGACCCCGGTTCCGCTGACCACCGACCACTCGGCCGCGTGGGGGCCTGATCTGCTCGGGTTGTCGGTCGGCACAGGCGGGTTGATTCCCCATGAGTTGACGAGTTTCGTTGGCCGTCGCACCGACTTGACCGAGGCCAAGGGGCTGCTTGCGAGTTCCCGGCTGGTGACGTTGACCGGAATCGGCGGGGTGGGCAAGACGCGTCTGGCGTTGCGTGCGGCGGCTGGTGCGCGGCGGGGTTTCCCTGATGGGGTGTGGTTGGTCGAGCTCGGGCAGCTGCGCGACGGTGCCTTGCTGCCGGGCGTGATCGCCACCTCGATAGGGCTGCGCCCGCAAGGCAAGCCGGTGCTCGATGTGCTGATCGACTATCTGGCATCCCGGCAGTTGCTGCTGGTGATCGACAATTGCGAGCAGATCGTGGATGCGGCGGCGAAGGTTGCCGAGACACTGCTGAGGGCGTGCCCGAAGCTGCGGATCCTCGCCACCAGCCGCGAGGCCCTGAGCGTGGGCGGGGAGGCGGTGCTGCACGTGCGGCCGCTGACGGTTCCCGATCCGGAGCGGTCGCCGTCGCTACGAGGTGCGTCGCGCTACGACGCGGTCACCCTGTTCGTCGAGCGGGCCGCCGTCGCGGTTGCGGGTTTCGTGCTCACAGAGGACAACGTCGCCGCGGTGACCGAGATCTGCCGCCGCCTCGAGGGGCTGCCATTGGCTATCGAGTTGGCGGCGGCCCGGCTGCGCGTGCTGTCACCCGAACAGATCCTGGTACGGCTGACCGATCGGTACGCGCTGCTGACGCGCGGCAGCCGCAGCGCACCAGACCGCCAGCAGACCCTGCGCTGGTGCATCGACTGGAGCTACTCGCTGTGCACCCCGGCTGAGCAACAGGTCTGGGCGCAACTGTCGGTATTCGCCGGCAGCTGCGAACTCGACGCCGCCGAACAGGTGTGTCGAGACGGCCTCGCAGCGCAGGATCTGCTCGACGTGCTCACCGCCCTGGTCGACAAGTCCATCCTGATCCGCGAGGAATCGGACTGGGTGGTGCGGTTCCGGGTGCTCGACACGGTCCGCGACTACGGCCGCGACAAACTCGGGCAAGCCGGCCGGTACCGGGAGATTCAGCGCAGGCACCAAGATTGGTACCGCACGCTCGCCGATCGAGTCGACGCCGACTGGATCAGCCCGCGCCAGCTCGACTGGATCGCCCGCCTGGACCGTGAACAACCCAACCTGCGCGAGGCGTTGAACTTCTGCCTGACCGACACCGAAGCAGAATCCGACGCCGCATTGTCGTTCGCGGCTGCCCTGCAACCGTTCTGGATCTCCCACGGACAGGCCGGCGAGGCACGCCACTGGCTCGACCGCGCCCTCCCCGGCGGACCCGCGACCGACCCGGTGGTACGTGCGAAGGCACTGTGGCGCGCCAGCGTCGTGGCCGAGCTACAGGACGATCTTCGCGCGGCGTCCGCGCTGGTCACGCAGGCGCGCACGCTCGCCGCAACGACCAAGCACCCGATCGTGCACGCGTTCGCGGACCTCGCCCACGGCATCCACAGGGTCGTCGACCGTGACCCTGCCCGCGCACGCGCCCCCCTGGAAGCCGCCCTCGGATCGTTTACCGCGCAGGGCGACGCTTCCGGTCAGGTCTGGGCACTTCTCGGGCTCGTCTGGGCTCACGAATTGCAGGAGGACAGCGCAACAGCGATCTCGTACCAGGAAAGGGTCCTCGCGATCACCGAATCCTGTGGCGACTCCGCACATCGGTTGAATGCCTTGTGGGTGACGGCGGTTGCCACGTGGCGCCAGGGTGATCGCGACCGTGCGCTGCGGCTGCTGCGGCAGGGATTGCAGCTGATCAGGCAACTGAAAGACTCGGTAATGGCCGCGATGGTCCTGGAAACACTGGCATGGATAGTGGGAGCTCAGGGCAGCGCGCGGCGCGCCGCGGTGTTGCTGGGCGCCGCGCAGGCGCAGTCTGTGTCGACCGGCACCTCCACAGTGCTGCTCTCGAACCTGGCGGTCCACCATGAGGACTGCGAACGGGCAGCACGTCATGCGCTCGGCCGAAATGCATTCGAGACCGCCCACCGCGAAGGCGCCCGAATGGATCTCGACACCGCGATCGACTACGCCCTGGGAGAGCAACCCCGGACCGCGGCTCGCGGCCCGGGTCCCTCGGCGGAGCTGACCACCCGGGAGCGGGAGGTAGCCGGCCTCGTCGCCGAGGGCCTGACCAACCGGGCCATCGCCGCCCACCTGAACATCTCCGTGCGCACCGCTGACGGACATGTCGAACACATCCTCACCAAACTCGGATTCACCTCACGCACCCAGATCGCTGCGTGGATCACCGAGCGGAACCGACCCGCACCGACCGGAGTGCGCGCCTCGCGAGACTGATTGGGGCGCAGAGTGTTCCGCGTTGTGGAGCCCCTGCGCCTCTGATCTCATGGAGGTCCGCCGACCACCCCCGGAGTTTCCTGTGGAGCTGAGGGGACGCGAACCCCTGACCCCCACTCAGGAATTCGTGATGTCTCGTGATTCCCGCTAGGTCCCTATCCTGGGCAAGACGATCCCTCATCCCAAGTGTGCGAACGTTTGTTGGATTATCAGCGTTCCCCGGGAAAATCGCCGGTCAGAACCGGTCCCATCCTTATAGTGCCCGGCCGGGGGCGCGAACCTGCGGCACCGACGTCCGTTCTCTTGTGGCGATGCTGCTGGGTTATGCGCGTGGTCGTCCGTGGGCGTCTCGTGTAGGGATGCCGCGTTGGCGGAGTTTGGCCAGCACGGTGGTGGGGTCGACACCCAGGTGTTGGCCGACGCGGGCGAGGGACCAGCCGAGGTTGTACAGATGGATGGCGTCATCGGTCTGCTCGGGGGATAAGCCTCGGCGGCGCATGGGCACGTCGTGCCGGTGCAGGATCTCGCTGACCGTCCGTCGCTCGATACCGAACCGGGCACCCAACTGGTACACCGTGTCTCCACTCTTATATCCGGCGATGAGTTCCTGGACCTGATCGGTGCCGAGTTGGCGGGCCCTGCTGGGTTTGGGTCGATCGGCGGGCGGTGGAGCGGGTGTGGTGGGGTCGGGAAGCTTCCGCCGCAGGGCTTCCAGGGCTTCTACCTGCGGTTTCGAGTTATAGTAAGCTCCCCCAAGGTCCACCATTTGGCACGAATAGTGCTCCTGATCAGGGGTTTTGCTGTTTTTCGACCATAAGGCCAGATTCGGTCGGGTGTCACATATCTACTGGTCAACGCCTATTTTCTTGTTCTAGTTGGCCTCCCAAGGTGTGATTTCGTTCCCGCTCGGCGTTGATTAAGTCCGAAGGCTTTCAATACCGCGACCGTAAGCCATGCTCGTCCCAAGAGGTCCAACCGGTCGTCATGGATTGATGTCAGGACCGAGCCCGCCCGTGCGTGTCGCGAGTGCGGACCCCACGCTCGCGCAGACGATTCAACACGGTGGCCGGATCGACGGCGAGGTGACGGGTGACGCGAGCAAGGGACCAACCACCGCTGTAAGGAGCAATCGCCACATCAACTTGTTCACGAGACAAGCCACGTCGCCGCATCGGAACGCCGTGCCGATGCAGAACCGCGCTCACGGTACGGCCTGGCTCCCAGCTCGGTCAGCTGAGACACCTAAGCTGCGGAACCACAAGCAGTTGCGGTTGGGCGCAATCGGACAACTCATGGTTCGCACAGCTGATGTTTACGCAGCATCGCCGAGGCTATCGTTCAATGGAGGTCGGGCAGCAAGCGATGGAGGTGAGCGCATGATTCGGGAGTTCGGTCTCGAACTTGCGGGACCTCGTCTGCGGCTCCGGCCTTCTCGATCGCCGGCCACGTGAGTGTGGCGGTGGGTAGCCATGACGACATCCGACGAGACCACTGCACGGCGCGAATTCCCCTCCGGAATCGCAGCCGAGCTGGCTGATGCCGGATTCGGCGAGGCCGAAGAGGTCGGCCGCGGCGGCTTCGGAACCGTGTACCGGTGCGTGGAGTACGCACTGGAACGCTACGTCGCTGTCAAAGTTCTTATGCCGAACGTCAGCGCGGCGGACCGCGAGCAGTTCCTGCGTGAGCAGCGCGCGCTCGGCCGCCTGTCCGGGCACCCCCATATCCTTCAAGTACTGCGGGCCGATATCACCGCGAGCGGGCGTCCCTATCTGGTCATGCCCTTCTACGCGCGTGGCTCCCTGGACCAGCGACTGCACGCGGCCGGGTCGCTGTCCCCGGCGGACGTCCTGTCGATCGGGGTGAAGATCGCGGGATCCCTTGCCGCGGCGCACTCGATCGGCATCCTGCACCGTGACGTCAAGCCGGACAACATCCTGCTCACCGACTACGAAGAACCACAGCTCGCTGATTTCGGCATTGCCCAATTCGGTGACGCCACAACCGCTTCCACTTCACTCATCCAGGGCACACCGGCCTTCACTGCACCCGAACTGCTGAACGGCGCCGGTCCGAGCCCGGCCTCGGACATCTACGGTCTGGCCGCCACTCTTTTCTGCCTGCTGTCCGGTCGACCGGCATTCGCACGGCGCACCGGCGAGCCACTTGCCGCGCAACTCTCTCGAATTCTGACCGGCCCGATCCCGGACCTACGCCGGAAAGGGATCCCCTCGGCAGTCTGCGAAATCGCGGAATCCGCGATGTCCGCCAAGCCGGAGGATCGGCCCAAGTCCGCGACGGAATTCGGCGAAAGACTCCGCGAGGTGCAGAAAAACTCGGGATGGCCGGTCGACGTGGTCGTCGTGCCGCCGGCCACATCTGCCGCCGTAGTCACCGTTTCGACACCGCAGGAGCACTCGGCGTCGGCAACCGCTGCCGCGATGCCTCCACCGATCGCCGTGACCAAGTTCAAACCGCCCTCCACCGCACGCACCGCGATCGAGCGATCCCGTCTGCTCTCGGTCCTTCGCCGAGGCGGGTCCCGGCAGTTGACGCTCATCAGCGGCCCCGCCGGATTCGGCAAGACCACCCTGGCAACGCAGTGGGGCCGAGCATTGGAGTCCGAGAACATCTCGGTCGCGTGGTTCACCGCCGACTCGGACGACAACAATGTCGTCTGGTTCCTCAACCACCTGATCGAAACCATCCGCCGGGCACGGCCACAACTCGCCGGCGACCTCGGCGCGCTCCTGGAGGAGCGGTACTCCGATGCGGCCGGACACATGGTGTCCACGCTCATCGACGAGATCCATCAGTCCGGTCGCGAGACGGTTCTGATCGTCGACGACTGGCATCACATCAACAGCCGGGCCACCCTCGCCGCGATGGAATACCTGCTGGAGCGCGGGTGTCACCACCTGCGGATCGTCATCACCAGCCGGACCCGCGGCGGCCTGCCGCTGAGCCGAATGCTGCTCAAAGACGAGTTGCTCGACATCGATGCTCGAATGCTGCGTTTCGATCCCGACGAGTCCAGGGCCTTTCTGCTGCAGGCCAACGACTTACCGCTGACCGCCGATGACGTCGCGCGATTGCAATCGTCCACCGAAGGGTGGCCCGCCGCGTTGCAGCTGGCCACACTCATGCTTCGCGGCAACAGCTCCCCCGCTACGTTCATCGAAGGCCTCACCGGCCACCACCATGTCATCGCCGAGTATCTGGCCGAGAACGTGCTCGACGCCCTCGAGCCCGAGACGCTGGACTTCCTGTCGACCACCTCGATCACCGATCGGATCTGTGCGCCGCTCGCGGCCGCACTGTCGAATGTCGGCGACAGTCAAGCCCGGCTCGAAGAGATCGCCGACCGGAATCTGTTCCTGCGCCGACTGGATGACAACAGCGAATGGTTCCGGTACCACCGGCTCTTCGCCGATTACCTGCAGCGCAGGATGATGCGTGAGAACCCGGCTCGCCTTGCACAGCTTCACCTGCGAGCATCGGACTGGCTGGCAGAACACGGCTCGATCAACGCCGCCATCGACCACGCACTGGCTGCCGACGACCCGCAACGAGCCGTTGCCCTGGTCGACGCGTGCGCGCTGGAGCTACTCGAGAGCTCGCGCATGGCGACGCTTTTGGGGCTTGTGGCCAAACTGCCTGCCGCACTAACCGATTCACACCCCGGGCTGCAGCTGTGTATCGCCTGGGCCAACTGCGGCTTACAGCGGGAAGTGCAGACGAACACGGCACTGGCGCATGTGCGGACCGTGCTCGAACGCCGAACGGTCACCGCGGAACGAGCCGATGTCCTTCGGCTCGAAGCAAGCATGGTCGATTACGCCCAGCGGTATGTGACCGACCGCTTCTACGAGTTGCCGACCGCGCTGATCGAGCGTGTCGAACACGCACCGACACCATTCACGGCTACCTGTGCGGCCAATCTCGCCACGATCGATGCCTGGAACCGATTCGACTACAGCGCAGCAAGACACTGGCAGGAGTGGGCGGCGCCGTACCGCCGTCAGCGCCGAGGCCCGTTCGGACTCGTGCACGGGTTGTCCATGGCGGGCCTGGCCTGCCTCGAACAGCTCGATACCGAATCGGCCGAGCAGTACTTCCGCACCGCGATGGAGCTGACCCGACGAGACGGCGCGCAGACACATTCGTCGCTGCTGGCCGGCGCTCTGCTGGGCGAGGTTCGCTACGAGCAGGGACGGCTCGAGGAGGCGGATCGGCTGCTCGATTCGTGCCTCAACGTGGGATGTCGAAGCGGCCCAGTCGATTTCCTGATGGCGATATACGGTACCGGAGCCCGGGTGAAGGCGCTGCGCGGCAATCGCGCCGCAGCTGTCGAACTGCTCGCGGAGGGCGCGAAAACCGCTGCCGAGCAATCACTTCCACGGCTGGCGGCGCGTATCGTCAACGAGCACATCCGCCTCGGTCTCCCGATTTCCGAAACTGCCCGTTTCGAGCTCGACAACCTCCCTCGGTACCGTAGCTGCGGCACGGCGGTTCAAGCGGGAATTTCCGAGTTACAACAGGATTCGATCATCCGGCTGCTGCTCGCGCAGCAGACGAACGACGCTTCCGGCGAGGCGGTCGAAAGGGCACAGCTGATGGTGCGGCTGATCGGTCTCCAGAACCGTCCGAAGGCTCTCGCTCAGGCGCAGCTGCGGTTCGCGCGCTGCCTGTCCGCTGCCGGCCGCCCGACCTCTGCGAAACAGAGTGCCGGACAAGTGTTCTCCCAGTGCATACGTGCGGGGCTCCCCCGCCTCGCTCTCGACGAGGGGCCCAACGGCGTACCCCAGACCGCTGAGGTCGGCTCATCACCTCGTCGCGGGAGCCGGCGGCTTCGTCAGCCGATCGAGACACGGAACGCCTGACGCTCGATGCAGGACCGACGAGAACGGACCGTCACCCGGCTGGGTGACGGTCCGTTCGTCTCGATCAGCGGGGAACTTTCGGGAGGATCAGCGCCACACGCAACTTGGAGTCGATCGTCCGACTCAGGCTCAACGTGTTGTCCAGCACTCCGCTGAGCTGTTGGGCCTTGGTATTGGCGTCGGACAGGGTGTTGACGATCTGGGCTGCCGGCTGGGCCGCTGCGTTGGCCTGCACCGTTGCCGCCCCGCCCGCCTGGATGATCCCGACGAGCGGAGGATCGGCTGCCTTCAATGCGTCGGCCAACGACTGCAGCTGTGTGCCCAGCGTGTCCAGCGTTCCGTCGGCCGCGGTCAACGAACCGATGACCCCGACGACCTGGGGCATGCTCTGGGTGACCGCATGGTCGGCGGGGCCGAGCTCGCCGGCAGCGATGAGCGCTGTGTCGGTTGTCCTGTCGACCGTTTTGGCTTGTGAGACTCCATCTTTGAAGATGTCGTTGGAGATACTGAGATCCCGGGTCAGGATCAGCACGCCGGTGAGAGCCGCGATCGTGAACGCGAGGGCGAATGCCCAGGAGAGACGGAACATCGTGTGCTCCCTCCTTTCGAAGCTGTGGTGACGAATTAGCGGTGAGAGTGCGGATTCAGCGCGGCAGCGCTGGCAACGGCGGTGCGTCGAACGGCACCCGAGGCAGGTTCAGGCTGTTGACGGGTGGGCCGACCACGGCGAGAAGCGGACCGAACTCGCGGACGTGCTCGGCCTCCTCTTTCACGTTCGCCAATGTGGACGAGATGTTCCCGCTCTTGACTCCGACCTCACCCAGTGTCGCGGTGATCGCCACGAGCCCGCCGTCGATGTTCTGCAGTTGCGTGGCCACCGAACCGACCGAGTCCGTCAGCGCGGCGACGGTCGGGGAGGCTTGGTCCGACCGCTGGGTCACCTTGGCGAGCAGACCGGGCAGCGGCTCGGCGATGCCGACGTCCGTGGCGGTATCGGCATTCAACCCGATCGCATGTCCCGACAACTCGCCGGCCTTGTCGGTCAGGGCCGTCAGATCGTTCGACAACGGAGTGAGTTCCTGAACTCCGGCCGCGAGCTGCGCGTGCTTGGGAACGAGGATCGAGGTCAGCGTGTCGAACTGGCCAGCCGAATCGATCAGCTCGTTGCTCAGCTGGGAAGGCCGCCCGAGCGGGTCCACCACGTCACGAAATTCCGGCAGGAATCCGTTCACGACGCACATCACGACGGCGGGTGCGACTCCACACACCAAAACGGTGGACGCGAAAGCCCCTTTGCTGATCTTCATCGTTTACCTCCAGGTGCCGGAATCACACCGTCCTGTGCCGGGAGAGGGCCCAGTTTGCCGGTCGCGCGGGTGAGTTGGGCGTTGAGTTGGTTGGCGAGATCGATTGCCTGGCCGAGCTGGCTGTCGACACTGGTCACTGTCGTATTCGCGTCTCCGGCGATTTGGTGTAGCGATCCGGCGGCTCCGGCCAGGGTGCCGGCGACTCCATTGAGTTGATTCGCGATCTTGGTATCCCCCTGCCCGGCGGCCAGCAGAGCACGCGTATCCGGCAGGAGGTTACCGAGCTGGTTGGTGTCGGCGGCGGTCGTCGCGTTCAGCTGGGTCAGGACCGCGTTGAGCTGGTCCAGTTCCTTGCGGGCGGTCGCCGGAGCGCTCAAATCGGCTCGCTGCGAGAAGAACTGGTTGGTGGTGCGGAAGTTGTCCACCACGGTGCGGGCACTGTGCTGCACCTTCAGTCCCTTGTGCACGGAGATCAGGACCAGCACCACCAGCGCCAGGGCCATGACCGCGGCGAGGCGACCCATCCACTCCGTGGCCACGGAGAAGCGCCCGACGGCAGGTGCGCTCGAGCTCGCGGTCCCGTACTGCGACGGCAGATCTACGCGGCGCCGGAGTCGGCCGGCTCGGCTCGGCAGTGATGAGGTGGGAATGTCGAATCGCCTGAGTGCGGCGAGTCTGTCCAGCGCGATTCCCCCGGACGATGCATGGGCATTAGGCATAGCAGGATCCAGTCGGTTCGTGGGTCTGATGATGATCGTCGGCGCGGTCAGCCCGGGAGCGGCAGCATCTGATTGATGGTCTTGGCGGAGTCCACGGCGGACTGCAGGTCCTTCACCAAACCCTGGACGGTCGCCAGCAACTGCTTGCCTTGATCGCCGAAGGCCTGAGCCGAGGGGACGAGCGGCGTGACCGTGTGCTCCACCTCGTCCAAGACATTCTGAATGGCGGCGAGCTGCTGGTTGGTGAACTTCGCGCCATTGGTGCTGCTGCTGAGTCGTTGGGCGGCCGGGGTGATGGCGTTGTGCAACTTGTCCAGTAGCGGGCCGAGCGCCGAGGTCGAATCCAGAGCCGTCTTGGCCGTGTGCGTCAGAGTGGTCAGCTGCTGCAACTGCAGGGTCAGCTTGTCGTTGACCTGGACGATTCGTTGCGAGGCGCCGATGCTGGTCTGGTTCGCGCGTTCCTGGTTGTCGAGCCGGGTGTTCAGGTTGATGATCACGAAACCGAGCAGCCCGATCACGCCGACCGCGACGATCGACAGGACGAACCGTGCGGGCCCGCCTGGGCGTCCGAAGAAGCTCATGGGTGGTCCTACTTTCCGGACAGGTCGTTGGCGGCGGTCTCCGCGGAGACACGAGCATCGTGAACAAGGTTGGCGGTGCTGTGCGCCGAGTCCAGAATGCCGGCGAGATGCGTGCGATCCGCGCTCAGCGCGGTCGAGGCGCCATTCGAAGGAGCCTGCAGGCCATCGATTTTCGCTGACAGCGCGTCCAGTGAAGTGATCAGTACCGACACGTTCGTCCCGGCGTGATCCAAGATCGCCTGCAGGTCCTGGGTGATCTGGTCGACCAGCTTGTTCAACTCGGCCGACACCGTTCGATCGGTGGCCAGCACGCTCGCAAGTGCCTTCTTGACCTTGTCGAGTGAGTCGAACGCGGCGAGCGACACTTTCTCCTCGTCGACGATCTTGTCCAGCGCCGGGTTGTACTTGCTGGCCGATACGACCGCGTGATCGAGCCGGTAGGGCGTCGCGACCAGGTTGTAGATCCGAGGCCCCAGGTAGAACACAGCGATCGGGATCAGCGCGACCACGACCACAGCACGGGCGCGCACCGTCGCCTGAGACGCGTGTGCACGGTCGCGGGACGGAATCGCGCGCTCGTAGCCGTAGACGGTGCTCTGCGCGCTCACGACTCGACCACCGATACCAGAGCGATCACGCGCAAGGCGGTGATCGGATGGGTTATCAATCCCTTGACCACCAATTTCCGAGTCGCGATCGACCCGAGCACTGCCAAACCGCGTTTGGTGAAGAAGCCCACCGGCAGGAGCCCGCCTGCTTTCATCTTCAGCTGCGAGACGTCGAGAATCTGGTCCACGGTTGCCATTACGGTGACATCCGGATCACCGACGACATCGTTGTAGACGACCGATTTTTCGTCACCGAAAAGTATTGTGCATGCGGTGTCGGTGTCGGTGCTGTAGATAGTGACCGGATTGGCGATTCGGCGTGCGACTCGGACTCGTTTCGGAAAATTGTCGAGGTTCTGCTCGAGCAGCATGGTGACAATGGAGGAAACTCCATTCGCGTTGTCGCCGTCGAAGTTCTGGACTACGTAGTCTTTTTCGGTGGTTGTCATGGCAGGCTCTCCGGGGGTATTGAATGGCCACCCGGCCGCGCGATACGCACCAGCAGAACGTCTGCAGTGCGTCCCGCGCAGCCGAGGTGTGGTCTGATCAGATGTGTCAGACGTTCCAGTCGGTAGGAATCTGTCCCCACGTGAGCAGGAAGTTGTTCAGCGCGCCGGCGTTCTCGATCGCAGCGCTCATCGGCCCCTTCGCGAACTTGATCTTGCCGGCCATCAGCAGCTTTCCGCCGAGCTCCCGGCCGGCCGCAGCCTCCTGCCAGGTTTCCAGGGTGCCGTTGATGATCAACCACAGGTCGTTTTCGTCGACGGTTCCCGCGGTCCAGGAGACCAGCTCACCCTTGTTCCAGACGAGCGTGGTGATCGGACCGGCGCCGTTGAGCCCGCCGAACTGCATGGTATTGGTGAACGAGTCCGGATCCTTGAAGCCCTTCAGCACTTCCGGGTTCGCGTTGACGGCTTCACGAGCGGCGTCACACCACTCCTGCGAGAAGAACTTCAGCTGATCGGACATAATTGATCTCCTTCATCGACTCGGTATCTTTCGACCGAGCGTCGTCTTACACGGGCGAGAAGTCGGCTTTTCACTACACCGACCCCCAGAGCCGATCACATCCCCCATCGATCACGACGTCCACTGAATTGCGTCGAAGCTGAGCTGGATTCATCCGCCCAATGACGGTGATGTGATCGGCTTCACAGAAGCATGGCGTATGAATACTCGGGCTGCTTGCACAACAGCGAACAATGTATGCGACATTTGCGCACCACTCATCGGCAGTAAATAAGAAATGCCGGATACGCGCACCGACGCCATTTGTCGGTACGCGTATCCGGCGAATTCATTAGATCACCAGACGATCTGGAATTATTCTCGACATCGGACGCCGTCCAGCAGTCCGATGTCAGGGATATTCAGACGAATTTGAATGTGCGCCGGGCCAGGGCCGTCGCCACAACGCCCCACACAGCGAGTACCGCGATGGCTGGAATGTCGATGCGGCTGTCCGCGGCCGCGCGGAGCCCGGTGGCCAAGGCGCCCATCGGTGTGATGTCGATGACCGCGATCCAGGGCTTGCTCGGCGACGACACCAGTGCCAGGCCACACAACCCGGTTTGCACGAACCACAGAATGTTCGCCAGAGGCAGCACGATCTCGGCCCGGAGACTCCCCCCGAGCAGCAGGCCGGTGGCTGCCACCGCGGCGGCTCCGATCACGATGACGACAACCATGGTGGCCAGCCCGAGCACAGAGGGCTGCCAGCCGAGGCAGAATCCCACGACCCCGATCAGCAGGGTCTGGAGCGCGACGACTCCGGTCACCGCCGAGAGCTTGCCGACGATGATTGCCCATGGCGGGGCGATCGTGGCGCCGAGCCGCTTCAGTGCGCCGTAGCGGCGGTCGAAACCGACGGCGATGGCCTGCCCGGTGAACGCGCTGGACACCACAGCCAGGGCGATCACCCCGGGAACCACCGTGCCGGCCCGTGGTGAGGCCAGGTGGCCGAAGGGGGTCACGCACAGGCCGATGAGCACCGCGAGCGGTATCAGCATGTTCAGCATCAGCTGTTCTCCGTTGCGCAGGAACAACTTCAGTTCGAGGCGAGTCAGTGCGCGCAGAACCGTGGGTGCGGTCCCCGCACCCGGCATCGGGGCGAAGGCTCCTCGCTCCAGTCCGAATCGGGCGTCGAGACTCATGCCCTCACCTCCCGTCCGGTCAGGTCCAGGAAAAGATCCTCGAGCCGCCGCTTCTCCACGGACAGTTCGGTGATCACCGCACCGAGCCCTTCGCAGGTACGGGCGACTGTGGCGATGACGGAGGCGTCGATGAAACCGGTGATCACGTAGCCGCCCGGCGCCGGCTCCTCGACCCGGTAGTCGAACGCGAGAACGCGGCGGAACTCTTCCAGTTCCAAATGTGGTGGGGCACTGAATCTCAGGGTGTGGTCCGCGTCGCGGCGGGTCAGCTCCGACGGCGTTCCGGCGGCGACGACATGACCGTGATGCATGATGACGACCTGATCGGCGAGGGCCTCGGCCTCGTCGAGGGCATGCGTGCTGAGCAGGACCGCGACCCCGTCCTCACGCAGGTGATTGATCAACTCCCACACCAGGCTTCGCGCTTGCGGGTCCAGATTCGAGGTCGGCTCATCGAGAATGGCCAGCTCCGGTCTACCGACCAGAGCACAGGCCAGTGCGAGCCGTTGCTGCTGCCCGGTCGAGAGCCGCCGATACGGCGTGCGCAGCACCGCGGACAGTCCCAGAAGGTCCGCCAGCCATCCCGGATCGAGCGGAGAACGAACGCAATCTGCTGCCAGAGTGAGCATTTCACCGGCCCGCGCACCTGGATAGCCGCCGCCGCCCTGCAGCATGACCCCGATGCGCGGCCGGAGAATGTCGCGGTCCCGGACCGGGTCCAGCCCGAAGATGCGGATATGCCCCTCATCGGCGGGGATGAACCCCTCACACATCTCCAATGTCGTGGATTTTCCCGCACCGTTCGGCCCCAGGAGGGCAGTGATCTCGCCGCGCTGGACCTCGAGGTCCAGGCCCGCGACCGCGGTGTGATCACCGTAGCGCTTCACGACACTGTCCAGGACTACGGACGAGACGCCTACAGCCGACAGCAGCTGACTCATGACGACTCCATTCAGTACAACTATCCGGATAGAGAAGAGGGTGCGGCCCCCGCCCGGGTGTGATGCGGGAGGCCGGGGGCCGCAGGCAGGGAAGAGAAGCGCGTCAGGTCAGGTCACAGAACGACCGTGACCACCTTCTCCTCCGTGTTGGCCAGAATGCCCGCCCAGCCGAGCTCGCGACCGATACCACTGGTCTTCATGCCGCCCCACGGCAGCGCGGGGTCGATGGCCGCCCAACCGTTGATCCACACCGCACCGGCGCGGACCTGTCCGGCCAGCGTGTGCGCCTGCGCGACGTCGCGGGTCCAGATGGTTGCCGCCAGCCCGTACTGGGTCTCGTTGGCGAGCCGGATCGCTTCGGACACATCGTCGTACGCGATCACCACACCCACCGGGCCGAAGATCTCCTCCTGCGCGATGGTCATGTCGTTGGTCGCGTTGGAGAAGATCGTGGGACGGACGAAGTAGCCGGGACCATCCACGCCGACACCGCCCGCAGCGACGTGCGCGCCTTCGCTCTTGCCCTTCTCGATGTAGCCGAGCACCGTGTTGCGCTGCTTCTCGCTCACCAGCGCACCCAGTGTGGTCGCCGGATCGAACGGGTCTCCCAGAACCTGTGCCTCGGCCGCGCCGGCCAGGGCCGCGACGACCTCGTCGTACCGCGACCGGTGCACGAAGATGCGGGTACCCGCGGCGCAGACCTCACCCTGGTTGAAGAACAGTCCCATCGCGCAGCCGGCCACGGCCGCCTCGATGTCGGCGTCGGGCAGGATGATCTGCGGCGACTTACCACCGAGCTCGAGCACCACGCGCTTGAACGTCTCGGCGGCCTTCTGCTGGATCAGACGCCCGACGACGGGGCTGCCGGTGAAGCTGATCTTGTCGACACCCGGGTGCTCGACCAGCGCGTTGCCGGTCACCGCACCGTCTCCAGGCACGATGTTGACCACACCGTCGGGCAGACCGGACTGGGCCAGCAGCTTGCCGAGATACAGGATCGACAGCGGGGCATCCTCGGACGGCTTGACCACCAGCGTGTTACCGGCGGCCAGGGCCGGCGCCAGCTTCCAGGCCGCGATCATCAGCGGCGTGTTCCAGGGCACGATCGCGCCGATGACACCGATCGGCTCGCGCACCGTGTAGGAGTGCGTGGGACGACCCATGTACCCGGAGGTCGGGATCGTCGCGCCGGTGATCTTGTCCGCCCAGCCCGCGAAGTGGCGGAAGGTGGCGACGGCGTTGGGGACGTCCAGCATCTGGGGCTGTCCCACCGGCTTGCCGATGTCGAGAGCTTCGAGCTGCGCGAGAACCTCGGCGTGCTCTTCGATCAGGTCGGCGATCCGATTGAGGATCACGCCGCGCGCCGCGCCGGGCAGGGCCGCCCACTCGCCCGACAGCTGCGCGCGCGCCGCCTTCACCGCGGCATCGATGTCCGCGGGACCTCCGAAGGCGATGTCCGCGAGGAGTTCTTCGGTGGCGGGGTTGATGTTCGGCAGGCTGCGGTTGCCGGCTGCGGGGCCCCATTGACCATTGATGTAGAGCTCGGTCGGCGTGCCTTCGGGTAGCGTGGTCGGCTTGGTGGCCTCGTTGACCGTGGTCATAGTCGATTCTTTCCGTTCTTGCCGCGAGCGGCGAAAGAGTATGTGTGAGAGCCGTTTGTGGAACTCGTCGATGACTGCCGCCGTGGTCAAGCCGCGGTGACCTGTGCGGGAGTCAGGTCGGACGGGGTGTCCCCGACCTGACGGATGGCTCGCCATCCGATGATGAACAGGGCGCCGATCGCCAGCACACCGAAGATGTACGCCGGTGCGAGCGCGATGATCCCGAAGATGTTGGTCACGCCCAGACGGTTCGAGGCGAAGCTCAAGCCGCGGCTGGGTGCGAAATTCCCGAAGAAGTAGAAGATCACGTTGGCCCAGCCGTCACCCACGATGATGTAGCCCAACCGCTTGGCCGCGACCTCGGAGAAGTTCACCTTGGGCAGGACCAGGCCGACGGCGATGACCATCATTCCGTTCAGAGCCGGCCCGACGTGCGCCTTGGCCCACCCCTCCGCGGTTCCGGGGATGTTGAAGTGGACGAAGTAGCCGGGGACGATTTCGAACCCGCCCACCAACTTCATCCAGAGTCCGAGCCCGAATATCAGCGTACTGAGGATCATCAGCACCCCATGCCCGTAAATCTTGCGTTCGAGGGTTTTCATCGGTGTATCTCCTGTGCGGTCTGTCGTCCGATGCGTCATCGGGGATCGAGAACTGGCTGGTGGTAGTTGCTGGCGAAGAACATCAGCGGGGATCCGGTTTCGGATTCGCACCGCACCACTCGTGCCAGGAACAGCGTGTGATCGTGCACCGTCACCACATCGGAGACTTCGCATTCGAACCGCGCCAAGCTGCCGGCCAAGGTCGGAACATGCTGGCCATCAAGGTATTCCGGTGCCCAGTCGCCATCTCGGGCACCGCAGAAGTAGCTGGAGTGCCCCTGCTGTCCATCGCTCAGGACGCTAACCCCGTACCAACCGGTCGCCGAGATCAGGTCATGTGCGCGTCCCGGCTTGAGCGAGATCATGACGGTCGGCGGGTCCAGGCTGATCGAGGTGAAGCTGTTCACGGTGACCCCGTGGACGTTTCCTTCTTCGTCGACCATGGTCACGACCGCGATACCCGTAGCGAAAAGCGCTACCGAGCTTCGGAATTCGATCCGATCGGCGGCCAGCAGCGTCTTCGGATCCGGGAGCGAAGGCGCGGCGGGAGCGACCTTCTCGACGACGGCGGTCATCACACTGCCGCCGTTTCCTCGAAAGGGCTGCTGGCCCCCTCACTCCCGGTAGCGTTCTCCTCCACCCAGGACTTCATGGTCGCAGGGCTGGAGAAGATGTCCCACTGGGTCTCGGGACGGTTGAAGTTGTCGGTGAACTTGTCGGCCAGCGTCCGGTCCAGCGCCACCGCGCCGAGGAATTCGACGAACTCGTTGGGCATCTCGCGCAGGTTCTTCAGCATGTAGTTCGTCCAGCGCGTGGCGCCGAGCACGCGACCGGCGCGGCGTGCGTCGACCTGCTCGAAGAACCGGTTGTCGAAGCTCTCGGTGGCGAGGATCTCCTGGCCCAGAACGTGCGCGGCGTAGGAGGCCATGTTGCCGCCCTGGCCCAGCACGGGGTCCACGGTGGCGTGCGCGTCACCGAGCAGGATCGCGGTCTTGCCGTTGTTCAGCTTGATGTGGCCGTGGCGGACGGTCGGCACGACCGCACCCTGCAGAAGGTCCAATTCACTGTTGGCGACGTCGAATTCGTCTTCGTTGATCCGACGGGCGGTGATCGGGTAGTGCTTGCGCAGCTTGTCCAGCATCAGATCCCGGAACGCCTGCGGGTTCTCCTCGTACCGGGTGTGCGTGAGGATCTCGAGGTCGCTGCCGGGGTGGTTCTCGAACACCAGCGCCGTGGCGTCGCCGCCGAAGGTCACGGTGGGAATCTCGATCATCTCGCCGGCGCCCGGGGAGATACAGAACGTCACCGCGCGGATCTCGGCCGGGGCGATGCCCTTGAACAGGCCGACGCACAGCTGCCGCTGGGGCTCACGGTACGGCGAGCTCTGCTCATCGCGTGCGAACAGCTGTCCCAGGCCGCCCTTGCCGGTGCCGACGACCACGAGGTCGTAATCGACCGAGAGGTCGTCGAGGTCGGACACGCCGACGTCGCGGTACTCGAACTCCCCGCCCCGCTCGAGGTAGTCCTGCATGAGGGTCGGCAGGTAGATGCGGTAGTCGACCGCGCGACTCGGCCCGGTGGGCAGGCCGCCGTAGAACTCGAGCGGCATCGACGGGATTCCGACGTAGTAGTAGTGACCGAAGTAGCCGGCGTCCGGCCAGTGGTCCACGCCGAGCGCCTTCTCACGATCGATCGTGACCGCGTGGTGCGCAACGGTATTCAGCAGCCGGACGTTCGGGTAGTCCTCCGGGCGCTTGTCCGTGAAGATGGTCGATTGCACACCGTTCTGCTGCAGGTACAACCCGAGGTGCAGGCCGGCGGTGCCAGCGCCAACGATGGCGATGCGCTTGGTCATGTGATTGGTCTCCTCGTAGAACTCGCGGGCTACGCACACGCCGGACGTCGTGTCGGCGACGGGGCTTGGGATGGCTCGCGATCGGTGTGCAACTTCGGGAAAACGCTCGGCGTGTGACCCGTGCCACTGAGTATCAACAGTCCGGACCCGACAGGTCTTGGACGATTCCGCACACATTCCAGTACGTAAGCGCACCGGTCAGCATGTGAGTCCATTCACCTGCGAATCGAGCTTTCACTTGGGATAATTATCGTGTTTACCGACCGAACAATCGGTTATTAACTATTGTGAAACATGACGCGACAGCGCTACGATGAGACGCCCGTCACAGCTCGAGCGCATCTCTGCACAGCAAGGCAGAGGGCTGTCGACGGATTGAGGAAGGTGAGCCAGCAAATGTCGTCACTCGTACGGTTTACCGACCTCCCAGCGAGCGAGCAGTTCGGCATGTGGAGCGAGACGATCTCGAAAACCTATGTGCCGCTTCGCGCGACGCCCCATGTCGGCGAAGATCCGTTCGGCGGCGAGCTGATCAATCAGTCGCTCGGATCGGCTCATCTCAGCGTCGTGGCCGGCGGATCGTGCGAAGTGGCCCGTACAGCGGACACCATCCGACAATCGGATCCGGGATTCCTCAAGCTCGGCCTGCAGCTTCAGGGCTATTGCATCCTGACGCAGGACGGCCGTGAAGCCGCGCTCACACCGGGCGATTTTGCCCTCTACGACACCCGTCGTCAGTACCAGCTGGCCTTCGACAGCGCGTTCAAGACCCTCGTCGTGATGTTTCCCTACGATCTGCTGCCGATCCGCCAGTCCGAACTGCGCGATTTCACCGCACGGCGGGTATCCGGGCGTCGCGGAGTCGGCGCGCTCGTAGCACCGCTTCTACTCAACATGTCCGAGCAGATGTACATCGACGAACTGCCGGCCAACGTCGAGTTGTCCAGCGCGGTGATCACACTGTTGGCCGCCTCGTTCTCGGAGCAGCTCGGATGTGAGTCCGTGGTACCGCCGGAAACGCACCGCAAAGCCCTGATCATGCGGGTGAAGGCGTTCATCGATGCGCGACTCGACGACCCGCAACTCAGCACCTCTCATATCGCCGAGGCGCACCACATCTCGCCGCGGTATCTGCAGAAACTCTTCGAAGCCGAGTCCACCACGGTTACCGATTGGATCCGCCATCGGCGTTTGGAACGATGTCGCCTCGATCTGTCCGACCCGCGCTGGGCCTCGATGTCGATCGCCGCCATCGCCGCACGCTGGGGACTGATCGACTCCTCGTACTTCTCCCGGCTGTTCAAGGCCGCCTACGGCACACCGCCTCGCGAGTTCCGGGCAGCGTCGGCCACAGCGGTGAAGGTTTCCGGTTCGCAAGCGATGGAGGTAAGGGATGGAGCAACTGCAGCGTAGGATGGCCGGCCACGGCATTCTCATGATCTTCGCCACCCTGCTCGGTGGGTTGGTGCTCTGGGCAAAGCTGTTGGGCGGGTGGGAAGTTCGTCCCGGCAAGATCGTCAAGTTCGACATCCCGGGCACCGACGAAGGATGGGCTCGCGCTCACACCGGTCCCGCCCTGAACGGCATGATGGTCATTGCCGCCGCAGCCGTGCTGCCCGCCGCAGGGCTCCCCGAGAAACGAGCGTCGCGTCTGGGCTGGATCGTCGTCGCCGACGGCTGGGCCAACGTCCTGTTCTACTTCGCGTCGAACATGACCAAGAACCGCGGACTGAGCTTCGGCCCCAACAAGCATGGCGAGCAGAACATCTTCTCCACCATCGCACTGGCGCCCGCGTACCTGTTCGGCGTCCTGGTCACCTACGCCCTGCCGGTCATCGGCTGGAAAGCCCTGAAGAATCGCAACGGCGACGGCTCGGGCCTCGCCAAGTTCAGCGACTGACGGGATCAATTCACTAATTCCGGTGGTGTACGGGCCTGCCGCTCGTACACCACCGGCATCGTTCATGTGCCGAGCCACGCCAGAGCGGTCATGGTCAGGGGCTTGATACTCGAGCTCAAAGCTGGGCTGTAGAGCAGGGACGACCGCGCGGGAGCCGGATTTCGATTGTCCGAAATACCTTGGACAACAGCACTATTCGCTTGGTCTTCCACGTTGCGCCGGGCGGTCGCTCCACCGATTCTCCAGTGCGCGTAGGGAACCGATCGCGGGCGCGAAAACCTCGAGGTTCCAGAAATCGGGCTCCTTCGGCGACCGAGCAGCCGCCATCTCGGCTCGGACAATCCACTCGGCAGCATCGAAAAAGCGGCTTGTTGTCTCTAATAGGTGGAGCTGTTCTGTGCGTTTCCGGCCTGATGAGCCGCGCCGACCGCCATCGCTCGACGCCATTCCTTCGAGCGATGGCGAAAGCGAGCAGCCGGGCGACCCCGGCAATGTGCCGTACCGATGGTGGCTGACGAGGCGGACTCGAAACGCCCCGCTGCGTCTACTGCTTGGGACGCAGGTCGACCAGTCGTCTCGCCTTACCGACGGGCGAGCGTTCGATCACATCCGGATCGACCACATCGACAACCACGCTGACTCCGATCCGGTTCTTGATCCGCCCGGCCAGCATCTGCGCAGCGTCCGCTCGCGACTGCGGGGACAGGGATTGCCGGCTTTCCACGCGTACCGTCAACTGGTCGAGTCGCCCCGGGCGGTCGAGCACACACTGATACTGAGGTGCGAGCGTATCGATGCCGAGAATCAGCTCCTCGATCTGGGTCGGGAAAAGGTTCACCCCGCGCAGGATGATCATGTCGTCACAGCGGCCGGTGATCTTGCGGATGCGGCGCATGGACCTGGCCGTGCCCGGCAGCAAGGTGGTCAAATCCCTTGTGCGGTAACGCACGATCGGAAGTGCCTGCTTGGTCAGCGAGGTGAAGACCAGCTCGCCTTCGGATCCGTCGGGCAGAACCTCGCCGGTCTCGGGGTCGATGATCTCGGGATAGAAGTGGTCCTCCCAGACGTGCAGGCCGTCTTTGGTTTCCACGCATTCCTGGGCGACGCCGGGCCCGATGATCTCCGACAGTCCGTAGATGTCGACGGCTTCGATACCGACCTTGTGCTCCAGCTCCGCGCGCATCTCCTCGGTCCATGGCTCCGCACCGAATACGCCGGTGCGCAGAGAGGTGGACCGCGGGTCGATTCCGGCTCGTTCCATGGCATCGACCAAGGTCAGCATGTAGGAGGGAGTCACCATGATGGCATCGGGCCGGAAGTCGTTGATCAGCTGGAGCTGTCGCTCGGTCATGCCGCCCGATACGGGAATCACGGTGCAGCCCAGTCGTTCCGCACCGTAGTGCGCACCCAGACCACCGGTGAACAATCCGTAGCCGTAGGCGATGTGGATCTTGTCGGTCGAGCGAACGCCACCGGCGCGCAGACACCGGGCCACCAGATTGGCCCAGGTGTTGATGTCTTCGGCGGTGTAGCCCACGACGGTCGGCCGGCCCGTGGTACCCGACGAGGCGTGCACGCGAACAACATCCGATTGCGGCACGGCGAACATGCCGAACGGGTAGTTGTTGCGCAGGTCCGCCTTGCTGGTGAAGGGGAACAGCGACAAGTCGCTGAGGTCCTTCAGATCCTCGGGATGTACGCCTCGCTCGTCGAAGGCCGCGCGGTAGTGCGGCACGTTGTCGTAGGCGTGCCGCAGGGACCATTTCAGCCGCGTCAACTGGAGGGCGGAAATCTCGTCTCGCGAGGCCACCTCGATGGGTTCGAGCCCATCGGGTGAGCGAGGGACGGAGGAGGTGGGGAAATCTACTAACTCGGTCATGGTGACTCCGGGGTGAGCGGTTTCGAGTTCACGCGTCGAAGTCGACGGTGACGGTGTCGCTGGTGGGGAATGATTGGCAGGTCAGGACGAATCCGCTGTTCACCTCGGATTGCTCCAGGGCGTAGTTGCGGCGCATATCGACCTCGCCGGCGGTGACTTTGGCGCGGCAGGTACCGCAGACCCCGCCCTTGCAGGCGAACGGCAGATCGGCTCGTGACTTCTGTGCGGCGTCGAGCACCGAGACGTTGCGGGGCAGTGTCATCGTGCTGGCGTTGCCGTCCAGGACGATGGTCACTTCACTGCTCGGCCCGGACAACGCGCGCTCCACATGATGTTCCTGTTCGGGCGCAGTGTCCTCGACGAAGAACAGTTCCTGGTGGATACGCGAGCCCTCGACACCGAGTTCGTGCAATGTGTCGCGGGCGTCGACGACCATCCCGATGGGACCACAGAGCCAGAAGTGATCGGTCTCGGCGACCGGGACGAAAGCCTGCAGCAGCCGCCGGATCCGGTCGCGGTCCAAGCGGCCGCTGAGCAACTCGGAGTTCCGCGGCTCCCTGGACAGAACATGTACCAACTGCAGGCGTTGGCCGTAGCGGTCTTTCAGGTCGCTGAGTTCCTCGGTGAACATGACCGAGCCGACACGACGATTGCCGTAGAACAGCGTGACGTGTGCATCGGGGTCCTGGAGGACTGTCGCGGCGATGGAGAGCATCGGCGTGATGCCCGATCCCGCGGCGATGAGAACGTGGCGCCCGCCGGCGTCGGGATCGGCGGCGAACTTGCCCGTGGGCGGCTGCACCTCCAACTCGTCACCGGCCCGGACTTCATTGACCAGCCATCCGGAGAACGCTCCTCCCGGCACGACTCGGACCCCGATTCGAGGGGCCCAGCCCGCCGGTGCGCAGATCGAATACGATCGGCGCTGCTCCTGGCCGTCCACATCCCTGCGAAGGGTGATCGACTGTCCCGGCAGGAAGGCGAAGTCGCTCCGCAGACCGGGAGGAACCGCGAAGGTGACCGCGGCCGCGTCCTCGCACAAGCGATCGACGGACTCCACCTGCAACACGTGGAATGGCTTGTTGCGCAGTTCTTTCCCAGACGCCACGGCCGTAGTCTGCGTGCTGGTCACGTCATATCTCCTTCACGTGGTCGAACGGCTCCGCGCATGCGAGACAGCGATGCAGCGATTTACATGCCGTGGCACCGAATTCGGAGGTGCGCTCGGTATTCGTCGACCCGCACTGCGGACAGGCGATCACCTGTGTCCGCGGGATCAAGCTGATGGGAATCGGCCCGTCGGAATCGGCGACCGCCCGGTGTGGCGGGCTGATACCGGCCGCGGCGAGCTTGCGCCGACCTTCCGCGCTGATCCAGTCCGAGCTCCACGCCGGACTCAGCACCGTCCGGACGTCGACGTCATCGAACCCGGCGCGGGACAGGTGGCGGAGCAGGTCCGCTCGCATCGTGGCCATGGCCGGACATCCCGAGTACGTCGGGGTGATGTCGACCGTGATTCCGCCGTCGGAGTTCTGCCGGACGTCACGCAGAACTCCCAGGTCGGCGAGCGTCAGCATCGGCATCTCGGGATCCGTCACCGCGGCCGCGACAGCCCGCGCCGCAGCCATGGTTCCAGCCGTTGTGAAGGTCGGCATCGTGCTCACCACCGCCCCATCGGATGGGCGCGAGCCACCGACTGCAGCTCGGCTAGCAGGTATCCCATTGCCTCGGTGTGGATTCCCTCCCGCCCGGCGCGGCCACCTACTCCGGCGGCAGGCTGCACGTCGGGCACATCGAGATGTGCCGATCGGAACACCAGGCCGACAATCGAGTCGAACTCCTCGCGCAGCGCCTCCGACGGCACTGCCGTCGCCGTCGCGGCCAGGCGTTCCTCGACCGGATGGGTCAGGAACAACTCGTGCGTGTAGGGCCAGATCCGCTGCACCGCGTCTAGAATTCGGCTGCGTGAGTAGTCGGTGCCATCGGCCAGGGTCACCAGCCAGCGTGCGGCGTAGTCGCGGTGATAGGTGACTTCCTTGGCTCCCTTGGCCGCGACGGCGGCCAGGACCGAGTCCTTCGACTGCCGCAGAGACTGCAGCAGTGACAGCCGGTAGGTCGAGAAGACGAACAGCCGGACGATACTGAAGGCGAAATCACCGTTCTCCAGCTCCACCAACCGCACATTGCGGAACCGGGGCTCGTCGCGGAAGAACGCCAACGCATCCTCATCCGGCACCGGGGTATCGGCAGGAAGCTGCGGCACAATGCTCGGATCCGCGGCTGCGGCACGGGCGAGCAGCAACCGCGCCTGACCGAGCAGGTCCAGGCCGATGTTGGCCAGGGCCACCTCCTCCTCGAGCTCGGGTGCCATGGTGTTCCACTCCGCGAGGCGCTGCGCGCTGATCAGGGCATCGTCACCGAGCATCAGGCAGTACGCGGCCAGGTCGGCCCCGTCGACGCCGTCGGTCAGAGTGGTGTCCACACCGGCGAGCGGATCGTCGAAGCTGGTTCCGAACGCCCACTGGTCGTGTTCGTTGTGATCGACCAGGTCCGCATAGGCCGAATCGTGCTCAGTCATGGTTGTCGTTCTCCATCGCTTCGGTCACATGTGCGGCACGGTGTCGGGGATGTCGTAGAAGGTCGGATGCCGGTACACCTTGTCGCCGCTCGGCGAGAAGTACGGATCCTTTTCCTCCGGGCTCGACGCCACCACGGCGGTCGATCGGACAACCCAGATGCTCACGCCTTCGTTTCGGCGGGTGTAGACATCGCGAGCATGGCGCAGAGCCATCTCGTCGTCGGCGGCGTGCAGCGAACCGACGTGCACATGGTTGAGCCCCCGCTTCCCGCGAACGAATACCTCGTACAACGGCCATCCGACAGCCACGGCCTCCCCCTCGTCCCGCGCGGGATCCGAAGGCGATTCCTGCACCGAGGGTGTGTCGTATTCCGGGATCATTTGTGCCCTTCCTCGGCTTCTTCGTGGATCTTGTTGGCAAACGCCGACGCGGCCTCGCGGACCCATGCACCCTGTTCGTGACTCGCCCGCCGGCGCTCCACACGCTCCGCGTTGCACGGGCCATCGCCTCGAACCACCGCGGTGAATTCGCTCCAGTCCGGAGTCCCGAAATCGTGCGCCTGGCGCTCCTGGTTCCACTTCAGCTCCGGGTCCGGCAGCGTGACATCGAGCTCGCGCGCCTGCGGCACGCTCATGTCGACGAATCGCTGACGGAGCTCGTCGTTGGTGTGCCGTTTGATTCCCCAGGCCATCGATTGCTCGGTGTTGGGCGAGTCGTCATCGGGCGGACCGAACATCATCAGCGCGGGCCACCACCACCGGTCGACAGCCTCTTGGACCATCGCACGCTGGGCATCGGTGCCCTTCATCATCGTCATCAGCATTTCGTAGCCCTGCCGCTGATGGAACGATTCCTCTTTGCAGACGCGGATCATCGCGCGCGAATAAGGGCCGAACGAACTGCGGCACAACGGAACCTGGTTGCAGATCGCCGCACCGTCGACCAGCCACCCGATGACACCCACGTCCGCGAAGGTCAACGCCGGGTAATTGAAGATCGACGAGTACTTCTGCCGCCCCGAGATCAGCCGATCGACCAGGTCGTCGCGGTCGACTCCCAGAGTCTCGGCCGCCGAGTACAAATACAGGCCGTGACCGGCCTCGTCCTGCACCTTCGCCATCAGGATTGCTTTGCGCCGCAGCGACGGTGCACGAGTCAGCCAGTTGCCCTCGGGCTGCATTCCGATGATCTCCGAATGCGCATGCTGGGCGATCTGCCGGACCAGCGTTTTGCGATACCCCTCCGGCATCCAGTCCCGCGGCTCAATGCGCTGCCCGGTTGCGATGACCTCGGAGAAGCCCTGTTCGAGCGCCGCCTGATCCGCGGTCTCATCGACCGCGGCAAGGTGAGTTCGTGGCATTGCCAGCCTCCTACTTACCGACCGAATGATCGGTTATTAAAGTGTGCCTTAGAGCAGCTCAGAGCACAAGTATCAATCGGATTCAGTGACCGACGAATTTCGGTCGTTGCTTGCTGAGGAACGCTTCGACGGCAGCCTGGTGATCATCCGAGGCACCCAGCCGGACCTGCGCGTCTGCCTCACGTTCCAGGACGTCAGCCAGTTCGGCGCCTTGGTTGGCGGCGATCAGGGCCTTGACCTCCCTGAACGCGGCAGTCGGCCCCGCTGCCAGCGCAACTGCGAGTTTGCCGGCCTCGTCGGCGACCTCGGCGTCGTCCACCACGCGATGGACCACACCCCACTCCTGCGCCCGTGCGGCGTCGAAGGTCTCGCCCAGCATGAACAGGGCTTTCGCCCGGCTCGCGCCGACAAGTGCGGTCAGCGTCGCGCTGAGGCCCGAGTCCGCCGCCAACCCGATACCGGTGAATGCGGTGCCGAACTTGCTGCGCTGACCTGCGATTCGAATATCGCCGGCCAGCGCCAGCCCGAGCCCGGCCCCCACACAGGCACCGTTGATTCCGACGACAACCGGGACCTCGATCTCGGCGAGCGCCGTCACGATCGGATTGTAGTGCTCACGCACGGTATCCATGGCGTGCGCAGGATCCGCCCGAAGCCCCTCCACGTGCTCAGCCAAATCCTGGCCGACACAGAAGTTCTTGCCGGCCGCGGTGATCGCGACCGCGCGAACGCGGTGGTCATCGCGCGCAGCGCGCAACGCGTCGAGCAGTTCTGCCTTCATTGCTCGATCCAAGGCGTTCGATGCCGCGGGGCGATTCAGGATGATCGCAGCCACGCCATCGGCGACCGTCGAGACGACCAGGTTGGTCGAGTTCTCGTCCATGGGAGTTCCCTTCAGCCGATACAGTTGCCGGTTATTGACGCCAGTCGTAGAAGCCCTGACCGGACTTCCTGCCGAGTTCGCCGCGAGAAACCTTGTCTCGCAACAGCTGTGGCGGACAAAAACGCTCGCCCAGCGTGGCGTGCAGGTACTCGGCGATCGCCAGACGCACATCCAGGCCGACCAGATCGGTGGACCGCAACGGTCCCATCGGGTGCCGGTAGCCGAGTTCCATTGCGCGGTCGATGGATTCGGCGTCAGCGACGCCTTCCTCGAGCATGCGGATGGCTTCGAGTCCCAGTGAAACCCCCAAGCGACTGGTCGCGAATCCGGGGGAGTCCTTCACGACGATATCGGTCTTGCCCAGCGCCTCGACCCAGCCCAGGACAGTCTTGATCACCGATCCGGACGTGTCCGGCGCGCGTACGACCTCGACCAGAGTCGAGGCGGGCACCGGGTTGAAGAAGTGCATGCCCAGGAACCGGGTGGGCTGTTCCAGCGCGCTGCCGAGATCACCGATGGACAGCGAGCTGGTGTTGCTGGCGATCACCGCTTCCGGGCCGACCACAGCTTCCACCGCGGTCAGTACAGCCAGCTTCGCCTCGACGATTTCCGGTACGGCCTCGACCACCAGGTTCGCCTCCGGCGGCAGAGCACTCACCGAGGTCACGGTCTGGACCCGGCCGAGCGCATCCTCCGGTCGGCAGGCCAGCTTGCCCTTGGCCTCGGCCTGCGCCAGTCCGTGTTCCACCCGCTGCAAGGCTGCCGCCGCGGCGGATTCGTCCGCCTCGGCGATCGTCACGTAGGCGCCCGCCACAGCGAAGACCTGCGCGATTCCCGCGCCCATCCGTCCACCGCCGACGACGCCGACTACCTTCGGCACATTCATGCCCGTCTCCGTTCCAGAAAGTTCGCCATTCGCTCGCGTTTATCCGAGCTCTCGAAGAGCACCGCTTGTGCGACGTCGTCCAGCAGTGGGTGCGGCCCCGCCGCGTCGACCACGCTCTTGGACAGGCGCAGCGCCAACGGCGATGCCTTGGACATGCGATCGACCAACGCGCGTGCCGCTGTCAGCGCGGTTCCCCGCTCGACCACATCCATAACCAGGCCGTGCCGATGTGCGGCGTCGGCATCGAGCAGCCCACCGCCCAGGATGACCTGTTTCGCCACGGATTTTCCGACCAGTTCGCTGAGCCGGTAACAGGCCCCCGCCGCGGCGAGAATCCCCAACCCGGGCTCGGGATTGCCGAATCTGGCCCCCTGCCCGGCGATTCGGATATCGCAGGCGTACGCCAGCTCCGCGCCACCGCCGAGAGCGTTGCCTTCGATCGCGGCGACTGTCGGCAGGCTCAGGCGGTTGATTCTGTCGAACAGGGCGCGATTGATTCCGGTCAGCGCTTCTTCGCGGCCCCGCACACGCAACTCGCCGATATCTGCGCCGGCCGCGAAATCCTCACCGGCGCCATGGATCACGAGGAACCGGGGCTCCTGCTCGAGCTCGCCGCACACCGTGTGCAGTTCGTTGACCATCGCCGCGTTGATCGCGTTGCGCGCGTACGGACGATCGAGCTCGACAACAACGCGGTCCGCGCTTCGTTCGACGTTGATGGTGTCGTAGTCCATTACACGGCCTCCACCAGAACCGAAACGCCTTGGCCCACACCGACGCAGAGGGTTGCCAACCCGCGGGATCCGCCTTCGCGTGCGAGCCGTCCGAGCAGCGTGACCACGATCCGCGCGCCCGAACATCCGAGCGGATGGCCGAGCGCGATCGCGCCGCCGTCGGCATTGACCACCTCGGGATCCAGACCGAGTCGCCGGATCACCGCCAGGCTCTGTGCAGCGAAAGCTTCGTTGAGTTCGATCGCATCCAGATCCGCGATGCCCCAGCCCGATCGCGCCAGCACTTTTTCCGTGGCCGGCACCGGTCCCAGCCCCATCAGGTGTGGAGCCACTCCTGCGCTGGCAGCGGCCACGAACCGGGCGCGCACCGAGAGCCCGTACCGCTCCACAGCCTCACCGCTGGCCAGCAGCACCGCAGCGGCGCCGTCCGAGAGCGGAGAGGACGATCCGGCGGTGACGATGCCGCCTGGACGGAAAGCCGGGCGCAGTCGGGCCAGCTTCTCCAATGTCGTTTGGCGCCTGGGGCCTTCGTCGACGGAGACCACGGTCTCCCCCACCGGCACGGGCACGATTTCCTTCTCGAACCGGCCCGCGTCCTGCGCCTCGATGGCACGCGTGTGGCTGCGGAGCGCGAATTCGTCGCACTCCTCGCGGGTGATGCCATCCAGAGCGGCGACTTCCTCGGCGGTCTCACCCATCGGCAGCGTGATGGGCGAGGCCCCGCCGGCCTCCTGCTGCGTGAAACGCGGATTGCTGAACCGCCACCCCAGGGAGGTGTCCGCCACTTCACCCGGGCGCGCCCACGCCGTTCCGGGCTTGGCCATGACCCACGGCGCACGCGTCATGGATTCGACCCCGCCGGCCACCATCACATCCGCCATACCGGAACCGATGGTGTGCGCAGCCGAGGCGATCGCCGTCAGTCCGCTCGCGCACAACCGGTTCACCGTGTAGCCGGGCACCGTCTCGGGGAGCCCGGCCAGTAGCACCGCCATGCGCGCGACGTTGCGGTTGTCTTCCCCCGCCTGGTTCGCTGCGCCCAAGATCACCTCGTCTATGGCATCCGCAGGGACGCCGCTGCGTTCGACCAGCTCGGCGACCGCGAGCGCGGCCAGATCATCGGGACGCACGGCGGCCAGGGCTCCTCCGTAACGGCCCTGGGGGGTGCGCACCCCATCTACCACGTACACGTCGTCAGCCACGATTCTCCTTCGGGTTGTCTCTACTATTGATAACCGATCATTCGGTCGGTAATCAACCCCCAGTTTTCAGCTCCCGCCTGGTGTACACCTGTCGATAACCGGACGTTCGGGTGTCATGATTGAGCGCATGGCTGCATCCAAGTCCAGACGTACCGGCCAGGTGGGGCGCCCCGGATACGATCTCGAATCACTACTCTCGGTCGCGGTGACCGTCTTCAACCAGCGCGGATACGACGGCACATCAATGGATCACCTGTCCCAGCGACTCGGCATCAGCAAGTCGTCGATCTACCACCACGTCTCGGGTAAGACCGAACTGCTCAGGCTCTGCATCGACCGCGCGCTCGACGCCCTGTTCGAGGTGACCAAGGAACCCGAAACAACCGAGGGCCCGGCCATCGACCGGCTCGAGCATCTGGTGCGACGCAGCGTGCACGTACTCGTCGAGCAATTGCCGTATGTGACCGTCCTGCTGCGCATCCGCGGCAACACCGCCGTGGAGCGGCGCGCGCTTGCCCGCAGGCGCGAACTCGACCACATCGTCGGCGATCTGGTCCGCGAAGCATCGAACGAGGGCAGCATGCGCCCCGACCTCGACCCGGACCTCACCGCCAGGCTGATCTTCGGCACGGTCAACTCACTGATCGAGTGGTATCGCCCCACTCGCACGGTCAGTGCTGACACTCTCGCCGACAACATCGTCGCGATGGCCTTCGACGGCCTGCGCGCCACTCCGCCCCAGCGCACCTGACAGCCGACCGAACCCGCCGAACTTCTCGCAGGTCTTGACGCGACCCCTCATCACCCCTCAGAGTGATTACCGAACGAATGGACGGTAGGAAAAGGGAGCGCACGGGCGATGACAGCGTTGTTGGCAAGCTATGTGAACGGGCGATGGGAAACGCCGCAGGACGAAGGCGCACCACTCCTCAATGCCTTCACCGGCGAAGAAGTAGGACGGTTCTCGACGGAGGGCGCCGATGTGGCAGCCGTCGTGTCCCATGCTCGTACGGTCGGCGGTCCAGCCCTGCGGGAACTCACATTTCACCAGCGTGCGGCGCTGCTGAAGCAACTCGGCAAGCTCCTCATGGGCGCCAAGGACGAGTTCTATCCGATCTCGTCGGCGACCGGCGCGACCAAGCGCGACTCGGCTGTCGACATCGACGGCGGCTTCGGCACCCTGCTCAGCTACGCGAGCAAGGGCACGCGTGAACTGCCCAACGACACCATCATTCTCGATGGGCCGACCGAACGGTTGGGCCGCAATGGAACCTTCGTCGGGCAGCACATCTACACCTCGCGCCCCGGTGTCGCCGTTCAGATCAACGCGTTCAACTTCCCCGTGTGGGGCATGCTCGAGAAACTCGCCCCGGCGTTTCTGGCGGGTGTTCCGACCATCGTCAAACCGGCTCACCAGACCGCGTACCTGACCGAAGCCATCTTCCGTCGCATCATCGACTCCGGACTGCTGCCCGAAGGCTCGGTGCAACTACTGTGCACCAGCCCCAAGGGCCTGCTCGACGCCCTCGACTACCGGGACCTGGTCGCCTTCACCGGATCGGCGGTGACCGCGTCCAGGCTGCGCTCGCACCCGAACGTCGTCGAGGGCGGTGTGCAGTTCAACGCCGAAGCCGATTCACTCAACTGCTCGATCCTCGGCCCCGACGCCACCCCGGACACACCGGAATTCGATCTCTTCGTCAAGCAGTTGGTGACCGAGATGACGGTGAAGGCCGGCCAGAAGTGCACCGCGATCCGGCGGGCGCTGGTCCCGGCTGACCTCGCGCACAACGTAGTCGAGGCAGCCTCCGAGCGGCTCGCCTCGATCGTGGTGGGCAACCCGGAAGCCGACAGCAGCGTGCGAATGGGCGCACTGGCCAGCCTGGCTCAGCGCGACGAGGTGCTCCGCTCGCTCAAAGCCCTCACCGACGAGGCCGAAGTCGTCATCGGCGACACCGACAACTTCACCGTCGCGGGCGGGGACCCGGCGCGGGGGGCGTTCCTCCCGCCGGTGTTGCTGTTCGCCGCGGATAACACCGCCGAGGCGCCGAACGAGGTCGAAGCCTTCGGCCCCGTCAGTACCGTCATCCCCTACGGCGACCTCTCCGAGGCCATCGATCTCGCCGCACGGGGCCGCGGCAGCCTCGTCGGTTCCCTGGTCACACACGATTCGGAGGTCGCTCGCCGCATCGTGCTCGGCGTCGCGCCGCACCACGGCCGCATCCTGGTGCTCGATCGTGATTGCGCCGCCGAATCCACCGGCCACGGCTCGCCGCTGCCCACCCTCGTACACGGCGGCCCCGGGCGCGCAGGCGGCGGTGAGGAACTCGGCGGCATCCGGAGCGTGCTGCACCACATGCAGCGCACAGCCGTCCAGGCATCGCCGGACATGATCACCCGAATCGGCGGGCAGTGGACCGCAGGCGCGTCACGCAACGAGTCCGAGGTCCACCCGTTCCGAAAGTCCTTGGCGGAACTGCAGATCGGTGACACCATCGTCGCCGGGCCGCGCGTCGTCACCCGGGCCGACATCGATCACTTTGCCGAGTTCACCGGCGACACCTTCTATGCCCACACGGACCCGGAGGCCGCGGCGGCCAACCCGCTGTTCGGCGGCATCGTGGCCCACGGCTATCTGGTCGTCTCGCTGGCAGCGGGACTCTTCGTCGAACCCAACCCGGGTCCGGTCCTGGCGAATTTCGGTGTCGACAACCTGCGGTTCCTCACCCCTGTCAAGGCAGAGGATTCGCTGACGGTGACCCTCACGGTCAAGCAGATCACCCCGCGACTGTCCGCCGACTACGGCGAAGTCCGATGGGATGCCGTCGTCACCAACCAGGACGACAAGCCGACCGCCACCTACGACGTCCTGACCCTCGTTGCCAAGCAGGCTACGGCCTCGAATTAGAAGGAGTACCATCATGTACCGAGTCGCTGTGTGTTATGGCGAGCCCACCGACCCAGCCGCGTTCGACGAGTACTACTCGAAGACACACACCCCGATTGCGCTGACCATCCCCGGCCTTGCTCGATTCACCGCAGGAAAGTGCGAAGCTCCTGGCGGAGCTCCCGCTCCCTATTACATGGTGGCCAACCTGTATTTCGACACCGAGGCTGATCTGCAGAAGGCACTCACTTCCCCGGAAATGGCCAAGGCCGGAAAAGACGTGGCCAACTTCGCCACCGGCGGCGCGACCATCTTCACACAAGAAGAGGAAGTAATCCTGGGCTGACCAACAGTCTCGCCCGCAAGGTGTGGCCTCCTGAATCCGATCACTGTCGGTTCAGGAGGCCACACGCAGTCATGAATCAGTCACGAGGCTGGATCTCGCGGCTATTGCCACGAAACTCGGCGATCACCGTATCACCACATCGAACAGTGACATCGTAAATACCGCTACGCCCACGCTTGGCCCGCTCGGTAGCCTCGGCGACCAGCTCATCACCAACCCGAGTGGGCGCCAAGAATGTGATAGACGCACCTGAAGCAACAGTAGTCCGTCCGTACCCGTTGCATGCAACCGCGAACGTTGTATCGGCCAACGCAAAAACGAACCCGCCATGCGTGATGGCATGACCGTTAACCATATCATCGGTTACCGTCATCGACACCGAAGCCGCGCCCGCCCTGCTCCACACCAACTGCATTCCGAGCCGAGCTGATGCGGGATCATCTTGAAACATTTTCCGAGCAAAATCTACGCCAATCGACTGTTCAGCAAGCGACAAGTCCATGGGTTGAATCATATCAATTATCGAAACGAATTACAGCAGTCGAGAACTGGATCGAACTAGAGGTGGACAGTCAACCATTATCATTTCAACCTAAGCAGGGGAGAATATTTTATCTTGACCCGCAACCCGTACCCGATCACTTCCCCCAACTCCACAGCCCGGCGCTGCCATCATAGTGAGGCGCAATCCACCGACAAACAACCCAGAAGGTCTCACCGAAGCCGTACCACGATCAACAGCCAGAAACTCCTCCATCGCCGCAGTCAATATGAAAGATGCTCAGCCGCAGCCGATTACGGCAGAAACACGCCGCCGCCAACATTGAAACCACCCCAGCAATTCCGTATATTAGATGTCATCGAACACAGGGTTCAGGCAAATCTGCCGCACTGAGGGGTTGGACAAGCTCGCCAGAGCTGCGGCAGCGGCTGGCTCACCAGCAGGAATTGATCGCCGCGGAGACGGCGCTCGCGGAGCGTATCCGCACGACCGTATCGGTGGCAGCTGATCGGGATACCGGATGCGACATATTGAAGCCCCTTCTGTAAATGCGTTAGCGGAGCTGGGTTGTGTCAGAGCACGAGATCCTGAGCGCCCCGGAACCCGGGTGGTGATCACGCTGCCGACGGTATGCCGAGTTCGGTGAGCAGGTCGCGGATGCGGTGTTCGATCTGGTCTCGGATCGGCCGGACTGCGTCGATGCCTCGTCCGGCGGGGTCGTCGAGTTTCCAGTCCAGATACTCTTTTCCGGGGAAGTAATGGCAGACGTCGCCGCAGCCCATGGTGATCACCACATCCGATTCCTGCACGGCCTCGGTGGTGAGGACCTTCGGAATCTCGGCGGACATGTCGATGCCGACCTCGGCCATCGCTTGCACCGCAACGGGATTCACCCGGTCGTCGGGGTCGGAACCGGCGGAGCGTACCTGGACGCGGTCGCCGACGAGGTGGGTGAGGTAAGCGGCGGCCATTTGGGAGCATCCGGCGTTGTGGGTGCACAGGAACAGCACGGTCGGGGTGCCGGTGAGGGTTTTGTCTTCGACTCTGGCCAGGGCGTGCAGGCGTTGGCGGACGAAGCGTGCGGCCAGCAGCGGCAGGAAGTCGTTTGGTCACGTAAACATCTTGTCGACGCACCGTGCCGAGGTCGCGTACTCGTCGCCTTCATCGGCCCGCCACGTTCAGCAGGATCTTGCCGCCACGGAGGAGATGTTGCACCGCGTCCTGGATGTGGTCGAGGGGGTACACGCCCGCCACGGGGACAACCAGGGCGCCGTCGGCCACCAGCGGTGCCGCCTCACGAATAACAGGCACCACCTTCTCGCGGTAGTCGAAGTCGCCGACGAAGAATCCGCGGACGGTGAGGTGCTTGCCGACCAGTGTCGAGGTATCGACCCACATGGGCTCGTCCCTGGCCCAGGAATAGCTGACCAACCATCCGCCGTCGGACAGCAATTCGAGCAGCCGCGCCACCCCTGGACCACCGACGGCTTCCACTGCCAGCGCCACTCGCGCGTCGCCGATCACTGCTCGAACATCGCCGACGGCATCGGGGTCGTCGACATGGACCACGTCGGCCCCGGCTGCTGTCAGCTCGGCGAATGTTGAGTCGTTCCGGGCCAGGTTGATCGTCTTCAGCCCACGAAGTTTGCCCAACGCGATCAATGACCGTCCCACACCGGAGTTCGCGGCGTTCTGAACCACCCAGTCACCGGGCTGCAGGGCGGTGCATTCGCTGAGCATCAACCCTGCCGCCGGGGGGTTGCTGCCCAGCATCGAGTACTGCTCGATGTCGCCGCCGGCGGGGAGTGCGAACAGGCCGTCGGCGGGCACGACGAGTCGCTCACGCCACGCACCGGCATACAGGGGTACCACGACCAGATCGCCGACTTGAAGTCCATCGACCTCGGCGCCGATGGCAAGCACGCGCGCGACCCCCTCTGCGCCTGGTATGTGGGGCAGGGGCGGGCGCGCCAGCATGCCGGTGACAACCAGTAGGTCGTGCTTGTTCAACGGCGAGAGCTCAACGCTCAACAGAACCTCATGCGGACCCGGTGGCGGCGGCTCCTCGATATCGACAACGCGTAGCACCTGCGCGGGGTCGCCGAACTGTTCGATCTCGATGGCGCGCATATTAATTCCTCTCCATCGAAGGTGGGGCCGCTGTGTGAGTGGCTGCCTACCGAGCTAGGAGGAAGTAACACCGGTGGACGCGTCAAACCAGGCGCGTTCACCTTCCTCGGAAAGTATATCCACCACCCACCGCACGAACATGGGGTGATCTCGCGGGCACTATCCCTGGTCAACCTGGCGCTCGTGCTCAGCCTCCACCGGCGAGCAGCGGCGCAAAAGGCCAGATAGGAGGCGATCCCACTCTAGAATCTGTTGCGTGGCGGCGTCCGGACTGCTGCCCCAGCGAGGATTCCGGGTGGGCGTGCGAGGTGAAGTACGACGGATGTGGCCGCGGCAACGTGGATGTGCCATATGGCTCTAGCGCGGTCGTCGTTTGGCTTGGTGGGGTGGGGTTCGGGTCGGCGTCGACCGTCGGTGCTGACCGAGGAGTGTGCATCGCCGAGAATCACGCCGCTGCAATAAAAACCGACGGCCAGTTCGAGACGACCTTGATGTCGTCGTGGACGATTCGACAGGAGCACACGATGTCCGTGCGCGAGGCCCGACGAATGACGATCGGCGAATTTCTGCTGCGCCGTCTGGCGGAGGCGGGGATCGGCCACTTGTTCGGTGTCCCTGGTGATTACAACCTCGAGTTGCTCCAACAACTCGAGGACCACAGCGCCATGCGATGGGTCGGCAATTGCAGCGAATTGAACGCGGCCTACGCCGCGGACGGTTATGCGCGGCTGAACGGTATGGGGGCGCTGCTGGTGACGAACGCCGTGGGTGCGATGAGTGCGATCAACGGGATTGCCGGCTGCTATGCCGAGCACGTTCCCGTGGTCTGTCTCTGCGGGTCGATTCCGCTGCGGTCCATCGACCGGGGCTTGGGGATGCACCACACGATGGCCGATGGAACCTGGGACCGCTTCCTGGGCGCCTTCGCGCAGGTTACCGCCGCGCAGGCCAGGCTGACCCCCTGCAATGCGGCGATCGAGATCGACAGGCTGATCCTCACCGCGTGGCGGGAGAAGCTGCCGGTGTACCTCGAGTTACCTTCCGACATCGCCTATCTCGATATCGAGGTTCCCGCCGAGGCGCTGGCACTCGAACAACCGCCCAGCGACCCCGAACGGCTGAGGTCGTGCATCACCGCAGTCTCGGATCGATTGTCCGCCGCCGCGGCACCGGCAATTCTGGTGGATCTGGACGCGGACCGATTCGGTGTCGCCGCCGAAGTCATGGAACTGGCCGAGAAGATGGACATGCCGGTCGCAGTGAGCAGCACGGCCAAGGCCGTGATCGACGAGACATTCCCGCAGTACGTCGGCGTCTACAACGGCAAGGCGAGTGCGCAGCAGACGATCGAGCATATGCAGGCCGCCGACTGCCTGCTGTGCATCGGCTACCGGCCGATCGAAGTGACCACGGGCGACTTCACGGTGTCGCTGCCCGCCGACACGATCCACCTGCGCGGGCACTCGGCCGACGTCGGCGACGCCAACTACCAGGCGGTGACACTCGCTGAAGTTCTCCGCGGCGTCATCGATGCCGTGCCCCAGGTCGCCGGTCGTGCGATACCTCGGCCTGCGGCAACCACCCCGCGCGCTCACGCCGACAGCTCCGCGAAGCTGACCCAGGCCGTGTACTGGCCGGCAATCCAGAACTACATCCGGCCCGAGGATGTGCTCCTGGTCGACAACGGCACGTCGTATGCCCTGTTCGGCATGCAACTCCCGCCGGGCTGCACCTTCGTCGGATCAGTGAACTGGGGCTCGATCGGCTACTCGGTCGCAGCCCTGCTCGGCACGTTGACCGCAGCACCGCACCGGCGCCACCTGCTGTTCGTCGGCGACGGCTCGTTCCAGCAAACCGCGCAGGAACTCTCCACGATCCTGCGACACGACCACATGCCGGTGATCTTCCTGATCAACAACGGGGGATACACCATCGAGCGCGGCTACCTCGGCAGAAGCGAGTCCTACAACAACATCGCCACCTGGGCCTACGCGGACCTGCCCCCGGTGCTGTGCCCCGACACCACGGCGCAATCGTTCGTCGCCAGGACTCCAGACGAGCTGCACAGGGCCCTGTCCGCGCCCAACGACAGGCTGATCTTCGTCGAATCGGTCATGGATCGCTTCGACTCCCCGGCCTCGGTCACTGCCAGCAGCAACAGAGGCGCCGAACTCGACTACGGTCCCCGCGGCCCACAACACAATGACGGCGCCCAGCTCCGGCCTGCGTGACACATCAACTACTCATCTCAGGGAGCGCACGATGTCCACGATCCACCTCACGCACACCACCACCTCGACGCCCGAGCAGTTCATCGCCGCCCTCACCGACTTCGGCCCGGGTCGGGCGCAGTTGTTCGGCAACAGCACCGACGAGTACCTCCAGGTACACGAGCAGGACTCCACGCACGCCGATGTCACCGAGGGCTCGCGCGGCATCTGGGAGCGCCTGCGCTACGACTGGTCCGACCCGCGCCACGTCGTCATGACGACCACCGACTCCAACCTGTGGGGCGGTGCGTCCGGGCACACCTACACACTCACACCGAGGCCCGATGGGACCACCGAAGTCGATGCCGTGGTGGTTCGCGACGGCAAGAACCTCAAGGGACATCTACTCGGGGCGGTGCTAGGCACCGTCGGGAAACGCGTGCTCGACAAAGAGCTCGTCAAGACCATCACGGCCATCGAAGCCCGCAATGCCGGCGGGCCATCGACCAACCCGGCGTAGGGGCTCCTATGACTCCAATGCCTGATGACACCCCTATCGTCGAGGAGTTATCCACACTCACTTCGTCCGTTGGGGTCGTCCGCTGGACCATGCCGGTCATCCCGACCGCCGCACCGCCGATGAATGGCTGATCATCCAGCGCGCCTACCACGCCGAGTGCTCCGCTCGCTCGGTCGAGCGCGCCCGCCGCTTCTACAGCGACCAGCCCGGTGTCGGGGCACGCCCATGCCCCCGCGTTGCCCGACGACGGCGAGTTCTACGCAGCGCTGGGGCCCTGATCCGGCTGGCGCCGCCGCAGTTGACGTTCACCGAGATTCCGATCAAGCATCTGCCGCTGCACAACCCGGATTACGACGCCGACTACCCGCCGGAGGGCCGGGCCCTCAAAGCGGCCATCACCTCGGTCGACGCCCTGTTGTTCGTGACGCCGGAATATAACCGGTCGATCCCGCGCGACCGCAGGCCGGTCGGGTGGGCCGTACTGGAATCCGAGGTGGCCGACGTCGTCGAGTTCCGATGCAGGGCCTGCCGGCCGGAAGACCCAGTCCGGGTTCGCAGCCCGCACCTGCGCGGCACGGAGCTCGAACTCCTTGCGGCCGTGGATGATTCGATCCGGCTCATGCCACACGACGTCGTCGGAGTAACTCGTGGCGGTCACTGCGGCCCGACGGTCGGCATCGGGCTCGTTGACGACCTCCAGCAGGTGGGTTCGCATGAGTTCGGCAGGGGTGCGTGTCATGCGAGTGCGTGCCGGATGGGCTCTGTGCTGCTAGACGACGCGTGCCGTCGGAGCGGGTCGCAGTTCCGGGAACCGCGTGTAGAGCTGTTCGATTTGTCGGCGCACCGCGGCCAACTCGGCGTCGATGCCCGGGGTGGGCGGTCCCGAGGGCGATTGCGTCGACTCCCGGCGGCGCAGCAGTGTGTGCGCATGCTGCCGCAGTTCGACCAGGAAGTTGCGAGCCTGGGCGAGATCGGGGTCCTCATGCATCGGTTCTCTAATCAGCAACGGTGACGCGTATCGGCGGTAGCGCACCTCGGCGCAGGAATTATTTCACGGGTTGTCAATCTGACGTTCCCGTTTCATTCACCGCCGCTGGTGGAACCGGGCATCGTGTGCGCGCAACGGCGATCGGTGCCGACCGTCGCCTTCGAGTGCTGTTTTCTCGGTGTGAGTCTCGGTGACCCGACGGGTCAGGTATCGCGGGGACGGAGCCATCGGACCAGCAGCCCTGCTGCTCCCGCACCGGCAAGTTGGGCAGGAATATAGAGCAGCGTGGCGGGCGCGAACAGGTTCATCGCGATCGCGCCCAGGACCACGGCCGGGTTGAAGACGCCACCGGAGAGACCGCCGACGGTGATCGCTCCCACTGCGACGGTGGACCCGATCGCCAGGCCGTTGTATGGGTTCGCAGACCCTGACCGACCGGCGGTGACGTTGAGTACCACGTAGGCCAGCGCGAAGGCGAACAGGAATTCCACCGCCACAGAATCCGCCAGCAGCCGGCCAGTGGGTGCGAGCTGATGCGGTGGGCTCGAGCCGAAGACCACCGGAACCACAAGTGCGGCAACCAGCCCGGCCATTACCTGCGTGAGCCAGTAGGCGCAGGCAGCGCCGGGCCGGATTCCGCCGCGGATGAGCACGGCCAAGGTGACCGCGGGATTGTAATGACCACCGGACACGCGCTCGCCCGCGCACACCATCACCATCAGCACGGCTCCGACGGCCAGGGGCGCGAGAACGGTTCCGCTGTGCGCGGTAGCGCCGACGACCAAGACCAGGAAGAACGTGCCGATCGCCTCGACAGTGAGTCTGCGAGCGGCGTCGAGTATCGGGTCCGCGCGGGGAATGTCGGCGCCGATCGTGTCGACGTTCGTCGTACCGGGCATGAGGCCCCACCTTTCCGAAACTGACAGGCTCGTAAAGGTCAACGGTAGGCAGATCTGTGCGACTCATCCTCAGAGCAATCTATGTATGCAGTTGCAACCTGGTTTCGACTGCACCCACCGGGTTACGTTCCCGTATCACCTCTGGCGATATACAAAACTCTTAGTACCGTAATTGGCAGAGGTGCCGAACCGGAGCGCAGAAGCCCGGCGCGATCCGAGCAACCGCAATCACCCGGCCGGAGCCGCCGACACAGCAGCGATCACCCCGGATCGCATCGGCATCCCGGAAAGAAAGGAAATGCGCATGGCGACAATCGGTTTCGTTGGCCTGGGGGCCATGGGAAGTCGTTTCGTGCGACGTCTGCTCGACGGCAACACCGTGTGCGGCACCAACCGCACACCTGCCAAAGCCGCCGGCCTGGTGGAACGCGGCATGATCTGGCGCGAGACACCGCGTCACGTCACTCGTCCGGTAGACGTTGTTTTCACCATGGTGTCCGATGACGCGGCCTTGCGCGCGGTCCACGAGGGCCCCGACGGCATCCTGGCCGGACTGCGCCACGGACAGATCGTCGTCGATATGAGCACGGTCGGCCCCGACACCGTGGCCGAGCTCGCCGACCGGGTCGAGTCCCGGGGCGCTCACATGGTCAGCGCGCCGGTATCGGGAAGTGTGCCCGCAGCCGCCGAGGGCAGCCTGGTCATCCTCGCGGGTGGGCCGTTCGGCGCGGTCACCGCGATCGAACCCCTGCTGTATCGGCTCGGCCGCCAGGTCGCCTACGTCGGAACCCGCACCCAGGCCCTGACCCTGAAGTTGGCGATGAACGTCGCTCTGGCCAACCAGGTCCTGGCCTTCAGCGAAGCGCTGATGCTGGCCGAGAAGGCGGGAATCGACCCCGAGCAGGCCGCATCGGTGATGACCGACAGCCCCATCGGATCACCCGCACTGCGGACACGCGCGCCGATGGCCCTACACCTGCCCCATCGTGCCTGGTTCGATCTGCGCGCCATGCGCAAGGACCTGCGTCTGGCAACCGAGGCCGCGGCCGGTCTCGGGATGCACATGGCCTGTGCCACAGCCGTTTCCAACGCCGTCGACCTCGCGGTGGACCACGGGTACGCGAACCGCGACCTGGCCGGGCTGTACGCCGCCCTGCACGGCCGGATCGCGACCGACGCCGACTACTCCGGGAGCCGGCCGTGAGCGAGGCCCCCACGACCGTGCGCCGCGGCCGCCCACGCAACGAGAAAGCCCGCGAGACGATCCTGGACGTGGCGATGGAGGCGTTGCTCGACCACGGCGTCGCCGCCATGAACATGGACACCGTGGCCGCAGCGGCCGGGGTCAGCAAGGCCACCATCTATCGCTGGTGGCCGAGCAAGGAAACGCTCGCCATGGACGCCCTGTACCGGAAATGGGAATCCGCGCCTGCCGCGCCCGACACCGGTTCGCTGCGCGATGATCTGCGAAACCTGTTGTGGCCGTGGACAGAACTGATCGCCCGACGCCCATACGGTCGCGTCATCGCCGGACTACTCGGGCAAGTGGTCACCGACCCGGAGTTCGCACTCACCTACCGCGCCCGCTTCCTCGAACAGCGTCGCGACCACGGACGGATGATCCTGCAGCAAGCCATCGCCCGCGGCGAGATACCCGCCCGCACACGCATCGAAACCGTCCTGGACATGCTCTACGGGCCCGTCTACCACCGGCTGATGCACGGCCACGCACCACTCGACCACACTTTCGTCGACGACATCGTCGACGTCGTCCTGGACGGCCTCCGCCCACGAACCAACCAGCACCCCCGTCACGAAACCACGAACCCGGAACGTCCCCAGGGGGACACACGATGACCGCAGCGTTGCCGCCGACCTCCCGTGCCGCGAACCGATCACCACCGTTTTCTCACATGGGCACACCGCCTCGAACACCGACTGAACCGACACGTCGATGACCTCGTCCTCGACGACAACCTGAATCGAAACATATTGGCCGACAACAATTTCTGATAGATCTAGGAGCACATCATGACAACCGTGCAATCCCCCGCCCGTTTCCGCGCCTCGACCAAGCTCACCGAGCACTTACAGCGCGTCCTGGCCGATCTGATCGCGTTGCACCTCAACGGCAAGCAGGCGCACTGGAACGTGGTCGGTCACAACTTCCGGGACCTGCATCTGCAACTCGACGAAATCGTCGACCTGGCACGCGAGTCCGGTGACACCATCGCCGAACGCATGCGCGCCCTGGACGCCGTGCCCGACGGCCGCCCGAGCACCGTGGCCGAAACGACCACGCTGCCGCTGCTGCCGCCCGGCGAACGGAGCACGTTCGACACCGTCGACGCGCTCACCGCACAATTACGCGGGGCTGCGGGGACCGTGCGCGAGGTCCACGACGACGTCGACGCCGAAGACCCCTCGACCGCTGATCTGCTGCATCAACTCATCGACGCGCTCGAAAAGCAGGCATGGATGCTCAGCTCGGAAAACCGCAGCGCGTGACCGGCGGCCCGGGCCGCTATCCGTTACCACGGCCGCCATCACACCGTCGTGAGCGGAGCCCTCGTGAGCGTCCGGGCGGCGGGTTACTCATGTACTCCGCCGCTTCGGTTCTTGCTCGAACGCAAACGTCCCCAACTGGCGAGGCAGAAAAGAGCGTGTGCAATGAACGATGACTTCGTACCTCAGACGGACAATTCTCGGCAGGTCTTCGATGTACTCGCCGAGATCGGCAAGCTGCCCGAGACATCCGAATCGATGCTGGCCGACAGATATTTCAGCGACTTTCCCGAGGCCAGCAGCCGGATTTTCCGGATCTACCGCACCCTTCCGCTGCATTACCACAACGACTGTGACGAGCACCTGTACGTGGTCAGCGGCGAGGGGGTATTCCGTCTCGCTGGTACCGAAAACCCGGCACGCCCGGGAATGTTCCTTCGCTTCGCACGGACACAGGTCCACGGATTCCCGGAGATCACCACACATCCCTTTGTCGTGCTGTCCGTCGATGTGCCACGGCGACGACCCGACGACATCGTGTTCGTCGACCCCACAGACGGTGACGCCCGCAGTTTCATGGCCCGAAACAATATGCAGTGACGCGACACCGACGAGGAAAACCGGAGCCCTACACCGTCATGGAAGCCGACGGCTTCCAGTGGTGGCAGCATTGAAGGGGTAGGGCTGGATTGTGGCCGCGCTGAATCGAATCCCGTTTGTCGAAAGGCGAGGTCGACGCGATGCACATCGAACCGTGTGAGATCTGGATCCAACTCGAGGAGCGCCGGGAAGATGACAACCATGCGGTCTCTCGTTGCCGACACGTTGGGCGAACCGTCCGAGGTCCTGCACCTGCGGGCCCGCCCGATTCCCGAGCCCGGTCCCGGCGAGGTCCGGATCCGGGTCGTGGCTGTACCCGTGCATGCCAGCGATCTGCACACCATCCGCGGCAGATACGGATTCACCCCGGAGTTCCCCGCCGTGCCCGGAATCGAATCCGTGGGTGTGATCGACGAACTCGGTAGCGGCACAGGTGGTTTGAGTATCGGGCAACGCGTCGTCACGATCGGAGTCACGGGCACGTGGCAGGAGTACATCGTCGCCGAGGCCGCGCGGGTCCTGCCTGTTCCCGCGGGCATGAGCGATTCCACGGCCGCCCAGATTCTCACCAATCCGCTCACCGCCGTGATCTTGACCGGTGCCGAGCTCGATGTTCGACCGGGTGAATGGCTCGTGCAGACCGCGGCCGGTTCGACCGTGGGCCAATTGGTCATCCAACTCGGAGCACACGTCGGCTTCAAGACCCTCAACGTGGTCCGCCGCCGGTCCGCGGTCGAGGAAATCCTCGCACTCGGCGGTACCGCGGTGATCTGTACGGCGGACGAGGACCTGCGCGAACGGGTAGCGGATATAGCCGGCCACAACGGGGTGTCCAAGGCGATCGACTGTGTCGGCGGTCAGGTGGGTGCGGACGTCTCGCGTGCGCTGGCGCCGCACGGGGAGTTGGTCGTCTACGGTGCGCTGTCCACGCACCGCCAAACCGATCCCGACAAACTCGTTGTCCCGGTCTTCGCACGCTCGCTGATCTACGAAACCAAGACCGTCCGGGGGTTCTGGCTGTTCCGCTGGATCACCGAGACCCCGAAGGATCGAATAGCCGCCGCGATCGACCGGACGCTTCAGCTCGCCGACAGCGGTGCGCTGCGCGTGCCTGAGGGCCAGCCGATCCCCCTCGAAATGTTCAGCGACGCCGTCTATTCGGCCGAAGCTCCCGAACACGGGGGCAAACCGCTGCTGGTATTCGAACAATAGGACGCAGACGCCGCTCTGCGACGAATAAGCGCGGCCCGGCCCAACCCTGAATCTCGCTCCTCGCTTCAGATCATGCGAGCGGGGACCAGGCGTGACGTCCGAAGTGAGTGTGGATAGCTCCTCGACGGTGAGATTGCCCTCGCATAGCGGTTGCTCTACAGAGACTGCTTTATCGTGATCCGTCGGGTTATGACCCAAGAGATGTCGCCGGAACACCTCCTGGGACACGTCGGGCAAGCGATGGACCTCGAGCAGTCCTACACCCGACAACACGCCCTAATACGGATCAACGGGATCGAAACGGCTTCGGATAGCCAAAACGCGCTTCAGTTGTCAGCGTTTCCCTACGAAAACCGCTGTTCAACGCCAGTCCCATCCTTACAGTGCCCCGCCGGGGGGCACGAACCTGCGACGACCGCTTTCAGCCTCGCGCCGAGCGCGGCACGATCGGCCAGCCGCAGTGCGGCCAGGCAGCAAGCTCACGCCACCCGTTTCCCGCGCGACCGGCGGCAGCGGCAGCATCGCCTGACGGTCCACGGTAATCCGATCGGGCGCCGCGCCTGCCGCACCCAAACACCCCGATAAGCCGCGCCAACAGCTGTACGACGTCGGGAAACGACGGGAATCCCGCTGCCACTTTGAGTGCCACTTTGCGGCCCAAACCGTGGGAATCCATGGGAAACAGCGAGGATCAACCAGACACGACGGGAACCATAACACCAGGTCAACACGGGTAGACCCCCAAATCACGCCAGGTCACACGCGATCATTGGGGGTCTACGAGATGATGAAGAAGGGCTGAGCTAGGACTGGGCATTTCCCCTGTTCAACCGCGTGTAACCGGTTGAACAGTGCCACTTTGGGTGCCACATTGAGCACTGTCGGGTGTTGTGGAGAGCCTCGAGTCCTCCTTCATCATCTCGTAGAGGAGCTCGAGGCAGCTGTCCGTATCGCCGTGTACACGCCACCGCGCTTCCCGAAGACATCCAGTTCTGCGGCGCAAACAGCTTGTCGCAGTTCACGCATCCGCGGATCATGAACAGCTCGTCCGCGACCGCGGTGCGGTACCGACACCGGGCCTGCACTGAAGGCAGGTTGCAGACATGCACGGCGCGGGCATCAGGCGCGGCTGTGCAGACGGATGAACGACGCTGCCTCATCGAGGGCCTGACGGGCTTCGGGGATGGAAAAGTTGGGCCAGACGTGCACCATGCCTGGGTAGGGCCGGTGATCGACCGACGGGTTGACGGCCTTCAACCGGAGTGCGTCGGAGTGCACGAATTCGCGGTCCCCGCTGAAGATCATGGTCGGAGGCAGATCGGCGTGTGAGGCGAACAACGCGCTGACCCGCGGGTCGTCGGGCGGAAGTCCTTTGAGCCACCGGTGCTCGACTTCTTTCAGCAAGTTCAGCGACAACATGGGGTCGCGACGTGCGAGGGCTATCTGCCCGGGGTCGGTGCCGGTGAGGTCGAGCGCCGGCGAGAAGAGGAGGAGCGCCTTGGGCTGCGGAAGTCCCCCATCGCGCAGCGCCTGTGCGAGCAGCAGTGTCAGGGAGGCGCCCGCGGAGTCGCCGAAGACGATGATGTTCTCCGCACCGTGAGCCTCGGCAAGGGCTAGGTAGTGCTGCTTGATCGCCGTGGTCGTCTCCTGCCAATCCGCCTCCGGGCCGAGCGGATAGATCGGAGCCACCACCTCGGCGTCGACGCGTTCGAGCAGGCCGATCGGGATATTCCACTGGATCGTCTGGAGATCCATGATGCAGGCGCCGCCATGTAGAAAGAGCAGTCGCAGTGGAGTTTCCGGAGCGCCCTTGCGTCTGGCGCGAAACGTGCGCAGTCCCTCCTCAACGCCCTCCCGGAAGTCGAGTTTGGCCAGAGCCCGGCGCGACGGGCGCTTCGGTCCCGCCGCGCGATCTTTTTCGAGCATCCGCGCGAAGAAGGCCGGATCACCCAAATCGATCGGCGCCAGCTTGATCGCGTAATACAGGGCCACGCCCGGCAATTTCCGCAATCGGAACGAAGAAAATTTGGACAACATCGGATTCGTTGTCATTCTGACACCTTTGGTCCTTCAGTAACGCTCGACGTTTCGACACCGGACTTCCGCGCGTGTATGCCGTGACAAACCGCACCGGACGGTTGTGTACACACACTGTGGCGCGGTGGCATAATCCAGCGTGGATCGACAACCCCCGAGATCTCTACACTCCCCGACGGTTCATTTCCGTCCGTATTTTCCGTCGATAGTCATTCCGCGCGACTGGGCCATCGCGAAGGCGTCATGCGTATCGATGACAGGCGCCACCGATTCGATCGTATGCACGCCCGGGAAGTCCTTATAGGTTTCGACGTCCAGCTGACGTTCCATGAATTTTGCGTAATTGGAGTCCGTGTAGAGCCGCTCGGCCGAGATAAGTTTCGTCTCGGGATCGAAAGTCATCACCACCAGGTACAACCCTTTGAGGCGACCCCCCTCGGGCGTGTTCCACGATACCCACGCCTCGCGGACCAGCGAGTTCGAGCCTCCCGCATGTACCCGCTTCTCGGCTGCGATATTCCATTGCTGAGCGCCGGGAAGCATCCGCCGGTAGTGCTCGCGAATTGCCTCGTGCCCGATTGCCACCAATCCGTCACTGGGAAACTCCCAACGGCCGTCCGGCGAGACAGTTGCCATAGTCGCCTCGATATCCATCTCCAACTCCGCCTTCTCGTGAGCGAGGAGGATGTTTTCCATTTGCTCAAATGTCAGTTCATGCATTTTCGAATCCTGTTCTCGAAAACCGAAGACGATAATTCGAGGGCATGTGCCCTGTCAGGTCGGGAAAGATTCGTTCGGCTCGAACCTTCCAGTCTTGATAGACCGATCTATCGGAGAATAGAAGGGTGGCACAGCTTTGTCAACGTCCCGTCCGCCATACGACATTCGCGGTCGGCATACTCGGAGATCAATGCACAATCGGCTGGCATATCGGCCCTTTTGTGCCACATTTGGCGGGTAACGCCATGCGGGTTGGAATGTGATGATTTCCGGTTGCTGCCACGGCAGTCGAGCGCAGTCCCGGAACGCGATCGTCATCGGGCTGAATTTCGAACCGATTCGATACCGAACTCGAATCCCACGCGTATCATCGGCGAATAGAACACCGCGTGAGATTCGCACGGAAATCCACTCGATCACCCAGGTATGGAGGCACGAACTCGTGGGCAGACTGTCCCCGGACGTGAGCGACGCCCTCGAAGTTGTCAGGTATTTCGACGCGCTCATCGTCAGCAGGGTCGGCCTCGATGCGTTGTTGCGCGGGGCGGCGGTTCTGTCCAGGACGGTGGCGGGGGCATCACGAAACGGGCGTATCTCACGGTTCGACCCAGCAGGTCGCAGCGTTGTCGGCGACAGCCGGGGGGCACGAAGACCGGAGCGACTTTGCGCCGGTGGGAGCGTGTGGTTCGAACGCGACGACACGCCTCACGTCAACGACGAGCTGATCCTCGAGCGGCTGGCTCTCGCGGTCGAACTCATCGATACATGGAACACCGGGGCGGCCGGGCTTGCCCTCATCATCGACCAGGCGCGATCGGTCGACGAACGCGCGCCCGGGCTGGTAAGGCTGCACCTCGATCCGAGCACCCGGATCAGGCTCATCGCCACCGAAATGGGTACAGCGCCGACGGGCATCTCGGCGGCCGTTCCTACTCGGTACGGGATCCTCCAGGCGAGCCTGGACATGACCGGCCACATCACCCCTCCCCGACCCGCCGGCCTGGGGAAATGGGTGCGTGCCGACCAAGCTCCGGAATCGTGGGAAGGAGCGGTCATCGCACATCGACTGACCAACTCGTCGACGCCCGTCGTCGACGCCACCGACCTCGGAGCGATGATCATTCTGGCCCGCGCCCACGATCCGGCCGCACCGCATGAAGACGTGACAGCGCTTGCGCGTCTGGATGACCGATCGGCGGAAATCCTTCGGGTGCTCTCCGATTCGTCCAGTCTCCGCAGCGCCGCGGTCGAGCTCGCGATGCACCACTCGACATTGCAGGACAAGCACGCCAGTTTGACCCGGCTCCTCGGCTACGACCTGCGAACGACCGCCGGTCGCATGCGATACATCGCCGCAGAATTCCTCCGCCGCCTCGGCGACTACTGAAGCCGCTGCGCATGGGTTGCGGATCGCGTACCGGTCACCTGCCACACGACGAGGCGTTGGTGAGCGCACCGGCTACCCGCAGAATCGGTCGAGCCGTTTCCAACGATCTCAGACCAAAGCATGGTGGTCGTGGTCGTCGGCGGAAGCCGGGCGGCCGAGCATCGTCGCCGCGGCCGAGCACCAGTAGTCGAGCAGTAGCGCATCCCCGTGGCCTCGGCGAATCGGGGCACTGAACGCCAGACCGCGGGCAACCTCGACCGTCAACATCGAGACCTTCGGATAGTCCGGGTGGGCGGCGAGCTCCGTGCCGAACAATTCGACCAATTGCTCGCGCAATCGACGGCCGATGTGTTCCACGACCGCTCACCAACTGATGCGTACGAACCTCGCCGCGATTTACATACTATATATTATGCTTTGAATCTACGAGGAGGTCACGCATGCAGGTTCGAGGTGCGGTAATTCGCAAGGCGCCCGGAGAGCTCGAAGTCATCGATATGGAGCTGAACGATCCATATCCGGACGAGGTGCAGGTCAAACTGGTGGCGTCGGGGCTGTGCCATTCCGACGATCATCACGCGAAGGGCGATCTGCCCGTCGGCACGTATCCGTTCGCGCTGGGGCACGAGGGCGCCGGAATCGTCACGAAAGTTGGCCCGAACAGCAAAGGCATCGCCGAAGGTGACCACGTGGTGTTCTCGGCGATCCCGTCGTGCGGTCATTGCCGGTGGTGTTCATCGGGGATGTCGAGCCTGTGTGATCTGGGAGCGGGCATTCTGGCCGGTCCGCGGTGGACCGACGGCAGCTATCGGCTGCACACCACAGCCGGCGAGCCGGTCGGGCAGATGTGCGGGATCTCGACATTCGTCGAGACCACCACCGTCTCTCTCGATTCGGTCGTCAAGATCGATGAGGACATCCCGCTGGACAAGGCATGTTTGGTGGGGTGCAGCGTGAGCACGGGCTGGGGCTCGGCCGTCAACTCCGCCGACGTCCAGCCGGGGGACACAGTCATCGTGATGGGCATCGGCGGCATCGGGGTCAACGCGCTGCAGGGCGCGAAATTCGGTGGCGCCGAACACATCATCGCCGTGGATCCGAACCCCTTCAAGCGGGAACAGGGGCCGGTGTTCGGTGCCACCCACGCGGTGGAGACGATCGAGGAGGCCGCCGAGCTGGCTCGGCAGTTCACCAACGGACAGGGCGCGGACTCGGCGATCATCACAGTCGGAGTAGTCCGGTCCGAACATGTGGGCCAGGCTTTTTCCGCGATCCGCAAGGCCGGGACCGTGGTCGTCACCGCGGTCGGAAGTCACGACACCGTCGGTGCGCCGATCCCCCTGTTCGATCTCACGCTCTCCCAGAAGCGACTGCAGGGCGCACTGTTCGGGGCGACGAACGGGAACTGGGACATCAAACGTCTGCTGTCGCTCTACAAATCCGGTCAGCTCGAACTCGACGAGATGATCACTCGGACCTATCCCCTCGACGACATCGCCCAAGGCTATCGAGATCTCCACGAAGGCAAGAACATTCGCGGCGTCATCAGCTACGACTGATCGCCTGGAACAACAGCCGCGAGCACCACCACCACGATGCGCCGACCGGAAATGTGCTGGGTTCGGTTCCCGGCCGGTGCACACTCGAGGAGACAACATGGGCATCAACACCATTCGCCGGGTGTGGGCGCTGGACGCCCCCAGCCTGACCGTCGACTGCGGCATACTCCTGTTGGGAACCGGTGGCATCGACGAGACCATTCCCTCTCCCGCGTTTCTGATCGAACACGACGAGGGACTGTTGCTGTTCGACACCGGTCTGGCCAGCGATGGGGCCGGCGACCCGGCAGCCGCTTACGGCGAGATGGCGTCGGCGTTTCGGATCGAATTCCCGGAGGCATACCGGCTCGACCGGCAGATCGAGTCCCTGGGATACAAGACCATCGATGTCAAGCGAATCGTGCTGTCACACATGCATTTCGACCACACGGGCGGGCTCGACCTGTTTCCACACGCCCAAGGGTTCATCGGCGCGGGTGAGCTGCGTTACGCCCGCACCCCCAGCAACCTCGACGCCGCGTTCTTCCGGGAAGCCGACATCACCGCCGCGGCGAGGATCGACTGGAGCGAAGTCCCGGCCGGATACGACCACGACCTGTTCGGCGACGGCAGCGTTGTGCTGCTGTCGTTGCACGGTCACACCCCGGGCACCATCGGATTGAAGCTGCGTCTTCCCGACGACAGCACCCTCATCCTCACCAGCGACGCAGCGCACAAAAAGGCCAGCATCGCGCAGACAACCGGGATGCCTTTCGACGTCGACCGCCTCAACAAGGTCAGTTCACTGCAGAAGATCAAACTGCTCACTACCCAACCGGGCACCACGGTGTGGATCAGCCATGATCCCGAAGACTGGGCGCAACTGCGTGCCTCAGGTATGGAAATCACCAGTGCGGACGGGTTGCGCCCGCACAACCCAACGCCCGAACTCGCCCGATAGGCCATCATGACTACCGAAACGATCAGCACGCTCACCAGTCGTCTGCTCGAGCCGGGGCGCCTGCTCATCAATGGGCAGTGGACCGAGCCCACCACCCGCACGACGATCCCGACGATCGATCCCGGGACCGGACAAGTTGTCACCGAGGTCGCACAAGGCACGAGCGACGATGTCGACCACGCCGCCTCGGCGGCGCGACGCGCGTTCAACGAGCAGCGGTGGCGGAAGCTGTCCGGCCCTGAGCGCGGGCGCATCCTCTGGCAGGTCGCCGACGTCCTCGAAGCCAACACCGATGAACTGGTCCGCCTGGAAACCACCGATGTCGGAATGCCGGTCACCCAAGCACAACTCATGCTCGCCGAAGCTGCCAACCAGTTCCGCTACTTCGCCGGATGGGCCGACAAGATCGACGGCCGCAGCGTCGACATCGGACCGCAGGACCGCCGATTCCTCGGCTACACCCTGCGCGAACCCGTCGGCGTCGTCGGCATGATCGTGCCGTGGAACGCCCCGATGATCGCCATCGCGCAGAAACTGGCGCCCGCACTCGCCGCCGGCTGTTCCTGCGTGCTCAAGCCCTCCGAGGAAGCGTCGCTGTCCGCGCTCGCCGTCGGACGCCTCCTTCTCGACGCCGGAATCCCCGACGGCGTGGTCAATATCGTCACCGGCCACGGCGACGTCGGTGCCGCGCTCGCAGCACACACCGACATCGACAAGGTCAGCTTCACCGGATCCACCGAGGTCGGGCGTCGCATCGTGGCAGCCGCAGCGGGCAACCTGAAGAAGCTCTCGCTGGAACTCGGCGGCAAATCACCGGTCATCGTCCTGGCCGACGCCGACCTGTCCGCGGCAATCCCCGGCATCGCCACCGGCATGTTCTGGAACACCGGCCAGATATGTACCGCCGGAACCCGCCTCTACGCCCACGGCGACGTCTTCGACGAACTCGTCGACGGCATCGCCGATCACATCACCGCCTACAAGGTCGGCTACGCCACCGACCCCGACACCGACCTCGGACCGCTCATCTCCCAACGACACCTCGACCGTGTTGCCGGCTATGTCCAGACCGGAATCGATTCCGGCGCAACCCTTGTCACCGGCGGACACCGCATCGGCGACCGCGGCTACTTCTACCAACCCACCGTCCTGGCCGATGTCGACGCCTCCATGTCGGTAGTGCGCGAAGAGATCTTCGGTCCCGTACTCACCGCCATGCGCATCGACGACATCGCACAAGCCGTCGAAGAAGCCAACAACTCCGACTACGGCCTCGCCGGCAGCATCTGGACCCGCGACATCGGCCGCGCGCACTCCATCGCCCGCGAACTGCGCGCCGGACGCATCGGTATCAACGTCCACCGAGCAGGCGGCGTGCAGATGCCCGTGGGCGGTTACAAACAGTCCGGCTGGGGACGCGAGAGCGGGCCCGACGCACTCGAGGAATACCTGGAGACGAAGTCGGTCGTCACCAGCCTCTTCTGATCGCTCGCGGGCCGAGGACTCCGCCCCGCCGCCGCGGGAACAACCGGCGTAACAACAGCGCCATCTCACCTGCCCGCGGGCGGGTGAGATGCCGCGGAAGCAGAGCCTCGCCGTGCGGATCGAATCGGGTTACCGCACCGAACAAGTCGTAGCTCAGACGTGTTCGGCGAGGAATGGTATTGCCCGATCCAGTATCTGGGCGACTGCGTCCTTGTTGTCGTACAGGTCGTAATGGGTGCCGCCCGCGATCTCCACCAGCTCCTTGTCCTTGGACGCGGCGCGGCGGAAGATCTCACGCCCGTCACGGTAGGCGCCGAAGGCACCGGGGACGTCACCGGTGGCAACCAGAAGTGGCTGTGTCAGCAGTTTTTCCGCGCGAGTGAACGCATCCCAGCCCACAGCCTTGGACTGATGGGAGAACAGGGCGCTGGTACATCCGTTGGGCTGTTCGCCGCGCGGAGTGCGGTAATACAACGTGGCCTCGTAGAGGTCGACTTCCGTCGCGCCGGCTTTCTCGGCTTCGTCCGGGGAAGCCGGAAGGTAGTTGTCGACACGCGGCTCGCCGCCGCGGGCTTCAGCGGTGCGCTGCGCCGCCATCTGCTCGAGCGCGGCCACCGGATCGAACTGCGAGAATTCCTCGTTCATCAAGCGCCCGAAGTTGACTCCGGTCACGCTGACGACTGCCTTGAAGCGACGTTCGATCATCGCGGAACTGATGCAATATCCCCCGCTACCACAGACACCGAGCACAGCGATGCGGTCGGCATCGATGAAATCCTGGGTGACCAGATAGTCCACAACATGACTGAAGTCCGCTACACGCTGAGTCGGATCCTCGATGAGTCGCGGCTCACCGCCGGATTCACCCTGGAAACTGGCATCGAACGCAACAGCGACATAGCCCTCCTTCGCCAGCGCCGCGCCATAGATGTTGCCGGAGGTCTGCTCCTTACAACTGCCGATCGGATGGCCGCATACCACCGCCGGGTACTTCTTACTCTCGTCGAACCCCGGGGGGAGCAACAGGTTCGCAGCGATATCCCATGCCAGTGCCGGCACCCGGACATTGCGGATCTCCCCGTTGTAGCCCGGGTCGTAGGTCTCGACGTGGCGGTTGCTTCCGGTCTTCCTGCTCTCGGTCATCTCATCACCCTTCGTCGTTGGTTGCTGCCACTTCGCCGAAACTACGGACCGGCCAGCTCGCCAACCAGAGGCTGCTGGCCCCCCTTTCAGCAGCACCCGTCGGGCGCCGATCGGAGTGAACAACACCGTGACTGATCCCCGCACTGCCGGAACATGCTCCACATCGCCACACGCGCGATCAGACGCCCATCATCACCGCCGACTTCTCGCGAGGGCATCGCTCACCCTGGGGTCCGTGACGGGAACGCCGACCATCGCGACCACCGCGCACTCGCCCGGCGGCTCGTTCCATCCACCAGATCCCAACGGGCGAGCGCCGACTTTCGGTTCTCGCTTACCGAGAACCGACCTTCTCGCGGCAGTGTGGCTGGGCTCTCATTACTTCTCGACGGGCAGTCCACAGTCCGCTGTCCACCCGATGCCGCTAGCACAGGCTCGATCGAGAACGGAGGCATCAGATGCCGAATACGCTCCCCGCGGTCCCGCAAGGCGGAATCCCCCACTACCGGATGTTCATCGGTGGCGAATGGGCTGACGCAGCAGGCAAACTCGGCGTGGTCAACCCGGCGACCGAAGTTGTCGAATCCACCGTTGCCGTGGCCGAGCCGGAACACGTCGACGTGGCGGTCGCCGCGGCACAGGACGCGTTCGACGAAGGCACGTGGCGACGCATGCCGCCTGCCGAGCGGGCGGACGTATTCGACCGCGCCGCAGCTGTTCTCGCCGAACGTATGGATGAACTCGCCGCGAAAAGTGTTCTGGAGACGGGCATGCCCATCCGCACGGCCACTGCGCTCGGCGTCGGCTTCCCGATGACGCACCTGTCCTATTACGCCGACCTGACACGCAAATTCGAACCAACCCGATCCGCTCTCTCCTCTGGCCCGGTACTGCACGCCGGAATGATTCGCAAAGAACCGATCGGCGTGTGTGCCGGTATCACCCCGTGGAATTTTCCGGCCAGCACTGCGGTGTGGAAGTCCGTCCCGGCCATGGCCGTCGGCAACAGCGTCGTGCTGAAAGTCGATGAAAAGACCCCGGGATTCGCACTCGAACTCGCGGCAATCCTCCGAGACGCCGGACTCCCCGCCGGGGTGTTCAATGTCGTTGTCGGAGACGGTGCGGTCGGCGAACGCCTCGTGGGCCACCCATTCGTTCGCCTGATCTCATTCACGGGATCCACCGCTACCGGCCGCAGGGTGATGGCCAACGCATCCGAATCAATCAAACGCGTCCTGCTCGAGTTGGGCGGAAAGGGCCCGAATATCGTCCTCGATGACGCCGACGTCGACCTGGCCGTCGACGGATCGATATATGCCTTCGCTCTGCATGCGGGCCAGGCTTGCGAATCGGGTTCGCGGCTGCTGCTGCCGTCGAGTCTCCACGACGAGTTCGTCGAACGGTTGACAGCACGTCTGAAGACCGTGCGGATCGGTGACCCCCTCGACCCCGCCACCGATCTCGGCCCCGTGATGAACAGAGCGCAGCACGACCGGATCCTCGGCTATATCGACATCGGCAGGGCTGAAGGCGCCCAGCTCGCGTTCGGCGGGGGCGTGCCATCCGGCCCCGGCTTCGACCGTGGATTCTGGGTCGAACCGACCGTTTTCACCGGCGTTACCAACAACATGCGCATCGCCCGTGAGGAGATATTCGGCCCCGTCCTGTCCGTGATCTCCTATGACTCGGTCGACGAGGCGATCGAGATCGCCAACGACAGTGACTACGGGCTCGCCGCCGGGGTGTGGAGCTCCGACAACGCGCGGGCTCTGGACGTCGCAGCGCGGTTGCAGGCCGGATCGGTGTGGATCAACGACTGGCACAACATGTCTCAGCACTTGCCGTTCGGCGGTTACAAGCAGAGCGGTATCGGCCGCGAATTGGGGCCCGACGCACTGGAGGAATTCACTCAGGACAAGTCGATCACGGTCGATATGTCCGGTGACCTGAGAAAGCGCGCCTACGGACTCGTCCTCGGCAACGCAAGCCAGTTCTGACGCTTCACGCCGAAACTGCGGCGCAAGTGCTGATCCGAACACCCGGTCTCCCCATTCACTCCCTGCTCAGCACGCGGGATTATCGAAAGGATCAACCACATGGGAAAGCTCGAGGGCAAGGTCGCCTTCATCACCGGTGCCGCCCGTGGCCAGGGCCGCGCTGAGGCTCTGCGGCTCGCCGCCGATGGCGCCGACATCATAGGCGTCGATATTTGCGGCCCGGTCGCAACGAACGTTGCCGACGCCTCCACTTCTGCCGACCTCGACGCCACTGCCCTCGCAGTCGAGGAACTCGGTCGCACAATGGTCGCCAGGAAAGCCGACGTCCGCGACTTTCCCGGCCTGAAAGGAGCACTCGAGGACGGCGTTCGTGAACTCGGCCGCCTAGATATCGTCGTAGCGAATGCCGGTATGTGGAACTACGGCCTCACGGAGGAGATCACCGAGGAAATGTGGGATGTCGTCCACGACGTCAACCTCAAGGGCGTCTGGCACACCGCCAAGGCGGCGATCCCTGTTCTGAAGGAGCAGAACGCGGGCGGGTCGATGATATTCACGACCTCATCGATGGCTACCATCGGCGCGCCGAATATGTCACCGTACTGCTCCGCCAAGCACGGCGTCGCCGGACTGGTGAAGACAATAGCCATGGAGTTGGCCCCCTACAAGATTCGCGTCAACAGCGTGGCCCCAACGACGGTGAACACCAAGCTGATTCACAACCAGCCGACCTATGCGCTGTTTGCTCCGGACCTCGCAGAAGACGAACTCACTCGCGCGAACGTCGAACCACGATTCGCGACCATCCCACTTCTCGACCTGGCCTGGATCGAACCCGAGGACATCGCCAACGCCGTGGCATACCTGGCATCCGATGAGGCGCGCTACGTTACCGGGCTGGAGTTGCGCGTCGACGCAGGCCAAATCCTCAACTGATCCCGGGCGGTTCGCCCCACGCACACGCGCAGATCCGTTGCCCGCCCGTTCACGTGGCTCATCCTCGGTGGGTGATGCCGACGGCGCTACGTCCGGTGGACACTTCAATCCAGGCCACGTCGCGACTCTTCCGGGAGAACAGCGATGGACAACACCGCCGAGCCGCTGATGACGTCGCGGATATCGGCGACACCACCGGGTGGCACTCATGCTGGCGGTGCTGTCCGTCGCCGAGAAACCGTCATCGAGTCACGATCCGATCCGAAGGAGTTGATGAGATGCTCGCAGGAGTCGCTCGCGCGGCAGGAGTCGCCGCAGTAGCCGTCCCGCTCCTCGCCCTTGCGGCACCGTCCGCATCCGCGCACGAGCCCGCGGCGCCGAATACGAAGCCGAGCGTGAACCAGCCCGCAGTATCTCACGTGGACGCGCCGTACATCTGGGTCAACATCTGCCTTCACATCCCGACACCCGGATCAGCCACCCTCGACTGGTGCTGGCCATAGCCACCCCCGCAGGAACATCGCAGACTCGACGCCTATCCGCACCGCATTTCGCGACGTCTGCGGTTTGTCCTCCGAATCTCACACGCACCGACGCGTTGTCGTCACGCCCGACGACCGAGTCCAGATACGACGACTGGCGAATCGCGTTCGCACGCAACATATCCGAGTGTCAGTCGTCGAGCTGGACGCACGCATCCGAGATGGTGAAAGGGACCACCACATGAAGTATCTCGCACGCGTCGCCCTCGGCACCGCGCTCGTCGGGGGAACTCTACTGTCCAGCGGCACAGGTCACGCCGACCCTGCCAAGCCGGCACCACAGTGCGCAATGCCCGATCAGCTCATGGGCAAGTTCCTGATTCTGCGCGGCAACACCCGCTCTGCTCCCTTGGCGCCGCCGGACTACTCGATTGTGGTCATGCGGTTCCCGACCGCCGACAAACAGCAGTACATGGTGGTCGGCACCGGGATCTGGCACGACGGCAGCTACCGCTACAAGGTGCCCGCTCCGGGCACAGCCGTCATCGACAGCACACAGACCGACACTCCGCAACCGATCACCTATTCGCTGGCATTGCGGTGCCACGACAACGTCACCGGTGACTACCGGTACACGACCGGCCACTCCCCCGAAGCGGGACCAGAACACACGGCCGCCTACCGATTCCAGAACACCGCGCCCTGACATCCAACAGTTGCCGGACTGTGTGTCCGTGTGGTTGCTGCGGGAGGTAGCGGCCGAATCGCCGAATCGCCGCGGAATGCAGCGATGCGCATCCGGGTCCTTGCGCGGGTCGCGGATGGGATCCGAAACGGCTGGTCGCGGAAGATTGCATGGTTAGAGTGGCTTCATGGAGCGACGAAAGCCCGCTCGCGTGGTTGGTAACCTCCCCTTTGCGGTGACTAGTTTCGTGGGACGTCAACCGGAGATCCGCAAGGTTCGGGCGCTGCTCTCGACGGCACGGCTGGTGACGCTCACGGGTGTCGGCGGAGCGGGAAAAACTCGGCTGGCCGTGGAGGTGGCCGCCGTATCCGGCCGAACGTTTCCGGACGGGGTGTGGCTGGTGGATCTGGCCAGCGTGCGCGATCCGGATATGGTCGCTCTGGAGATGATGACCAGTCTCGGAATCGTCGACCTGTCGAACCGGAGTATCGAGGACCGACTCGTCGATCATCTCCGCGACCAGCGAGTCCTGGTCGTGTTGGACAACTGTGAACAGGTGGTGGACGCCTGCAGCGCGGTGTGTGAGCACCTCTTGCGATCGTGTGCTCAGCTGCGCATTCTCGCTACCAGTCGGGTATCGCTCAGCACTGCGGGCGAGCACGTCTACCCGGTTCTACCGCTGTCGATGCCCACCTCCGACGTCGCGTTCACGCTGGCGGCGCTGGCCGCCTATGACGCTCCGACGCTGTTGGTGGAGCGGGCGCGAGCGGTATGTCCGGACTTCGACCTCACCGAACGTGACGCGCCCGCGGCAGTACGGGTATGTCAGCGTCTGGACGGCATTCCGCTGGCGATCGAGCTGGCCGCCTCCCGGCTGCGGTCGCTGTCACTGTCGGAGGTCCTGGAACGACTCCAGGACCGCTTCGCGCTGCTGGGTGCCGGCACCCGTACCGCCATCCCCCGGCAGCGCACGTTGCGGGCGTTGATCGATTGGAGCTACGAGCTGTGCCCACCCGCGGAACGGCTGTTGTGGGCGCGACTGTCGGTTTTCACGGGCGGATGCACCCTCGCAGCCGCCGAACACGTCTGTGCGGGGCCCGACCTACCTTCCGAGCGCATTCTGGACCTGATCGATCACCTGGTCGCCCAATCGATCCTGGTTGTCGTCCCCACCGATCGCGCGCCACGGTATCGGATGCTGGAGACGATCCGCGACTACGGCTGGGACCGGCTGACCGAGGCAGGCGAGCCGGACACCCTGCGAAAGCGCCACTGCGACTACTACCTGGCCCGTTCCGAGCGGATTGCCGAACTGTGGAACGGTCCTGACCAGGTGGACGGTCTGGCCGAGTTACGCGCCGAGCACGACAATCTCCAAGCGGCGCTGAACTGGGCAACCAGCACTCCGGCCGCCGTCAGCGAGGCACTGCGCCTCGTCACCGCCCTGCGCTACCACTGGTGCGCCGACGGGTTCCTCGCAGATGGCCGTCGATGGACGGATCGAGCGCTCCAGAGCGCTGACGGAAATCGTCCGGAGCGGATCCCCGCGTTGTGGGTCGCGGCATGGGAGCGGCTACTGCAAGGCGACCAGAATGCCGCGGAGCAGGCCCTCGACGAATGCGCGGCCCGTGCCACCGAGGTCGGCGACCATCGAGCCATGGGATGGGTACACAGTTTGCGCGGTACCTTGGCACTGTTTCGTGGCGATCTCGTCGCGCCCGCGTCGCTCTTCGAGCGCGTCGTCACCGAATTCTCGGCGGACGAGGACCTCATGCGGCTGACGTTTTTTCAGCTCGCGATAACGCAGGCGCATTCCGGTGATCCCAGAGCCGGTGTGACTGCCCGGCAAGGGATAGCGATGGCCGACCGCTGCGGGGAGCGATGGAGCAAATCGTCGGCCCTGTGGGCTCTCGGCTACCACCATCAAGTCCACGGCGAATACGACGAGGCAGTAGCGGCGATATGTGCTGGGCTCGAGATACAGCGCGAATTCCACGATCCCATCGGAACCTCGCTGTTGATAGAGACACTGGCCTGGACCGTCGCCGCGCGTGGCGAACACCGGCGAGCGGCGCGTCTGCTGGGCGCGGTCGCATCGGAATGGCAGCGCATCGGCACCTCGATCGAAACGTTCGGCCCATACCTGAACAATCCTCATGTGCGTTGCGAGCGCACCGTTTCCGCGGCACTGCCCGAGGATGTGCTGCACGCGGAATACGAACGCGGAGCGAGTCTCGATCACAAACAAGCGATCGATTGCGCCGACGACCGCCGCCGACACACGCCGGTATCTTCGACCTCGGAAGAGGCGCCTGCGGATTCCGCCGACGAGCTGCTGACACCGCGAGAGCGGCAGGTGGCCGAACTTGTCGCCCAAGGACTCAGCAACCGGCGGATCGCCGAACGTCTCGTGGTCTCGCGCCGCACCATCGAACATCACGTGGAGAACATTTTCGGCAAACTCGGATTCTCCTCCCGGACACAGGTCGCCGCGTGGACCGCGCATCGACACGGACCCGACAGCGTGCGGTGATGATCAGGATTTCCGCACAAGCGGGCTTCCCAACGCGGGGAGAGCGTTCATACTGAGGGTGCACCAATAACGACGTGGCCCGCCGGATAGGCACAGTCTGGGCAGTATCGTGTGCCGATGATCAACGTCCGAGCGAAAATCTGCGGCATCCGGAGCGAATCCGATCTCCGGGCCGTCGTCGCGGCCGATGCCGATGCGGCCGGGTTCATTTCGGGCACAACACACTTCAGTGAGGACGAACTCGACGTCGAGCGGGCGCGGCGATTGTCGCGGCTGGTGCCCGCGTCGATGGAGCGCGTGCTGGTCACCCATCTCACCGATGCGGGCGAGGTCCTGCGTCTCGCCGACCGGATCGACGTGGACTGCATCCAGTTGCACGGGCTGATCTCGCTCGACACCGTGCGCGCGGTCCAGCGGGACGCGGCCGGGCGGCGGGTGATCCGCGCGGTCCACGTCACCGGGCCCGAAGCGGTCGGCGCAGCGGTGCGCGCGGCGCCGAATTGCGATGGGCTGGTGCTCGATTCGCGGTCCGCGGACCGGCTCGGCGGGACCGGGCGCACGCACGACTGGTCGATCAGCGCACGCATCGTCGACCTGCTCGCCGAATCGGAATTCCCGGTCATGCTGGCCGGGGGCCTGAACCCGCACAACCTCACCGCGGCCATCGATGCGGTGGGACCGTCCTGGGTCGATGTCAACTCCGGCGTCGACGACTCGCGCGGCGACAAGGATCCCGCGAACTGCAGCGACTTCGTCAGGGCGGCACACGCCGTCGCGGCGCTGAACGCTGCTCCAGCCCGACTGCGAGCAGAATGAGCACGCCCGCCGCGGCGGTGGCGGAGGTGGGCAGACTTCGGGTGCACACCGCCCCCACCAGTGTGGCCACCACCGCCTCGTTGAGCCCGATGACGCTGGCCGTCGCGGCGTCCAGCCATCGCAGCGCCTGCCAGTAGAGGGCGAATCCGGGTCCGAGGAGTGTGGCGCCCACCGCGGCCAACTCGGCCGCAACCGGCAGCGATGGCGGGTCGAGCGCGAGCAGTGGGCTGCTCGCGATCCCACCGAGCAGCAGTTGCAGTGCCGCGGCGGTGATCGTGTGGTTCGGCCCCGGCTGTCGCGCGATCACGCTGACCAGCATCGCCACGCACGCCGCGCTGCCGAGGGCCAGCGCACATCCGGCCACGGCCGACCCCGCCGAGGCACTGCCCGGGTGACGTCCGGTGACCAGCCAGATCGCGGCCGCGACCAGGAGCAGTTCGAGCAGTACCAGGAACGTCGGCGCGCGGCGTCCGCGAAGCAGCGACGCGGCGATGATCAGAACCGGCGCCGTCAGGTGCAGGGCGACCACCACCGGGAGCGGGCCGATGCGCAGCGCCGCGACGTACAGCGCCAGATTCGCGGCCTCCAGCAAACCCAACTTGACGTACAGCCCCGGGTGGGCGGTGAGCGTCGCCCACGGGTGCTGTCCGCGCAACCGCGCCGACACCAGCAGCGGCACCGCCCCGCCGAGGGCGACCAGACCCGCCGTGGTCGGGGCCCCCAGTGCCGCCAGCAGCGCGCTGGAGGTACCCCACAGGCAGGTCACCACGATCATCAGAGCGATCGGACCGGCCATAGGCTAGGTCAGCAGATAGGTGACCACGGGCAGTACCAGGGCGGTGAACGCGGCGAACACCGCACTCGCCACCCGTCTCTTCGGTAATCGCGGAAAATGCGTGGCCAGCCCGCAGTAGGTGCCGAAGGCGATCAGCGCCGTGCCCCACACCACCAGGGCCCGGCTGGCGATCGTGCCGTATACGGTGTCGAAGCCCACCGCCAACGCGAACACCGTGATACCGGCCGCCGCGCCGAGTACCAACAACGCTTCTCCGGCAGTGGAATTCATCAACATGCGGTGGCCGCGCACCGAGGCGATCGCCTGCGGATCGGTGCGATGGGCGCCGTCGGCCCGGCAGATCTCGTCGTACACCTTCGCCGGATTCACTCGTTCGTTGATCGCCGGGCGCACCTGCAGCAGGGCTTCCAGCGCCTGCGTGGTGGCGTAGGAGGTCACCGGGCCCTCGTCCGAGATGCGGAAGCCGCCCCGATAGATCGCCAGCGCATCCATCTCCTGCAGGTCGAGCAACGCGACGATCGCGGCCCGCACCGCGGGATCGAAGATGGTGCGGCTGTCGGCGGCTATCACCGCACCGACCGCCAGATGCAGGGTCAGATGACGCCAGGTGTCGACGAGATCGTCACGGCGGAAGATCTCGGTCTCGATCTCGCACTCGTCTCTGCGCAACCCGGTCAACAGCCGTTTCACCGCCATCGCGCACGCCCGCTCGGCACGCTTGTCACCGATCCGGACGATCTCGGGGCGAGCGAGCACGGTGGCGATGTGCGCCGCCGCGTAGATCGGCAGCGAACGGGGGTCCTGATACATCGCCGAGACCAGATAGCCGATGCCGCGCGAGAGGGCTTGGTGCCGTTCACCGTCGAAGCCGCCGTCACCGATGAGGGCCTCGACCGCGGCGGCGGTCGCGGTGATCGATACCGGGCCGAGGAAGCCCGATATCCGCCATCCGCCGGTTTCGGAATCCTGTTGGTCCAGTAGGGATCGCACGGCTCCGGCCAGATCGGGATCGGACTCCTCGACCCCGAGGCAGCGCAGCGCGCGGATGCGCCACGCGACGTCGATCGGGGTACGGAAGTACCATTCGTCGCCGTTCGGCCGTTGCACAACCGTTGCCCGGACCAACATGGCGACCTTTGCGGCACGCGGGATTTCGCACCCGGCGCGATGCAGAACGCAGACCACCTCGGCGGTGTTCTGCGGATTGGGTGGCACATCGGGAATCCAGCCCCAGCCCGCACCCCCGCTGAGATGGGGTATCTGGCTGCCACGCAGCCATTCCACAGCCATCCGGATACGCTCGTCGATGTTCGACACGGCCCTCCGCCCCCTTACAGTACGTTGCCCCAGAGACTTTCGATCAGGCGCTGATAACCGCCAAGTTACTCGGGTGGTCCGACAATCCGCTCGTCCCGGAGTCACCTGAATGGACTGGTAGCGAACGTGTTTCGGTTCCATATCGGGGTCTCGGCTGCGTCCGCCACAGTGGCGCCACGAGATCCGCAGGCAGCGAGCCGGATTCGCCGACGCTACGCACCCCGGGTCACCTATCGGAGACCTGAATTTTATCACCAGGCCGTCACCGTGTGACCGGAATTGCACCGGTCCGAGTTGAAATTGCAACCCCATGTGCCGGTGGCCCCGGCCGGGATCGCCCGCGTGTCGAGCAATTCCCGTGACATACCCGGACTTCCACGACAGCGGGGGTCGACAACGCGGCGGGGGCGACCCGAGCGGGACACGCGCCGCCGAACCGAAGGCGCCGACTGCCGACTATCGCGCCGATCCGTCGAGAACACGACGCCCGGCCGTCGGGTGCCACACCTGCTCGGCGAAAGTTGTTCTGCCGCAGTCGGAGTTGTCACCGAACAGGCTGCGGACCCGCGGCCCGATCGCGATCCCGCGGCGGTCCGATCTCGTCGACGGAACGCTACGCGGTGAGTACCGGGCGTGGCGGGACCGACTGTTTCCGTATTGCAGAGAGTTTCGATTGGGCGCGTGGCAGGATCGCAGGTGTGGCAAGCAGTTCCTATTCGTCCGAGTCGTCCGATTCTCCTGTCGCGCGAGGCACCGATCACCCGGGGTCACCCGATGCCGGACTCGGCCGCGATCGAACGGGAAGCAACCGATTGGTCGGACGGCAGGACGATTTCGCCCGGATCTCCGCAGTTGCCGAGCAAGCCGCCGCGGGGCGCGGCGGGATCGTGATCATCAGCGGCGAGCCGGGAATCGGCAAGACCTCGTTGCTGAATGCGGTGAGCCGATCGGCGTCCTCGCACGGGGCACGGCTGCTGCGGGGCACAGCCGCGGAGATCGAGCAGGAGGTGCCCTACGCCGCGCTCGGCTGGTGCCTGGGTATCGGCCACGGAACGCTCGATCCTTCTGCGGCACAACTTCATTCGTTGCTGCGCGGCGTCGATCTGCCCGGTGACGGCGCGTTCAGCCGGCACTTCGCGGTCGTCGAGGCGCTGCTGGCTCTGGTGGATCAATGGTGCACCACGAGTCCGGTGATGTTGATACTGGACGATGCCAACTGGGCCGACCCGTCCAGCCTGGCCGCACTGGAGAGACTCGGCGAGACCGCCACCGAACTCCCGTTGATGATCGTCCTGGCGATGCGGCCCCTGCCGCGGGGGGAAAGCCTGGCCGCCCTGCTGAAGCAGTTCTATGCCTGGGGCGCCACGGAGCTGCAGCTCAAACCACTGACCGAACCCGACGTCGCGGCTCTGATCGAAGACCGGCTCGGGGCCGCGCCCGGCCCGGCATTGACCGCTGCGGTCGCAGGCGCGGGCGGTAACCCGTTCTACGTCGTCGAGCTGGTGGCGGGCCTACAGCAGGCAGAGGCACTCACCGTCGGCCGAGAGATCACCGAGCTGGTGACAGTTCCCGCGGGGCAGCCGGAGCGCTTCCCGCTGCCCGAGTCGCTCACCGAAACCGTCGAGCGCAGACTGGATTTCCTACCTCGCACGGCGCAGCAGGTACTGACGATGGCCGCGGCTCTCGGCACCAGCGTCGAGGCGATGGAGCTCTCGACGGTCCTGGACTTGGCGGTGATGGAGATCTGGGAGGCCATCAGCATCGCCACCGAAGCGGGCATGCTGGTCAAATCCGGCGACGAGCTGGTCTTTCGGCATGATCTGCTGCGTCAGGTATTCGCCGATCAGCTGCCCACATCGGCCCGCACCTCGCTGCAGCTTCGCGCGGGCCGCGTGCTGATCACAGCGGGCGCCCCGGCCGAACGTATCGCCAACTACCTGTTGGCCGGCGACGCTCCCCTGGACGACCAGAGCCTGCGATGGCTGGCCGAAACCGCGGACACGCTCACCGTTCGGGCCCCCGAGCTGGCCATCAACCTGCTCGCCGGAGTGGTGGCAGGTTCCGGATCGGACCGAACCGCCCACGAGAACTTTCGGGTTCAGCATGTCCGGGCCCTGCTGTGGAACGGCCGCGCGGCCGAAGCGGAGACCACGGCCAAGGCCATCCTCGCGAGCCGAACCTCCACCGCGCCGGGCTCGGCGAACGACAAAGCGCTGCAGTGGCTTCTGGTGCGCGCGTACTACGCTCAGGGCCGGCTCGACGACGCGGCCGCCACGGCGAACCTCGTACTGGCCCAGCCGGGACTGACCCGGTGGGAAGAGGGCCTCTACAACGCATTCCTGGCCCTGTTCTACTTCTTCGCCGAGAAATTCGATGTCGGCGAACAAGCCGCGACGCGAGCCATTTCGATCGGAGACGATCTCGACGACCCGCTGACCGTCGGCATGGGCTGCACCACCCTCGGCGGACTGCGATACACCCAGGGCTACCTGGACCAGGCTCTCGCACTCGGTGAGCGGGTCGCCGCCGCGTACGAAACATGTCAGCGCTCCGGGAATCGACTGGATCAGCTCGATCCGTACGTGCTTCGAGCGCATTCCTTGATCGAGCTCGACCGGGCCGCCGAGGCCGAGGAGATTCTGGGCCACGCCGTGGTCGATGGTTTGCAGAACCGTGGACTGCATCTGGTGTCGCGAGCCCGGCTGTATTTCCTGAGCGGCCGCTGGGACGATGCGCTCGCCGAAATCCTTGCCCGCCAAGGCTTGCCGGACATCTTCGGCCATGGTGTGGTGACCAACAGCATGACCGCGCTGATCGCCGTGCACCGAGGCACTTTCGATGCGGGTCTCAACTGGGCGGGACCGGACGACCGGGTCGGCAGCCAGACGTATCTGCACTTCGATTCCTGGGTCGACGCGTTGTTGCTGGAATCTCGGGGCAAGCCGAACGAGGCGCTGGACATTCTCTCCGAGGCATGTCGGAAGCTGGCGTCGGGGCTGGCCGGATCGACCGTGTATTACGCCTATCCCGATGTCGCGCGCTTGGCGGTGGCATCGGGCAACCGACAGGTTCTCGACGAGATGTCGACCGCGGCCGAGACTCTCGATGCCCGCTATTCCACGCTCAGCAGACGCGGCACCGTGTTGCTGTGCCGCGGATTGTCCCTGGACCAGCCCGAACTGCTCGAGCAATCGGCGCAGGCCTTCCACCGCGCCGGACGCCCGCTCTACGAGGGACAGGCCCGCGAAGAACTCGCCGTGATCCTCGCGCGCCACGGCCGAACCGCGGACGCTCGGTCGGCTCTGGACGCGGCGATGCGCTCGTACGCGGGCATGGACGCCCAATGGGATATCTCGCGAGCCGAGTCGCGACTGCGCGAACATGGTGTCCGTCGGGGATCGCGCGGCCCCCGCAAACGGCCGAAGACCGGCTGGCAAGCACTCACCCCCACCGAGCAGAAGGTTGCCGAACTGGTTGCCCAGGGCGGATCCAACTCCGACATCGCCACGCGGATGTTCCTGTCCAGGCGGACCGTGCAGACCCACGTGTCCAGCATTCTGAACAAACTCGATCTGCAGTCCCGCGTCCAGATCGCCGTCGGTCTCGCCCGCCAGGTGTGAACAAGCGTTGGGAAGCTACTGATTACCGATCGATGAGCACGCCGTCCACGAGGGTTGTCAGGAACTGGTGGTCGACGGGCTCGCCGGTGACGATCGAGCGGTAGGCGAGCATGGCCGCGACCACCGAGGCGAGGAGGCCGGGGTCGCGGTCCGGGCGGATTCCGCCGCGCGCCTGCTCTCGTTCGACGGCGGTTCGGATCGCTTCGGTGCGGGGGCCCACGATGCGGCGTTGGACCGCGCCCGACAGGTCTGCGTCGTGCGGCATCAGCGACAGCAGACCCATCATGACCTTGGACTTTCTCGATGCGGAAGGATTGCCGGACGCGTCCAGGAGCGAGTCCAGATCCCCGACGAGAGTTCCGGTGTCGGCCGCGACGGTGGCGGGTTCGGCACGCAGGCTCTCCACCGCATCGACGACGAGGTCGGCCTTCGACGGCCACCGCCGGTAGATCGTCGCTTTGCTGGCGCCGGCGCGGGCGGCCACCATATCTGTGGTCATTCGCTCGTAACCGGTCTCGGCCAGCACATCCAACGTCGCCTCCAGGATGACCCCGTCACGCGACGCATCGCGTTTCCGGCCACCCTGGCCTTGTCGCTCCGACACTGCGCACCTCCGAACTCTCGCTCAGAATAGTACTTGTCAGTTCCGAAACTGCTCAGTACCGTAATGGTGCAGTCGGATCGAAAGGAACGAACAATGACTCTTCCCAGCAGAGTGCTCGGCCGGACCGGGGCCGAGGTGTCCATCCTGGGCTATGGCGCCATGGAGTTACGCGGGCCCGAATACATGAGCGGCCCAACGCTTTCCGACGAGGACGCCGGGCGGCTGCTGAACGAACTGCTCGACCTCGGCGTCAACCTCGTCGACACATCGATCGACTACGGCCACAGCGAGGAACTGATCGGCCGCCACCTCGGTTCGCGTCGAGACGAGTACTTCCTCGCATCCAAATGCGGTTGCGCGTTGTCCCTGCCGCCCGGCGTACTACCCATGCCCGACACACACGACTTCAGCGCCGCGAATGTCCGGGCGGGCGTCGAACAGAGCCTGACACGGTTGCGCACCGATCGCCTGGATCTGGTTCAGGTGCATCTGTCGCCCTCGCGCGGCGAGATGGCGGCCGCGGAAACCATCGAAACCCTGCAGTCACTGCGGGACGAGGGCAAGGTGCGCTTCATCGGCATGTCCGGCACACTGCCCCACCTGCCCGAGCACATCGAGATGGACGTGTTCGACGAGTTCCAGATCCCCTATTCGGCGCTGCAACCCGACCACGATGCGTTGATCACGCGCGCGGCGCGGGCCGAGGCCGGTGTGATCATTCGCGGCGGCACCGCGCGCGGTACGGCGTCGGCGGAGCGGAACTTCACGGTCGAACCGTTGAGCTCGTCCGGCCCCTCGGCCCAGGATCGTTGGGAGACAGCTCGTTTCGATGAGCTGCTCGACGGTATGAGCCGCCACGAATTCGTCCTGCGCTTCACCATCAGTCATCCCGACGTGGCCAGCACCATCGTCGGAACCGGCAATCTCGAGCACCTGCGCGACAACATCGCGATCGCCGCTCGCGGACCGCTGCCGACGGATCTCTACGCCGAAGCCAGGAGCCGACTCGGACTGGCGCCTCTGTGATCAGTCAGCCGATTCCCCGGCCGGGATACATCGGTCTCCGGCACTCCGGATACTCATGCCGGAGGCTCGATGCCGAGTTGGCGGAGTACCGCGTTCACCCGCTCGCGCACGGATTCCTCGCTCGGCGGGTCGGGGTACAGCAGGCTCGGGAACAGGGCCGTGCCGACCACGGTGTCCAGCAGTAGTTCGGGGTCGGTGCCGGGCGGCAGGCCACCGAGTTCGATCGCGCGACGCAGGGCCGCGTGCGTGAGTTCGCGACGGGGCCGCAGGTAGGTATCCCAGAATGTGCGCAGCAGTTCGGGGTGGCTGGAGGCGGTGCCGATCAGCCGGGCGATCAGGCGGCGCATGTCGGTGCGGGTGACCATCTCGGTGAACGTCTCGAGCAGTGTCGTTACCGCACTGCGTAATTCGTGTTCGGCGGGTTCGGTGTCGGTGTCCAGCAGTTGCCGGTAGAGCGCGAGGTCGTCGATATCGCGCGCTCGGTCCAGCGCCGCGATGAGCAGCGCCTCCTTGTTCGGCCAGCGCCGGTACAGGGTCAGCCGGGCCACACCGGCGCGTTTGGCGACCTGGTCGATGCTGGTGGCGTCCGCACCGTGTTCGATGAACAGTTCCAGGGCCGCACGCAGGATCGCCTCGTCCGCGCGCGGATCGCGGGGACGTCCGCGCGAGGCGGCGGATGTCTCCTCGCTCATACGACGCCCCTGCGCATCATCTCGCTCACACCGGCCTCCGTTCGTTGTGGCACAGTGCCGTATCCAACCAGCGGCCCAACTCCGCCGCGCTGGTGCCCCGCCAGGCGAGATGGGCGTCGGGGCGGACGAGGCAGACCTCGCGTAGCATTCCGGTGATCGGCCTCAACGTCCGGACCTGTTCCGCGCCAAGTCGTTTCGCTGCCTGACGGAGGTGTTCGGCAGCGTCGCCGCTCGCCAGTACCGCCCAGCCGGCGCCGAGTTGGCTGTGCAGCGGTGCGTCATACCCCTCGGCGTCGCGGGTGAGGATGTTCGGCACGCGATCGCCCGGTTGCGGGCCGCCCCGCGCACGCCGGGCCGCCGGAGCGGCCAACGGCCCGTTGCGATAGCTGATCCCCAGCTGGGATGCCGCGCCCGTGAGCCGACGCTGTATCGCGGGGATGCGCAGCAGCGGCGACAGCACGGCGAACAGCCTTCGGCCCGTGGCTGTTTCGGCGAAACCGATTCTGGTGCCGACGCTGGTCGCGGACAGCACCGATTCCGCGATCGGCCGTCGTTCGGCGGCGTAGGTGTCCAGCAGATCGACTCCGGCTCGCCCGCTGATCACCAAGGCCAGCTTGAATGCCAGATTCTCGGCGTCCCCGATACCGGTGTTCAAACCCTGGCCGCCGAGCGGTGAGTGGATGTGCGCGGCATCCCCGGCCAGCAGCACCCGGCCGCGGCGATACGTATCGGCCAGTCGGCGGTTGAAGCGGAACACCGAGGTCCACACCGCGCGGTCGATACGCAGATCCGGGATCCCCGCGCGCTCGGAAGCGAAGCGGCACAGCAACTTCAGGATCTCGGCCTCGTCCGGATCGTCGGCGTGATCGCCGGAGACGGGGGCCATCAACCGCCACAGGTCACCGTCCGGATGCGGTAGCGGCATCACCACGAACTGGCCGGCCGCGCCGAGGAATATCCCCATGACCCGAGCCCGGCCGGGCAGTTCGGCATGGACATCGGCGAGCAGGAACCGCTCGGTCAACTGCGATCCCGGAAATCCGATCCCGGCACTCTTGCGCACCTGACTGTGCGCGCCGTCGCAGCCGATCACCCACTGCGCACGCACCTGTTCGCCGCCGAGATCCACCTCCGCCCCGTCGGAGTCCTGCACCAGGCCGCGCAACGGGCGGTTCCACTCGACCCGGCCACCGAGTGCGGCCAACCGCTCGCGCAACTGCGCCTCGATCTCCGTCTGCGGGATCCACAGCAGCCGTGGTCCGGCGGCGTCGAACGCCGCGCCCACGTCGACGATCTTCCGGCCGTTCACGTGAATCCCCGCTCCGCGCACGTCGGCCGCGCGCTGCGGTAGATCACCGAGCGCGCCGAGACGCTGCAGCACCTCCGCCCCGCGCGGCTGCAGACCCAGCGCGCGCGAGGTGGTCGCCGGCCCCGGCGCACTGTCCACCACCCGCACCGCGACCCCGCGCTCGAGCAATCCACAGGCCGCGGTCAATCCGGTCGGCCCCGCACCGACGATCAGCACCTCCATGACCGGCTCCCTTCTCGACTAATTTATAAACAGAACAGTACTGTTTACAAATTAGCGCGGACCGCCGCGCCCGGCAACCGACCTCTCCGGTCAGCCGCGTCGATGCAGGAAGCCGTACAGGATCGCCTGGGTGAGTTCCTCGACGATCGCCGCTCGGGGCGGCTGCTCGGCGCCGAAGTAGGTCGAGCGCAGGGCGGCCATCCCGGCGATCATCGCGACCGTCGAATGCGCCGCCAGGGCCGGATGATCCGACCGCACGCCCCGCAGGTGCATACCCTCGGCGCTGATCCGACCGAGCGCGTCGAGCGCGCGCCTGATGTCGGCGATGCCGGTGTCCTCGATTTCCTCCGGAGCGAGAGCCTCGGCCGCCAGCAGCGTGATGACCAAACCTCTGTTCTCGACGAACAGGTCGTAGAGCTGTCCGGCGAACTGCCGGGCCAGATCCTGCTCGTCGGTCTCGTCGGGCACGACCGCTCGCCATGTGCGGCCGAACTCGTCCACGAAGCCGGTGAACGGAAGCACCACGGCCTCGCGGAACAGGGCCGCCTTCGAACCGAAGTTGCGGAACAGCAGATGTTCGCTCACACCGGCCGCCTCGGCGATCTCCCGAGTCGTAGTGCTGCGGTAGTCCTGCCGCGCGAACAGGGTGCGAGCGGCGTCGAGCAGCAGTCGGCGCGGCTCGCCGCGGGGCCGGCGGGTGGGCGGATCGGCCGGGCCGCTACGACCGGAAGGCTTGTGGGGCACGATCGTTCGCTCCTGGAAACAGCTCTGGACGGTTGGCGAAATTATAGGACAGTGCCCACTGTCCTCATTTAGGATAGTGGCTGCTATCCAAAGCTCTCCGGAGCTCGTTTCGAAGGGGGTGCGGACATGGGCGCAGGCATCATGCTGGGCACGTTGTTCGGGCTCGTCGTCGTCATCTTCGGCGTGGTGTACCGGTTCGACCCGGAAGCCCGCCGCGACCAGGAGCGTGATCGATGACGCTGACCTCGACACCGCTACTGAAGGCCGCCATCGGTTTCGCCTACGTCGGCGGGCTGGCATTCCTGGCCGCCGGGGTGTACCTGTCCTGTCGCCGTCGTCGGCTGCATCCCCTACTGCTGCTGTGCGTTTCGGCGATGTCGTTCTCCTGGATCGAGGCGCCCTACGACTGGGCCGTCTACGCGCAGTTCCCGCCCGCGATACCGCGCATGCCGTCGTGGTGGCCGCTGAACATGACCTGGGGCGGACTGCCCGCCGCGGTGCCGCCGGGTTACATCGCCTATTTCGTGCTGCCCGCGGTGCTCGGCACGGCGCTCGGACGGTGGCTGATCGCCCGATTCGGTTGGCGCCGACCGCAAACCCTGCTCGTCGTCGGCCTGGTGGTCGGTTTCGTCTGGGCGTTCCTGTTCAACGCGATCCTGGGCGCGCGACTCGGGGTGTTCTACTACGGCCGCGTGATCCACGGGCTGGCGCTGTGGGAGGGGACCAAACATCAGTACCCGCTCTACGACGCCCTCGCGATGGGTGTGCAGATGATGGTTTTCACGTATGTGCTGGGCCGGACCGATGCGGAGGGACGCACTGTCATCGATGTGCTGGCCGACCGGCTGTCGGCGAACCGTGTCCGGTCCTCGGTGCTGTCCGTAGTCGGGATCGTGGTTCTGGGCACCGCGCTCTACGGCGCTGTCTTCGCACCCCATCTGGTGACGAAGATGCAGGGGCAGGTGACCGCAGGGCCTGCGGGGCAACTGTTTCCGGGCGTCCCGAATCAGCCTCGGTGATCGCACGCTCCGAACGTGTTGCCGGACAGGATGATACGAGGGGCCCGCGGACGGGCCCCTCGTCGCTCACCGTGTCACGACCGGCAATTTCGCCCAGCCGCGGACACTGGCGGTGTGTGCCCGGACCGCGCCCGCGTAGTCGACCTCCCAGTCCGGCCAGCGGAGCAGGACCTCCTCCAGCGCGACGCGCGCCTCCATCCGGGCCAGCGCGGCGCCGAGGCAGAAATGCAGTCCGAACCCGAAACTCAAATGGCTTCCCTGCCTGTGGATGTCGAAGCGATCGGGGTCCGCGTACCGCCGTTCGTCACGGTTGGCCGAGGCGTTGAGCAGCAGCATCACCGACCCCTCGGGGACCGTGTGGCCGTAGTACTCGGTCGCACTCGCGACATAGCGGCCCTGCACCGGCGAGGGCGGTTCGAAACGCAGCACCTCCTCGATGGCGCCGGGGATGAGCGAGGGGTCCACGACGAGCTGGCGTCGCTGATCGGGATGCTCGGAGAGCAATTGCCCGATGAATCCGATCAGCCGCGTGGTGGTTTCACTCCCCGCACCGAAGATCATGCTGACATAGGTCAATATCTCCGTACGGGTGAGCGGCCTTTCCGTACCGTCCGCGTCCTCGACCCGGGCATTGATCAAATCGGTCATCAGATCGTCGGAGGGATTGCGCGCACGCCAGTCGACATATTCGGCGATGAGCTCGAGATTCGGCGGTTCGACTTTCATTCCCTCCCCCGGTTCGCCGGATTCCAGCGAAATGATGCTGTCGGTGGTGTCACGAATCGTCGACTGGTCATGCTGGGGAATTCCGAGCAACGCGCCGATGGTCTGCATGGGCATCGCGGCGCCCAGATCGGCGATGAAATCGAACCGGTGCGCGTCGCCCAGCCGGTCCAGCGCCGCGACCGCGAACTGCCTGGCAATGGGCTCGACGGCCGCGATCCGGCGCGGCGTGAACACACGCGCCAGAATCCTGCGGTGGATATCGTGCGAGGGCGGATCCTCGAACAGTATGAGCCCCGGCGGAAGCTGCACCCCGCTGGAAATGATGTCCAGCACGGTACCGCGCCCCGATCGAAATGTCCGCCAATCATGCAGGCCCTCGGCGACATCCGCATATCGGCTCAACGCGTAGAACCCGTATTTGTCGTTACGATACAGCGGCGCTTCCGCACGCAATCGCTGCCACACCGGATACGGATCGTCATCGATCGCGAAATCGTATGGGTCGTAATACGGGTCCGCTTCGACCAATTCATACATGTTCTCCGCCTTTCCACACCGCGCGGGTGGCATCGACCGCCCTGGCGGGCAATGGATTCGATCTCGGGGTACCGGTCGAGTCGGGTCGCACGCGAACGCGCACATCGGTCCGGCCGAGCAGAAGGCCGGACGGACCACCCTAGGGAACCTAACTTTTGTTCCAAAATAGCGAGCTGCGCGGAATTGGTCAATAGTCTGCGGGACCGAGCGCATGCCGCAGTGCCCGGTCATCACAGCGTCGACCGGTCCCGCATTCGCCTGCCGATGATCGACAGGCTCACGCCGAACACGCCTGACACCGGGTTTAGTCTGAGGCGATGGAACTGCGGCAGCTGCGCTACTTCGTCGCCGTCGCCGAGGAACTGCACTTCGGCCGGGCCGCCGCGCGGCTCTACATCGCGGCGCCGTCGCTGTCCCAGCAGATCAAGGCGCTCGAGGCGAGTCTGGGGGTGACACTGTTCGAGCGGGACCGCCGCCACGTCGAACTCACCTCCGCGGGCACGATGCTGCTGTCCGACGCCCGCGAGATCCTGTCACTGGCTGCCGCGGCCGAGCGTCGGTTGGCGGGAACCACCGGGCCGCTGCGGCTCGGCTATGTGAGCTGGCTGCCCGACAAGCTGCTCGCCTCCCCCGGCTCGGATCCGCGGGTGGACGAGTGGGTGATGCCCAGTCACGTCCAGATCGGACGAGTGCTCGACGGCGGCCTGGACGCCGCCGTCACCTGGGCTCCGCACCGCGACGAGCGGCTCGACTACCGATTGCTGTGGGCCGAACCGCTTTTCGCTGTCACGCCCCGGGTCGGCGCGACATCGGTCGCCGCCGGGGAACTCACCGTACTGGTCGATTCCGATCTGACGTCCTGGGATGCGTGGAACCGGTTCGCGATCGAGTTCGCCGAGTCGATCGGGTGCCGCCTCCTGCGCATCGATGACGGCGGTATCACCGGCGCCGCATTCCATCAGCACTGCAAGCGGCTCGACGCACCGGTCCTGGCCTCCCCCAAACGCCATCCGACGCCGTTGCCCGCGGGCCTGCGGGCACGGCCGATCCACGATCCGGCGCCGCTGTGGTGCTGGTCGTTGATCACCCGCGCCGACGAACACCGACCGAGTGTCGCAGCTCTGCGCGAACATGCCGAACAGCTGTCGGCCGAGTTCACACCCGAAGGTCTCGACGGGCCCGTCTGGATTCCGGCGACCGATCCGCATCGCGATGTACTCGCCGCGCGCTGGGCGAACATTCCTTCAACCTGAAGATCCGGAGTCCTACCGGCTGGACAGCGAGGCACCGGAAATAGCTGTGCCACTGGATTTTCCAGCTCCACACCCCGGAGATCATCCACTCCGGTCGACCGAGATCGGCGGGCGACGGAGGTGCAGGTCCGTCCGCAGGCCCAACGAGATTCGCTCCCTAGCGGCTGCCTGGAAGCTGTGCGGCTCGTCGCGCAGTCGCTGGGCGTGCCCGCCGCGGGTGCCGCGGCGTTCCGGCACAACGACACCCATATCGAGGAACTCCATGCGGCGCTGTTCGATCCGTCGGGATCGCTGGGGTCGGAAACCTATGCGGTCAACCACGAGTTCCACCGGGTGCTGCTGCGCGCGGCGGACAATCCGCTGCTGGATCTGGTGACCGTCCCGGTGTTCCGGGTGCTCGGCAGCCGGTTCAGCCGCGACACCGCCCCCGAGGACTTCTGGACCTGCGTGGACGACGACCATCGCGCGATCCTCGCCGCGGTGGAACAGCGCGATTCCATGACCGCCATGACCCTGATGCGCAGACACCTGGACCACCTCGGCGACGTCTACAAACAGATGGATCTGCTCAAACGTCCCGGCTGACCGGCTCGTTCAGCGTTCCCGTTCCCCCTCCGGAATGTTGCGGAATCAGGGTGCGGCGAAGGAATCCAGCAGCACGCTGCGATACCGTCGGCGGATCCGCTCGTACCGATAACGGTTGTAGGCCAATGGTTCCAGGGTCAACCGGCGCGGCAGCAGCCGCCAGGCCAGTCGCAGGATCGTCACGTAGACCGCGAACTCCAGCCGGTCCCGGGCGGTCGTGCGCACGCCGAACAGCTCCCGCATCCGCGGATGGGCCACGGTATCGGAGCAGACGATGGTAGGCCGGGCGGCCAGCTTCGTCAGCGGCCGCCAGATCGGCCTGAGCACCGGATGCAGGCCCGGCGGGATCAGGATTTTCGACGGCGGCGGGGCGATGAAGTTGCGGCGGGCGAACTGCAGGAATTCGTTGTCGGCCAGTTCGGTGGCCGCGACCCGGTCGTAGTAGTCGGTCATCTCCTGCACCGTCTCGGGCAGTTTGCCCGCGCGGCTGGGCAGTTCCAGATACGACATCTCCGCGCACATGGTCCGGTAGACGACCTGTTTCTCCTGCTCGTCGAGCCGACGCCCGCACACGTACAGGTAGGCCAGGTAGAACACGTGCAACGAACTGACCGCGACCCAGATCCACAGCTCCGGTGCGAGCGCACTGTACCGGTCGTCGGCGAATTCGCCTCGGCCCGTTCCCTTCACATCCGCGTGCAGCCGCTTGAGATCAGCGCGGAATGCCTCCCGGTCCGTCGGATCGCCGAATGCCATCAACGCGGTGAACGCGAAACTGCGAATGCCGCGGTCGGTGAAATTGTCGGCGAAACGCCCGGTGCGGTCCACGGCCGCGGCGATCCGCCGATAGGCGACCTGATCGAGTGCGAGGCCGCCGAAGACGCCGCCCAGCGGCGACCCGAGGAACCAGCGCACATCCTCGACCAGCGCGCGGTGTCGCGGATCGAGTTGTGCATCAGGCTGTTCCGATGACGGGACGGCGTCGCCCGGCGTCGATTCGGTGGTGGTCACGGTACCTCGTTTCCCTTGGTGACACTGTTCATACGACGGTCGCTCCGGTGACGTACCGCAGGCGCATATCCCAGATCGCGGCGCGCATGCCCAACCGCACCACCGCGCGCGGGGTGAGCCGGTCCAGTACGGCCAGACCGCGCTGCCAACGGTCGAAACGGTGTTGCTCGGCGGCGGTCCAGTCGAAACCCAGCTTCTCGCGCAGCCTCGGCGGCAGATATCCGAGCGTCATGAACAGATCCCACTCCCCCAGGAGGATCTGGACCGGACGGGGCAGGAAGTCCAATCGCGCTATGCCGATGAGGAATTCGCGCATCCGATCGTCGAATTCGAGCCGATCGAGCTGCTCGTTCCAGTACCGGTCGAACGCCTCGCGGTCGGCGGGCCACATCTGCGGCGGCACCTGCAACATGGTCGCGAATACCGACGCGGCCCGGTGCACGGCCTCGGGATCGTGATAGGTGCGCCCGCCGCGCAACCGGCGCGTGTCCGCGAATACCGCGGACATGCACGCGGCGACCCAGAGTTGCAGTTCCGGGTCGAAAGCGTTGTAGGACACCGGACTCCGCGACGTCGAGCGGACCTGCGCGTGCACGGCGTCGACGGCCTCGCGATAGATCCGGCGATCTCGGGCGCTGCCCGCCACAGCCACCGCGATGTACGTCATGGTGGTGCGCCCGCGTTTGATCGGGTGTTCGTGCAGATTGCCGCTGTCGACCCGGCTCTCCATCACGCCGTAGGCGATTCCGGCGCGGGCCAGTTGCATCACGACGTTCGCCGCACCGTAGGCGGGTGAGAGCCACGCCGACATCTCGTCGGTGAGGAACAGGGTGTCCGCGGCATCGGTCGCCGCGCGCGCGGTGCGGTGCGGCGGTGTGCGTGCCGGCCCCCGATTCGGGGGCACACGCTCGGTCATGATCGGTGTCCTTCCCGGCTTCGTCGACGGGGCAGCGGCTTTCATCACCGAGTGTGCCACATGCGGCGAGAGTTTGATACGAGTTACTTACCAGTCTCTCATCATGGTTCGCCGACCGCCAGACAACCGAGCCGCAGTCGTCATCCCCGATCGACCCGAAGGCCGATTTCCGTTGCGGGAGGCCTTGATTCGAGCCGGTCCAGAACTTCTCTGGACTAACGAGGGTGCGCCCTCTACATTAATAGACACTTTGACCACCAAGTGTCTATTTTTGGCCGGGCGGCCGGGTGCGGATCGGATGTCGACGACGTCCGATCCTGACTCCGAGCAGCGCGTCCTGCCGGATCGGACCGCTCGGGGTGGCTGCGACGAGAGGTGTGAACAGTGGGATCCGACAACGTCGTCGGCGGCGAGCGGCGCGCGCGGCGGCGCGGCGCGCGTGGCGCGGGAGTGGTGGCGGCCGTGGGTGCGCTGATCGCGGGTGCGGTGGTGGCCTCACCGTCGAGTGTGGCGGAATCCGGTTCCTGCGGTAGGCATTTCGTCGCGAGCTGGCTCGCCAGTCCCACCGATGCGATCACACCGGTCGACGCCTCGGGCGGTCCGGTCCCCCTGTCGGTCGACGATCAGACCTTCCGCATGGTCATCACTCCTCATCTCGGCGGGTCCGAGGTGCGGATCCATCTGACCAACCGGTTCGGTCTCACCCCGGTGACCTTCGGACGGGTGAGCGTCGGCGTTCGCGCCGCCGCAGCCGGGGTGCGCGACCCGCAGCCGGTGCGTTTCGGCGGGAAGACCGCGATCACCGTGCCGGTCGGCGGCGACGCGGTCAGCGACCCGGTTCCCTTGCGGTTCAACGCATTCACGCCGCTCGCCGTCAGCGTCTACGTACCCGGTTCGGCAGGTCCGCCGACCAAGCACTGGAATGCCAACGCCACCTCCTACTATGCGACGGCGCGCAGCGGCGATCTGACCACGCGGGCCGACGAGCGGGGGTTCGGAGCCACCACCGATTCCTGGCTGTACGTCTCGGGCCTGGACGTCGCCGCCTCCGGTCCGGTGCGTGCGGTCGTGGCGTTCGGCGACTCCATCACCGACGGCTTCGTCGGCTCCACCCCGCTCAGCGTCCCGGCCGACCGCACGGTCGCCGATACCGACGGCCGTTACCCGGACCGTCTGCAACACATCCTCGGCCGCGCCGGAATCCCGATCTCCGTGGTGAACGCGGGCATCGGCAGCAATCGAGTGCTCAGCAGCGGTGAACCACTCATGCTCGGCCCGAGCGGATTGGAACGTTTCGATCGGGACGCCCTGGATCAGGCCGGGGTCGCCGGAGTTCTGCTCCAGGAGGGGATCAACGATCTCGGTCTGCTGCCCCGGCCCGACGCCGATCAGATGATCGCCGGATATCAGCAGCTCATCGCGCGAGCCCACGCCCGAGGCGTGAAGATCTGGCTGGGCACACTGCTCCCCGCCTCGAACGCCCTCATCGACGGACTGGCCCTGGCACCGAACAGCGAGGCGACCCGGCAGCGGATCAACGCGTGGATCCGCACCCAACACCTCGCCGACGGTGTGGTCGACTTCGACGCCGCACTGCGCGACCCCGCCGATCCCGCCGTCTTGCGGGCCGCCGCCAGCAGTGCCGATCATCTGCATCCCGGCCCCCGGGGGTATCAGGCCATGGCAGACGCGGTCGATCCGTCGATGCTCACCGCTGCCGAAAGCTCCTGCCACGCAACATAGGCCGGATCGTCGGGATCCACGGCGACGTCGACCGAATATCGGTACATGATGTACCGTTTCGATATGAGCGGAACCGACACGGCCGGATGGCCGAGCGGCCTGTCCGTGGGGCAGGTCCGGGTGGCACGGCCCACCGACAAACTGGCCGAGGTGGAGGGGTTCTATGCCGGCGTGATCGGGTTGCCCGTCCTGTACCGGTTCGAGAATCACGCCGGGTACGACGGAGTGATGCTCGGCCTGCCCGGCACCGACTACCACCTCGAATTCACCAGCCACGTCGACGGCAGCCCGTGCCCGGCGCCGACCGCGGAGAATCTGCTGGTGCTGTACTTCCGCGGCGAGGCGGCGATGTACGTACTCGTCGAGCGGCTGGCCGCAGCCGGACACGAGCCGGTGGAGGCGGAAAATCCGTACTGGGCCGGGGTCGGAGCGCTGACGTTCGAGGATCCGGACGGGTGGCGAGTCGTACTGGTCCCCCGGCCGGTGTTCTGATGGCGCGAACCAGGGACACCCGACTCGACGCGGCCATCCGTACCGCCGTGGTCGAGTTGCTCGACGAACAGGGCTACGAACAGTTGACGATCGGCGCGGTGGCGTCCCGGGCCGGCGTCCACCGGCCTGCGGTGTACCGGCGGTGGCCGTCGAAACGTCATCTGGTCGTCGATGCGGTGGCCGAACTGATGGGCGTCGCGCCGACCCCGAACACCGGGGATCTGAGATCCGATCTCCTCGAAGGCATTTCAACGCTGGTTCGCGCACTGTCGAGTACGCCGCTGGGCAAGGCGCTGCCCGCGCTCGTCGCGGAACTGTCGGCGTCCGCGGAACTGTCGGAGGAATTCCGCAGCCGGGTCTTCCTCCCGCGACGGGAATCGAGCGCGGCCGCGTTGCGGTCGGCGATCGAACGCGGCGAGATCCGGGCCGACTTCGACATGGACTTCGTGCTCGACCTGCTCGCCGCGCCGCTGTACTACCGGGTGCTGTTCGGGCACCAACCGTTGACACCGCGACTGGCCGAGCAGACCGTCGACGCGGTTCTGACGACGATCTGCACTCAGGCGGTGGAATCCTCCGGATACCAACGCAATTCGACGGTGTTGCCGTCCGGGTCGGCGACGTAGATCGACGTCGCCTGACCTCGGGCACCCCAACGGGAAACGGGCCCCTCGAGCACCGTGAAGATGCCGGAGTCGATGATCTCCTGCCAGTCCAGTGGCTCGACGACCAGGCAGATGTGATCGACGTTCGCCTCGCCGCGCGGCATGTGCTGCAGATCGATGACCGTATGATCGGTCACCCGCACCGACGGGAACGGGACCTGCCCGGCTCGCCACTCGTCGGCTCGAACGGGCTCCAAACCGAGTGTGCTGCAATAGAATTCGAGCGAACGCTCGACATCCGAGACGTTCAGCACCAGATGATCGAAGTCCACGACTCGCATGACGACCTCCCCTCGGTCGGATTTCGGTCCGCTTCGAATTCTAATCCCGGCGCAGCATCGGCGACAGGCGCTCCCGATCGCCCCGTCCCGTTCAGGGCTTGCGCGCCACTCCGCAGAAGAAAGCGACCTCGGCGTCGATCTCGGCCGCGGTCTTGGCGTGACCCACCTCCTCGGCGGCGGATTCGGCCGGGGCGGGCCACAGCCGGCTGACCACCACTCCGGGATCGACCAGGTCGAGGTCGCGGAAGAAATGCGAGATCTGCGCGCGACTGCGCGGGAAGGCATCCTCGGAGCCGGAGGGCTGCCGCCCCGAGGATGTCCCACGGTCTGCGAAGCTCGGACGCATCATCCGCGTGCGAACCTCTGTTTTACCCGGCGGCCGGAGCCACCTCCGGCGACACCCCCGCGCTCACCGCACTCCGCGACCGCGGCCCGGCGAAAACCGCCGCGCTGCACAGGATCGCGACGACGAAACAGGCGATGGTGTACCAGATATTGCCCACCGGACCGGCGTTGCGCGCCCAGCCGTTCGACGCGTGCAGGAAATCAGGCAGCGCGGTGAGCCACAGCACCGCCATGGCGGCCAGATAGACCCCGCTGCAGATGCGAACGACGTTGTCCGAGTATGCGGGAACCTCACCTTGCCGCAGCCGCACCCATTGACGCACCAGGACCGGAATCGCGATGACGCTCAACACGACAAGTTCGGCGGCATAGAGCCACCCGCGCACGGTGATGTTGTTCGCGCCGAGCACCGTGGCGGGAATCGGGAGCACTCCGGTGCCCGCCGAACCCAGAATCCCGATCACGATCGTGCGCCAAACCAGTTGCAGGCCACTGAACTCGCGCCCGGAGTCGACATGCCGCCCGACGAACAGCTGCACGAAGAAGGCCAGCGACATCGGCCACAGCGCGGCGAAGACCACCACACTGGACAACGGCACCGAATCGAACATGGGCTGATTGAGCGAATTCCCGGTGGACCACTCCCACCACTTCAGTTGCGGCCCGATGTGATCGAAGATCTCGTAGAACGCATGGTGCACGAACCCGACGCAGATCGCGCCGACCAGCACCCCGTATCGCCGGAAAACGCCGAGCATGCGGACGATTTCGAAGGCGATGGTCGCCATGAACGGATAGATCGCGACGATGTACAGCGGCAGCCGCCCCCACAGGAAGTCGACCGTGAACACGTTGTGCGCGAACATCGTGTCCACATGTCCGCTGATGCCGAAGGCGGCCGGAAAGTACAGCGGCGGTTCGATGATGAACAGGTAGGCCGTCGCGCCGAACCAGAGCACCAGATTGGTGGGGTCGCCGTCGCGGCGCAGCCGCCGGATGGCGTGCACCAGGGTCAGCACCGCGCCCAGGATGATGACGACCTCGAGTACCGGCAGGGTCCAGTTCTCCAGTGCGAACGGATTGCGGAAGGCGATGAGCCCGCCCTCGGTCCGGCAGGAGAAGCCCATCTCGGTCGCCAGCCGAGCGAATGTCGGCGAACAGTGATCGGACATGATTCCCCTTACTTCGACGAGGTCAATTCGGCCGTGTACCAAAGGGTTACGTCATAACCCTCGTCGAAACGCCGGAACCACAGATCCGCGAGTTCGGGCAGATTCTCGTGTGCCGGATTGTGCCTAGGCATCTGACTGCGCACGATGCCGCTCAACGCGACCAGTTGTTCCCGCAACGGCAGTTCGGTGAACGCGCGCGGCATCGTCCCCTTGTCCGGGACCCGCAGCGACGGAATCCACCGGCCCAACCGGCGGCGGTGCCGGTGCATGGCGAACATCGACAACGCGTCCACCTGCCGATCCTCCAGCGGCACATGGGCATTGAAACCCTTGCAGGCGATCCGGATCACCTTCATCACGTGCCGGAAGATCGAGGGAGCCATCCGCATCCGGTAGACGTCGCTGCCCACGATCGCGTCGAAGATGATCAGCGCGGAGCTGCGGTGCTCGACCTCCTCCACGAAATGCCAGATGAACAGCGAGGCCACCCGGTCGTCGCCGGGCGCGAACAGGTTCGCGTCGTTGTCCAGCATCAACTTGAACACCGGAGTGAAGGTGGCCTCCAGGTCCGCGGTGTAGGCTAGGCGGTAGTCCAGCGAGGTTTTCGTGGTGAGCAGGTCGAATTCGCCGATCACCTCGTCCAGTGTCTCGCGCAACCGCGGATACCGGCGGATCAGTCCGTTGACGTGCTGGCGGTGCGCGGTCGAATGCTGCCCCTCCTGGCGCACGAACGCGTCGGCCTCCTCGGCCACCTCCGGATCGCTGATCCGCGGCATCGCCTCGCGAATCATGTTCACGATCATCTTCTCGAAGCCGATCGCCAGGAAGGACACGGCGTTCGCCATCGACGAGAAGGCCGGATTCTTCTCGTTCCACAGGAACGGCACGTCGTAGTCCGCGAATGCGAATCGCATCTTCCGGACATGTAGGTCGGTCACCTGCTCTACCTCCATCGTTCATCCGGGCATCGTTGCCCGCGCAGGCCGCTAGACGAGACGATCATACATAGCCGCGTATGTTTGTATGATTGGATTCGCGCAGAACGTCATCACCGGTTTCGGGTGCGCTCCCTGGTAGCGTCGAGGGCCGATTCGATCGGGGGATCCCCCGCGACGCCGGTTCGAGCCGAGAAAGCAGGTCAGTGGCACGACGACGCGGGTGGGGCGGGAGCCCACCGAGCAGTGACGAGGAGGCCTCCCGGCGGATCGTCGGCGCGGCCGTGGAGTTGATCGGGCGCACCGGCTCGGAGGTCAACATCGCCGAGGTCGCCGAGACGCTCGAGGTCACCCGGCAGACGGTGTACCGCTATTTCCCGAGTTCGGACGCGTTGATGCGGGCCGCGGCGTACGCCTCGGTGGACGGCTTCCTCGATCGGCTGGCCGAGCAGGTCAGCGGTATCGACGACCCGGTCGAGGCACTGACCGAAGGGGTGGTCTTCACCCTGTCCGAGGTGCGCTCCACACCGCATCTGGGCATCCTGTTGTCGAGCACGTACTCGAATCTGCAGCCCGAGAACCTCACCTCCGAGGAGGCGCAGGCATTCGGCGTGACCATGATCCGGCGTTTCGACGTCGACTGGGAGCAGCACGGTTACGACGACGACGCCCTGGCCGAACTCGTCGAATACGTCCTGCGGACCATGCAGTCGTTCTTCCTGGCGCCGGGCAATCCGCCGCGCGGCGACGAGGAACTACGGCGCTACCTACGGCGCTGGATGGGCACCGCGATCGCGGCGCAGACCAGCTATCGCACCCCTTCCCATGCCCTTGACGGGGCATTGTCCGAGGATACGGGCCAGTAACACTCATACGCCGTGCACATATCCACCTACAGGGTGCACACTACGCACAACCAACAGTCGCAAACCCTCACCCGATCGGGTCAGTGCCGTGAAATGGAAAGGAGTTGGCGAGTGTTCAGCCGCATCGCCATCGTGAACCGGGGCGAGGCCGCCATGCGCCTCATCCACGCCGCTCGAGATCTGGCCGCGGAAACGGGGCAGGCGATCGAAACCGTTGCGTTGTATACCGACGTCGACCGGAACGCGACATTCGTGCGCGAGGCCGATATCGCCTACGACCTGGGCCCAGCCTCCGCGCGCCCGTATCTGGATCTGAAGGCGCTCGAACGCGCCCTGATCGCGACCAAGGCCGATTCCGCCTGGGTCGGTTGGGGTTTCGTCGCCGAAGACCCTGCCTTCGCGGAACTGTGCGACCAGATCGGCATCACCTTCATCGGCCCCAACGCGGAGGCCATGCGCAAACTCGGCGACAAGATCGGCGCGAAGCTGATCGCCGAGGAGGTCGGCGTGCCGGTCGCGCCGTGGAGCCGCGGAGCGGTCGAATCCGTCGACGCCGCCGTGGCCGCGGCCGGCGAGATCGGCTACCCGCTGATGCTCAAGGCGACCGCGGGCGGCGGTGGGCGCGGTATCCGCGTCATCACCAACGAGGCCGATCTGGTCGACGCCTACGAGCGCACCAGCCAGGAGGCCGCGCGGGCCTTCGGCAGCGGCGTGGTCTTCCTGGAGCGCCTGGTCACCGGCGCCCGGCACGTCGAGGTCCAGGTGATCGCGGACGGTCAGGGCACCGCGTGGGCGCTGGGCGTGCGCGACTGCTCGGTGCAGCGTCGCAACCAGAAGATCATCGAGGAATCGTCCTCGCCGGTCCTGAGCACCGAACAGGCCGCCGAGCTCAAGGCCTCGGCCGAGCGGCTCGCGGTCATCGTCGGCTACCGCGGCGCGGCGACGGTCGAATTCCTCTACCACCCCGGCGAGAAGCTGTTCGCCTTCCTCGAGGTCAACACCCGCCTGCAGGTCGAGCACCCGATCACCGAATCCACCACCGGATTCGACCTGGTGCGCGCGCAGCTGCTGGTCGCCTCCGGCGGCAAGCTCGAGGGTGAGCCCCCGGCCGAGCGCGGACACGCCATCGAGGCCCGGCTCAACGCCGAGGATCCCGACCGCGACTTCGCACCCGCCCCGGGCCGCATCGCGCGGCTGGACCTGCCCGCGGGTCCGGGCATCCGGGTCGACACCGGCGTCAGCGAGGGCGACACGATTCCGGCCGCCTTCGACTCCATGATCGCCAAGATCATCGCCTACGGCCGCAACCGCGACGAGGCCCTGGGCCGGTTGCGGCGCGCGGTGGGTCAGACGCGCGTGGTCATCGAGGGCGGCGCGACCAACAAGAGTTTCGTCCTCGATCTGCTGAATCAGCCCGAGGTGATCGACGCCAGCGCCGACACCGGCTGGATCGACCGCGTGCGCGGCGAGGGACGGCTGGTCTCGCACCGGCACTCCGCCATCGCGCTGGCCGCCGCCGCCATCGACGCCTACGAGGAGGAGGAGCGCGTCGAGCAGCACCGGCTGCTGTCCACCGCCTCGGGTGGGCGTCCGCAGGTGCAGCACGAGAGCGGTCGTCCGCTGGATCTGAAGCTGCGCGGCGTCACCTACCGCGTGCGGGTGGCCCGCATCGGTGCGCACCGGTTCCGGATCGGCATCGAAGCCGGTGACGAGATCCGTACCGCCGCAGTCGATCTCGAGCGTTTCGACAGCCACACCGGACACATCGTGGTCAACGGCACCCGCTACCGCCTGATCACCGGCACCCACGGGCCGACCAGCCTGATCGACGTCGAGGGCGTCACCCACCGGATCAGCCGCGACGAGGGTGGCGTCGTCCGCTCCCCCGCACCCGCTCTGGTCGTCGCGATGCCGCTGTCGATCGGCGACGAGGTCGAGGCGGGCGCCCCGGTGCTCGTGCTGGAGAGCATGAAGATGGAGACGGTGCTGCGCGCGCCGTTCCGCGCCCGGGTCAAGGAGTGCGGCGTCTCGGTCGGCAGCCAGGTCGAGACCGGCGCGCCGCTGCTGCGGCTCGAGCCGCTCGCCGAGGACGGCGAGGCCGCCGAGGAGACCACCAACAGCGCGGTGGAGCTGGATCTGCCCAGCGAATCCGATTCGGTCCGGCCGGACGAGCGCCTGGCCCGCGGCCTGCAGGATCTGCGCAGTCTGCTGCTGGGCTTCGACGTCGACCCGCACGACGAGAGCCGCGTCGTCGAGGACTACCTGGCCGCGCGCCGGGCCTCGATCGCGAACAACCATCGTCCGCTGGCCGAGGAAGTCGAACTCGTGCAGATGTTCGCGGACCTCACCGAACTGAGCCACAACCGGTCGTGGGACGACGAGGGCGAGCACGGGCACGTGCACAGCGCCCGCGAGTACTTCCACACCTACCTGCAGAGCCTGGACGTCGAGCGCGCCGGACTGCCCGAGGCGTACCGGACGAGGTTGTCCCGCGCCCTGGCGCACTACGGGATCACCGAGCTCGACCGCACCCCCGATCTCGAGGGCGCGGTGTTCCGGATCTTCCTGGCCCAGCAGCGGCCCTCGGACACCGTCACCGCCGTCACCACGCTGTTGCGTGAGTGGCTGCGCGAGCCGGTGCCGGACCGCGTGCTGCGTGAGCCGGTCGGTCTGGCGCTCGAGCGTCTGGTCACCGCGACGCAGGTGCGCTTCCCGGTGATCGCCGACCTCGCCCGCGGTCTGGTGTACGCCTGGTACGGCCAGCCGCTGCTGCGGCGCAACCGTGCGCGCGTCTACACCAACGTCCGTAAGCACCTGCGCCACTTGGACGCTCAGCCGGATTCGCCGGATCGCGCCGAGCGCATCGCCGAGACGGTACGCAGCACCGAGCCGCTGGTGCGGCTGCTGGGCCAGCGCCTGGTGCGCGGCAGCCTGGACAACTCGGTCATGCTCGAGGTGCTGACCCGCCGGTACTACGGCAACAAGGGTCTGAGCGATGTGCGCACCCAGCAGGTCGGCGACTGCTCCTTCGTGATCGCCGAACGTCGTGGCACCAGCCTGGTTTCGGCCGCGGTGAGCTTCGACGCGCTCGACACCGCGCTGCGCGGCCTGAGCGAAATGGCGGTGGGCACGATGTCCATCGAGGCCGACATCTACCTCGGCTGGGAGCATCAGCCCGAGGACTTCGACGAGATGGCCTCGGCGCTGCAGGAGGTTCTGGCCGCGCACCCGCTGCCGAACCAGGTGCACCGGATCACCACCACCGTCGCCGGTAGCGGCGGCGCGGTCATGCACCACCACTTCACCTTCCGCCCCACCTCGACCGGTATGGCCGAGGAGCGGCTGATCCGCGGTCTGCACCCGTACATCGCGGAGCGGATGCAGATGAAGCGGCTGCGCAAGTTCGACCTGACCCGGTTGCCGTCCTCGGACGACGACGAGGTGTACCTGTTCCGCGGTGTCGCGAAGGACAATCCGGCCGACGAGCGGCTGGTCGCCTTCGCCCAGGTCCGCGACCTGACCCCGCTGCGCGAACACGACGGCCGGCTGCTCGCGCTGCCGACCGCCGAGGCCACCATCGCCACCTGCCTCGACTCGATCCGTCGCGCGCAGTCCCGGCGACGTTCGGCCAAGCGGTTCAACACCAACCGCATCGTGATGTACATCTGGCCGCCGATCGATCTGACCGCCGCGGAGTTCGCGACCATCGTCGAGCGCGTCGAGCCGACCACGGTGGGCGCCGGGCTGGAGGAGATCCTGATCATCGCCCGCGAGCGGGATCAGGAGACCGGTGAGCTGACCAAGGTCGCCATCCGGATCTGCTTCAACCCCACCGGCGGCACCGAGACGATCGTCGGCGAGCGGACCGACGAGGCCGTCGAACCGCTCGACGAGTACCGGCAGAAGGTGCTGCGGGCGAGCAGCCGCAACACCGTCTACCCGTACGAATTGACCAGTCTGCTGGGCGATTTCACCGAGTACGACCTCGACGGCAACCACGCGCTGGTGCAGGTCGATCGGCCGCGCGGGCACAACTCCGCGGCCATCGTCGCGGGTGTGGTCAGCACCACGACCGAGCGGCATCCGCAGGGTCTGACCCGCGTCGTGCTGCTCGGCGATCCGACGAAATCCCTGGGCGCACTGTCGGAACCGGAGTGCCGCCGGGTCATCGCGGCCCTGGATCTGGCCGAGCAACTGCAGGTGCCGCTGGAGTGGTACACGCTGTCCTCCGGTGCGCGGATCTCGATGAAGTCCGGTACCGAGAACATGGACTGGGTGGCCGCGGCGCTCAAGCGGATCGTCGAGTTCACCCAGGATGGCGGCGAGATCAACCTCGTGGTCACCGGTATCAACGTCGGCGCCCAGCCGTACTGGAACGCCGAGGCCACCATGTTGATGCACACCCGCGGCATCCTGGTCATGACACCGGAATCCACCATGGTGCTCACCGGTAAGCAGGCGCTGGACTTCTCCGGCGGCGTCTCGGCCGAGGACAACTTCGGCATCGGCGGTTACGACCGGGTGATGGGCCCCAACGGCCAGGCGCAGTACTGGGCGCCGAATCTGACTGCGGCGCGCAGCATTCTGATGTCGCACTACGATCACACCTACATCGCGCCCGGCGAGAAGGCGCCGCGGCGGGCGGAGACCAGCGACCCGGTCGACCGCGACGTCTCCGGATACCCGCACGTGCTGGCGGACAGCGATTTCAGCACCGTCGGCGAGATCTTCTCCGCCGCGAGCAACCCGGATCGCAAGAAGCCCTTCGACATTCGGACCGTCATGCGGGCGCTGTCCGACCAGGACCACCCGGTGCTCGAGCGCTGGGCGGGAATGGCCGACGCCGAGACCGCCGTCGTGCAGGATGCGCACCTCGGCGGAATTCCGGTGTGCCTGTTGGGTATCGAGTCGCGCGGCGTGCCGCGGCGCGGCTTCACCCCGACCGACGGCCCGGACACCTACACCGCGGGCACGCTGTTCCCGCAGTCGTCGAAGAAGGCCGCGCGGGCGATCAACGCGGCCAGCGGTAACCGGCCGCTGGTCGTGCTGGCGAACCTGTCCGGCTTCGACGGATCGCCCGAGTCGATGCGCAAGCTGCAGCTCGAGTACGGCGCCGAGATCGGCCGCGCGATCGTGAACTTCGACGGGCCCATCGTGTTCACCGTGATCTCGCGGTATCACGGCGGCGCGTTCGTGGTGTTCTCCAAGGCGCTCAACCCGAATATGACCGTGCTGGCACTGGAGGGCTCGTTCGCCTCGGTGCTCGGCGGTGCACCGGCCGCGGCCGTGGTGTTCTCCGGTGAGGTCGACACCCGGACCGCGACCGATCCGCGAGTGCGGGAGCTGGAGGCGAACGCGAGCAGTGCCACCGGCGCGGACCGCGCCGCACTGGCCGCCGAACTCGACGAGACCCGGACCTCGGTCCGGGCCGAGAAGCTCGGTGAGGTCGCCGCGGAATTCGATCGCGTGCACAGCATTCAGCGTGCGGTCGAGGTGGGTTCGGTCGATTCGATCGTGCGCACCGAGGAGCTGCGTCCGCGCATCATCGAGGCGATCGAGGTCCGGCTGTCGAACTGAGATCCGCTCCCCGGACGTGCCGATAGTCGCGTCCGGTACGCTCGGCGTCGCGCCCATCGAACGAGTTTCGGTGGGCGCGACGCCGTTTCACCGGAAGGAGATTCCCGTGAGCAAGTACACCCACGGTCATCACGAGACGGTGCTGCGCTCGCACCGGACACGCACCGCGGAAAATTCCGCCGCCTATCTGCTGCCGCATCTGGATCCGGATGCCTCGCTGTTGGACATCGGCGCCGGGCCGGGCACCATCACGGTCGATCTGGCCACGCGCGTGGGCCGGGTGACGGCCACCGAGATCGGCGAGGCCGAGCTGTCGCTGTCTCGGGAACTGGCCGCCGAACGCGGTGTGACCGATATCGAATTCAGTGTGCAGGACGTGCACGGGCTGACCTTCCCGGACGGGTCGTTCGACGTCGTGCACGCACATCAGGTGCTGCAGCACGTGGCGGATCCGGTTGCGGCACTGCGCGAGATGATGCGGGTGACCCGTCCGGGTGGGCTGGTGGCCGCCCGGGACGCCGACTACGCCGGATTCGTCTGGTGGCCCGCACTCCCCGAACTCGACGAGTGGTTGCGGCTGTACCGCACGGCGGCGCGGGCGAACGGCGGTGAGCCCGATGCGGGCCGCCGGATGCTGTCCTGGGCGCGGGCCGCGGGCGCCACCGATATCACCGCCACCTCGTCCACCTGGTGCTATGCGACGCTCGAGGATCGGCGCGAGTGGGGTGGTATGTGGGCCGGGCGGGTCGTCGAGTCGGCGCTGGCGCGGCAGCTCGTCGACTCCGGATCGGCGAGCGCCGAGGATTTGCGGCGCATCAGTGGCGCATGGCGGGAGTGGGCCGAGGCCGAGGACGGCTGGATCTCGATCGTGCACGGAGAGATACTGATTCGCGTTCCGGCCCAATAGCGGTGTGCCGCAGGATAATCGCTGGTCAGGGCGTGATCCGCGCGTGAATCTTCCCCTGCCCCTGCGGATTCTGCCCCCTGCTGTGAGCAAGTCCCCTGGTGTTGCTCCCCCATAACTCGCCCCGATCCGTCATTATGGATTCACGTTTTGCTGGTTCGTATTTCGGAAGTTGTGAGTGGCGTAGTGGCGGGTTCGAAGACGGTCCGATCCTCGGGCTGGGTAAAAATCGCGGTATCGGTACTGGTCCTGGTGGTTGCCGCGGTCTCGTGGTGGATCAGTAAGGGAAGTACCTCCAGTTCCAGTTCGACCACCGGCCAGGCGTCCACGGCACTGACACAGCTGGCCAAGTTGACCGTCGCGCCCGAGGACACCGGGAACACCTACAACCGCGACGACTGGCCGCACTGGATCGGTCAGGGCAAGAGCTGCGACACCCGGGAGATCGCCCTGCAGCGGCAGGGAACCGACGTCAAGACCGATACCCAATGCCGTGCCGTATCGGGCACCTGGGTCTCGGCCTACGACGGCGTGGTCATCCACGACGCCGGTCAGACCGACCTGGACCACGTCGTCCCCCTGGCCGAGGCCGCCCGCTCCGGCACCCGCAACTGGACCAAGGATCAGCGCAAGACGTTCGCCAACGACCTGGACCAGCTCCAGGTCGTGTCGGCCCGCTCCAACCGCCAGAAGGGCGACCAGGATCCGGCCCGCTGGCTCCCGGAGAAGGACAGCTGCGCGTACACCATCAAGTGGGTGGCGACCAAGACCAAGTACCACCTGACCATCGATAAGGCGGAGCACGACGCGATCAACGGCGTATTGACTCACTGCACCAAGTGACCGACGGGCGCCGCCGCCCTCCCGGCGAAAACCGTTACGGCACTGGTCCGTTACGACTGGTGCGGATCGGCTCCCGATCGGGTTCTCCACCGGGGCAGCGAAATTGCGACTCCGCGATCAGACCGCGAGGGCGGTCGGCGGCAGATGGGATCGGATGAACCGGGCGGCGGCCCGGTAGGCCAGGCGGGATTCCGGGATCAGGAGCGGGAGGGTCTGGAAGACGTGCATCTGATCCGGCCAGATCTGTAGGTCGCACGGCGCGCCGGTCGCGGTCCAGCGTTGCGCGAGGGTGGTGGCATCCGCACCGAAGAATTCGGCGTCACTGGTGTGAATCAGGGCTGGAGGCAGCTGCATTCCGGGTTCGGGACGCAGGTCCAGCGGGGCGCTGGTGAACTGGGCTATCGCCTTGCGGGACACCGGAATCGAGAGCAGGCCCTCGCGGCGGGCGCCGGGGTGGCGGGCCGCGAGTTTCAGGCTCAGATCGGTCATCGGGGAGAACAACACCAGCGCCGCGGGCGGAGCCTGGCCGGCGCGGGCGAGGTCGATGGCCAGTTGTGCGGCGAGGAACCCGCCCGCCGAATCACCGGCGACGATCACCCGATCCGCGGACCCGGCCTGCGCGAGGAGTCGGCGATAGGCCGCCGAAACGTCCTGTGCCGCTGCGGGAAAGGGATGTTCCGGGGCCAGCCGGTAGTCGACGCAGAAGACCGACATCCGCGTCGCGGTGGACAGCCGCGAGGCCACGCCGCGATAGGCGGCCGCGGAGCCCGCGACGAAGCCGCCGCCGTGGATGTACAACACGACGTGATCGATGCGCGTCACCCGTGGTCCGCGCACCCACTCACCGTGCACGCGTTCGCCGTTCACCGAGGCACCCTGCACCTGCTCGATCCGGGTGCCGCGCAGAACAGGTGCGGCCGTGCGCAACATCCGATCGATCACCGGACGCGCCAGCAGCAGTGTGCGGGCGTCGACCGGCGCGAGCGCGGCCAGCGGGCGCACGGTCAACGCGCACCCCCGCCGCACCACCCGTGCACGTACCGAGCCACGTTCGCCGATTGGCCTGGTCATCGCAATTACCCGATCTCGCTGGTGGGTTCATCGCTGATCTCCTCGGCGGCGAGCGGCTTGCCCAGCGCGATCACCCGACTCGCCCGTGCAGGACCGAGACGAGCCGATCCACGACGGCGTCGACACGTGCGCCGCGGCTGAAGGTCGTCAGCGCCAGCGGCGACGGGAACAGCTGTCGCGTAGTGGATTTCGCGTACGCGAATTCGCGCAGGCCGTCCGGACCGTGCACCCGGCCGAAGCCCGACGCGCGCACGCCGCCCAGCGGAAGGGTCGGGATGGTGGCGTGCGCGACGAACGCGTTGATCGAGACGCCGCCGGACTCGATGCGATCGGCGATCGCCCGGCCGTGGCGGCGCGCGAAGACGGTCGCGCCGAGGCCGTAGCTGCTGGCGTTGACCCGCTCGACGGCCTCGTCCATATCGGCCACGCGCGCCACGGTCAGCGTGGGACCGAAGGTCTCCTCGACCACGGCCGCGGCGTCCTCCGGGACATCGGCCAGGATCGTCGGCTGCACGAACTGGCCCTCGATCGCGTCCGGGCCGCCCAGCAGCACCCGCGCGCCACGCACGACCGCATCCTCGATGTGCCGACGGATCACCCCGAGCTGCTTGGGCATGGTGATCGGACCGATCTTCGCCCCATCGCCCCCGGCGTGCACGCCACGCGCGAGATCGACCAGCCTGTCGAGGAATTCGTCGTACACCTCGGTGTGCACGTAGACCCGCTCGACGCCCAGGCAGGTCTGCCCGGCATTGGACATCCCGCCCCACAGGGCCGCATCGGCCGCGGCGGCCAGATCGGCGTCCGCGTCGACGATCAGCGCATCCTTACCGCCGCATTCCATCAGCACCGGCGTGAGAGTTTCGGCGCAGGCGGCCATCACGCGCTTGCCGGTCGCGGTCGAACCGGTGAAGCCGATCTTGTCGACACCACTGCGGCACAGCGCCGCCCCGGTCGCACCCTCGCCGGTGATCACCTGCACAACAGGGCTTTCCGGTACGACGCGCGCGAATGCCGCTACCAGCCAGGCACCGACGCCCGGGGTGTACTCACTCGGCTTGAACACCACCGCATTTCCCGCCGCGAGCGCGAAGGAGATCGAGCCGAGCGGGGTGAACACCGGGTAGTTCCACGGCCCGATCACCCCGACGACCCCGAACGGCCGGTACTCCACGCGACAGGACTGATTGATCGTCAGCAGACTCGCGTTCACCGACCTCGGGCCGAGCACCCGCTCGGCATTGCGGGCCGCCCACTTCAGATGTTCCAACGCCATGGCGATCTCGAGTTTCGCGTCGGACAGCGGTTTGCCCATCTCCTGCCGCATGATCCGGGCGAGATCGTCCCGGCCGCGGGTCAGTTCGGCGCGCCAGCGATCCAGCCGGCGCGCGCGTTCGGCGAATCCCAGTGCCGCCCACCAGGTTCCCGCGTCGCGGGCGCGAGCCACCGCGGCGTCGACATCGGCTTCGGTGTGCAGCGGATACCGCTCGACGACCACACCGGTCGCCGGATCGCGGACGTCGAACCAGAGCTGCGTGGACGGCGACTCTGCCGTGGCGCTTTTCACCAGGCGACCGTACAAGACCACAAATTATATTGCAATGTTGCACAGCGGTCAGCGGCTCAGGCCGGTCTCCCGCTCCATCCGCGCCAGCTTCTCGGGGTTGCGCACCGCGTAGAGCCCGGTGATCAGGCCGTCGTCGACGCGCACCGCCAGGACCGTGTCGATCTCGTCGTCGAACTCGAGGATCAGCGCCGGATAACCGTTCACCTCGACCGGCTCGTGCCGCAATCCGGCCGCGATCAGCCCGCCGAACCTGCCGTGCCGTGAGGCCAGCAGACGCGCCACCTTCCAGGCCCCCGTGATGGGGCGCGGTACCGCCTGGCGGATGCCGCCGCCGTCACCGACCAGCACGACATCGGGCGCGAGAATATCCAGCAACCCCTGCATGTCACCGGTCCGGACCGCCCGCTCGAACGCCTCGATCGCGACCCGCGTCTGCGCCGGGGAGACCATCTCGCGCGGCCGCCGCGCCGCGACGTGCGCGCGGGCCCGGTGCGCGATCTGCCGCACCGCGGCCGGGGTCTTGTCGACGGCCTCGGCGATCTCGTCGTAGGCCAGATCGAACACCTCGCGCAGTACGAACACCGCCCGCTCGGTCGGCGCGAGCGTCTCCAGCACGAGCAGCATCGCCATCGAGACGCTCTCCGCGAATTCCACGTCGGCGGCGACATCGGGCGAGGTCAGCAGCGGTTCGGGCAACCAGGACCCGACATAGGACTCGCGGCGGCGGCCCATCGTGCGCAACCGGGTCAGCGCCTGCCGCGTCGCGATCCGCACCAGATAGGCCCGCTGATCGCGCACCTCCGCCAACTCGACGCCGACCCACCGCAGCCACGTCTCCTGCAGAACGTCCTCCGCGTCCGCCGCCGAGCCGAGCATCTCGTAGGCGACGGTGAACAGCAGATTGCGATGGGCGAGAAAGGCTTCGGTCGCGGGATCGACCTGTCCTGTCCCAGAGCCACTGTCGTGCGAACCAGTGCCGTTCATCGACGCCTCCTATCAGATCGACCCGAATCGTGCGGTCCGCCGAACTCCGATCTCGCACAGTCTGTGACATCGCAGCGAATTGCGGAACCTCCATCCCCCATCCCTGCGAACGGTTGCGGATCGTCGCCGACCATCGGACCTCCAGTCTGCTCGAGTCGCATCGTGTCGTGCACGAGACGCCGGCCCCGCACAGTCTGTGACAACCACCGGGAGTGACGGTGATCACCCGGGCCGATCTGTCACGCCGCTCGCCCCAGCGGCGTCCCATGGCTGATCGCGGCTCCGGTTCGAGCCGCCGACATTCGACAGGGAGCACATCATGAACCTCGCACTGTGGATCGCCGCCGGAGTACTGGCCGTCGTCGCACTGCTCGGCGGTATCACCAAGACTTTCATGCCGCGGGAGAAGCTGGCTGCCGCGCCGGGCGCGGGCTGGACCACACACGCCACGAACGGCTTCGTCAAAACGCTCGGGATCCTGGAGATCCTCGCCGCGGCCGGATTGATCCTGCCCGCCGCACTCGATATCGCACCGGTGATGGTGCCGGTGACCGCGGTGTGCTGGGTGGCGCTGATGATCGGCGCGATCGTCGCCCATCTGCGTGAGGGCGAGGCCAAGGTCGTCCCGGTGAACGTGATCTATCTGGCGATCGCCGTCTTCGTCGCCGTCGGACGGTTCTGACCCACACAACCGATGGCCGTGGCACGCCGACCGTGTGGTTGTTTGATTCCCTTGTGCAGGAACTGGTTTCATTCCGCTGGTCAACGTGAGGTTGTCGGAATGGGGTGATGCGCCGGTGCGTGGCTCGGGTGACAGGTCGCTGGGACGGCGATCCGCCTGGTTGTGGACGGCCTGCGCGGTCAGCGCCTACGGATCCGGGCTCGGCTTCGGCGCATTGCCGCTGATCGCGGTGCGCGTCCTGCGCGCCGGGCCCGCCGAGGTGTCGGAGCTGTCCGCCGCGGGCCTGACGGTGGGCGCGCTGATCGCGATCCCGCCGGGCCCGTGGATGGAGTTCCGCCGCAAACGCCCGGTGGTCAGTTTCGGCCGGAGGTGATGTAGTAGTACATCGGGTCGACCATCGCCAGGAGGTGTTCGATCTCGTTGTCGGTGAAGCGGTTTCGGCGGCTGACGGTGATCAGGACCAGATCGTTGATCGTCTGGGCGATGGTGTCGATCTCGCTGTCGGCCGGTGCGCACTCACCATCCGCCTTGCGCCGCACCGGATTCGCCCGTCTCAGCTCGGCGCTGCCCGCGGCCGCGAGTGCGCGCAGGACGCCGGTGGATCCACGGGAGCTGCCCGCCGTGGCCGCGTGATTGTAGAACTGGATCGCGCCCTGGATCAGTACGGCGGGCTGCGGATGCACCAGCGAACCCGCCGGCCGGTCCGGGGTGTGGTCGGGTGAACGCCGGGATTCGGCATCGCGATGGGTCAGCGAGCGGGCCTTCGCGGTGAGGTAGCGCGCCACCAGGATGTCGCGGATCGTGCCGTATTCGGTGGTGCGCAGCAGATCGATCGACGCGTGCTCGTAATCCTCCACAGCGGTGGCGATCTCGCCCGGTTCGGCCGCCGGATCGATGCCGTCGAGCCGACGGGCGAAGGCGTCCAGGCGCAGCAGCGCCCGGATGTTGTCCTCGTGTCGATGACGCTCCCTGGCGGTCACCGCGAAACAGGCGAGCAGCTCGGTTCTCATCTCGGTCATCCGATCCGCGAAGATCGCCGCGTACGTCCCCCGATGCGTCGGGTGCGTGGCATAGGCCGTCTCCACCCGGCACAGCCCGGCGATGATATAGGCGAGTTCACCGGCGCGCAGGGTGTCTCCCGGTTCTCCGGACACGTCCGCGTCGGCGGCGCACATCGCGCCGAGCGCGTCGGCGATGGCGCGCAACGATCGCATCTCCCGCTCGGCATCCTCCTCACACAGCGCGCGGGCATGGTCGGCGTGGAATCGGGCGAGCTCGCGATGCAGCACCCAGCCCAGCGCATCGGCGAACGCCGCCTCGGTCTCCTTGATCGACCGAACCCGGCTCAACCCGGTGGGCTCGTACTCCGCGCTCCGGGACAACACGGCCTCGGCCTCGGCGGCCGCGCGAGTGCAGCGGATGCCCATCATGCAGTCCAGGCGCGAGCGCGGATCGACCAGGCTCATGCCGCGGCGAGCCCATTCACTGGCGGTGGTCGCGGGATGCCGATCACCGCGGCGATGACGTTGCAGATACCGTTCGGCGAGTTCGGCGGACCAGAACACCATGTCGGGCCGATCCTCACGCGCCGCCGCCTCCGCGAACCGCTCACGCAGACCACCGATATCGAAGTGGCGTGCGGAGAAACGCGCCTCCAGCCGTTCGGCATCGACACTGCCCCGGGCGGTGTCCTCGGAACGTCCACCGCGAGCGGCCAATTCCGCGATCGGCTCGGGCACCGGACGATTCTCGGCGGTGATGTTCTCCACGACCGCGGCGGCGAGCGCTTCGACGGTCTTGAAGTGTTTCCACATGGTGGCCTTGGGAATCGGCCCCTCGCTGCCGTCGCGCCGGAGGTATCCGCGCGCCTCGGCGCAGACGCCGGCGGTGCTCAGGCGTTCGATCGAAGCGCCCGAACCGGGTACGGCGATCCGCGCGAGCATCACCTGCTCGGCCGCTGCGACGATCATCGCCCGCGTTCGTTCCTCGACCGACCGCCCTGTTCGCGCCTGATAGCTGGGTGGACCGGAATGCATTGCCATGGACGACACGTCGATGAGTCTATTGCAGTGCACAGAGCAATGAACTCGTCTATTCCAGCTAGGGTCGAGCCAGTCACAAACCGGCAATCGGTCGGTTCCAGGTTGGGAGGAATCTGTGGAGACAACCGCCGCCAAACTCGAGCAACTGCACCGGAACCTTGCGGACGCCAGGGAACCGGCCGGAGCGGCGGGACTCACCAAGCGCGCGGCGAAGGGAATTCCCAGCCCCCGCCAGCGGATCGACATGCTGGTGGATCCGGGCAGCTTCCTGGAATTCGGCGCACTGATGCGCCAACCCGGCTCCGCCGACGCGCTGTACGGCGACGGCGTGGTCACCGGACGCGCCCGCATCCACGGGCGGCCGGTGGTGATCATCTCGCACGATCAGACCGTCTACGGCGGTTCGGTGGGTGAGATGTTCGGCCGGAAGGTCGCGCTGGCAATGGATTCCGCGGCCGATGTGGGCTGCCCGTTCATCGCCATCAACGACTCCGGCGGCGCGCGCGTGCAGGATGCGGTGACCTCGCTTGCCTGGTACGCGGCCATGGGCCGACGCCAGCAGCGCCTGTCCGGGGTGGTGCCGCAGATCTCCCTGATGCTGGGCAAATGCGCTGCGGGCGCGGTCTATTCGCCGATCAACACCGATGTGCTGATCGCGACCGAGGCCGCCTACATGTTCGTCACCGGTCCGGACATCATCCGCGAGACCACCGGCGAGGAGGTCACTCTCGAGGAACTCGGCGGCGCGTTCAATCAGGCCCACAACGGCAACATCCACCACGTCGCGGCCGATGAGCAGGCCGCATTCGACTGGGCGCGAAGGTATCTGAGCTTCATGCCCGCGACCTGTTTCGATACCGCGCCGGTGGTCAATGCCGGTCTGGAACCCGAGATCACCGACAGCGACCGGGAATTGAACGTGATCATCCCCGACTCGGATCGCAGCGGCTACGACATGTACGACATCCTGCTGCGGATCTTCGACGACGGGGACTTCCTGGAGGTCGGCGATACCGCGGCCCGCAACATGATCACCGGATTCGCCCGGGTGGACGGCCGCAGCGTCGGCGTGGTGGCGAATCAGCCGCTGGTGTCCAGCGGTGCGATCGACGCGCGTTGTTCGGACAAGGCGGCGCATTTCATCCGGCTGTGCGATGCGTTCGGGCTGCCGCTGGTCTTCGTCGTCGACACCCCCGGCGTCCTGCCCGGCGTGGAGGAGGAGAAGATCGGCGTCATCAAGCGCGGCGGTCGATTCTTCTACGCGGTCGTGGAGGCCACGGTGCCGATCGTCACCGTCGTCGTGCGCAAGGCGTACGGGGGCGGCTACGCGGTGATGGGCTCCAAACAGCTCGGCGGCGACCTGAATTTCGCCTGGCCCACCGCACGCATCGCGGTCATGGGCGCCGAGGCCGCGGTCGGGCTGATCCAGCGCCGCCGGCTCGAGGCCGCCTCGGACGAACAGCGCCCGATTCTGCGTCAGCAGATGGTCGATTTCTACAACGACACCATCGCCACGCCGTGGACCGCCGCCGAACGCGGTTACATCGACGCGGTCATCGAACCCGCGCACACCCGGCTCGAGCTCCGCAAGGCCCTGAATCTACTGCGCGACAAGACACTTCGGCACGGACCCCGCAAGCACCACCTGATGCCGCTATAGCGCCTCGCCGAACGCGTCCGGCTCCGTGCACAGCGCCTTCAGGTCGTCGAACGATCGGGTGATGTACTCGTCGAGATCACCAGCGGAATCGTTGCGCCACAGGCGAATCGCCTCCCCGATCGTCGCCATGCCGACCTCCGCGGTCAGCCGCGCCCGGCGCGCCGGAATGCCGCGCGCGGTCAACGCATCGGCCACCACCTCGACCATGTTCGCGGCCTTGGCGAGCTCCCGTTCGCGCAGTGCCGGTGTCTCGGCGATGATGCGCGACCGCGGTTCGGACAGCGGGCGGTGGCTCTCCAGATAGGGCACCACGGTCCGGAACGCCGCGCGCAGAATCGCCAGTGACGCAGGGGTTCCGGACACCTCGGCGATCGCGGCGGTGAGCGACTCGCGCATGACGCTCTCGCCGCCGAACAGCACCTCGCGCTTGTCCGCGAAGTGACGGAAGAAAGTGCGTTCGGTGACGCCCGCCGCGGCGGCGATCTCGGCCGTGGTAGTCGCGTCGTAGCCGTTGCGGCCGTACAGGACGATCGCCGCCTCCTGCAGGCGACTGCGCGCTTGTTCTCCGCTGCGTGGCACAGCGGCAGTCTACAAGTGTCAGTCACTGACGCAACATGGTAGCGTCAGTGACTGACGCTACCAGTCGCGCAGCTCATCGGGAGGATTCATGCGCATCTTCGTCACCGGCGGTTCCGGACTCACCGGCCCCGCCATCGTCTCCGAACTCATCGCCGCCGGTCACACCGTCACCGGCCTGGCACGATCGGACGCCTCCGCACAGCGGCTCGAAGGTCTGGGAGCCACGGCGCACCCCGGCTCGCTCGACGATCTCGACAGCCTACGGACCGGTGCCGCCCAGGCCGACGCCGTCGTGCACATGGCCTTCGGCGGCGACTTCTCCGATACCGACGCCATGATGCGCCGCGACTGCGCGGCGATCCGAGCGCTCGGTGAGCCACTGGAGGGTTCCGGCAAACCGCTGATCTCCACATCGGGCACCCTGGTCCTGCCGCGCGGGCGGGTGACCACGGAAACCGATGCCCCCGACCGTGATTCGACCGCGGGATTCCGCATCCGCGGCGAGGACGCCTGTCTCGAATTCGCCGAACGCGGGGTGCGCGCGAGCGTGCTGCGCCTCGCCCCGACCGTGCACGGCCCCAACGACTACGGCTTCATTCCCATGCTCATCGCCGCCGCACGGAAGACGGGCGTCTCGGCGTACATCGGCGACGGAAGCAATCGCTGGCCCGCGGTGCACCGACTCGACGCCGCCGTGCTCTACCGCCTCGCGGTCGAGCATGCCCCGGCGGGAGCCGTACTGCACGGGACCGGACAGGAGGCGATCGTGTTCCGGGACATCGCCGAGACGATCGCCGACGCGCTCGGCATCCCGACTCGATCCCTGACACCCGAGGAGGCCGTCCCGCACTTCGAGAACCCCTTCATGGCCTCGGTCTACGCCGCCGACGCACCCGTCTCCAGCGAATACACCCGCAAGCTGCTCGACTGGGAACCCACCCACCCCGGTCTGCTGGAGGACCTCGAACACGGCGACTATTTCACCGGCACACACTCCTGAACGTCGCGCCAGCGGATCCGGTCATTCGCCGGCGGTTCGAGTGGTGAACGGCAGCACCAGCCGCGACGGATGTGCGGCGTCACGGTAGATCTTGTGCGTGACCGCACGTCCGACGGGCAGGTGGAACGCGTCCGGCGGCAGCAGCGCGTTGTGGTCGTCGGCCAGCGGCTCGTCGTTGGACAATTCCGCCACCAACCGGTGACCGGGCCGGAACGTCGCCGCGAAGGGGTACAGCCGGAGCACGTATTCCTCGATCACGCCCGGCTGGACCGGCACGCTGCGCGTGTGTGGGTGATACGGGTTGCCCTCGGTGGTGCGATCGTCGAGTTCGCGATGCGAGGCCTTCAGATAGCCGGTGGTGATCAGCTGACGGCCGCCGTCCGGCGCGGCATCCCACAGGCGCAGAATGAAATTCGTATCGTCCTGGTCGATTTCGGCGAACAGGTGCGCCGCGCCGGTGCCGATCAGTTCGGTGGGCTCCTCGAACGGCGCGGTACTCCAACTCAGGATCGTCACCTCGTCGGTGACCGTGAGCGGCGCCTGATAGAAGCCGTCGGGCGCGGCGTACTGCGCACCCATCGGCTCGGGATCGGGCGAAAGTTTGTGCCGCGGACGCAGATACAGCGGGCGGTACGCCACGCCCCGTGGCGGCCACTGGTCTGCGGTCACTCGTTCGCGCGTGCCCTCGACGAAGACCGACACCGCCGGTTCGTCCATGATCCCGTTGTCGATGCCCTTGAGCCAGTACTCGTACCAGCGGAACATCTTGTCGTGCTCCTCCACGAAGGGGCGCGACTGCATCGGCGGGTACGGGCCGATATCCAGTTTCCTGGGCCCGCGCAGCGCGTCGAACACCTCGAGGGTGCCGTCCAGCGTCCAGCCGCGTCCCTGGTCGATCTGCAGATAGACCGGGATATCGATGTTCGGCGCGAGCGTGACCGGATTGCGTTCGCAGTACCAGTCCCCGTCGAGATTGTTCATCACGATGTCGAACCAGAACTCGCGGTTCTTCGGGTATCTCAGCACGTGCACGAGATTCGGCCATGCGGCCACGTCCGGATCCCGCAGCCGCTCGTCGACCAGCTTTCGCAGCTCCTCGGGCGAATGAACCTGCTGCATACGGGATTTCACATTCGTATGCGCGATGCCGGAGTCGCCGCCACGCCCCTCGCGCGCCGCGCGCGGCATGAACCACATGATGCCGCCGTGGTAGGTGGTCTCGTAGAAGTCGTAGTGACCGCCGCTGACGAAGATGGCCGCGAGATGCGGCGGGCGTTCGGCGGCGGCGAGCACCTGCATGGACCCGAAGTAGGAGATGCCGATCATGCCGACTTTGCCGTTGCACCAGGGCTGTTCGGCGACCCACTCGATGAAGTCGTAGGCGTCCTGTCCCAGCGGGACGCCACCGGCGTTGTAGTTGCCGATCATCTCGCCGCCCGAGCCGCCCGAGCCACGCAGGTCCCCGATGACGTGCACGTAGCCCTCCTCGACGACGCGTGCGATGTCACCGGCCTCGATACATCCGTCCCACATGGGGCTGGGCCTGCGCTGCGGCGGCATGGTCAACGCCAACGCCTGCAACTCTTTTCCGTACGGGCTCAACGCGACCAGCGCGGGCCGCGGGATGTCCGCGACATCGCTGTACGTGTCGGCGACGAGGGTGACCCCATCGCGCATCGGCACTTCGAGATCGGTGCGCACGGCGATCCGGCGCCCGCCCGCATCCACTGTGGCGAAATCGGCCATGAGTGCGAAACTCCTTGTCCTGTAGAACTTCCGGTCGTAGCAACGTCCGGTTGGTAGCGGTGCCCGGTCGGTCAGGAGGTCCGGTCGAACCGCGTGCGGTAGCCGTGCATCGTGGTGAAGAACGGGGACGGTTCGAGGGTCGGATCCCCGCGATAACCGAGTTCGTCAGCGACGGGCGCGAACGGCGAATACACCGAATCGGTCGAATACACTCCCGCGCACAGGCATCCGTGCGCCGCGGTGTCGACCCGGCCTTCGATGTCCAGGCTCTCCTGCAATGCCTCGCGGGCCTGTTCGGCGTCGAGTTCCACCTCGTAGGCCACGCCGTCCGCATGCCGGAACGGATGTCCGAGATACAGTCGCCGGGGCCGGATCTCGTCGCGCAGATACCGCACGCTGGCCCGGTAGGCATCCGGATCCTCGAAGCCGGGGAATCCGTTCGCGGCGCCGTGGATCTGCACCGCGTCACCGACGAAGACCGCCTCGCGGCCGTTCACCGCGTAGGCGACCGATCCGGCGGTGTGGCCGGGCACCGAATGCACCGAGACGGTGACATCGCCACCGAGAGAAAGGGTTTCACCGCCGCGCACCAGCATCGTCGGTTCCATCTCCCCGGAGATGACCGCCTCGGCCGCCGCGGTCTGCGACGCCTCACCCGCGGGATCGTTCAGATACTGCTGCCGCACGCTCAGGTAGTTCTCCACGTGCGCGCGGCGCGAGCGCAGCATCGGCGCATCGGCTTCGTGGATCACCACCTCGGCGCGGCGGTCGGTGCGTTCCCACAGTTCGTGGGCCCCGCCGATGTGGTCGATATGCCCGTGGGTCAACAGGATCCAGCGAACGTCCTCGATCCTGCGCCCCAGCTTCGCCAGCGCCGAAGCCATCCCCTCGGCGGGTGAGGACGCGATGCCGGTGTCGACGATGGCCGGTTCCGGACCATCGATGAAGAAGCTGTAGAGCCCGAACCGGCCCCAAGGTGAGAACAGCGGGTGGATCCGCACCTCATGCGTCATGGTCGTCCTTCTCCTCGTGGCTCAGTGCCGCCGCACGAATTCGGCGGTCTCGGCGAAGACCCGCTGGTACTCGGGAATCCACGAGAAGTGCTGCACGAAACCGTGATTCGCACCCGCGTACCGGTCGACCACGGCATCCACTCCGGCCTCACGCAGCCTGCGGCCGTAGAGTTCGCCCTCGTCGCGCATCGGGTCGTGTTCGGCGGTGACGATCAGTGCGGGCGGCAAGCCGGTCAGATCGGCGCGCTTGATCGGTGAGACGAGCGGATCGGCCGGATCCGCCCCGCTGTCGAAGTAGAAGGCGTTGAACGGTTTCAGCACGGCAGTGCCGAGTCCGTAGCCTTCGGCGTTCTCGCGCAGCGAAGCGTAGCGGTCGACGTCGAAATCCAGGTCCAGGGACGGGTAGTACAGGATCTGGTGGGTGATGCGGTCGAAGCCGTCGTCGTGCGCCATCGCGGCGACCGCGGCGGTGAAGGTGCCGCCGGAGCTGTCACCCGCGATCGCGAGGGTATTGCCGTCCCAGGCAAGGCTTTCCGCGTTGTCCGCGGCCCAGCGCACCACCGCGTGGCAGTCCGCGAGTCCGGCGGGGAAGGCGGCCTCGGGTGCTCGCCGATACCCGACGGACACGACCCGCAGACCTGTCGCGGCCGCCAGCGACCGCGCCACGTGATCGTGCGTTTCGAGGCTGCCCAGGAAGAACGCGCCGCCGTGGAAATACACCAGCAGCCCGTATGTTTCGGCCTCGACGGGTGTGTAGATGCGCACCGGAACATCGCCCGCGCGGGTGCCCGCGGTCAGGTCCCGGACCTCGTGCAGTGGCAGGCGTTCGGCCAGGGGCGGAACCTCGGCTTCCTCGCCCGCGCGCATGGCGACCGGGTCGAGCGGGCCCTCGGGCGGGGCGGGCATGGTCGCGAGCGCCTTCGCGATCTCGGGATGCAGCGTCACGACCGCACCTCCTGCACCGCGGGCTTCTGCCCCGGGAAGACGTCCTCGACCTTGCTCGCGTCCCACGACTGCCGGGAGATGCGCTGCAATTCGTCGGTGACCGGTTTTCGCTTGTCCTGGAACAATTCCAGCGCACCGGCGACCGAATCCGCTTGTCGCAGTGCGTCGGTCAGACCACCGGCGTCCTGGATGGCCTGGTTCGCGCCCTGCCCCTGATGATGCAGCATCGCGTGCGCGGCGTCGCCGAGCAGCGTGACCGAATCCGAATGCCAGGCGTCGACCGGATCGATGTCGAACACCGCGCGACAGGTCAGGGCATCCAGGTCCAGTTCGTGCGTGATCCTGCCCAAGCGCTCGTCGAAACCGTCCATCAGCCCGTCGAGGAACTCCCGGGTGATCCGCGGCGCCCACGAATCGTCCTCGGACAGACAGGTGATGTCGTAGGAGAGTTGATTGCGATGACGCAGCGGCAGCAGATAGATCTTGGTGCCCTTGTCGTCGAGGTACATCCGCAGGTTGTCGTCCACGACCAGGCCGTACGCGTCGTCGGCGGAAATCACGATGCGGTAGGCGTGTTCGCCGGAGAACACCGGTTCGGCATCGCTGAACAGCTGTTTGCGCACCGCCGAGCGGATACCGTCCGCGCCGATCACCAGATCGGCGCTCACCTGCTCGCCATTGGCGAAACCCACGCGCGCCCGGCTGCCCTCGTCGGTGATCGTCTCCATCCGGTAGCCCAGATGCACCCGGTCCGCGGGCAGGACGTTCAGGAACGTCTCGATGAAATCGCCCCGGTGGATCAGCCGGGTCCTGGTCTCCTCGGCGTAGTCGTGAATGCCGGGCCATTCCTCCTGCATGATGGATTCGCCGGTGCCGCTGAGGATTTCGAAGTAGTCGCTGGGTGAGCTCACCGCGGCCATCGCCTCGAAGATGCCCCATTCGCGGAACAGGTTCAGCGTCGGCGGGCGCAGGCCGATCCCCGCGCCGACCTCCCGGATCCGGGTGGCCTGCTCGTAGACGTGCACATCGGCGCCGAGCAGGGTGAGCGCCTTGGCGGCCGCCGCACCGGCGTAACCGCCGCCGACGATCGCGATGGTGAGATCCTTCAGCTCTGAAGTCTTCATGGGGCTTGTTCTTTCCGATTCAGTTCCGGATGGTCAGGAAGTCCGCGGGATTGTCGACGAACAGCGTGGTGATGGTGGATTGGTCCACACCGGCCGCGCGCAGGTCCGGGATGAGGTCCTCGAAGAGGTAGTTCACGGTGTGCCCCTTGACCCCGGGCCAACCGAGCGGACTGCAATTGGCGTCGGCCGAGGCGAGTGCCTTGTCCAGGTGCTGCCCGATGAAGCGCAGGAAATGATCCAGACGTTCCTTGCGGGGGCGGGCCCAGAACGGCGGATCCTCGAGTTCGGTCTCGTAGCCGAAGGTGTCGAAGCCGACCCGGCCGCCCTGTTCGGCGATCCAGGTGTCGCGGGTCTGCTCCGCGTTGACGCCGTCGTCGGCGTGCCCGAACAGCACACGCCCCAACGGCAGCCCCTCCTCGTGGAAGATCGCGATGGCATTCTCCGCGTCGATGGCCAGATGGGTCAGGATCGGCACGCCGGTGCTCAACGCGGCACGGGCAGCCGCGCGGTAGATGCGCTTGTCCAACTCGGTCATCCGGCCGCCGCGACTCACCCCGACCTTGATCACTCCGGCGCGGCTGCCGGTATCGCCGATGCCGACGGTGATCTCGTGCACGAAGTGCTCGGCCAGATATTCCACGCTCGCCTCGGCGAAGTACGGCAGGGCGGTGTCACCGCCGACGAAGCCGGTGCAGGCCACGATGTGCACGCCGGTCTTCGCGGACAGCGATTTGTAGTAGTCCACGTCGCGGCCGTTGCAGATGCCGGTGACATCGACGAAGGTTCCGCCGCCGTACTCGTGGAACGCGCGCAGTTTCGGCACGGTCTCCGCGTAGCGCTGTTCGGGCGTCTTCCACCACTTGGTGTCCAGTTCGGAACCGGGCATGCCGTATCCGATGTGCTCGTGTACGGCCACGATCCCCAGCGCTTCGGGCGGGATCGGCCCCAGGACGGTGTTCACTCTCGACACGACACTCACCTTCGGGAAATTCGGGATTCGATGGACATCGGCGTCACCGCACCGTCAGCAGTTCGCGCGGGTTGTCCACGAGGATCTGCTGCACGTCCTGCGCGGACAGCCCCTGCGCGGTGAGCAGGGGGACGAACGCCGTCAGGACGTGGCCGTACGGCAGGTCACGGCCGGGGCCGCCCTTGGCTACGCCGATTGCGTTGGTGGACAACAGGATCCGATCGCCGAAACCCGCGTCCACGAGTTCGCGCACCACCGTGGCGCGCTCCTGGTCGGTGATGTATTCGCCGGTCTGCGTGCCGATGTCGGCCACGGCGACGTAGGCTCCGCGGCGCGCGATCTCGAGCGGCGCGCCCGCGGCGACCGCGTCCTTGCGGTCGAGCCCGCCGACCACGACGCGGTCGGCCGCGAGCCCCTCGTCCAGGACGACCGCGAGATCGTGCGTGGCCTCGGCCCCGAAACGGATCGACACCGGGACGCCGGTGGCGCGCGCGGCGCGGGCCGCACCGCGGAACAGGCTCTCGTCGGTCGCGGTCATCCCCGCGCGCGTCGCCACGGTGGCCACCAGCCCCGCCGCGCCGCGGCGTTCGACGCGAGGCACCACCATCCCCTCGGCGACCTCCCCGCCGAAAAGGTCGGCGAACTTCTCGGCCGGCCACGGCGTCGGCGGATTCGTCTGCGGCGTCAGGAAATACCCGCCGAGCATCGCCTCCGGACCCATTCCCGTCGACGCCACGATGTGTACTCCGGTGGCGCGTGAGAGGGTTTCGTACAGCCGCACGTCCCGGCCGTGGAACATGCCGGTGACATCGACGATCGTCCCGCCGCCGCAGTCGCGGAAGTCCCGCAGTTTCGCCGCCAGGATCTCGAAGATCCCGGCGCGGTCGATGGTGACGTCGAAGGCGTACTCCGCCCCGGGCACCACCGACAGCAGCGCCTCGTGCACCGCGACGGCGCCGATTTCCCCCGCGGGAACCGGTCCCAGGACGGTGTTCACGACGCCGCCGTTGGCATTCACGTCCTCCACTGGCTACTTCCTTTCGATGCCGACGCGACACCTCGCGTCGTCCTGCTGAGTGGCTGTGCTGCCCGCGCCCTCCGGCGCAGTCGGCCTCCAGGCGAATCCGGGCAAGTCATGCGGTCACGCCGCTGATGTGAACGGTGTCATATTAGCTTACATCATGTCAAGTGAATCAAAGCGACGTAAACTGAACTGCACTTACGTACACCGATCAGCGAGTGGCCGCGAACTCCGCGTCGGGCGGTGACGGCTCGTCAGCCTCCGCGCGGTGTGAGCCGAACAGCCCGACCAGGGTGAGCACAGCCGCTCCCGCGCCACACAGTCCGGCGATCAGGAACGCGAAACTATATGCGCTGCCGAGGGATTCGAACGCCAGCGCGCGCAGGCTCGCGGGCATGGGCAGCGGCGGCAGGTGCGCGCCCGCAACGACCGGCACGGAGTTGATCGCCATCGCGCCGCCGTCGTGGGCGATGCCCCCGGCGACGCCGGTATAGGACGGCGGAAGCCCGGACGCGCCCAATGCCCGGCCCAGGCCGCCGGTCATCTCGCCGTTCGCACGGCTCACCGCGAATGCGGCGATGAGCACCGGACCGAGCGCGAAGCCGAAGTCGCGCAACAGATTCGTGGTGGCGCTGGCCATTCCGGCCAGCCGCAGCGGAACGGAGTTGATCGCGACGGCCGTGATCGAGCCGACGGTGAGCGCGAAGCCGACGCCCAGCACCAGCATCGGCGCGATGAACCGCGTCCAGTTCATGTCGTGGATGTCGACACTCGCACTCCAGATGCCGCTGACGGCGATCAGGGCGAATCCGACGGTCAGCACCCAGCGCGGGGAGAAGTTCCGGATCAGCTGCGATACCAGCGGAGCCAGCAGAAAGGCCGGACCCTGGATGAACAGGAACAACACCCCCACCTTCAGCGCACTCTGATGCTGGACCGCGCCGAGCCGGATGCTCATCGAATAGCAGATCGCCAGGAAGGCGAACATGCCCCCGACCGTGGCGATCGCGACGACGGCGTAGGCGCGGTTGGCGAAGATGTGCAGATGCAACAGCGGCGCCTCGGACCGCAGCTCGACGACGACGAACGCACCCAGCAGCACGATGCCCGCGACGAACGCGCCGATGATCTCGGGCCGGAGAAAGCCGCCCTCGGAGCCCTGAGTGGCGGCGAACAGGATCGCCACCAGTCCGAGGGCGAGGGTGAGCTGACCGGGGATGTCCAGCTTGCGGCCTTGCGGCGCAGCGGAATCGGCGGCCGGCTGGGTCAGCACGATCGACACCACGGCCGCCGCGACCACTATCAGGTACGACGTCCGCCAACTCCCCTCCCCGGCGAGCCAGCCGCCCAGCAGCGGGGAGATCGCGGCGCCGATCGACAGGAATCCGGCCCACACGGCGATCACCTTGGCGCGCGCCTGCGGCGAGGGGCTCACCGCGGCCAGCATCGCCAGCGAGATCGGGTAGAGGATCGCGGCGCCCACCCCGGCCACGACCTGGCCGATCCACAGCACCTGGACCGTCCCGGCGAAGTAGCTCACCACCGATCCGGCGACGGTCAGCAGAGCCCCTGCCTGCAGTAGTCGCTTGCGGCCGAACAGATCGCCGATCACGCCGGTGGTCAGTTCGAGCACGACCATCGGGATCGCGAAGGCGGCCGTGACCCAGGTCAGCTGTGCGCCGGTGGTCCCGAACTCCTGTTGGAAAGTGCCATTGAGCGCGCCGGGCAGCGAGTACGCCACCTGTGCGAGTAGTACAGCGAAACAGCCGGCGACCACCGTGGCGGTGTAGCCCTGCTTACGGGCACTGATCTGCGTCATTGCGGATTTTCTTTCTTCGATGAGCCGGGGGCGATCGGTTCGACTGCCCGGAATCCTCCGGTCCGTTGTGAGAGCGGACACCGCTCGAATGTGCAAGGTGTCACATTTCTTAACGTCATGTCAAGAGTACGATCGGGGAGTATCCAGAACGACCGGTGAGCACAGATCCCGACCAGGTGCTCTACCCTGGCGAGATGGCGACGCTTCGTGAAGCGCAGAAGGAGATGACGCGCAAACTCCTGCTCGACGCCGGGCTGGAACTGTTCGTGTCCAAGGGATATGCGACGACGACGGTCGATGACATCGCCTCCGCGGCGGGCACGACCCGGGTGACCTTCTACGCGTACTTTCCCTCGAAGGTCGATCTGATGAAGGCGTTGATCGCCGAGCGGCTCAATCGCGAACTCGACCGGGTCCCCTCCGCCGAGCACGGATCGACCGAACGCGAACTGGTCGCCGTGGTGCAGGACGGCTCACCCGAGCGGATCCGCGCCTGGCTCACCGCGACCTCGGCGCGATGGGATGCGATCCGCCCTTACACCACAACGGCTTTCGAGGCGGCCGCCGTCGATCCGGAGATCCGCGCACTGTTGGACGAGTGGCTGAACGAGGCCATCGGCGATATCGAGGACGGCCTGGACCGGGCGGACCGGTTCCCCGCCGGAACCCGCCACTTCCGCAGCGTCATCGCGATCACCGAGCTGGATCACGTTGCGCGGCACTGGACTCCGGGACACTGGGGCGTCGAGCGCGAACAGATGCTGGATGTGCTCACCGAGAGTTGGATCGGCTCGATCGGGCAGCACTGACTCCCCGGTCAGGGCCTGGCCGCGTCGAACAGCAGTTGGCGCAGCCAGGCGATGAAGTGCTGGTCACCGAGATTCGGATTCCAGACCATATCGATGCCGAGCCCGGGGATCGGGAACGGGAACTCCTCGATCCGCAACTCGAGCAGTGTCCGCATCGCGGCCGCGACCCGGAAACGCAGCAGCGCTACCCCGCCCACTCGCGCGACCAGGTACGGCACCAGCAGGAAATCCGAGATCCGCTGTCCGACACGGTAAGTGACGCCCTGCTCGTCGAGCACACCGTACGGGAACACGCGGCGTTCGCTGTCCACGACGATATGCGGCTCGGTGGTCAGCAGTTCCAGCGCACTCACGTCCGGGGATGTCCGCGGCGACGCCACCACCACGCACCGGTCGTCGTACAGCCGCTCGCGCGGATGGGGTGCGGCGAATCCCTCGGAGAGCAGGACGACATCGACGCCGTGTTCGGTGAAAGTGGACTCGGTCGGCACGGCGATCGTGCGCAGGCGCAGAGTCGCGTTCGGAGCACGCTCGGCCACCAGGGTTCCCAGCCGCGGCCCCAGAACGAAGGCCGTACTGGTCGTCATCGCGACGGTGATGACGCGGCGATCGGTCGCCGGATCGAAACCGGGGAAATCGACCAGGTCGGCGGTCTGCTGCAACACCGCCCGCAGCGGTGCGATCAGCTCGAGCGCGCGCGGGGTCAGCGTGGACCCGTTGCCCTGCCGGACGAGCAGGTCGTCATCGAACAGGCGACGCATCCGGCCCACCGCGTGACTCATCGCGGACTGGGTCAGCCCGACACGCTCGGCAGCCCTGGTCACCGATCGTTCCTCCAGCACCGCGAGCAGTGGCACCAGCAGGTTGAGGTTGACCGAGGCCAGCCGATCCAGCCCGGACCGCGCGAGGTCCGCTTCCGCTTCGCTCATCGCGTCGAACCCTACGCGGCGACCCGTGCGGCTCAGACCAGGCGCAGGGCCGCGACCGGGCAGACCCGGACCGCGGCACGGGCCTGTTCCGCATCACTGTCCGCCCCTTCGTCGCGAAGGAAGGCCGGCTCACCGTCGTCGTCGAGGTCGAGCAGGGACGGCGCTGCTCCCGCACACAGCCCGTGTCCCTCGCAACGTGATCGATCCACCTCCAGCCTCATACCGGCAGCACCTCCCGCACGGGCAACTGCTCGATGCTGCGGGTGATGTTGCTCGGGATCCGCACCTCGTCGCCGACGACGAGCCGCCCGACGTGGCGGGCCAGCGCCTCGACGACGGCATGTCCTTCGAGACGGGCCAGCCCCTGTCCGGCGCAGCCGTGCGGACCGTAACCGAAGGACAGGTGGTCGGTCGGCGCCCGCTCGACCAGGAACGCGTCGGGATTCTCGTAGTGCCGCGGATCGCGGTTTCCCGCGCCGAACAGGATCGCGACCTTCGCCCCCGCCGGAATCACGAGGTCGTCGATCACCACGTCCTCGGTGGCGCGACGCCCCCAGGCGTGGACCGGCGCCCAGTACCGCAGCGCCTCGTTGAACGCCCCGGGCACGAGCTTCGGGTTCGCCCGGACCAGGGCGAGCTGCCCGGGATGCGCCGCGAACAGGGCGACGATATTGCCGATCGCCGCGATCGTGGTGTCGACGCCGGCGCCCAGATACTGATGGATGATGTATCCGGCGGCGCCGGGCGGGATCGCGCCGCGCTCCTGCGCCTCGAAGATGCCGCGACCCACCGAGCCGGGCGTCAGATCCTCGGCGGTGACCGTCGAGCACCACTCGTACAACTCGCCCGCGATCGGGAAGCTTTCCGCCGTACGGTGATTCATCGGTCCGATGACCTGCATCGCGGCCTGACCCCAGCGCAGCATGTTGTCGCGAACGTGGCCGGTGAAGCCGATCAGATCGGCGACGACCTGCAACGGGAACGCGCGAGCCAGGGCGTCGACGGCATCGAAGGATCCGCGGGCGGCCAGGTCCGCGACCAGCGCATCGGCCTTGGCGTCGATGGTCTTCTTCAACCCGCGCAGTGCCCGCGGCGACAGATTCGCCGTGAGGGTGGCCCGCAATCGCGTGTGATCCGGCGGATCCGAGGCGAGGGAGGTTCCGGACAGCGCCTCGTTGACCGTCGGGTTGAAGCCGATCGCGCCGACCGAGGAGAAACTCTCCCAGTCGATCAGGGCACTGCGGATGACCCGGTACCGGGTGAGCGCGTACACGTCGTTCGCCGGGAGATGGACGACGGGTCCGAGCTCGCGCAATGCGGCGTACGACGGGTACGGATCGATGAGCACGTCGTCGTCGAACAGGTCGAGATCGGAGACGGGCGGGGTCGAGACGGTCATGGGTTCACCTCGGGTCGGCAATCGGTAAGCCCATTGAAGTGACCGCATTCACATCGATCAAACACATGTTTTGCATGCCTGTACATGCACTCAGTGCATATTCTCTCGGCCGCCGCTCGCCTCGATGGCCCCGGCCGCCCGATGCAGCGTGGCCACGAGCGACGGCAGCCGATGCCGGTCGTAGCGGACGGTCGGCATCGAGATCGATAGACCGGCCAGCGCGGTGCCGTCGGCATCCCGGACCGGCACGCCGATCGCGACCACGCCGCGCTCGGACAGCCCGTTGTTGAGCGCGAATCCGGCCCGGCGAACCCGGGCGAGCTGGGCCCGCAGACTCGGCAGGTCGGGCTGTTCGTCCGGATGCTCGACATAGCGCTGCCCGGCGTACAGCTCGTCCACCTCGGCCGGGTCGAGGGCGGCGAGCAGCACCAGACCGGCGGTGGTGCGATGGGCCGGGAACACCATCCCCTCGCGCGAGCCCACCCGCAGCGCCTGCGCGCATTCGACACTCGCGATGAATCGCGTGGTATCCCCGGTGCGGATGGTCAGATTCGCCGACTCCCCCACGACGTCGACCAGTCGCTGCAGATGCGGCAGGGCCGCGGTCCGCAACCGAGAGGTCCGCGACTGCGAGTGCGTGGCGAGCTGGAGCACCGGCCCGGGGTGATAGACGCGCTGGTCGTCCTGGACCGCGAAGTCGCGGTAGACGAGCGTCTGCAACAGCCGGTGCGCCGTGGAACGCGCGACGCCCAGGCGCTCGGCGACCCGGCTCACCGTCAGCCCGCCCTCCAGCTGGAGCATCACCGCCGCCCGCAAGGCGTGATCGGCACTGGTCACCACGTACGCCGGTGGGGTCTTCGGTTCCGTGCTCATGACACCCCGTTCCGTTGTGCAGAATTTCGTGTTCTGCTGATGCTACGAGGATCAGGGTGGGAATATGAGCACGACCGACACCCCCGTCCATGTACCGGCGGTCGCAGCACCGAACCAGCCGGAGGTGACTCCCGCCCTCGAGGAGCTGTACCGCGGCTTCGAACAGGAGCTGCTCGTCCCGCTGTGGACGCAGATCGGCGACCTGATGCCGGAACGGCCGAATTCGCATGCGGCGCCGCACGTGTGGCGATGGCAGAACCTGCGGCGCCTGGCCGAACAGGCCGGTGAGATCGTCCCGGTGGGCCGCGGCGGTGAACGTCGCGCGATCGCGCTGGCGAATCCGGGCCTGGGCGGGCGGCCGTTCGCCACGCCGACGCTGTGGGCCGCGATCCAGTACCTGATGCCCGGCGAGGACGCCCCCGAACACCGGCACACCCAGCACGCGTTCCGCTTCGTGGTCGAGGGCTCGGGCGTGTGGACCGTCGTCGGCGGCACCGGCGATACGCCCGTGGGCGACGCGGTCCCGATGCGTCGCGGCGACTTCCTGCCGCAGGCGGGCTGGAACTGGCACGCGCACCACAACGCGACCACCGAGCCGATGGCCTGGATCGACGGGCTGGATATCCCGTTCCAGTACCTCGTCGAATCGCAGTTCTTCCAGTTCGGCCGCGAACAGATCGGCGATGCCGAGCGGATCACGCCGGAACGCTCACGCTCCGAACGACTCTGGGGTCATCCGGGCCTGCGGCCGCTGTCGGTGGGCACCGTCGGCCCCGGCTCGCCGCTGCTGGCCTACAAGTGGGAGCACACCGATGCCGCGCTGAGCGATCAGCTGCTGCTCGAACGGCAGGGCTACGGCGGCACCGTCGAGCCCGGCCATGCCGCGGTGCGATTCTCCAACCCGCACAACGGTTCCGACGTTCTGCCGACCCTGCGCGCGGAGTTCCACCGGGTCGCCCGCGGCGCGCAGACCGCTCCGGTTCGCGAGACCGGATCGTCGGTCTACCAAGTCTTCGACGGCTCGGGCACGATCCGCGTCGGCGATGCGAGCTGGTCGGTCACCCGCGGTGATCTGTTCGTCGTCCCCTCGTGGGAACCCTTCTCCGCCACCTCGGAAGCGGGCCGCACCGACTCCGATTCCGGCGCACTGGATCTGTTCCGTTTCTCGGACGCGCCCGTCTTCGAGGCGCTCCGGCTCGACCGTCAGGAGATCACCCGATGAAACTCGCCACCCTTCGCGTTGACGGCGGCACCCGCGCGGTCCGCCTCGACGGCGACGTCCTGGTCGATCTCGGCTACCCGGACCTCGGCGCGCTGCTGGCCCGGCAGGACTGGGCCGCGGTCGCCGCCGCGGCCACCGGCACGACCTGGCCGGTCCAGGACGCCGACCTCGCCCCGGTCGTACCCGATCCGTCCAAGGTGATCTGCGTCGGGCACAACTACACCAACCACATCGCCGAGATGGGCCGCGAGCTTCCCGAGTACCCGACGCTGTTCACGAAGTTCGCGGACACCCTCGTCGGCCCGAACGACCCGATCGCCAAACCCGCCGAGACCGACGCCCTGGACTGGGAGGTCGAACTGGTGGTCGTCATCGGCAAGCCGGTGCGCCGGGCGAGCCAGGACGAGGCCGCCGCGGCCATCGCGGGATTCACCGTGATGAACGACATCTCCGTGCGGGACTGGCAGTTCCGCACCGTCGAATGGTCCCAGGGCAAGATCTGGGACTCCTCCACCCCGGTCGGGCCCTACCTCGTGACACCCGACGAGGTCGGCGGCGTCCGCCCGGCGCTCGAGGTGACCACCCTCGTCGACGACCGGGTCATGCAGCGCGACGACACCGGCGCCCTGCTGTTCGACCCGGTCCACCTCGTCCGGTACATCTCCACGGTCATCCGGCTGAATCCGGGCGATCTGATCGCCACCGGCACCCCCGCCGGGGTGGGCCACGCCCGCGATCCCAAGGTGTATCTCACCGGCGGCGAGACCGTCGTGACGCAGATCGCGGGCCTGGGCCGGTGCACCAACCGGATCGTCGCGGAGTCATGACCATGTGCACGCACGCGGATGCGCTGCGCTGGGTCGCATTCGGGACGGCGCTGTTCACCGAACAGCTCGCCGCACTGGACGAGCGGGAGATGACGCTGCCGTGCGGCCTGCCCGGCTGGACTCGCAAACATCTCCTCGCGCACGTCGCCGCGAATGCGGACGCGCTCGGCCACCTGGTGCACTGGGCCGCGACCGGCGAGCCGACCCCGATGTACTCCTCCCCCGCCCAGCGCTCCGCCGATATCGAGTCGGGCGCAACACTTTCCGCGTCCGAACTCCGAACCTGGGTGCCCCGGTCGGCACAGCGCCTGACCGACGCCATGGCCGCCCTCACCGAGCCGCAATGGCACACCGAGGTCCGCACCGCGCAGGGCCGTGCGGTGCCGGCCACCGAGATTCCGTGGCTGCGGGCGCGCGAGGTGTGCGTGCACGCCGTCGACCTCGGCACCGGCGTGCGGTTCGCCGATCTGCCCGAGGAGTTCCTGACCGCGCTGGTGGCGGATATCAGCGCCAAACGCGAACTGCGCGCGATCCCGGACGGGCCGCTGCCCGAGGTCGCCGCCTACCTCGCCGGACGTTCCCACTCTCTCGCCGAGGTCCCCGACCTCGGCCCCTGGTTGTAAGGAGACCACCGCATGCGCACCCCGGACATCGCGAGCACACCCGACGTCGTCATCATCGGTGGCGGAATCGGCGGCCTGAGCACCGCCTTCGCGCTGGCCCGGCTCGGTCTTCGAATCCGAGTTCTGGAGCAGGCCAAGGAATTCGGCGAGGTCGGCGCGGGAATTCAGCTCGCACCCAACTGCACGCGCATCCTGCACGACTACGGCCTGCTGGATGCGGCGAAGACCCTGGGCGTCGTACCGGACCGGATGGTGATGCGCGACGCGGTCGACGGGCGGGAGCTGACCGCGCTGGATCTGCGTGACCTCGAACGACGCTACGGCTTCCCGTATCTGGTCATCCACCGCAGCGATCTGCACGCGCTGTTCCTGGACGCCTGCCGGAACACAGGCGTAGAACTGCTGACCGAGCAGCGGGTCATCTCGTACACCCAGGACGCCGACACAGCCACCGCAACGACGCAGGACGGCGTCGAGCACAGGGCGCCCGTCGTCATCGCCGCCGACGGACTGCACTCCGTGGCCCGCGCGATGTTCCTCGACGATCGGCCGGTGTCCTCGGCGTACGTCGCCTACCGCGGGACGCTGCCGGTCGCGCAGGCGGGCCGCCCGGTCGACCTGTCCGAGGTGGTCGTGCACGTGGGTCCGGGGTGCCATTTCGTGCACTACGGACTGCGCGGCGGAGATCTGCTGAATCAGGTCGCCGTCTTCGAATCCCCCAGGGCGCGAGCCGGACTCGACGACTGGGGCACTCCGGACGAACTCGACACCGCCTTCGAGGGAACCTGCGACACGGTGCAGCAGGGGTTGCCGCACATGTGGCGGGACAAGTGGTGGCGGATGTACGACCGCGACCCGATCAGCACCTGGGTCCAGGGCCGGATCGCCCTGCTCGGTGACGCCGCCCACCCCCCGCTGCAGTACATGGCCCAGGGCGCGATCATGGCGATCGAGGACGGCTGGGTGCTCGCCGAGCACGCGAAACGCCTGCGCGCGGCGGATCACACAGTCGACTGGTCCCGCACGCTCGCGGCCTATGCGGCGGTCCGTCCCGAACACTGCCGCCGGGTGGTACTGACCGCCCGCGCCTGGGGTGAACTGTGGCATCTGGACGGCATTCAGCGAGAGCGTCGCAACGTCCTGCTTCGCGCCCGCGCGGTACACGACTACTCGTTCATCGACTGGATCTACGGCCCGACCGCGCTGTTCCCCGAGGACGAACCGGCCATGTTCGAGCCCATCCCGCTCGCCTCCGCCGACCGAATTCACGCCGGGCGAGTCGCATCGGCCGATCACCGCGAACATGCGCTGTGAAGTGCGTCTAAACCTATTTTCCGGTGCTATCGAAAGTTAGCCCGAGCAACGATCGTGGTGTCCATCGTCACCGCGACACGTGTCCGATCGCCTGATGACCTGCTACGCTTCCGGCCGGAACCGACGGTAAATCCCGACAATCTCCCGGATGCCGTATCCGGTCGAGTCGTCGATGGCGCGAGACGGGGGCGCATCCGGAGTCCACTGGGCCACACCGTAATCGGCGCAGGTGTTTCGGAGATTGCGTGAAGGCGATTCACAGCGTCGAGTGACAGCATGAATCGCGGCCGAACAAGGGTCGGCGAGGAGACGAGGAGGCAGATGACGCAGGACGATCGCGGCACCGTGAACACTGCGACGCTCACGATCGCCGATCCGAGTCCGGAAGATCCGGAATCGGCACAGCCTCGAAAAACCAAGCGGCCGTACCTGTATCAGGTAGACCTGTTCCGGATCATGACCTTCGCGTGCGTCGTGTTGGATCACGTGACCAGCGGGGCGACCGTCCCGGACAATGTCGCGTCCAACGCGGTGCAGACGCTGTTGCACTTCACCCGCCTGGCGTTCTTCGCACTGACCGCCTTCGTGCTGGTCTATCAGTCCGCTCACAAACCGTTCTCCGCGCGCACCTTCTGGCGTCGGCGATTCATGCTGATCGGTATCCCGTACGTCGTCTGGTCGGTGTTCTACTGGGCCTATTCGATCTTCCTGGGAAATTTCCAGGAACCGGTCCTGCACGCGCTGTGGCGCCTGGTCATCGATATCGCGACCGGCGAGGCGTGGTATCAGATGTACTTCCTGCTGGTCACCATGCAGGTATATCTGCTGTTCCCGCTGCTGCTGAAGCTGCTGCGCGCGACCGAGGGGCACCACCGCTGGGTGCTGGCGGTCAGCGGGGCCCTGCAACTGGGCTTCCTGTACCTGGCCATGCATCCCCCTACGTTCACCGGATTCGCCGGCACGATCTGGGCGCACATCTACGCCGTGGTGTTCGCGTACCAGTTCTACGTGGTACTCGGCGCGGTCGCGGCCTGGCATCTGGCCGCTGTCGACCGAGCCGTGAAACGGTTCGGACCGCTGCTGGTCCTCGGCGCGGTCGTTGCCGGAGTTCTCTCGGTCTGGGACTTCCTGCGCTCCACCACGCGCGGGATGCCACCCTGGCAAGCCAGCAACATCTTCATGCCGCATCTGATCGTCTTCTTCATCCTGATCATCGCGACCCTCTACACGCTGGGCACATGGGGAACCGCGAATCAACAACCCGGCTCACTCAAGGCCAGGATGCTGTCCTACGGCTCGGATCGGTCGTTCGGGGTTTTCCTGTTGCATCCGTTCGCGTTGCAGCTGCTCGCTCCGTGGATCATCCCGATGGGCAATGCGATCGGCACGCTGTGGTGCACGGTGGTGGTGTACGTGGCGGTCATGGCGATGTCGCTGTTCGGGGCAGAGGTCACCCGCCGGGTGCCCGGCAGCATCTGGCTCAACGGACGTCCGATGGTGCGCACCGATTTCCGTGCCGTCTTCGGCCGCCGGACAGCCGGGGAAAGTCCCGCACCGGAGAAAACTCCCGCAGCCTAGCTCGACCGAATCGACCGAACGGACTGCTCCGACCGATACGAATCGGTCGGAGCAGTCCGTTTCTGGTGGATGTCAGCTGATCCGGCTGCCGATGGTCTGCGCCAGGAACGGCCAGGAGCGGTGCAGTTCGTCCTCCCAGTAGCCCCAGGAATGCGTGCCGTTGGGCCGATCATCCACTGTCACAGGGATGTTCAGCTGGTGCAGTCGGTTGGTCAGATTCACCGTGCAGTAGTGGATCGTCGCCTCGATCGGCCCGCCGAAGGCGATCTGCACCGGCAGCGGAATCCGGCCCTCGCGTACCCGGCGATCGTCCGGGGTGTCGTGCGGCGCGGCCGGAACGCCGTTGCCCGAGCTCAGATAGATGGCGGTTCCGCGCAGCCGATCGGCGTTCAGCAGCGGATCGTTCGCCCGCCACAGCGGTCCGCCGAGCGGACCCCACATGTTCTCCACGCTGCGTCCGCCACCCCAGTTCTCCACCGTGACCTTCACAGCCGCCTGCCCCACTGGATCGGAGGTCTGCGCGCAGCCGCTGTAGGAGGCCACACTCCGCCAGAAGCCCGGTTTGGCGATGGCCAGGTTCAGCACCGACGTGCCGCTCATCGACACCCCGGCCAGGGTGCGGTTGCCGTCGGCGCCGAGGAAGTGCTCGATGACCGGCGGCAGTTCGTCGTTCAGGAAGGTCTGCCACTTGTTGCGGCCCAGGACCGGATCATCGCGCACCCAGTCGGTGTAGTAGGAGCTGGCGCCACCGATCGGGTTCACCACGTTGACGTCCTTGCCGCGCAGGAAGTTCACCTCGTCGGTCTCGGTGTCCCACCCGCTCCCGTTCGGACCGCCCTGGGACCCGTTCAGCAGGTACATCGTCGGCCGCGGCCGACCGGTGTCCGCGGCACGGATCACCTGCAACACGACGGGTTTGTCCATCGCCGGGGAGAAGACGGTGACGTTCTGTACCCGGTCGCCCACGTCCTGCACCGAGACGATGCGGGCCTGCCCGGGTGACGCGCTCGCGGTACCGGCCGTCGCTGCCGGTACCGCGGCGGCCAGTACGACGGCGAGCAACCATCGCATCGGTGTCGTGGAGATCATTCGCGGTGCTCTCACTGTGCGGACCCTCTCGTACGCTCCGTATCGGCCAATTCGGATGCGCCACGAAATGTTCGGGACGCACCCGACATTCGCGAACGGCATCGCACGGGGGTTCGTGCAGCAGCCCGGCCGGGTTTGGTCGCCGTGCCCGGCGATCAGGTGAGAGGTACTCCGACGATCGGCTGGGTCGTCGGCGCGGGCGACCCACCGGCCGGTTCGACCGATACGGCCAGCTTCCCGGCGTCCCCGTACCGGACGAGCAGGGGTGCGCTGTTCGTCGGCAGCGTTCCCAGGACACCGCCCGAACTGATCCGGCCCGCCGGGGAGATCAACCAGAGTTGGTAGGTGTGGTTGCTGGGCGCGGGCGGCACAGCGGCGAAGGACACCGCCGCCGCGTCCAGCTCATGGGACGCACTGACGGTGATGGTGCCGCCGCCCGCCACCGCGACCGTGCTCGCGCGGGCGTCCGCGTGCTGCATGACCTGCTCCGCGGTGATCTCGCCGGTACCGTGGGAGTGGCTGCGGTACACCGCGATTCCCGCCCCGACACCCGCGAGGACCACCACGGCCGCGGCGGCCGCAGCGAGCCACCGGACCCGCCGGGAGCCGCGGGGACGAAGCGGCGTGACCGGCCGGGCCGGTGCTGGGTTCTCCGGGCGCTTCGAATCGGCCCCGGCGTCGAGAGCGGCCTGCAGCTTCGCCTCAAGATCGGGCGGCGCGGGAACCGCGTCGACGATCGTCAGCGCCGCCAACGTCTCGCGCAACTCGTGCACCTCGGCCCGGAACGCCGCGGCGCCGGCCTCGTCGGCGTGTTCGAGCCGACGCTCCACCGCGATGCGGTCCTCGTCGGACAGCGCGTCCAATGCGTACGGGTGGGCGAGATCCAGCAGATCGTCGTCGGGTCGGCTCTCAGGCATCGGCCACCGATCCTGTCAAACAGGTGCGCAACCGCTTCAGACCGTCCCGGATACGGGTTTTCACGGTATTCAACGGAATACCCAGATGGTCGGCGACCTCCGCGTAGGTCCGCCCGCCGTAGTAGGCCAGGGCGACCGTCTCACGCTGGGTGTCGGTGAGCGTACCGAGACATTCCACGACCGCCCGCTCGTCCGAGCGCTGACCGACCGTCTCGGCGACGATATCGTGATCGCGACCCAGCGCACGCTGTCCATAGGCGAGATCCCTTGTGGTAGCCGAGGATTCGACCCGCACCCGATCGACCGCGCGTCGATGGGTGAGCATCATCAGCCATCCGATCGGACTGGACAGCGCGGGGTCGTACCGCGCGGCGTCGTTCCACACGTACAGGTAGATCTCCTGGGTGATCTCCTCCGCGGCGGTGGGCCGCCGCAGGATTCGCAGCGCCAGCCCGAACACGCGATCGTGCGTCGAACGATAGAGCTGGGTGAACGCGTCCCGGTCGCCACCCGCGATGCCCCGCAGCAACTCGGCGAGCCGACGCGCGATCTCCGGATCCGCGGCCGGCCGGTTCACCGGGCAACTCGCCGACCGGGTGTCGTCCGCATTCCCGCGGTCGTCACCGACCGAAGAGATGCGACGTTCATCCGCCATAGCGATGTGTCTCCATACGTAGAGGTACCCCGGTGACGGCTCAGGTCCGGACAGCGCAGACGGACCGGTGCGCCGATCCATCCCGAGGTCGAACACTACTCCCTGACGTAACCGAGTTCGCGGGACTGTCATCCGAACGTCGAGCCGTCCGCGCGGGCCGCTCCACCCGACCCGGGATCTCGCCGGGGCGGGCGCGGAAAGAAATAGGCGGTGCGTCGCTGATATTCGCGATATCCGGGCCGGTCCCCCATCGCCTGCTCGAGCAGCCGGGCGCCGGTGCCGAAGATCAGCAGATACGACATGATCAGCGGCGCGAACACGGTGAGCACACCCGGCCACGCGGCGGCCCCGATCAGCCACAACCCCCACCACACACAGAAGTCACCGAAGTAGTTCGGATGCCGCGTCCACGCCCACAGCCCATGGTCCATGACGCCGCGACGGTCCGGATCCGCCCGGAAGCGGGCCATCTGCCGGTCGCCCACCGCTTCGAAGAACAGCCCGACCGCCCACACCGGCACGCCCGCCGCGAGCGCGATCCACCCCGCGCCCCGCACCGGTCCGGACGCGGCCGCGACCTGGACCGGCAGCGACACGATCCATTGCGCCACACCCTGAGTCAGGAAGATCCGCGAGATCACCGCCCACGTCGAGCGGCCGTGCCGGTCGAGCAGCTGCGCATACCGGGGATCCTCGCCGTGCCCGGCGGTGCGGCGCTGGATGTACCAGCCCAGGCGCAGTCCCCACACCGCCACAAGCACCAGCATCAGCACCCGCCGCGCGAGCGGACCGTCACCGAGCAGCGCGGCGACCGCCGCGACGAGCACGAAACCCGGACCCCACACCACGTCCACGACGTTGTACCGCCGCACCCGGCGAGCCACGGCGAACGTCGTGCCTTGCAGAACTGCCAGCGCGATCGCCGACCACAACAGAACTTCGGGTAGCGAACTCATGGCGCGAGCACCGCCCGATCCGGCGCGTCGCACACCGCGCGCACCGTCGCCGGACGTTGCGCGAGAATCTGATCCACGCCCATGCGGCCCTGTTCGAATGCGAGGGCGCCACCTGCCAGATACAACCGCCACGTCCGCGCGCCCTCGGGACCCAGCAGCGCCTCGGCCTCGTCCCAGCGCTCCTCGAGCCGCCGCATCCAGGCGTGCGCGGTCCACACGTAGTGCTCGCGCATCGCCTGGACCCCACGCACTTCCAGCCCGGCGTCCTCCAGCCGGGCGACGGTGTCGCCGACCGGTCGCATGGCCATATCGGGTGCGATGAAGGATTCGATGAACGGCCCACCGCCGCGATGACGGCCACGCCGCGACATCTGCTGGATCAGGACCGGCGCGCCGGGCGCGGCGGCATCGTGCAGCGCGTGGGCGTAGCGCGGGTAATTGCGTTCTCCCACATGCTCGCCCATCTCCAGCGAGGCCACCGCGTCGAAGCCGGTTTCGGTGAGGTCGCGGTAGTCCAGCAGGCGCACCCGGACCAGATCTCCCAGTCCGCGATCGGCGATGCGGGCCTCGAGGTAGTCCCGCTGCGCCTGCGCGATCGTGACGGCCAGCACCTGCGCCCCGTAGTTCTCGGCTGCGTGCAGGCTCAGCGAACCCCAGCCGCAGCCCACGTCCAGAAGCCGTGCGCCGGGCCGTAATTCGAGCTTGTCGCAGACCAGGTCGAGTTTGTCCCGCTGCGCCTCGACGAGGCCGTAATCCGGATCGTCCGGCGTGCCCGGGACACCGCGGGTGAAGTAGGCGCAGGAGTACGCCATCGCGGGATCCAGTAGCAGCGAATAGAATTCGTTCGAGCTGTCGTAGTGGTGGCTGATCGCGGCTCGATCACGCTCCGGCACGTTGCGGCGGCCACGCAGCCGGGCCTGGGTGGCGGGTGCGGGCAGCGGTGCGCCGAGCGCGCCGGCCCGCGCGACCACCACGGCCAGGCGCAGCACATCGCGCACGCGCACGCCCGGAATCCGGCGTTCGGCCACGGTTCGCCAAGCGATGCTCAACGCCTCGGTCAGATCCCCCTCGACGTCGAGCTCGCCGGTCACATACGCCTGGGCAGCGCCGAGTTCGCCCGGGTGCCACAGGATTCGGCGCAACGCTCGCGGACTCTCCAGCATCACGCGGGGTGCGTCGACGGGCCCGGCGACACTGCCGTCCCAGGCGTGCAGACGCACCGGCAGTGGGCCGCGCAGCAGCGGGCGCAGGGCGGATTCGAGATGAGCGGCGACGGTCACGGTTGCTCCTCGGGCCGGTCGAGAACGATCTGCTGGACGTCGAGGTATCCGGAACGGAATCCGGCCTCGGAATAGGCGAGATAGAAGTGCCACACGCGCCGGAACGTGCTGTCGAATCCGAGTGCGGTCGCCTCGGTGGCGTGTGCGTCGAAACGCTCGCGCCACAGTCGCAGCGTCTGCGCGTAGTGCGCGCCGAACTCGTCCCGCGCACATACCCGCAAGCCGGATCGGCGGGCGAGGCGCTCGATCGCCTCGACCGACGGCAGGAACCCCCCGGGGAAGATGTACTTCTGAATCCACGTGTAGGTGGTGCGGGTCGCGAGCATGCGATCGTGCGGCATGGTGATGGCCTGCAGGCCGATTCGCCCGCCCGGGGTCAGCCGCTCGTACAGGGTGTCGAAATACACCGGCCAGTACCGGTATCCGACGGCCTCGATCATCTCCACCGAGACGATCGCGTCGTATTCACCGCCCACCTCCCGGTAGTCGCACAGGTCGATGCGGACCGAGTCGGCGAATCCCGCCTCCGCGACGCGCCTGCGGGCCAGGTCCAGTTGCCGGGTCGACAACGTCACCGAATGCACATCGGCGCCGCGCGCGGCGGCGCGCAGGCACAATTCGCCCCAGCCGGTACCGATTTCGAGCACCCGGCTACCCGCGCGCACCCCGGCGGCGTCGAGCAGCCGATCGATCTTGCGGCGTTGCGCGGCGGCCAGCAGATCCCAGGATGCGGCGTCCGGGTCCTCGAACAGTGCCGCGGAGTACGTCATCGTCTCGTCGAGGAAGAGGCGGAACAGGTCGTTGGACAGGTCATAGTGATGTTCGATATTGCCGCGCGCATTGGCCGTCGTACCGAGCTCGGCCGCGGGCGGACGGGGCAGCACACGCCGGAAACGTTGCAGCACAGCGGGAATCAGCCGGGTCAAACGGACGGCGAGCACCGTGAGAACCGCCGCGGGCTCCGGGGCGGTCCACTCCCCCGCGGTGTAGGACTCGCCGAATCCGATCAGGCCCTGGCCGCCCAACCGCGCGAAGAAGGCCGCCGGATCGCGAATGATCATGCGCGGCACCGGTTCTCCGTCGGAGTCGGCGCCGAGCACGACACCGTCCGGGAATTCGACCCGCAGCGGCAGTCCGGCCACCGCGCGCCGGAACAGTTGTGCCGCCACCCGGGCCCGCAGCCGCGAATGCCGCCCGGTGGGCACGGCAGGCAGCAGATCCGCGCCGGGAGTGTCGAGGCAGGGACTGGTCACGAGAGATTCCTCCGATACGAAGGGGTGTGCGGCCGTGGCAGGACCGGCACTCCCCGAAGCCACAACGCGATGCCCTGGCGCCGGATGCGAATCGCGGTCAGCCACGGCGAGAACGGGGTGCGCAGGTGCGCGCGCAGTACCGTGCCGGTCGTCACCGGCACGCGATGGCCGGTCACCGAGGCCAGGAACGGTGGTTGCCCGTCCCGCGACAGCACGATCCGCAGCGACAACGCCTCGTCGGGTTCGGGCAGCCGCACCGAATAGCGGCCCTCGACCCGATTGAACGGCGAGACGTGGAACTGTTTGTCGATCTCGGCACGGGCGCGGTCGTCGGCCTCCAGAACGTAGGCGTGCCGTTCGCCGTAGGTGTTGTGCACCTCGGCGATCACACACCGCAGCCGCCGATCCGGCCCGTGACACCAGAACACGGTCAGCGGATCGAAGACATACCCGAGCACCCGGGCGTTCATCAGCGCGGTGATCGGCCCACCCGCGCAGTCGATGCCGTGCTCGGCCAGGAGATCCTCGACGCGAGCGCGCAGTGTCGCGCCAGGACCTCGCAGGTGATCCGCGGCGCGGAAATATGCGAAGGGCCGCAGTGGAATCGGCAGACGCGGCGGGTCGTCCAGATCGAAGAACCAGCTGTACCCGCGATAGCCGAATTCGTGGCGTACGGGCGCCCTGCGCGCGTGATGTATCCGCGTGAAGTACAGCTGCGGTCCGAAGGTTGTCATCGCACGCCCACCCGCTGCGATTCGGACTCTCCCGGCCGCGTCCACCGTCCGCCGATGCGCTCGGCGGCGCGCAGGCCCGAGCGGGCGCCGTCCTCGTGGAACCCCCACCCGTGATATGCCCCGGCAAAGGCCAGTCGGTCGGTGTCCAGCTCCGGGAGACGGCGTTGTGCCGCAACGGATTCGGGGGTGTAGATCGGATGCTCGTAGGTCATCTCGGCGATCACCCGGCCGGGATCGACCAGTCCCGCCCCGCCCAGGGTGACCAGGAATCTGCGGTCGGCGACATCGTCCAGCCGCATCAACCGGGTGATGTCGTAGGTGACGATCACCCCCGCTGCGCCCGCGTTCCCGCGCGGCACCAGATAGTTCCAGGACGCGCGGGCCCGCCGCGCGCGAGGCAGCAGGGACTCGTCGGTGTGCAACTGTGCGTGATTCACCGAGTACGGCATGGCGCCGAGTACCGAGCGGGCCGCAGGACTCGGCGCATCCAGCATCGCCAGCGCCTGCCGGGGGTGGGTGGCGACGACGACCGCGTCGAAACGACGCGCGCCCGCGGAATCGGTCACGATCACCCCGTCGGGCTGCTCGGCTACCGTGAATACCGGAGTGCCGGTGCGGATCTCTTCGAGCCGAGCAGCGACCTTCGCCACATACCGTGCGGATCCGCCCACCACGGTGCGCCAGACCGGCGAGCCGTACACAGTCAGCATGCCGTGATGCTCGAGGAAACGGAACAGATACTGCGCCGGGTACTGCGCACACAACCGCGGATCACACGACCAGACCGCGGCCACCAGCGGCGTCAGGAAGTATTCGGTGAAGTATCGGCCGAACCCGTGCCGCCGCAGGAATTCCGCAAGCGTGAGCTCGGCATCGTTGCGCTGCAACAGCTCCCGTGCGGCCCGATGAAACCGGGGCACCTCCCGCAGCATGTGCAGATAGCGCGGGTCGGCGACCGTGCGAGGTCGGGCGAACAGTCCCGCAAGCCCTTTGGCCCCGGCGTATTCCAGCCCGGCGTCGTCCGCGCGCACCGACATCGACATATCCGTCTCGCGGGTCTGCACACCCAGTTCCTCGAACAGCCGCAGCAGTGTCGGATAGGTGCGGTCGTTGTGCACGATGAACCCGGAGTCGACGCACACCCGCTGTCCGGGCGCGAGGTCCACCTCGTGGGTGTGCGCATGGCCGCCGAGTCGATCGTCCCGCTCGTACAGGGTCACCCGGTCGCGGCGGGCGAGCACATGGGCCGCGGTCAGACCCGCGACCCCACTGCCGATCACCGCGATATCGCGACGGCTCGGGTATTCAGGCACCACGGCCCCGTTCCGGGCAGCACGCCGGTCCCGAGGGCGTGAATGTCTCTGCAGGTGACGCGGTATCACAAGTCGGTCGCATACCTCGAGTTCGACATGCGACCGGATCCAGTTTGGCCTTGCGAGAGAATTTTTTCCGGTCACCGGCCGAGGGGTTCGAGGGTGTGGATCTCGGCCGGTGACACGGAAAACGGCGCGGCTGGGTGCCGCTCCGAGCACCCCATCGCGAGGATGGGGACACCCGGAGTTCGCACAGGTCCCCGCCCCGGTTTGGTCTCCGTGCCTACGAGTTCACGATCATTCCCAGCTTCTCCGGATTACGGACGCAGTAGACCGCCGTGACGAGACCGCCGCGCACCTCGATGGAGGTCACCTGGTCCAGTACGCCGTCGATCGAGGCAGCCACGGCCGGCATCCCGTTGTAGACCGCGAAGCGGATGTCCAATTCGCCCATCCGCTGCCCCTTGGTCATCAGCCCGATCAACAGGCGAGCCACCTTGTCCGGACCGTGCACCGGGCACCGCGCCGCGTTGACGACGCCGCCACCGTCGGCGAGGAAGACCACGTCGGGTGCGAGGACGTCCATCAGGGACTGCACGTTGCCGGTGGCGGCGGCGATCGAGAACCGTTCGGCGACCGAGGCGGCGTCGGCGGGGACCGCGACCGCGCCGTACACCGATTCGCGCCGGGCGCGAACGTGCTCGCGGGCACGCTGATTCACCTGCCGCACAGCGGGTTCGGATCTGCCGACCGCGGAAGCGATTTCGGCATAGCCGAATTCGAACACCTCCCGCAGGACGAACACCGCGCGTTGCAGTGGGGTGAGCGTCTCGAGGATCAGCAGCATCGCGGTGGTGACCGCCTCACCGCTGAGCACGTGCCGGATGCCCTCGGGCGGATCCTGCCCGCCCGCGGCCAGCGGTTCGGGCAGCCACGGGCCCACATAGCTCTCCCGGCGGCGAGCCGCGGAACGCAACGCCGTCATCGCCTGCCGGGTGACGACCTGCGCGAGATAGGCCCGCGGATTGCCGATCCCGGTGAGATCGGCCGTGCGCCAGCGCAGATAGCTGTCCTGCAGGACGTCCTCCGCGTCGCCGACCGAGCCGAGGATCTCGTAGGCGATCGAGAACAGCAGGGGGCGATGCGCGGTGAACTCCGCGTCCGCATCCAGCGGCGAACTCACTTCGGTCCCGGCAGCCATGCGTAATTCGCCGTCCGCGAACCGTATTTCGCGAAACGGCAGATGCTCTCCTTGATGACCGCGCCGGTTCGTCCGGCCAGGAACATCCGGCGCGGCGAATCGTCGCGGCGGCCGACCTGGATCACCGCGTCGCGGCGACCCAGGCTCAGGCCCTGACCGCTGTAGCCCATGGAATACGGCCGCGGTGCGCGTCCGGCCACCAGTCGGGCCAGCGTGTTCGCGGCGTGTGCGCCCTGCGGTTCGGCTGTGGCACAGGCCAATCGCGCACCCGGAACCGCCGCACAGTCACCGATCACGAAGATGCGCGAATCGTCCACGCTTCGAAGGTAGTCGTCCACGACCGCGCGGCCGTCCGGGCGGACGGTCAACCCGCTGCGCGCCGCCAGATCGGGCACATCGGCCACGATCGCCCACAGCGTCAGAGCCGAGGCGAGTTCCACGCCCGAGCGCAGCGCGACGGCGTCCTCGCGAACCTTCTCGACGGCGTCCTCGACGATGTCCACGCCGAGGCGTGCCAACCCCGTACGCACCCGACGTCGCGCGCCTTCGGACAGACTCGCCCCGATCGTCGGTCCCACCAGGCGCACACGCAGATCGGGCCGGGCCTCGGCGACCTCGGCGGCGGTCTCGATACCGGTCAGCCCGCCGCCGACGACGGTCACCGATCCTCCGGCGGTGAGCCCGATCAGTCTCGTCCGCGCGGTCCGCGCGCCCTCCCACGTCCCCACCGCGATCGCGCCAGGCGGCGGTTCGACGGTGCTGCCGACGGCCAGGAACAGATGGTCGAAGGCGATATCCGCGCCGTCGTCCAGTCGCACGCTGCCGTCGCCGATCTTGTCGACGGTGCCGATCCGGGTCTCGATTTCGGGGCGCAGCATCTCGGTGAGCGGCGTCGCGGCCGCTCCCGAACCGGCGATCTGCTGATGCAGCCGCACCCGCTCGACGAATTCCGGCCGCGGATTGATCACCGTGATCTCGGCGTCGGCGACCTTGCGCGCGAGCCGATTCGCCGCGATCGTGCCCGCATATCCGGCACCTATCACCAGGACCTTCATCTCCAGCCTCCTGTCATCGACGGGTCGTAGATGAGATGCCGGTCGGCGCAGATCTGTGATGGGCCTCGGTCGTGACATACATCACCCACCGTGAACCCGCTGGTCACTCGGCCCCACCACCAGGTGTTCGACGGCGATCCTGGCAGAGTTGCCAGTCATGCCCCCGAACCCGACGACCGTCGTCTCACCGCTGGCCGCGCTGGCACCCGATCTGCGCACCGCGCTCACTCGCGCCCGCTACGACGCGGACACCCTGCTCGAGGTGCTCGGCGACGACGCGCACACCGCCCTGGGCCGGTCGGAGCCGGTGCCGGTGCGCCGCGCGGTCCGCGATGCGGGCGAGCTGGGCACGCTGGTCCGTCTGCTGTTGCTCGGCGATCCGGAACCCGAACGCGAGGTCGCGGCCGCGCTCGCACCGCTGGATCTGGACCGCGCGGTGGCCGCCGGACTGCTCGAGCGGGACGGCGACAACGTGCGGGCCGCCCTCGACCTGCGCCCGCTGGACCTCGGCGGCGGAACCCGCTGGGTGCTCTCGGATCTGGACGATTCGGTCCGGCGCCGCACCCTGAGCGCCGATCACGTCCTGGGCGTCGGCCAGGCGTCGCTGTCGCTGCTGCGCGCCACCCCGACCGATCCGGTCGACTCGGTCCTGGATCTGGGCACCGGATGCGGCGTGCAGGCGGTGCACGCGGCCGGATACGCGCGCACGGTGACCGGTACCGACGTCAGCGCGCGAGCGCTGTGGCTGGCCCAGGCCACGGCCGCGCTCGACGGACTGGATATCGAACTGCTGCAGGGCAGCTGGTTCGAACCGGTCGCCGGACGCCGCTTCGACCAGGTGGTCGCCAATCCCCCGTTCGTGGTCGGTCCCGCCCGGGTGGAACACACCTATCGCGATTCGGGTCTGGCCCTGGACGGCGCCAGCGAACTGGTCGTCTCGCGAGCGCCCGAACTGCTCGCACCGGGCGGCACCGCGGCCATGCTGGCCTCCTGGGTGCATCGCAGTGGTGCGGACTGGCGCGCCCGGGTGTCCTCGTGGCTGCCCGATCACGGCGTGGACGCCTGGATCGTGCAGCGCGACGTCGCCGATCCCGCCCTCTACGTGGGGACCTGGCTGCGCGACGCCGGTCTGGATCCGCGCGATCGCGACGCCCAGGAACGTGCCCAGGCATGGCTGGACGCCTTCGAGGACGCCGACGTCGAGGGCATCGGGTTCGGCTTCGTCTATCTGCGCGCGATCGACGGACCGACCGAACTGCTCGCCGAGGACCTCACGCACGGTTTCGACGATCCGCTCGGCCCCGAGGCCAGCGCCTACTTCGAACGTTCGGCGTGGTTGCGTGCGGTGGCGGCGGATCCGGATCTGGCCTGGTCCGCGCGTTTCGGGGTGGATGCGGCGACCGCGCTCGAGCGGGTCTACCTCGCCGGGCCGGACGGCTGGGAGCAGCAGGTCGCGCGGCTGCATCGCGGGAACGGTCCGCGCTGGCAGCACGAGGTGGACGACTCCACCGCCGCCCTGCTCGCGGGAATGCGGGTCGACGGCCTGCCGTTACACGAACTGATCGATCTGCTAGCGGTCGGTCACACCGGCGCGGAGGCGACAGCCGAATTCCGTGCCACCGCACTGACGATCGTCACCGGATTGGTTCGGCACGGCCTGATCTTCCCGGCGTGATCCGTCACCCCCGCGGCGTTCCCCGGCTGGTTCCTTCTTAGGAACTTCTCAGATGGGTACGGAGAAAGCCGCAGCTCAGCACGGTTTATCGCAGGGGTGGCGGGGAACTTTCCCAGTGTCGGGTCCGTTGATCGGAGTGAGACACCACCGACAGGAGGCAAGTCATGACAAGCCCCGCCACCACTGGGCTGCGCGCCAGCGATCAGGACCTCGACGCCACGAGCCCCGCAGCCGACCTGGTACGCGTGTACCTGAATGGGATCGGCAAGACTGCGCTGCTCACGGCCGCCGACGAGGTCGAGCTGGCCAAGCGCATCGAGGCGGGCCTCTACGCCCAACACCTGTTGGAGACCGGTAAGCGGATGGCCGCCACCCGCAAGCGCGACCTCGCGGTTCTGGTCCGGGACGGCCAGGCCGCCCGCCAGCACCTGCTCGAGGCCAACCTGCGCCTGGTGGTTTCGCTGGCCAAGCGCTACACCGGTCGCGGCATGCCGCTGCTGGACCTGATCCAGGAGGGCAACCTGGGTCTCATCCGGGCGATGGAGAAGTTCGACTACGCCAAGGGATTCAAGTTCTCCACCTACGCCACCTGGTGGATCCGGCAGGCCATCACCCGCGGTATGGCCGATCAGAGCCGCACCATCCGGCTGCCCGTCCACCTGGTCGAGCAGGTCAACAAGCTCGCTCGGATCAAGCGCGAACTGCATCAGCAGCTCGGCCGCGAGGCCACCGACGAGGAACTGGCCAACGAATCGGGCATTCCGGTCGAGAAGATCGCCGATCTGCTGGACCACAGCCGCGATCCGGTAAGCCTGGACATGCCCGTCGGCAACGACGAGGAGGCTCCCCTCGGTGATTTCATCGAGGATTCCGAGGCCACCTCCGCCGAGAGCGCCGTCATCGCCGGGATCATGCACAACGACGTCCGCAGCGTGCTGGCCACCCTGGACGAGCGTGAGCAGCAGGTCATCCGTCTGCGCTTCGGCCTGGACGACGGTCAGCCCCGCACCCTGGACCAGATCGGCAAGTTGTTCGGCCTGTCCCGCGAGCGCGTTCGGCAGATCGAGCGCGAGGTGATGGCCAAGCTCCGCAAGGGTGAGCGGGCCGACCGCCTGCGCGCCTACGCCAGCTAGATCCCCCCAGACGCTGGGCCGTCCGGAATCCGGCCCAGCTCCACCGCGGTGACCGGCCCCGATCCGGTCACCCGAAGCGCCGGTCGGCGACGCGCGTCCCACCCCTCCGGGTACTTGCGCGAACCGGCCGGCGCTGTAATCGCCGATCGGTTGAAACAAAAGATCGGTTGAATTGATGATCGGTTGCGGCACAATGGGTTCCATGACCAAAGCCATCTGGAACGGACAGCAACTCGCCGACAGCGACGCCACCATCGTGGTCGAGGGCAACCACTACTTCCCGCCCGATTCGATCGATCGGCAGTTCTTCGAGGCATCCGAGAAGCACACCATCTGCGGATGGAAGGGCGAGGCCAGCTACTACACGGTCGCGGTCGATGGCACGAAGAACCCCGACGCGGCCTGGTACTACCCCGAGCCACTCCCCGCAGCCGAGAACATCAAAAACTACGTCGCATTCTGGCGCGGTGTCGAGGTGCGCGAGAGCTGAGCGATCTCGGCTGTTCCAGCGCGGCACGATCTCCTACGATCACTCCATGCAATTGAAACGGGTTTCAATTCTGGCGCTGCCGCTGCTGGCCGCACTGGCCACCGCGCCGAGCGCCACCGCCGCACCTGCCAACCAGCGCGAGACGATCGCGATGGCCTACCTCGACGCGCTGACCTCGCACAATGCCGCCGACGTGCCGTTCGCACCCGACTGCACGCGGGTGGAGGCCGGTATCCAGACCGGCTACTCCGGCCCGCAACTCACGCACGATCTGGACAGCGGCCCGCAGTATCAGCTCGTTCAGCGCATCTACGACGTCCGGCTGAGCACTGCGGGCAATGTGGTGACCGCGCGATACCACCTGGATTCGGGTCTGGCCGGGCAGCGCCTGGTCACGGTCGACATTACCGAGACCTTCGATATCCCGGACGGAACGATCCACCGCATCGTTGCCGATATCGTCCCGGTGTCGGGGTCCTGAACGCTTAGCCCTGCCTCACCCGCAACCGCTCCCGGGCACGACAAATCGCGCAGGTGAAGTGCCGCCGCGGCCGAGGATCGTCCGATCGCGAGGATGCGGCGCACCGAGACCGCGCGCTCGCACATGCGCGCGAGCGGACAGGACGATCCCGGGCCATCGTCATCGCTCGGCTCCGGTACTCAATTCGCTTCGGCGAGCACGGTTTCCAGGCTGTCGAGCATGGCGGCCCAGCCTGGGCTCATGATGGAGCGGGCGCGTTGCATGAGCGGGTTGTCGGGGTCGAAGCCGCTGTGGCTGAACAGGATTCGGGTGCCGTGACCTTCCGGGCGCAATTGCCAGCTGATGATCCAGCCGGTCGGGGTGTCCATCTGCGCGTCGTTCCAGGTCATGCGGAGCAGTTCGGGCGCGGCGGCCTCGAGCACCTCGCCACGAATGTGGCCGGAAAAGTTCTGGCCGGGCATCGGGCGGGTCTTCATCTCGAAGATGTTGCCCGCCACCGGCTCGAAGCCGATCGGTTCCATCATCCACCGCGCCATCAGTTTCGGCGTGGTGAGCGCGCGCCACACCTTCTCGGGCGGGTGCGGGTAGTAGTGGTCCAGTTCTATCGCGGTGGCGGTGTCGCTCACGGTCACTCCTCGGTGTCATCGGGGTCGTCGGGCATGGCGTCGAGCACATCACCCAGGGCACTCAGCCGCGCACGCCAGTAGCGCTCGAACGGGCTCAGCCAGGTCTGCAACTCGTGCAATGGTTCGGGTTCGACGCGGTAGTAGCGATAGCGACCGCGCTTGTCCTCACCGACGAGCCCGCACTCACGCAGCACCCGCAGATGCTCGGACACGCTCGGCCGGGTCATCTCGAACCGCTCGGCGATGATCTGCACGGTCCGTTCACCGTCGAGCAGCATTTCCAGAATCTCCCGCCGGGTGGGGTTCGCCAGCGCCGCGAACACCCGATCCGCATTCGCATAATCGACCTGCTGAGCCATGCTCGCCACTATAGGTAGGTTATTTCCTACCTGTCAAACATAGGAAATAACCTACCTATCGGCATCCATGTAACACGGTTCGAGCCACTGACCGACGAAGCATCCGCAAACGTCGCCGACACCACGGATCACGCAGTGCGGCACAGGATTCCGATGCGGATCAGCACCGAAGTCCGTACTTTGCAGCGCGGCAAGGGATTACGCCGACATCGGCTGATCGCGCGATGATCCTCGGCACGTCCATCACGCATATCGCGGGCGAGCCGAGGGTGGCCGCCCGCGACGAGCCACTACCCCGAATTACGCAGCGCTGTGGCGAGGCCGTTCATCGTGAGCAGGATGCCGCGTTCGACGAGTTCGGAATCGTCTCCGGCGCGACGGCGGCGCAGCAGTTCGACCTGCATCTGGTTGAGCGGTTCGAGATAGGGGAAACGGTTGCGGATGGATTCGGCCAGGGCGGGGTTGTCGGCCAGCAGGTGGTCGCTGCCGGTGACGGCCGCGTGCATGCGAACGGTGCGGTCGAATTCGTCCCGGATCATGCCGAAGATGTTCTCGCGCAACGCCTCGTCCTCGACCAGTTCGGCATAGTGGGCGGCGATGTCCAGATCGGCCTTGGCCATCACCTGGGCGAGGTTCGACATGACCGTCCGGAAGAACGGCCAGCGGCGGTACAGATCGGCCAGGACCGCCATCCGCTCGGGGTCCTCGCCCGCCCACTGCTCGATCGCGGTGCCGGTGCCGTACCAGCCCGGCAGCATCACCCGCGACTGACTCCACGCCATCACCCACGGGATCGCCCGCAGATCGCCGACCGAGCTGGTCGGCTTGCGCGAGGCGGGGCGACTGCCCAGATTGAGATCTCCGACCTCGGCGATCGGCGTCGAGGCGCGGAAGTACTCCACGAAACCGGGCGTCTCGTGCACCAGCCGCGCATACGCCTGCCGGGCCAGCTCGGCGAGTTCGTCGAACAGCTCGTAGGCCGGTTCGGCGTCGGCCCCCAAGCCCTCCACATCCAGCAGCGTCGACTCCAACGTGCCCGCGACCAGCGCTTCCAGGTTGCGGTAGGCCGCGCCCTGCTCGGCGTACTTGGTGGAAATCACCTCCCCCTGTTCGGTGAGCCGCAGCGAACCGCGCACCGCCCCGGCCGGCTGCGCGAGGATGGCGTCGTAGCTGCGACCGCCGCCACGACCGACCGTGCCGCCACGACCGTGGAACAGCCGCAACCGAATTCCGGTCTTGCGCGCGGCCTCCACCAGATCCAGCTCGGCCCGGTACAGTGCCCAGTTCGCGGCCAGATATCCGCCGTCCTTGTTGGAATCGGAGTAACCGAGCATGACCTCCTGCCGCATACCCCGGGCGGCCACCAGCCGGTGATAAGCCGGAACCTCGAGCGCCGCGACCAGGGTCTGCGCACCCTGACGCAGATCCTCGATGGTCTCGAACAGCGGCACCACTCCCGCCGGACTGCTCGGCGGGGAGTTCGCATCGCCGGGATCGAGGATTCCTGCCTCCTTCAACAGCAACGCGGCCTCGAGCAGGTCGCTGACCGAGGTGCACATGCTGATGATGTAGTTGGGCACGGTGTCCGGTCCCAGATCGTCCAGAGCGGCCTTGGCCGCGCGCAGCACGCCCAGCTCCTTGGCGGCCAGATCGCTCAGCCGTGCACCCGGCCCCAGCAACGGGCGGCGGGTGCCGAGTTCCGCCGCCAGCAACTCCACGCGACGATCCTCGGGCAAGCTCGCATAATCGGCGTGAACTCCGGCCCAGGCCAGCAATTCGGCGACCACCTGCTCGTGCGTCTCGGAGTTCTGCCGCATATCCAGGCCCTGCAGATGGAATCCGAACGTCTCGACCGCACCGCGCAGCGCGGCCAGCCGGTCGTCGGCGAGCAGGCCGTCACCGGAGGCGCGCAGCGAAACGTCCACAACGGCCAGATCGTCCAGCAGATCCTGAGCGGTGGCATAGGGCTCCACCTCGACGCCGAGTACGTCGAGGTCGACGCCGTCGGCGGGGATCTCGCCCAGAGCGCGACGTGCGGTGGCGGTCAGCCGAATTCGGATGCCGCGCACGGCGCGGCGATACGGCTCGTCCGCGCGCTGCGGCGAATCGTCGAACGATGTCTCGGCCAGGCGGGCGAGATCATCGGTCACCGCCGCCAGGCGTGCCGACAACGACAGCGTCTTCTCCAGACCGACCAATTCGGTCAGATAGTGCCCGAGGGCAACCGCGCCGGCACGATGGGTGGCGCGGTGCACCACCTCGCCGGTGACGTTCGGATTGCCGTCCCGATCGCCGCCGATCCACGAGCCCGGACGCAGGATCGGGCGGCGTAGCAGCGAATACTCGGGCCAGCGGGTGCGCAGTGCGGCGCGCACATCGGCGTTGATCCGCGGCATCACCTCGAGCAGCGTCAGATCGTAGTAGCGCAGGCCGACCTCGATCTCGTCCTGGATCCGCAAGCGCGCCAGACGAATCAGCGCGCTGCGCCACAGGGTGAGCACCTGGCGGCGCAGTCCGGTCTCCAGTTCCGCGTACTGCGGTTCGCTCTCGGTGTAGCGCTGTCGCTGCCGCATCAGATCGGTGATGCGGGACTGCACGTCGAACACGGTCCGGCGGCGGGTCTCGGTCGGATGCGCGGTGATGACCGGTGACATCACCGCATCGTCGAGCAGATCGGCGACCAGCGCGCCGTCGGGGCGCGCGGCGTCGAGTTTGCGATAGGTGGCCGCGAGGCTGGACTCCTGCGGCGGCTCCCCGGCCGCCACGTGCACCGCGCGACGCCGGTCGCGTTGCAGATCCTCGGCCAGATTGGCCAGCAGCAGGAAGTGGCTGAACGCCCGGATCAACGGAAGCGCGGTACGAATATCGGTGTCGCGCACCATATCCGCGACCGCGCTGCGTTCCACCTCCGATCGCCGGACCCGGAACGCCTCGACCCGGACCCGTTCGATGAGATCGAAAACCTCGGGCCCTTCGTGACCTCTGATCGTCTCCCCCAGGATCGCTCCCAGGAAGCGGATATCGTCCCGCAGCGGCGCAGTGGCAGTTTCGATCTGATCTTCGCGCATGCGCTCCAGTATCGACCACTGCCCGACCGTCGCCACGTCGCCGGGCCCCGAGCATCGAACAATCACCATTACTGAGAAGATATCCTCACTTCCGAGTTACGCTCGTGTCATGTCCGGCCATCACCTCGCCCAAGTGAACATCGCCCTGCCGCTCGAACCACTCACCTCCGCGCGCCTGTCCGGTTTCGTCGCCGCTCTGGACGAGATCAACGCGCTCGCCGATGCCGCACCCGGTTTCGTCTGGCGATTGCAGACCGAGGACGGTGACGCGACCGCCATCCGGCTCCTCGACGACGACCGGCTGATCGTCAATATGAGCGTCTGGTCCTCGATGACATCGCTGACCGAATTCGTCTACCACAGCGACCACGTGCGGATCATGCGTCAGCGCCGCACCTGGTTCGAGACCATGTCCGAGGCGTATCAGGCACTGTGGTGGGTGCCGGCCGGCCACCTGCCGACCGTGGCCGAGGCCGAGCAGCGCATCACCCACCTGCGTGCGCACGGCCCGACCGAATACGCCTTCACCTTCCGCAGCTCGTTTCCGTCCCCCTCGGCGACGGAACCTTCGACGTCGGATATCCGGCAGGCCGGTCAGGACCTGACCTGCCCGGCCTGATCACCACACCGGCACCCGGTCGGCGCCGCACTCATCCCAGGCGGCGCGGACCGATATCGAAGTGGTTGGGCTCGGGCCCGATGCGGACGCGGCCGTACAGCACCGCGGCCCCCTCCGGTGAGGCCAAAATCGGCTCGACCGCCAGCTCGCGTACCTCCGGCAGATCGTCGCACATCGCCGAAATACGTTGCGCCAGTTCGGATAGTGCGCTCTTGTCCACCGGTTCGCCGATGGTCCTGCCCGACACTCCGGTTCTGCCTTCCAGCAGCGGGGCGGCGCGCGGGGCATCGATGAGTGCGATCGATTCCCCCTCCGACAACGGAAGGGCACGATAGACGCGGTCGCCCAGCAGATCGATGATCGTGCCGGACAATCCGAAGCTGATCACCGATCCGAATGACGGATCGTCCTGGACGCGCAACACACAGCCGACTCCCTTGGTGGCCATCCGCTGAATGTGCACGACCGCATTGCTCGACACCTCGGCCAGGTCGGCGTAGGCACGCTGCACCGCCGAGGGCCGCCACAGATCCAATCGCACACCGTTGAGATCCGAACGGTTGCGCCACAGTTCACCGGTGGCCTTCGCCGCGACCGGATAGCCGAGTTCCTCGGCCGCCGCCTCCGCCGCCGCGGCATCGCGAACCTCACGGAACTCGACGATTCCGATGCCGTAGCAGTCCAGCAGCTGCACCGCCTCGAGATCACCGAGCCAGTCCCCCTCGGGGGAGCGGACCATCCACTGCTCCACCAGATTTCGCGCCCGTTCGGTATCCAGCCCCGCGGGCCGCCGGGTCGTCGAGACGGGCGTGTTGCGCCACTCGGCATAGCGCTGCACGCGGCCCAGCGCCCGCGCCGCGCGCTCGGGGTCCGGATAGGACGGGATGGACCCGCTCCTGACCACACCTCCGGTCCCTCTGGTGGCGAGCAGATTCGGCATTCCGTGATCGGCGACGAACGTGGTCAGCACCGGCTTGGCGACGGCGGATTCGGCACCGGATCGAATCGCTTCGGCGTAGGCGGGCACTGCCGTCGGCACGGGCGGTGCGAAGATCACGATCACCGCGTCGACTTGTTCCGAGGCCACGGCAGCCGCCACAGCCGTGAGGAAGTCCTCGGGTCCGGCCTGCGGCCCGAGATCCACCGGATCACGCACCTCGAGCTCCGCGCCACGGGCCGCGTCCACCGCCAGCCAACCCAGGGCGGCGCTGTTGCCGATCACCGCGAGTCGCGGCCCGGCGGGCAGCGGCTGATAGGCCAGCAGCATCGCGCAGTCGAACAGTTCGGAGATCGTATCGACCTGCACGATTCCCGCCTGCGCGAACAGATCTCGCTCCACCGAGCGTTCCAGCGAGGAGGGCGGCGTGGTGCGGGTGGCATTGCGGCCGCTGCTCACGGCCACGATGGGTTTCGTGCGCGCGACCCGCCGCGCGATCCGGGAGAACTTGCGCGGGTTGCCGAACGTCTCCAGATACAGCAGCACCACATCGGTATCCGGGTCGCTGTCCCAGTACTGCAGCAGATCGTTGCCGGAAACATCGGCCCGGTTACCCGCCGAGACGAAGGTGGACAACCCGAGCCGTCGCGCGGCGGCCTCACCGAGGATCGCGGCGCCCAGCGGCCCGGACTGGCAGAAGAATCCGACCCGCCCGCGCCCCGGCATGACCGAGGCCAGCGTGGCGTTCAGCGAAACAGCCGGATCGGTGTTGGCGATGCCGAGCGCGCTCGGGCCCACCACCCGCATACCGTGTCCGCGGGCCGCGGCAACCAGATCGCGTTCGGCGGCATAACCCGCCGGACCGGTCTCGGAGAAACCCGCGGTCAGCACCACGAGTCCCTTGACTCCCTTGGCCATACAGTCGTCGAGCACGGCGGAGATCTCCGCGGACGGCACCGCGACCACGGCCAGATCCACCTCGTCCGGGATGTCGCGCACGGTGTTGTACGCCCGCACGCCGCGCACCGAGCTGCGATTCGGGTTCACCGGGAAGACCGGGCCCTGGAACACCCCGGACAGCAGATTCGCCAGCACCGCACCACCGACCCGGCCCGCGGACGGCGTGGCGCCGATGACCGCGATCGACTTCGGGTGCAGCAGATTGCCGACACTGCGGGCCTCCGAGGCCCGTTCGCGCGAATCGCGCACCGACAGCAGCGCTTCGGTGGGATCGATGGCGAATTCCAGATGCAGGACCGACCCGTCCCGGCTGCGTTGCATCTGATATCCGGCGTCCCGGAAGACCGTCACCATCGTGTTGTTCTCGGCGAGGACTTCCGCGACGAAGGTCTCGATATCGTTCTCCGCTGCCGCACCCGCGAGATGTTCGAGCAGAATCGAGCCCAGACCGCGGCCCTGATGTGCGTCGGCGACCACGAACGCCACCTCCGCCGCGCGCGGCCCCTCCCGATCGGAGAGCAGTTCGTAGCGGCCGACCGCGATGATCACCTCACCCAGCTCGATCGCCAGACCGACCCGATCGTGATAGTCCACATGGGTGGTCCGGTAAAGATCCTTGGGTGTCATCCGCGGATAAGGGCCGAAGTAGCGCAGATAGCGGGTCCGGTCGGACAGGCGCGCGTGGAATTCCTCCATCGCCGCGGCATCGTCGGGGGTGATCGGGCGCAGCCGCACCACGCCGCCGTCCGAGGCGAGCACATCGGCGAGCCAGTGTTGCGGCGGGGGCGGCGGACTCTCTGGTGTGTCGGGCCCGAATTCGGCGAGCCAGGCGGGCGGGGGCGGGGTGTGCTCGGTGTCAGTCACGAGGGTCCTCCGGATCCAGGCCCAGCAGCGGGAACGCTGCCCGGCGCGTGGCCAGTACGGCGGTGTCCACCGCGCGCTGCGCCCGGTCGGCGCGCGCGTCACCGGAATCGGGTGCACCGCCCGGACCGTCCCAACGGGTGAAGTCCGGCGCGATCCCGTCGCCCATGGTGCGCGGCGGTTCCACCGCGGGCGCGTAGGCGCGCACCTGGGCGAACCAGTCCGCGGGGATCTCGGTCGCCGGATCGATATCGCGGTCCAGCACCGCGGCCAACAGATGGGTCCAGGCCCGCGGCACCACCCGGACCAGGCCGTACCCCCCACCGCCGACAGCGAGCCAGCGCCCCTGCGCATATTCGTCGGCCCACCCGCGCATCGCCCGGAACGCCGCGCGCTGCCCGTCGACGCTGAGCTCCAGATCCGCCAGCGGGTCCTCGCGGTGGGTGTCGACACCGCATTGGCTGATCAACAACTGCGGCCGGAAGGCGGCCAGCGCGCCGGGCACGACGGCGTGAAATCCACGTAGCCACTGAGCGTCCCGAGTGCCGGGCAGCAGAGCGAGGTTGACCGCCGAGCCCTCGGCCGCACCCGCGCCGGTCTCGTCGGGCCAGCCGGTATTGGGCCACAGGGTCGCCGGATGCTGGTGGATCGAGATGGTCAGCACCCGCGGATCGCCGTAGAAGGCACGCTGCACGCCGTCGCCGTGATGGACGTCGACATCGACATAGGCGATGCGATCGAAACCGTGGTCCAGCAACCACGAGATGGCCACGGCCACATCGTTGTAGACGCAGAACCCCGCGGCCGAGTCGGCCATCGCGTGATGCATACCACCGCCGATGCTCACCGCCCGGCGGGTGCGGCCCGCGGCGATCTCACCCGCCGCGGCCAGTGTGCCGCCGACGATCACCGACGCCGCCTCGTGCATGTGCGGGAACACCGGATTGTCCTGTGTCCCCAACCCGTACGGTGCGGTGCTCGGGGGTGGGACGCCCGGCGCGGCGGGCACGGCGCGGCGGACCGCGTCCAGGTAGGCGGGTGTGTGGATCCGCAACAGATCCGTCTCGTCCGCGGTCGAGGGCGCGAGCGTCTCGACGCCCTCCAGCAGACCGAGGCCGCGCGCGAGCGCCATGGTGAATTGCAGCCGAGCTGGTTTCATCGGATGTTCCGGAGTCCAGGTGTAATCCAGGAACCGATCGGTCCACACGACCGCCGGGTCGTCGGGCAGTGCGCTTGCCATGAATGTCACGCTAATGCACCTCTGCGCCGGGTCGCCGTGCTGTGACCCACAACCGAACACGGGAAGGGACGGCCCCTTTTTGTCGTTGCTATGCAGTACAAATGCTAGGCAGTGCGGCGCGCCGGGTTCCGCCGCTGTCGGGCCGTGCCCGGGTAGCCCGGCGTTTCCGCAGCACAAGCCGAATATCCTCGCGCACCAATCCGCGACCGCGCGTGGGTAGAATCTTTGCCGACGAAGGGGTAACAGGTGAAGGATCTGGTCGACACCACGGAGATGTATCTCCGTACCATTTACGACCTCGAGGAGGAGGGTGTCACACCGCTGCGCGCACGCATCGCCGAACGCCTCGAGCAGAGCGGCCCGACGGTGAGCCAGACAGTTGCCCGCATGGAACGCGACGGGCTGCTGCTGGTCGCGGGTGACCGCCACCTCGAGCTGACCGACAAGGGCCGGTCCATGGCGGTCGCGGTGATGCGCAAGCACCGCTTGGCCGAGCGGCTTCTGGTGGACGTCATCGGACTGGACTGGCAGAACGTGCACGCCGAAGCGTGCCGCTGGGAACACGTGATGAGCGAGGACGTCGAGCGCCGTCTGGTCGAGGTACTCGACAACCCCACCACTTCCCCGTACGGCAACCCGATTCCGGGCCTGGACGAGTTGGGCGTGCTCGCCGCGGGTTCGTCCGAGGAGAAGCTGATCCGGCTGTCGGATCTGCCGCCCGGACAGATCGTCGCGGTGGTGGTTCGGCGCCTGTCCGAGCACATCCAGACCGATCCGGAGGTCATCGGGCAGCTCCGCGAGGTGGGCGTGGTGCCCGATGCCCGCGTCACCGTCGAGACCCGGCCGGGCGTGGTGGTCATCTCGGTGCCGGGTCATGGTGGATTCGAATTGTCGGACGAGATGGCGCATGCCATCCAGGTGAGGCTGGTCTGAAATATGAAACTTCTGGTCACCGGAGGCGCGGGCTATGTCGGCGGCGTCTGCGCCCAGGTCCTGATCGAGGACGGTCACGACGTGGTCGTGGTCGACGATCTGTCCACCGGCAATGCCGAGGGCGTGCCCAGCGGTGCGAAATTCGTCGACGGTGATATCGCCACCGTCGGCGTGGAACTCGTCGAATCCGAATCCTTCGACGGTGTCCTGCATTTCGCCGCGCAATCGCTGGTCGGTGAGTCGGTGCAGAAACCGGAGAAGTACTGGCACGGCAATGTCGTCAAGACACTCGCCCTGCTCGAGGCGATCCGCCGGTCCGAAACCCCACGGCTGGTGTTCTCCTCCACCGCAGCGGTGTACGGCGAGCCCGAGCAGGTGCCGATCACCGAAGCCGCCCCGGCTCGGCCGACCAACCCCTACGGTGCGTCCAAGCTCGCGATCGACCACGCCATCACCTCCTACGCGGTGGCGCACGGACTCGCCGCGACGAGTCTGCGCTATTTCAACGTCGCCGGCGCCTACGGCGGGCTCGGCGAGAACCGTGTCGTGGAAACGCATCTCATCCCTCTCGTACTGCAGACCGCGCTGGGCCACCGGAAGTCGATCTCGGTCTTCGGCACCGACTACCCGACCGACGACGGCACCGCGGTGCGCGATTACATCCACATCCGGGATCTGGCGCAGGCCCATCTGCTGGCGCTCGCGCAGTCCCAGCCGGGCGAGCATCGCATCTTCAACCTCGGCAGCGGGACGGGTTTCTCTGTGCGCCAGGTCATCTCGGCCTGCGAGCGGGTCACCGGGCGGGAGATCGCCTCGGTCGACACCGCGCGTCGCGCGGGTGATCCCGCGGTCCTGATCGCGTCGAGCGAGCGCGCCATCGCCGAGTTGGGCTGGCAGCCGGAGCACAACGATCTCGACGAGATCGTCACCGACGCTTGGGCTTTCCTGCAGTCGCTGGGCGACCGCGCACACAGCGCCCGATAGCACCGCACCCGACCCGCCCGCGCCCCTCACGGCTGTAGCCAATCGGCCCGCAGGTCGAACTCGACCCCCAGTTCGGCGGCCTTGGCGCGGCCGCTGTAGGCCAGTTTGCGAACCTCGCGCGGCGGCATGCCCGTACCCAGCGCGGTATCGAGCAACCGGGCGACGGTGTGGTCGGGATCCGATTCCAGCGCTGCTCGCAGGGCGATTCCGGCGAGCACGCCGTCGCCCCGGGTGTAGGCGCTGTAGCCGAAGAGGGTGGCCGCCTCGGCTCGATCCGACCCGGTCAGCACCCGGCACAGTTGTGCCCACAGTCGCGCGGCGGCCTCGGCCCGATGGCCGCCCGCCAGCGCGAACGCCGCGTCACGCACGGTCGGATCTCGCAGTGCGACAGCCGTTTCCGCGAGAGCGCGGGCATCCACGGTGCCCTCGGAGGCCAGTGCCGCCACCCGATCGAGAACCCGGTTCAGCAGGGACCGCCGGTAGCGATCCAGCTCGTCGCGGAAGATCGCGGTCCGGAATCGTTGCCCCGCCAGTATTCCGGCCCGGTCCACCTCCGGCCGAACTTCCTCGCACAGCTGTGCGTCCACGGCGACCAGGCTTTCCAGATCCTCGCGCGAGGCCTTGATCCGATAGCCGTCCACCGCCTCGGCCAGGGCGATCGGCGAGGCGGCCGGATCGGATTGCACCCCGCCGACCTCGGGATCCACAACGGCCCACCACGGCTGTCCGGCAGCGAGTTCGCGAACCGCCCACACCTCGTCCAGTGCGATGTGCTCGGCGGCCAATGCCCGTTCGAGGGCACGCACCAGGTAGCGATGTCGGCCCGACCGCACACCCGGCTTGCCCGAATGGGGTGCTCCGGCGCGATCGTCGACGATCAGCGCCAGCACGGCGATGGTGTTCTCCCGCACGCACAGTGCGGTCAGCTGGGTGGCCAGCCGCGCCCAGCCGCCACGGCCGGGCGGCTCCAAGTCGTGGCGCGCCACCGCACTCAGCGCTGCCGGACCGGCCCCGCCCGGCGGCCGGCGCAGCAGATACACCACAAGCGATCGGCGCGGGACGAATCCGAGCAGAGCGGGTACCGCGGCAATGCATTCGCACGGATCGTCGGCCCGCAGGGCGGGCCGCTCGCGATTCGCGCCCCGGGCGGGATCAGCGGGTGGTTCGGCCGGGGTCCCGGCGAACTCGTCGTCGGCCGGTGTGGGTTCGATGGCGGTCGTCATGCATCCGACGATGACCTACGGCCGGTTCCGCGAAACGTCGGCGACCTGGGCGTTCACCAGGCCTGGGGAGAACTGCCGAACCTGTGCACCACACCGTCGGCGGGGTCGCCCGGAACCCATTTCCTGTCGGAGCCTTCTGCTACGGTCCCGAACGGGCAGGCTGGGCGCGTGCCGTGTCAGCGCTGGCCGACGTCCTGCACCGTCGCGGTGAACACCTGGTCCAGCGCCGTCATATCGGGTTTGTCGTCGCCGAAGGTCAGGTAGGTCGCGATGATTCGGACATCGCCGATCTGCGCCGCGAGGGTGCGCATCGAGCGGGTCAGTCCCGGACCGCCCCGTTGACCACTCACCGTGCGACTCCAGGCGAGCGAATCGTCGGCATTCACCGGCGCGGCCGGATCCAGTTGGGTGACAACGGTATTGGTGACCGGCCCGTGCTGCGCGCGCACCGTCCCGCACTGCTGCAGCAAGGTGCGCAGACGCTCGAGCGGGTCGGTGGTACGGATCAGCTCCACGGTGATGCTCGCGCGGGTGTCGTCGTCGGTGCCGACCGTCGCCGCGATCCGCTGCGGATCGGACGGGGCCGAGTCCGCACAGCCCGGCGGATCGACCGTCGCACCGGAGGGAATGCCGCGCAGATCCGCATCGGCGCCGAGGGCATCCGGGCCGGACAGCACCACGGGCGGGTACGTGTCGGGAAACTGTGCGGCGGTCGGCAGCATCGCTCCGAGATCGGCGGAGATATGCCGGATCACCGTGGCCTGCGGCGATTCGACATCGGGATGGCCGGACACCGTCGAGCCGCACGCGGTCAGCAGCAACCCCAGCGCCGCGCACCCGGCGACGCCGCCGCGCCCGAATCGGCGCGGTCGCGGATCCGGAGCCTCCGGCACGTTCACTCGGCACACTATGCCCAATGCTCGCACCCGGTCTCTGCCGCCACGCCGGGGGCGCGCCGAGGGCGTGCGCGATCGTGACGCAGCCCGGCCGGATCGATCCGACGAAACCGAGATCCGGCGCACGATCGCGGAATGAGATCGCCCGGCGGCATGTTGTCAGGCAGGCATGGCCTCGCGAAGCGAGACCGACGGCGTCGCCCCGGAACGGTATGAGGGACAATGGAAGGTGGTCCGATGGAGACCACATCGGCAGGCGGCGCACGGTTCGCCACCGCCCCGCCGCCGACCGGTTGTGGCGGACCACCCAGGAAGGAGTAAGCGATGGAGGACTACGAGTCGCGAATGTACGAACTGGAGTTCCCCGCTCCGCAGCTGTCTTCCGACGACGGCGCGGGTCCGGTGCTGGTACACGGCTTGGAAGGCTTCACCGACGCGGGGCATGCGGTACGCCTGGCGACCACCCATCTGCGGGAGAGTCTCGAGGCGGAACTGGTGGCCTCCTTCGATGTGGACGAGCTGCTGGACTATCGCTCGCGCCGTCCGCTGATGACGTTCAAGACCGACCACTTCTCCGATTACGCCGAGCCGGAGCTGACGCTGTGGGCCGTGAAGGACACCGCGGGCACCCCGTTCCTGCTGCTGGCCGGGCTGGAACCGGACCTGCGCTGGGAGAAGTTCGTGACCGCGGTGCGGTTGCTGGCCGAGCAGCTCGGCGTGCGCCGCACGATCGGGCTGAGCGCGATCCCGATGGCGATCCCGCACACCCGCCCGCTCGGCGTCACCGCACATGCCAGCGACCGCGACCTGATCGGTGAGCATCAGCGCTGGCCGGGCGAGTTGCAGGTGCCGGGCAGCGCCTCGTCGCTGCTGGAGTTCCGGATGGCCCAGCACGGCCACGAATCGATCGGATTCTCGGTGCACGTCCCGCACTATCTGGCGCAGACCGCCTATCCCGAGGCCGCGCAGACCCTGCTGGAGAACGTCGCCGACAACGCCGGCCTGGATCTGCCGCTGGCGGCGCTGGGCGAGTCCGCGGCGCGGGTGCGCGAGCAGGTGAACGAGCACATCGCGGGTAATACCGAGGTGGAGACGGTCGTTCAGGCGCTCGAGCGGCAGTACGACAGTTTCGTCACCGCGCAGGAGCGGCAGTCCAGCCTGCTGGCCAGCGATGCCGATCTGCCGACCGGTGAGGAACTGGGCGCGGAATTCGAGCGTTTCCTGGCCGAGCAGTCCGGATTCGGCGATTCGGACACCCCCGAGAACGGCGACCTGCGCTGAGCGGATAACCGCCGCGTCCTGGCCCGACGGCACGCCTCGGGGGCCGTGCGCGTGGCGGACGCGGGCGGAGGCAGAATGGGCACAGTGCAGCTGTCCGAACTGATCCCCGACCGTGCCGTGCCCGACGTGGATCCCGATTGGCTGTTCGAGTCGTTCTCCGGCTGGGCCTCCGACCAGGGCCTGACGCTGTATCCGGCGCAGGAGGAGGCGCTGCTGGAGTTGATGACCGGGGCCAACGTGATCCTGTCGACCCCGACCGGCTCCGGTAAATCCATGGTTGCCATCGGCGCGCACTTCGCGGCGTTGAACACCGGGCAGCGCAGCTACTACACCGCGCCGATCAAGGCACTGGTCAGCGAGAAATTCTTCGCCCTGTGCGAGGTGTTCGGCGCGGATCGGGTCGGCATGGTCACCGGTGACGCCGCGGTGAATCCGGATGCGCCGATCATCTGCGCGACCGCGGAGATCTTGGCGAATCTGGCCCTGCGCGAGGGTGCGAATGCCGACGTCGGCCAGGTGGTGATGGACGAGTTCCATTTCTACGCCGATCCGGATCGCGGCTGGGCGTGGCAGGTGCCGCTACTCGAACTGCCGCGGGCTCAATTCCTGCTCATGTCGGCCACTCTGGGCGAGGTCGACTTCTTCGCGAACGATCTGCACCGCCGCACCGGACGCCCGACCGCGATCGTCAGCGGCACGGAACGCCCTGTGCCCCTGATGTTCTCGTATGTGCGCACGCCGATCACCGAAACTCTGGAGGATCTGGTCACCACGAGTCAGGCGCCGGTGTACGTCGTGCACTTCACCCAGGCCGCCGCTCTGGAACGCGCCCAGGCGCTCACCAGCGTCAACTTCGCCTCGAAGGCGGAGAAGGAGGCGATCGCCGAGGCGCTGGGCGGATTCCGGTTCGCCACCGGGTTCGGTAAAACCCTCTCGCGGCTGATCCGGCACGGGATCGGCGTACATCACGCCGGAATGCTGCCGAAATATCGGCGCCTGGTGGAGCGGCTGGCCCAGGAGGGTCTGCTGAAAGTGGTGTGCGGCACCGACACTCTCGGCGTCGGCATCAACGTGCCGATCCGCACCGTCCTGCTGACCGGCCTGACCAAATTCGACGGGGTGCGCACGCGCCGGCTCAAATCCCGCGAGTTCCATCAGATCGCCGGACGCGCCGGCCGCGCCGGATACGACACCATGGGCACGGTCGTGGTGCAGGCCCCCGAGCACGAGGTGGAGAACGCGCGTCTGCGCGCCAAGGCCGGCGACGATCCCAAGAAACAGCGCCGGGTACAGCTGCGCAAACCGCCGGAGGGCTTCGTGTCCTGGTCGGAGGAGACCTTCGATCGATTGGTCGCCGCCCAGCCCGAACCGATGGTGTCGCGGTTCCAGGTCACCAATGCGATGCTGCTCAACGTCATCGCCCGGCCCGGCAACTGCTTCGACGCGATGCGGCATCTGCTCGAGGACAATCACGAGCCCCGCCCGGCGCAGCGCAAACATATCGTCAAGGCCATTCGCCTGTACCGCGCCCTGCGCGATGCTGGAGTCGTGCAGCAACTCGACGAACCCGATGCCCTCGGCCGGCGCGCACGCCTGACCGTCGATCTGCAGCGTGATTTCGCCCTCGATCAGCCGCTCTCGCCGTTCGCCCTGGCCGCACTGGATCTGCTGGACGACGCCTCGCCCACCTACACCCTCGACGTGGTCTCGATCATCGAGTCGACACTCGAGGATCCGCGCCAGCTGCTGATGGCCCAGCAACACAAGGCGCGCGGCGAGGCCATCGCGGAGATGAAGGCCGACGGCATCGAATACGACGAACGGATGGAACTGCTCGAAGAGGTCACCTGGCCCAAACCGCTGGCCGACCTGATCGAGCCCGCCTTCAAGACCTACCGCGGCGGCCATCCGTGGGTATCGGAGTTCACCCCCTCACCCAAGTCCGTGGTGCGCGAAATGATCGAGCGCTCACTGACTTTCGCCGAACTGGTGAGCAACTACGAGCTGGCTCGCTCCGAGGGCGTGGTACTGCGCTATCTGGCCGACGCCTATCGCGCGCTGCGCCGCACGGTACCCGAATCCGCCCGTACCGAGGAGCTCGAGGATCTCACCGAATGGCTGGGTGAGCTTGTGCGCCAGGTCGATTCGAGTCTGCTGGACGAGTGGGAGCAGCTCACCAACCCGGGTGCGGAGAACGATTCCGAGCAGCTGGCGTTCGGTTCGGAGACGGTCCGGCCGATCTCCGCGAACGAGCGCGCCTTCCGGGTTCTGGTGCGCAACGCCATGTTCCGCCGCGTGGAACTCGCGGCCCTGGGCCGTTGGGCGGCACTGGACGACCTGGACGACGGCCCGGACTGGGAAGCCGAGCTGGACCCCTATTTCGCCGAGTACGACGAGATCGGCACCGGTCCGGAAGCCCGCGGGCCGCGGCTGTTCCAGATCGAACAGCGGCCGGATCTGTGGCGGGTGCGCCAAGTGCTCGCCGACCCGGCCGGCGACCACGGCTGGTCGATCGATGCCGTGGTCGATCTGCCCGCCTCCGATGCCGCCGGCGAGGTGGTGTTCGACGAGGTCACGGTGAGTGCGGGATGAGTACCGCACAGCCCGCCGCCGCGCCCGCGCGCAGGTGATCGAGGCGTCCTCGCTCCAGTTCGTTTTCTACCGCCTCCCGCTGATACGCTCTCGCTCGCTGTCCGCCGTGGGAGGCTGCCCGGAAGAAAGAGAGTTCCCTCAGATTGTTCGGTCCACACGTGCCCGAGTCGCCCTGCCTCGTCATCGACCTCTCCCGCGTACGCGACAATTTCCGCGCGCTGCGATCCGCGCTGAGCGGCCTGGGGGACCGTCATCCGACGCGAATTCGGTTCGCGGTCAAGGCATCTCCCATGCCGGAGATCATCCGGCTGCTCGCCGCCGAAGGCGCGGAGTTCGATGTCGCCAGTATCGGTGAGATCGAGCAGTGCCTCGAGCTCGGCGTGGATCCCGCGGTGCTGAACTACGGCAACCCGATCAAGAAGGCCGCCCATATCGCGGCGGCCTATGCCGCGGGCGTGCGCCGCTACGCCTTCGACACCGAGGACGATCTGACCCGGATCAGCGAGTACGCGCCGGGCGCGGAGGTGGAGTGCCGATTCCTGGCCTCGACGCCGCAGTCACGCACGCCGTTCGGCACGAAATTCGGCTGCGCACCGGGTGAAGCGGTGCGACTGCTGGTACGCGCCCGCGATCTCGGGCTCGTGCCGGTGGGCCCCTACTTCCACGTCGGCTCGCAGCAGCTCGATCCGTCCGCCTGGCGGATCGGCATCGAACAGGCCGCCGCGATCACGGAAGCGTTGGCGGTCAAGGACATTCCGGTGCGATCGGTCAACATCGGTGGCGGACTGCCGATTTCGTACGCCGATCCGGCGCCGGAGCTGTCCGAGCTGGGTGCGGTGATCGCCGAGACGGCCGCGCGCCACCTTCCCGAGCACACCGACGTCGTCGTGGAGCCCGGCCGCGCCCTGGTGGGCAGCGCCGGAGTGATCCACGCCGAGGTCGTCAACGTGCGCATCGCGCCGGACGGGCGGCGCTGGGTATACCTCGACATCGGCCGCTACAACGGAATGGCCGAGACCGAGAACGAGTACATCGCCTACCGGATCGTGACCTCACGAGACGGAGACGCAGCGGACGAGGCGGTGATTGCCGGTCCGACCTGCGACGGGGACGACGTACTCTATCAACGCACGCGGGTCCTTCTCCCGACCACGCTGCGAGCCGGCGATCCCGTTCGGATCCTCGATGCCGGCGCATATACGGCGAGCTATTCGTCGGTGTCCTTCAACGGTTTTCCGCCTTTGACTGTTCATGTCATGGGCGCTGAGCGAGAGTGAGTTCAGCAATGACGGCAGAATTCACCGGCTGGCATGTGCTGGCCGAGTTCGGTGGTGTCGACACGGCCCTTTGTGACGATCTCGAACGCCTCGAGGCAGCCCTTCGAAAATCGTTGGTCGCCGCGGGGGTGACCATCTGCGAAGTGGTGCACAAGAAGTTCGACCCGCAGGGGGTCACGGTGCTGGCGCTGCTGTCCGAATCCCATGCGTCCATTCACACCTATCCGGAATCCGGCGACATCTTCGTCGACGTGTTCACCTGCGGAAGTATCGGGGCGGGCGCGACCGCGGCGGTGGAGTTGCTGCAACAGGAACTTTCCCCCGCATCGGTGCACACCGAGGTGATCCGGCGCGGGCGCGGCGGTCGGCGTATCCATGAGCCGGTCGGCCCCGGCACGACCCGGGTGTGGAATCTGCACGACGTGATCGTCGACACCCGAACTCCGTTCCAGCACATGGTGATCGCGCGCACCGAGCAGGGCGTGAGCCTGTTCTCCGACGACGACCGCCAATCCACCGAGTTCTCCCAGCTGACCTATCACGAGGCCATGCTGGTCCCGGGGTACGCGCTGGCCGAGAAGCTGGATCGGGTGCTGATCGTCGGTTCCGGCGAGGGCGTCGCCTCGCAGATGTCGGTGGCCGCGGGCGCGTCGATCGTGGATCACGTCGATATCGACCGGCAAGAGGTGGAGTTGTGCGCCGAGCACCTCCCGTACGGATATTCTCCGGCGGATCTGGCCGAGGCGGTCGCGCGGTCGGGCCCGATCAAGATGCACTTCGCCGATGGCTGGGACTTCCTGGCCGAGGCCGAGGCGGCGGGTGTGCGATACGACCTGATCTGCATCGATCTGCCCGACGAGCGGGTCGAGGAAGCACAGCACAACCGGTTGTACGAGGACGAGTTCCTCCAGCGATGTCGCGCGCTGCTGTCCGAGGGGGGTGTACTGGCCGTCCAGGCGGGTTGTCAGACCATGTGGCGCAACGAGACGCTCGAGCGTTCCTGGGCCCGGTTCCACGACCTGTTCCCCACGGTCGTGCCGTACGTCAGCGACGAGCACGAGTGGACCTTCCTGTTCGGCACGCCGAAGATGATCGATGATCCGGTGGCGAAGATGACCGAGACCCTGCCGCGACTGCCGTACCGCGCCGAGACGGTCGACGCGCGCGCATTGATTCGCGGCGCGATCGAACCGCATGCGCTGCGGTCGCCGGTGGGCGTCGGCTGAGACTGTCGCACAACCGAATACGAGCCGCGCCCCGCCGGATCATCCGGCGGGGCGCGTCGGATTTCACGGGATCACCGCACGCGCTGTCGGTCGGGCAGCAGGCGTATCCGTCATCTGTTCACGTGCTGCTCGCCGAGTCGACCTGCTCGAGTTGGCGGCGAAATCACCCGGTTCGCAATACCCTGGAGTATGCGCACTTTCGTCCATCTCCTGCTGCTGGTTTGTGCTGTCGCGGTGGCGGTGGGAACCTTCGGGCCGCTCATCGGCACGGTCGAGGCCCGGCATGTGCCACTCACCGAACTACGCGACGGGTTCCCCGCCGGTCGCAGCCTCGAGCAGATCCAGGCCCAGTCGGTCAGCCTGCAGACCTCGCTCGCGGTGGTTCTGCTGGCGGTCGCCGCGGTGCTCCTGCTGGCCACCCTGTTCGGCTCACGTCTGCTGGGCTGGCTGGGTGTCCTGGTCGGCCTGGCCTCCCTCGGTGTGCTGGCCTGGCGTCTGGACAGCTCGTTCGACAGCCGGATCCGCAACGACTACCACACCCTGTTCAGCGGTACCTGGGGGTTGTACGCGGTGGGTGGCGGATTGGTCGTCGCCCTGCTGTGCCTGCTCGCACCACGTGAGCGGCGAGGATTCTGAGAGCCGTTCCGCCACATCCCGTTATTCGGATGGTGGTGTCCAGGCGGTCTGGACGAGTTCCACACGCCTGCGGTCGATGAGCATGCCGCGTCCAGGAGGCATGGGCGTGGGTTTGATCGACGCGAGCAGCGCACCTTCGTCGCGGCTCCCACTCATGATCAGGCCGGTCGAGCCGAGGTCCCGCAGCGAGGCGAGCACCGGTTCGTACAGGGCTCGGCCCGCTCCCCCGCTGCGCCGGGCGATGATCAGATGGAAGCCGATATCGCGTCCGTGCGGCAGCAGCTCTCGGACCGCTGCCACCGGATTCTCCGAGGTGGTGACGACCAGGTCGTAGTCATCGATGACCACATACACCTCCGGTCCGGTCCACCAGGAACGGTCACGCAGTTGTTGCGGTGTCACATTCTCTCCGGGGAACCGCTTGCCGAGCAACGAGACCAGCTCGTTCAGCATCTTGGCGAGGTTCGGTGCGCTCGTCACATAGCCGGACAGATGTTCCGACTGCACCTCTCCGAGCATGGTCCGCCTCAGATCCACCAGCACGATCTTCGCCTGATCAGGGGTGTTCGACCCGCAGATTCCTCGCACGAGCAGTCGCAGCAGATTCGTCTTGCCCGATTCGACATCGCCGAAGACGAGCATGTGCGGGGACGCGGAGAAATCGACGAGAACCGGGGCCAGATCGGACTCGTCGAGACCGATCGGGAAACTCAGGCACGCCTTGCCAGGATCGCCCCGCCGAACCCTGTCGCCGGCCCGGAGCAACATCTCCTCGCGAGTCACCCACACGGGCAGCATGCGCACCTCGGGGGCACGCAGATCTCCCGACCGAGCGCCGATCTCACGGATCGCCGCGGCAATGCCCTCGGCCAATCCCGCCGGGTCGGCACCGGTGTCGAGGCGCGGTAGAGCGATGAGCATGTGCAACCCGTCCGGCGTCAATCCTCGGCCGGGCGAACCCGCCGGCACCGCGAGCGCCTGGCGACGTCCCAGGATCGAATCGGCGGGCTCACCGAGCCGGAGTTCGACACAGCAGCCCAACTGATCCTTCAGCGCGGGCCGGAAGGTCGTCCAGCGGCTTGCCGCCAGCACGATATGCACGCCGAAGGCCAATCCCCGAGCGGCGATCTCGGTGATGCCCGGCTCGATCGCCTCGTAGTCCTGACGGACGGCCTCGTACCCATCGATCACCAGGAACGCGTCACCGAACCGATCACCACCGAGCGGGTCGGCAGCCCGCTGTTCCGGGCCGGCATCCACCAGTTGCGCCTTGCGCCTCCGGAATTCGTTCATCGAGATGCCGAGCTGCGCGAAGAGTTCCTCCCGGCGCTGAATCAATGCCGTCAGCTCGGCGACGGTGCGCCGCACCCGATCCGCGTCGTGACGGCTCGCCACCGAGCCGACGTGCGGCAGCCCGGACAACGCGGCCAGCTCACCGCCGCCGAAGTCCAGGCAGTAGAACTGCACCTGATCAGGGGTGTGTGCGATCGCCAAGGCCATGATCAGAGTGCGCAGCGTATTCGTTTTGCCACACTGGGGACCACCGACGACGGCCACATTTCCCTGGGCGCCGTTCAGGTCCAGGTGCAGCAGCGTCCGAGTGTGCAGCCGCGGGGTGTCGACGATCCCGATGGCGGCCGGACGCAGGCCGGGCATCCGTTGCAGTGCGACGGGCAGCGGCGCCGGTAGCGGCGGCACCAGGTCGCCGACGGCCGGCGACACGTCCAGCGGAGGCAGCCAAATCTGGTGAGCCGGTCGCCTCCCGACACCGGCCATGGCGTGCACCAGCGACATGTGCAGCGGAAGGTCGGCCATCTCGATCACACCGCCCGTGTGATCGGCCGGCTCGGCCCGGGAACTGTAGGCGCCGACGAATCGAACCAGTTCGGCCGACGGATGCGCCTTCAGATATCCGCTCCCCGGGATGCTGGGCAGGTGATAGGCGAGCGGTGCGTCCAGCACGACCCGCGATTCGTTGAGCGAGTAGGTCTTCAGAGCAATGCGGTAGGACAGGTGAGCGTCGAGGCCGCGCAGCGATACCTCGTCCAGCCGCTGACTCGCGAGCAACAGATGGATGCCGACCGAACGACCCACGCGACCGATCGTCGTCAGCACGCTGATGAAATCCGGTGCCTGGGAAAGCAACTCGCTGAACTCGTCGATGATCACGAACAGCTCGGGTACCGGACTCAGCGGCGCCCCCGCCGCGCGTGCCTGTTCGTACTGCTGGATGGTGGCGTAGTTTCCGGTGGCGCGGAACAGTTCTCGGCGCCGGTCGAGCTCGCCGGTGAGAGCATCCTCCAGTCGCTGCACGAGCGACAGATCCGCGGACAGGTCGCCGACGTATCCGCCGCGGTGTGGCAGCCCGGAAAAACCACTGAACGTTCCGCCGCCCTTGTATTCGATCAGCAGGAAGTTCACCTGCTCGGGAGAGTGTTCCAGCGCGAGCCCCAGGACGATCGTCCGCAGCAACTCCGACTTCCCCGAACCGGTTGCGCCGATGAGCAATCCGTGCGGGCCCATCCCCTCTTCGGCGGCCTGCTTGAAATCCAGCATCACCGGCTGGCCGGCGCTGTCGATCCCGACGGGGATCCTGAGCCGGTCAGCTCCGTACTTCGGCTGCCACCGGTGGTCGAGTTCCGGATCGGCGGGATCGGCGATCCGGTACAGCGCCGCGAAATCATTGTCGCCGTCCAAACCCGCGCCGGGCACGGGTACGACCCCCTCGCCCCGGTGCGCGAGGGCGACCCGGGTGACCAGATCCGCTGCGCCATCGGTCATCTCGGGCAACACGACCGCCTCGTCGGGCAGGTCCCGGATGTCGGGGAGCGCGATCCGGAAAGGCCGCCGGGCCGCCAGCGCCCATCCCGGACCGTCCGGCAGGCGCATCGCACGATCGCGATCCACGTGGGATTCCTCCGGGCGATGCAACCGCAGTTCGATATGTGAGGAGATCAGATCCGCCAACCACTCCGGGACGTCGCGCCAGTCCCGAACGGTGGCGACGACGTGGACCGCGTACTCGGGGCCGGTACCGGCGATCTGCTTGAGGGTCGGGCCGATATCCGGCAGCAGGCCCGCGAACTCGTCCCAAGGATCCAGCAGCAGGAACAGATCCGGCACCGGACCGTATCGCAGTGCCGCGCGGACCGAACGCAGGCTCGTGGGCGAATCGATCGACTGCTCCCGATACAGAATCTTGCGTGCGCGGATCTCCGCGACGATCTCCTGGAGCAGCAAGGCCACCTTGTCCGGTTCGTCATCGCCCACCACCCGGGCGACATGCGGCAGCGCGCGCAGCGATCCCACCCGATTGCTCGACTCGAGCGCCATGATCCGGACCTCGTCGGGAGTGTGGGTCAGCGCGAGCGATCCGACGAGTGTGCGCAGCAGCGTGCTCTTGCCGCTGCCGGCCCGTCCGACGATCAGCAGGTTGCGATCGGCGCCGGAGAAATCGAGCCAGACGGTCTCCCCGGCGCCGCCGTCCGGCTGACGCTGCTGCCCGACCGGAACCGTCAACCTCCCCGTACCCCACCAGTTCTCCGCGCGCAGGCCGTAGTCGGGCGTGTGTTCGAGCCGCCCCAGCAGACTGCCCAGCGCGACCCGGTCACCGCCGTCCACCACAGCGGGGAGTCTGCGGCGGGTCCGGGCGATGTGCACCTCCTCCTGCAGCACTCCGTAATGACTGGGCGTCTGCCGGCTGGTCCGGCCGCGCACCTCCGCGCTGACGTAGCTCCACAAGCTGTGCGTGTTGACCACGCCGGTGCCGTTGTCGGCCAGACCGGTCGCGATTCCCTTGACGACCGCGGAGGTGAACACGGACAGCGGCGCCGACCGCTCCGCGCCGCCGTCCCCGGCGACCTGCACGGCCGTGGCCGCGGTCAGCACGCAGATGCCCTCCCCCGCGGCCAGTTCGTGCCCGACGTCGTCGACCGTGGGCTGGGCCTTGATCACATCGCCGCCCAGGAACGCCCCGCTGTAACAGCAGTCCAGCAGGATGATCTTCGCCGCGGCCGCGGACTCCCGGATGAGCTCCTTGATGAACGACGCCGATACCGCCGAACTGCTGATCAGCTGGGTATCGGTATTGCTGGTCGCCAGATAGAGGTTGTGGCGCGTGCGGATGCCGTGGCCGGAGAAGTAGAACAGTACGACGTCCTCGGGCCCCGCACCGCGGAACAGTCGCTCGATGCCGCGCTCGATCTCGGCTTTCGACTCGTTGACCAGTATCTCCGCCGGGGCGAAGGCGCCGATCTCCGGATCGCGCAACAACTCGCGCAGCTGGGTCGCATCCGACACCGGCGCATGCAGCCTGGGAATGCCCGGCGAGTGGAACGTGTCGTTGGCGACGAACAGGGCCAGTCTGCGACCGGTCGGGCTAGTCATCGCGCAGAACGTCGCGCAATCGCTCGATCAGACCGTCGACCTGCTTGTCGGAGGGGCGTTCGACCACCACCTCGAGCTTTCCGTTGCGAATCGTGATCGAATCCGCGCGGGTGCGATCCAGGAATCGGATGACCACGTCCCGAATCATCCACGCGACGGTGCCGAGCGCTCCGCTCGACACCGCCAACTGCCCGATCTGCAACGCCACATCGGATTTCGTCCCCGACTCCCCCGACCCGGTGACCGCGCCGACGGCCAGCCCGCCGATCTCGCGCAGATCCTCGGCCAGTTCACCCGCTAGCTGGTCCAGTTCCTCCGCGTCGCCGCGACGCGTCGCGACGATGAACACCACTGCCGACATCGGCGCCCTCCCTCGTTCACCGCGTACGCGGTTCCCGCACACTCTATCCCGCCCTGTCCGCGCCGACACGGACAACGATCGCGACGGAACGACCAACCGCTCACGGCAGGGCGGGCGGCTCGATGCCCAACTCCCGCAGGCGATCACGGTAGGTCTCGACGTTCGCGAGCTTGATCTGCTCGTAGCCGCGGATCACATCCGGCAGGGCCGCGGCCTCGACGGCGCGGTCGTAGTCGCGGGACAGGGTTCGTGCCAGCGTGTCGATCATCTCCGTGTAGTGCGCGAGCAGGGCGCGTTCGACGCGGCGGACATGCGCGTACCCGAAGGGGTCGAATGCGGTGCCGCGCAGGCGCTTCGCCTTGGCCAGCAGGCGCAGGGCCGCATGGCTGCGGGGGCCCAGGCCGATCTTCTCGGTGCGGCCCAGGGCGCGCAGGATGGGCGGATGCAGCCGATAGGTCAGGTTCGCGCCATCGGGGACGGCGGCGGCGACCTCGTCGAGGAAGCCCGGGTCGGTGAGTCGACGAGCGACCTCGTACTCGTCCTTGTAGGCGGTGAGCTTGTACAGCCCGCGCGCGACCTGCTCGCTGAATTCGGTGCGGTCGGTGGCCGCGCGCTCGGATTCCCACACCCGTTGCACGAGTGCGAGGTACTCGCGGGCCACGCGTACGCCCCCGAAACCGATGAGCTCGCCCGCGCGCCGCTCGACCAGACGCCGGGTCTCACCGGTCACGCTCAGACCGGCCAGCAGCTCGGCGGGAGCCTGCGGGGCGGTACGGCCACCGGACCGAGGTGTGGTCGCGGCCGCGAATGCGTCGGGGCGCGCCACCGCCGCGCGGCCCCACCGGAACGCCGCGATATTGGCGGCGACCGCGACGCCGTTGATCTCGATGGCCTCCTCGATCGCCGCAGCGGGCAGCCGCAGCCCGCCGACCTGGTATGCGGCGCCGACCAGCAGGAAGTTGGCCGCCGTGGCATTGCCGAACAGCGTGTGCGCGGCAGCCAGGGCGTCGAACGAGGTCACCGAGCGTGATGCCCCGGACAGCCGCCCGAGCAGATTCTCGGTCTCCGGATACCGGACCGCGCCGTCGTACACCATCGCACCGGTCGGCGTCCGGCTGGTCGAAGCCACCGAGATCGTCTCCTCCGCCGACCCGTAGGCCAGATTCTTCGCATCGGCCGCGGCGAGCAGATCGAAAGCCAGAATGCAGTCCGCCGAGCCGGGCGTGAGCCGGTTGGACGGCTCGAGCGCGGTCGTCGCGAAACGCATATGGGACACCACAGGACCGGCCTTCTGGCTCAACCCGATCTGATCCAGGCCCGCGACCTGGTATCCGGCGCGCATGGCGGCGGTGGCCAGGACCTGGTTGACGGTCACGATGCCGGTACCGCCGATTCCGGCCAGCAGGACATTCTGTGTGACGTTCGGCGACTCGACGCGCACCTCGGGCGACGTCGGCGGTTCGGGTCGAACCTGCTTGCGGCGCTGCGCCTTCCGTGACGTCGCCCGGCCCGGTTCGGGGGCCTCCACCGTGACGAAGGACGGGCAGTCGCCCTTCAGACAGCTGTAATCGGTATTGCAGGAGGTCTGATCGATCCGGGTCTTGCGGCCGAATTCGGTGTCCACCGGCTGCACCGACAGGCAGTTGCTCTGGACGCCGCAGTCGCCGCAGCCCTCACAGACCGCCTCGTTGATCACCACTCGGGTGCGCCGCACCGGCAGGGCGCCGCGCTTGCGCTTGCGGCGGGCGTCCGCGGCGCAATGCTGGTCGTAGATCAGCACCGTGACGCCGGGGATCTCGCGCAGCATCCGCTGTGCCTCGTCCAGCCGATCCCGATGCCACAGTAGGGTTCCCGGCGCGAGGTCACGTTTACGGTACTTGTCCGGCTCGTCGGCGCACACGACGATCCGCCGCACCCCCTCATCGAGGAGTTTGTGCGTCAGCCGCGGAACCGCCAGTGCCCCTTCGGCATCCTGCGCTCCGGTCATCGCGACCACATCGTTGTAGAGCAGCTTGTAGGTGATGTTCACCCCGGCGGCGATACATGCCTGCACGGCCAGCTGCCCGGAGTGGAAATACGTTCCGTCGCCGATGTTCTGGAACAGATGCGGCACATCGGTGAACGGGGCCTGCCCGATCCACTGCGCGCCCTCCCCGCCCATCTGAGTGAGCCCGACCACCTTGCTGTCCGTGCGATCGGACATGGTCACCAGGGTGTGACAGCCGATTCCGCCCCCGGCCAGGGAACCTTCCGGCACCGCCGTGGACCGGTTGTGCGGACAACCGCTGCAGAAGTAGGCGGCGCGCCTGGCGGGCAGAACCGACAGAGACAGCGGTTGTGGCAGTGGACGTTTCAAGTCCAGGTGACCGTCCAGCACGCGGCGCAGCGGCGGCAGGATCCGTCCGGTGGTGAGTTCACCGTCGGAGGCGAACAGCGGAAGGCCCGCGGCATCGCGTTTGCCGAGAATCTGCGGGGCGTCCGCTGAGCCGTACAGGATCTCGCGAATCTGTGTCTCGACGAAGGCGGTCTTGTCCTCCACCACGATCAACCGGGACAGTCCCGAAGCGAACTCGCGGACCCGTTCGGGGGCAAGCGGATACGGCATTCCGATGCGCAGTAGCCGCACCCCGGCACGCTGCAGCGCCGCATCGTCCACGCCGAGATCGGCCAGGGCCTGACGCATCGCGTCGTACGCGGTTCCGGTTGCCGCGATACCGATCTCGGCACGTTCGGGATTCACCTCGATGACGTTTAGATCGTTGAGCGTGCTGTACGCCAGGACGGTCGCCCAGCGCGGACCGTGCAGATCGGCCTCGGCGAGCAGGCTGTCCGCGGGCGCACCCATCGGCCGCTGCCGGTAGGTGAACGGCTCACCCTCCCAGGAGATTTCGGGGACGACGATATCGATCTCGCCGATCGTCGCGGGCACCGTCCACGCGCCGTCGGCCACGTCGGCGACGATCTTCAGCGCCACCGGACACCCCGAGGCCCGCGACAACGCCACACCGTGCAGCCCCATCGTGACGATCTCACCCGCGTTGCGCGGGAACAGCACCGGAATGTTCATCGCGGCCAGCGACCGTTCCGAAGCCGCGGGCACCGTGGAGGACTTCGCCGCGGGATCGTCACCGACCAGCAGCAATACCCCACCCCGGGAATTGACGCCGTACACCGTGGCGTGTCGCAACGCGTCGGTGGCGCGATCGAGTCCGGGCCCCTTGCCGTACCAGACGCCGACGACCCCGTCGTGCGTGGAATTCCCCGCGGGCAGATCGGCCTGGGAGCCCCAGACCGAGGTGGCCGCGAGTTCCTCGTTCACGCCCGGCACGAAATGGATATCGTGCTCGGCCAATACATCGGGCATCTCGCCCAGCATCCGGTCCACCCCGCCCAGCGGCGAGCCCTGATATCCGGAGACGAAGGTGCCCACCCGTCTGCCCGCACGCAGATCCCGGACGTGCTGTTCCACCAACTGCCGCGCGATCGCCTGCACTCCGGTCAGGACTACGGTTCCCGCACCGACTCGATACCGGTCGGCGAGGTCGTACGGTGCTGGGATCAGTTCGCGATCGGCGAGCTCGGTCATCAGTTCCACCCGTCCGGCCGGCACCGATCCGGCGCGGCCTAGATTGAGCATTCGACGCCGTCATACTGTCCCCGCAGCGCTGAATGAACAACCTTCGCATCGAAAACTGAGCATCCTGCACAGTTTTCAACAGTGCGACTGGGCACCGATTATGCAGCGTGCAACCTCGAGTGTGACTGCGCTCTCACCGGGTGCGGCGGCCGAATTCGGCGCGCCACCGGGCGCACAAGGTGGTGTAGCCGTGCAGGTGGTCGGCGGCGAATTCCTCGGGGTGCCAGTCGCGCTCGGCGACGACATCGGTCCACACGAAGGTCGGCACCGGTTCCTCCCACCCCATCACGCGGACCGATCGCAGCTCGTACAGCTCGTCCTCGAACGCGTCGATGATCTCCCAGTCCGCCGGGGTGAGCCCTTGCAGCACCAACCCGGAGGCTATGCGGCCCGGTTCGGCGACCAGGCCCGGATAGGCACGTTTCGGTAACGCCGCCACCCGCCGGTCGCGCGCCACGCCGAGATCCGCCTCGGGCACCCGCCCGAGCAGTTCCTCGAGCACCGGACCGAACTGCAACGTGCCATAGGCGAACAACGTGTCCGCCTGCGGCGCCAGCGAACTCAATCGGCCCGCGGGCGCGGCGGTATCGCCACGCGGCCCGGCGGGGCCGCGCGCGCCGCCCTCCGTCACGCGAGTCCGCGTTCGACCCGCCCGTCGGGCAGAACGCGGTACGCGAGGCGGATTCGAGTACCGCCGGTGAGTTCGCCAGTTATTTGCGGTGCCGGAGTATCGAGCGCGGCCAACGCCGCGACAATTCGCGCGATTTGATCTGGGCGCGCGACCGGCACGTCGGAATCGAGCTGGGGCGCATTACGTGTCATGTACCCATGGTGCCTCATCGACGCGCCGGAAACATGATATTGGGGGTGGTGAACTGACTCACGCTCCAGATTCGCCACCACGCCATTGCGTGGGCCGCACCGTCGAGGACGTCAGGCGGGTGAACGCTTCCCCGTCGTGAGCACTGAAAATGGTGATATCGGCGCCGTGTGCGCGGTTCAATTCCAGCAGCCGACGGCGGTTGTCGCGGTAGGGCATTCCGGCCACCGCGGCCAGCTCGTAAAGCCGCCACAACAACGGCGTATGTGGTTGTGCCGGATCGATTTCGCTGCCGACGCCGAACGCATCGCCCGCGTGCAACAACCATCCCCGGCCCGTATCGATCGCGACGCCGACGTGTCCGCGGGTGTGACCGTGCAACGGCACCACCAGAATCTGCGGCGGCACACCGGGCAGATCGCGTACCGCGCGGAAGCCGAACCATTCCTCGCCGCCGTCGATTTCGTTCACCATCCACCGCGGACCGTGCGCCCACTGCTGCGCCCGATACCGGGTCCGCTCGGAGAACGTCCGACGCGCGGTCGCGGCCCGGAATTCCGGGCCGTGCACATGTACGGTCGCCTCCGGGAAGTCCGAGAGCCCACCCGCGTGATCGAAATCCAGGTGGGTGAGCACGATGTGGCGGACATCGGCGGGGTCGTACCCCAGCCCCTGGATCTGACGGAACGCCGTCTCGTGCTCGGCGAGTTCGAGACCGAGGACGAAACGACTCGGGCCCACCATCGTGCCCGGATCGCGCACACAACCGAGACCGAATCCGGTGTCCACCAGAACCAGTCCGGCCCCGGTCTCGATCAGCAGACAGTGATCGACGGTACCCAGTGCCATGCTGCCGCAGTTGAGATGATGAATCCGCACGCCGAGAGCGTCCCAGACGCTCCCCTGCCGGTCAATCGTATCGGCCTTCGGCACCAGGCATCGGCGCGGATTTGTGCGCGAGGACACTCGGGCGGGCGGTTCGGTCGGAGATGATCACACCGGTCGGTGCGTGCGAATCACCTCGGCGAGCTGTTCGTAATCCTCGGTGCGCGCGGTCGATCCGCGGAAAACCAGCCCGAGCGTGCGCCCCGGGGCAGGGGCGGCGAATCGGGCGATCTGCAGTGCGCCACGGGCGGTTTCGGCCGCGACGGCCATCTCCGGGATGAGTGTGACGCCCAAACCGCCTGCGACACACTGCACGACCGTCGACAGCGAAGCGGCACGGGTGTCCCCGACCGGCCCGGGGCGCACGTCCTGGGCGCGACACAGGTCCAGGGTCTGGTCCCGCAGACAGTGTCCCTCGTCCAGGAGCAGCAGCGGCAGTTCGTCCAGCACGGCGGGCGAGAGTCCACCGCGCCCGGACAATTCGTGCCCTTCGGGCACCACCAGGACGAATTCCTCACTGTAGAGCGGGATTTCGACCATCCCGCCGGTGTCGGACGGCAGTGCGAGCAGCGCCACGTCCAGTACGCCGCTGCGCAGCCCGTCGAGCAGGCGCGCGGTCTGATCCTCGATGACGTGCGGCACCATCGCCGGGAATCGGTGCCGCAGTTCGGGCAGCACGGCCGGCAGCACATACGGCGCAACCGTGGGAATGATGCCCAGCCGCAGCGTGCCGCCGAGTCCGTCGCCGACTGCGGAGGCGATGAACCGATCGGCTGCCTCGAGCGTCGCCATCGCTTGCGGCAGCAGGCGTTTGCCCGCCGCGGTCACCAGAACCCGGCGCGTACTGCGTTCGATCAGTTGCAGTTTCAGGCCGTTTTCCAGCGATGCGAGCGACTGCGATAACGTGGGCTGGCTCACGCTCAATCGCGCAGCCGCCGTGCCGAAGTGGCGATACTCGGCGATCGCCACGAACGCACGCAGCTGTGACAGGGTGGGCTGATAAGTCTGATCAGTCACGCCTATCAGTATAGTGCGACTGATCACGTTTACCTTTTGCCCCGCTGCGGGCAAGATCACAGCGAACACTTCTGCACGGCAATCCCGACAACGAAGGACGAAGGAGAAAGCATGGCTCTGCTGACCATCGGCGACCAGTTCCCCGCGTACAACCTCACCGCAGTGATCGGCGGTGACCTGTCCAAGGTCGACGCGAAGCAGCCCGACGACTACTTCACCCAGGTCAGCAGCGACGACCACGCCGGCAAGTGGCGCGTGGTGTTCTTCTGGCCCAAGGACTTCACGTTCGTGTGCCCCACCGAGATCGCCGCGTTCGGCAAGCTGAACGAGGAGTTCGCCGACCGTGACGCCCAGGTGCTCGGCGCCTCGGTCGACAACGAGTTCGTGCACTTCCAGTGGCGTGCCCAGCACGAGGATCTCAAGACCCTCCCGTTCCCGATCCTCTCGGACCTCAAGCGCGAACTGGTCACGGCCACCGGCGTTCTCAACGCCGACGGCGTCGCCGACCGCGCGACGTTCATCGTCGACCCGAACAACGAGGTCCAGTTCGTCTCGGTCACCGCCGGTTCGGTAGGCCGCAACGTGGACGAGGTGCTGCGCGTGCTCGACGCACTGCAGTCCGACGAGCTGTGCGCGTGCAACTGGAAGAAGGGCGACCCGACCATCGCGGCCGGCGAGCTCATGAGCGCCAGCGTCTGACGCGAGAACCGAAGGAGTTACCAGCTGTGACCGTCGAGAACCTGAAGAACTCGCTCCCCGAGTACGCCAAGGACCTCAAGCTCAACCTGTCGTCCATCGCGCGCTCGACCGTACTCAGCGAACAGCAGTTGTGGGGCACCCTGCTGGCCTCGGCGGCGGCCACTCGCTCGGCGGTGACGCTGCGCGAGATCGCCGACGAGGCCGCTGACACGCTGTCCGCAGAGGCGTACAACGCCGCTCTGGGCGCTGCCTCGATCATGGGCATGAACAACGTGTTCTACCGAGGCAAGGCGTTCCTGGAGGGCCGGTACGACGATCTGCGCGCCGGACTGCGGATGAACATCATCGGCAATCCGGGTGTGGACAAGGCCGATTTCGAGCTGTGGTCCTTCGCGGTCTCCTCGATCAACGGCTGCCAGCACTGCCTGGAAGCGCACGAGAACACCCTGCGCGAGGCGGGCGTCTCCCGTGAGGTGATCTTCGAGGCGCTGCGCGCGGCCGCGATCGTGGCGGGCGTCGGGCAGGCGGTGCAGTCCACCCAGGCACTGACCGCGGCCGAGGTCTGATACCGCGGGCGTCTCAGCGCCGCAGCACATCTCGCGATGGCCGCGTACTCGTCGAGTACGCGGCCATCGGCGTTCGATGATGCCTTGCGCGATGCCCGAAAGGGCAGTATTCAGTTCAGCGCAGCCGCGGCGAGCATGTACGCGGTACCCAGATCCATCACCACGTGCGGAATCACCGCGGCCGGGGTCATCGCATGTCCGCTCGCATGGCGCAGCGCCGATATCGGACCCGGAACGAACATCAGGACGGCGTCCAGGACGAACAGCGCCGCGAACACCAGCATCGGGACGGACGACCCGACGGGCGGGCGATCCATGGCCATGCTCATGCCGTGCCCCGACATCGACCACAGCATCGCCGTGGCCGCTGTCAGGTGATAACCGATCGTCGCGGCCCGCGCGGGCGCGCAGTCACCGTTGCGCCAGGCCCACACCCGCCCGGCCAGGACCGCCGCGTACACCACCGTCATCGCGGTGAGCACACCGCGCAGCGCGTCCGGCGCGGCGACCATCGGGAAGACCAGCATCGCCAGCATCACCAGGCACATCAGCAGATGTGCGGCATCGGACTCGTGATCGGCGGCCGGACGCGAGGCGCCACCGACCACGCCGTGTGCGAACACCGGAAGCCTGCCCGCGACCAGCACCGCCGCGACGACGAAGCCCGCCGCGATCCCCCAGCGCAGCACCGGGTATTGCGCCACGAAACCACCCACACCCCACCGCCTTCCCGCGACGCGAGCACGCCTCGTTCCATGCTCGCATCCCGTGACGGGTCAACGGCACCCTTTCATCGGGGCATCCGGTGTGGTAGCTGCCGCGCGGGCCTCAGCCCAGGGCGCGTCCGAACGCTGCCGCCAGCTCCGCCACCTGCTGTTCGGTGATGACGAAACTCGGTGAGATCTGCAGTGCGCCCTGACCGGCCGCGCGTCCGGAAACCCCCTGCGCGCGAAGGTCTTTCACCATCGCGGGCCCGTCGGCCGGATCGGCCATCTGCACCGCGGCGACCGCGCCCAGACCGCTGCGCACCTCGGCCACGCGAGGGTGCGCCGCCAACGGCGAGAAGTGTTCGTGCAGCAGCGATTCCAGATTCTTGCTGGCGTCGATCAGATTCTCACGCTCGAGAATGTCCAGATTGGCCATGGCGGCGGCGGCCGCACCGGCGTGGCCGCCGTAGGTGTAGCCGTGCCGGAACCAGACGTCGCCGGAGTAGAACGGCTCGGCCACCCGAGGTGCGGCGAAGACCGCACCCATCGGCAGGTAGCCGGAGGTCAGCCCCTTGGCCGTGGTCATCAGGTCGGGCTCGAGCCCGAAACGCGTGGAGGCGAACCAGGATCCGCCGATCCGGCCGAATCCGGTGACGACCTCGTCGGCGACGAACAAGATGTCGTTCTCCCGGCAGATGCGCCGCACCTCGGCCAGATAGCCCTCCGGCGGCAGATACACCCCGCCCGCGCCGATGATCGGCTCACAGAAGAACGCGGCGATGCGGTCCGCGCCGACCTCCTCGATCAGCTCTGCGAGGGACTTCGCGTCATCCCACTCGACGGTCCGGGCGTCGGGAACCAGCTCGCCGTATCCGGCCCGGTTCGGCGCGATACCGCCCAGAGCCGTTCCGGCGTAATGCATTCCGTGGTAGGCGAGCCGACGGCCGACGATCAGGGTCTTCTCGGGCCTGCCCGTCTCGTGCCAATAGCGGCGCGCCAATTTGGCGGCGGTGTCGACCGAATCGGAGCCGCCGGAGGTGAACATGATCTTGCTGCCGGGCACCGGAGCCAGCTCACCGAGACGTTCGGCCAGCTCCTGCGTCACCGGTGCGGTGATATCGCCGAAATTGGAATAGTGCGCCAGGGTCGACAGCTGCGCGGCCACCGCATCGGCGATCTCGCGACGACCGTGGCCGACGTTGGTGAACCAGAGCCCGGCAGTGGCATCGAGGTAGCGGGTACCGGCCTGATCCCAGATGTAGGCCCCTTCGCCACGCGCCACCACGAAGGCGCCGTCCCGCTCGACCGCGCCCATATCGGCGAATCCGTGCCACAGCGATCCCATGTCTGGCTCCTCTCGTCCGCACCGCCGGGGGCCTTTCCTCGCCGCCACCCGCGCGAGGCCAGACTACCTGCGGGTACCGCCACCGGCGCGAGCAGTGCGAACGCTCCCGGGCGTGATCATCGCCCCGACCGGCCGCACCCGATAACCGGTGGCGGACCGGGGTGGTGAATTCGCTAGGCTGGAGGACGCAATGACCAGGACCGCCGCCACACCACGCGAGCTCCGTACCCGCCTGGCCGAACTCTCGATCCGCGACGAACACCGGTTACGGCGACGGCTCGACAAGGCCCGTGGCGGCGACCTCGCCGACATCGAGAACGAGATCACCGCCGCCGAGGGCCGTATCGCGGCCCGTCGCGCCGCGGTTCCGCAGATCCGCTATCCCGAACAACTGCCCGTCTCGGCGCGCCGAGACGATATCGCCGCGGCCATCGCGGCACATCAGGTGGTCGTCATCGCCGGTGAGACGGGCTCGGGCAAGACCACCCAGATCCCGAAGATCTGCTTGGAACTGGGCCGCGGCATCCGCGGCACGATCGGCCACACCCAGCCGCGGCGCCTGGCCGCCCGCACCGTGGCCGAGCGCATCGCTCAGGAGCTGGGCACCGAACTCGGTGACGTGGTCGGCTATACGGTCCGTTTCACCGATCAGGCCTCCGACCGCACCCTGGTCAAACTGATGACCGACGGCATCCTGCTCGCCGAGATCCAGCGCGACCGGATGCTGCGCCGCTACGACACGATCATCATCGACGAGGCGCACGAACGCAGCCTCAACATCGATTTCCTGCTCGGCTATCTGAAACAGCTACTGCCCAAGCGCCCGGACCTCAAGGTCATCATCACCTCGGCCACCATCGATCCGGAACTGTTCGCCCGGCATTTCGGCACGCAGACACCTTCCGGCCGCGAGGATTCCGTCGACGGTGCGGCATCGACCGCCGAGGGCACTGCGACCCCGGACTCCGATTCGGCAGCGCAGCAAGCCGATCGGCGCGAGACCGCGTCCCACGACGCCGGGGAATCGCCACCGCGTCGGAACGACGGTGCGGGCCCTGCGGACTCGAGCGCGGCCGCGCCGATCGTGGAAGTCTCCGGGCGGTCGTTTCCGGTGGAGGTGCGGTACCGGCCGCTGTCGCTCGAAATTCCGGTCACCTCGGAGGATCTCGACGACGAGGACACCGAGATCGTGGACCGGGATCCGACCGACGCCATCGGCGACGCGGTGCGTGAACTACTCGCCGAGGGAGACGGGGACATCCTGGTTTTCCTGTCCGGGGAACGCGAAATCCGTGATGCCGCCGACACATTGCGCGATATACGGCTGCCGCGGACCGAGATCCTGCCACTGTTCGCCCGGTTGTCGGCGGCCGAGCAGCATCGGGTGTTCGAACCGCACACCGGGCGACGCGTGGTGCTGGCGACCAATGTCGCGGAGACCTCGCTGACCGTGCCGGGCATTCGCTACGTCATCGATCCGGGCACCGCGCGCATCTCGCGATATTCGTTGCGCACCAAGGTGCAACGGCTGCCGATCGAGCCAATTTCCCAGGCTTCGGCGCGGCAGCGGTCGGGCCGATGCGGCCGCGTCGCGGACGGCATCGCGATCCGGTTGTATTCCGAGGACGATTTCGAATCCCGTCCGAGATTCACCGAACCGGAGATCCTGCGCACCAATCTGGCCGCGGTCATTCTGCAGATGACCGCCCTGGGACTGGGCGATATCGAGAGCTTCCCGTTCGTCGAGCCGCCCGATTCCCGCGCCATCCGCGACGGCATCGCACTGCTCGAGGAACTCGGCGCGCTGACCCACCGCGAGGATCGCGGCCGCGCGGGCTCGGCATCCGGCACGGCCCTGGCGCTGACCCCGATCGGCCGCGAAATGGCGCAGATCCCGGTGGATCCGCGGATGGCGCGCATGCTGGTCGAGGCACAGCGCGGCGGCTGCCTGGCCGAGGTGCTCATCATCGTGGCCGCCCTGTCCATCCAGGACGTCCGCGAGCGTCCGGTCGAACATCAGCAGGCCGCCGACGCCCAACACGCGCGTTTCACCGTCGAGGGCTCGGACTTCCTGTCCTACCTACGCCTCTGGGATTACCTGCGAGAACAGCGAAAGGCACTGTCCTCCAACCAGTTCCGCCGCATGTGCCGCGACGAGTTCCTGCACTACCTGCGCATCCGCGAATGGCAGGACCTGCACGGCCAACTCCGCACCATCACCCGCAGCCTGGGCTGGCATCCGGACACCGATCGTCCCAACGTCGAATCCGACGGCATCGCAACACTATCCGATGCTCGAGGCCAGCGGGGTGCGGGAGCCGCTGCCCCGGGGCGAGATCGGGCAACCGAACGCGGCAAGCCGTCCGAACGAGACCAGCGCTCCGCATCCGACGCCGGGCGCGGGAACGACAAGCGGTCCAGCAACGGTGAATCCCGTTCCGACCGAGCCGAATCCACCCGCAACGGACGCGGAACGCAGCCCGGCGACCAGGCCGGAGGAAGCGACGGAGCCGTGCGGGGCCGCGGATCTCGTTCCCGCGGTGACGAATCCGCATCCCAGGAGCGTGGTGGCGGCTCGAGTCGTCGCGGCCGATCCGGCAGCAGGCGCGAATCCGGGAACGGCACAGCCGAATCCGGGCGTGAACGGACCGCCGTGCAGCGGGCCGGACAGGCGGATGCACCGCCCGCGAGCGCACCGGAATCGGATGGGTTGCCGTGGGATGTGACGTCGATTCATCAGGCGCTGCTGGCGGGCATGCTGTCGCATATCGGGGTTCGTGAGGCGGAGACGCGGGAGTTCCTCGGGGCGCGCAATGCCAAGTTCATGATCTTCCCCGGGTCGTCACTGGCGAAGAAGCCGCCGCGGTGGGTGATGGCGGCCGAACTGGTGGAGACCTCGCGGCTGTGGGGGCGCACCGCGGCACGGATCGAGCCGGAATGGGCCGAGCGACTGGCCGGTGATCTGGTCAAACGCACGTATTCCGAACCGCACTGGTCCACCAAACGGGGCGCGGCCGCGGCGTACGAACGGGTGACGTTGTACGGAATCCCGCTGGTCGTGCAGCGGCGCGTGGATTTCGGCCGCATCGACCCCGAGCTCTCCCGCGAGTTGTTCATCAGACATGCCCTCGTCCAGGGCGAATGGCAGACTCGGCACGAATTCTTCGCCCGCAATCGCGAATTGCTGGAGGACGTGGCCGATCTGGAACATCGAGCGCGCCGACGCGACATCCTGGTCGACGATCAGGTGCTGTTCGACTTCTACGACGAGCGGGTTCCCGCGGACATCGTCTCGGTCCGGCATTTCGACAGCTGGTGGCGCACACAGCGACGCGAGAATCCGAACCTGCTGGACTTCACCGCGTCGACGGTGGTGAACGACGATGCGGCCGTGCTGGATCCGACCGCGTACCCGGACAGCTGGCGGCAGGGCGAGCTGAGTTTCCCGCTCACCTACCAGTTCGAACCCGGGCAAGCCGACGACGGTGTCACCGCGCACATCCCGGTCGCCCAGCTCGCGCACATCCGGGCGGTCGGTTTCGACTGGCTGGTGCCGGGGATGCGCGAGGACCTCGCGGCGGCATGGATCAAGACGCTTCCGAAACATCTGCGCCGCAGCGTGGTTCCGGCACCCGACTTCGCCCGCGCGGCCCTGGCGCAGCTCACCCCGCGCGCCGAACCGTTGCGGACCGGGCTGGCCCGGGAACTGTCCCGGCTCGGTTCGTTCACAGTCCGGCCCGCGGATCTGAATCCCGCGGCATTACCGGACCATCTGCGGATGACCTTCGCCGCCACGGCGCCCGATGGCACCGTGGTGGACCGCGACAAGGATCTGGCAGCGCTGAAGAACCGGCTGTCCGACCAGGTCTCGAAATCCGTCGCGCGGGCCACCGCCGCCGCCGAACGCCCCGCCGCCACGGTGTGGACCTCCGAATCGCTGGGCGCGCTGCCGCCCTCGGTCCGCCGGGAGGTGGGCGGACAGACCATCACCGGCTATCCGGCGCTGGTTCCCGAGGGTGCGGGCGTCGCGGTGCGAGTGCTGGCCTCGCCGGCCGCGCAGGCCGCCGCCATGCGCACCGGCACCCGCGTGCTGCTGTTGAATCAGCTGCCCGCCTCGGCTCGCGCGGCCACGGCCGGGCTGTCCCCCACCGATCGCCTTGCGCTGAGCCAGAATCCGTCCGGCTCGCTGGATGCGTTGATCGAGGACTGCCGGGCCTGCGCCGCGGACGAGCTGATCGCCGAGAATGGCGGCCCGGTCCGGGCTCCCGAGGAATTCACGGCATTGGTCGAGCGGATCCGCCCGCAGTTCGGCACCGCGGTGGCCCGCATCGTGCGTCTGGTGGTCCCGGTCCTGACTCAGGCCCACCACGTGCGCAGCGCACTGGCCGGCACCACCGATCGCGAGATCGCCGAGGATGTCCGCCATCAGCTCGACGACCTGGTTTTCGCCGGATTCGTCACCGAATTCGGCAGTGCCCGCCTGCGTGAGCTGCCCCGCTACCTGCAGGCCGCGGCGTCGCGTCTGGAGGCGCTACCTGCCTCGGCGAACCGCGACCGCCAGGGCATGGCCGAACTCGACCGCGTGCACGCCGCCTACCAGCGCCTGCTCGAGGCCCTGCCCGAGGCACGCCGCACGGGCCGCGACGTCACCGAAATCTGGTGGATGATCGAGGAACTGCGCGTCAGCCTCTTCGCTCAGCAACTCGGCACGCCATATCCGGTGTCGGCCAAACGAATCGAACGAGCCATCACCACGGTCCGCACCACACCGGTCACCCGCCGCGCACACTGAGGTCGATCACGTCGTCCGACCGCCGCCCCGGCTCATGACAGCACCAACCCGCAGGGCGCATCCGAACCTCGGCGGATCGGGCCGAGGTGGCACAACTCGAGTGTGATCGCCTGGCGTGGACCGGTTCCGTGATGGTCGGGCCGGGCTCACATCCACCCCGCGACCGACCAGCACCGACGTATCGTGGTGCGGTGACCTACCCGGTGCGCACTATCACCATCGATATCGACCGATCGTTCGACGAGGTCGCGGATTTTCTCGCCGATCCACTCAATTTTCCGCGCTGGGCGACCGGTCTGTCGTCCGGTATCGAACCGGGCTCGCCGAGTACCGGCGCGGAGCCCGGCGAGTGGATCGCGGCCGCCCCGCAGGGCACGGCCTTCGTTCGATTCAGCCCACCCAACCCGTACGGGGTGGCCGATCACCAGGTCCGATTGCCGGACGGATCCGTGGTGCACATCCCGCTGCGCGCCATGCGCAACGGCGACGGAACGACCATCGCGTTCACGCTGTTTCGGCTGCCCGACGTGGACGACGAGCAGTTCGACGCGGACAGCGACTGGGTGCGACGCGACTTGAAAGCCCTGAAAGCGTTGTTGGAGAAGTAATCCGCCGCGGGTTCAGTCCTTACCCGCGGGAACCGGCTCCTCCTCGCGCGCCTGTTCGGCGCGACGGCGGCGCAGATCGGCGATCTCGTGCTCGAAATCGTCTGCGGAGCTGAAGGATCGGTAGACCGAGGCGAAGCGTAGGTAGGCGACCTCGTCCAAGTCGCGCAGCGGACCGAGGATCGCCAAGCCGACCTCGTGACTGGGGACCTCCGGAGATCCCGTGGCGCGCACCGCATCCTCGACCTGCTGAGCGAGCAGGTTGAGCGCATCGTCGTCGACCTCGCGGCCCTGGCAGGCACGCCGCACGCCGCGGATCACCTTCTCCCGGCTGAACGGCTCGGTCACCCCGCTACGTTTCACCACCGATAGAATGGCGTTCTCGACGGTGGTGAACCGTCGCCCACATTGCGGGCAGGCACGACGGCGCCTGATGGCGGTGCCTTCCTCGGCCTCACGCGAGTCGACCACCCTGGAGTCCGGGTGCCGACAGTATGGGCAATGCATCCGAGTTCCTTCGTCGATGCCTGCAGTCGTCCATAGCCATGCTGTATCTACACAGCACTGTCGAGGATACCTGTCGGCTCGCCAGGGTTCGGATGCGGAGTCGACGCCGCCACCGCCCACGGAACACTACCGCCCGGATGTCGGCACGATCAGTGTCCCGCCCGTGGCGACCTGCGCGCCCCGTAGCGAGTTGAGCTGCACGATCCGATCGACCGTCTCGCGCACCGGGACCCCGGGCGCCACCCGCGCGGCGACCTCCGCCAGCGGCTCGCCCTCGTGCACCTGGACGACCGTCGTCGTCGGACTCGGCGCCGCACCCGCGCGCAACTGAGCGATCCCGAGCAGGCCACCGACCGCCAGCGCACTGAGCAGGGCGGCCAGCGCCAACGCCGCGAATCCGATCCGCGCCTGCTCGACCCGGGCCTGCGGATGCGGCGTCTCAGCGAACCGGACCGGCGGCCGGTCGTATCGCATGACCCCGGAGGGCGGTCGAGCGGTGCGTAATCGACCGGCGCGCACCTCCCGGCGGCCCACTCCGGCCGCCCGTGGCCGGTGACCGGGCATAACGGTGTCGAACCCCGAATCGCTTGCGGTGATTTCGATTTCGCTGATCGTGGTGCGCATCGGACGGACCTCCGGGGGCGGTGTGCTGGATCGATTTCCGGTTTTCGATCATGTGTTCGAAGAACTGATGTTCGATTTCTACCACGCGCCACCGACAAAGTCACCACCATCCGCGACATGCGTCGAACAGATGTTTGAAACCTGGCCGAGACCGGACTACATTCGGAGCACGCGATCCGGCGCAGGCCGGTACGAGCGGATCAGACCGACGCGGTGGCCGAGCGTCGGCGCACGACCCGAGGAGGACGAAGCACACCCATGAACGGGAGGACCACGACCGTGAGTGAGCGCAGCGAGGCAACCACGGACACCGCGCGCATCGCGCACGCCCGACCGAGCATCGGCGAGGTGCGGTCGTGAACGAGCGCAGAGCCGAGGACCGCGACGACACGGCCGGTCCCGTCGGCGCCGACGAGAGCGCCGAAACACCCGGCACCGGAACGGATCTCACCGCCCGCCAGCGCAGGGTGCTGGAGGTCATCCGCACCTCGGTCAGCGAGCGCGGTTATCCGCCGAGCATCCGCGAGATCGGTGATGCGGTCGGTTTGACCTCGACATCCTCGGTCGCCCATCAGCTGCGCGCCCTCGAGCGCAAGGGCTATCTGCGGCGCGACCCGAACCGTCCCCGCGCGGTGGACGTACGCGGTCTGGACGAGACGGCGATGCGCGCGGTCACCGGCGTGACCACACTGCACGCGGTGCCGAGCGAATCCGAGTCCGGCGATCAGCCGACACCCACCTACGTTCCGGTGCTGGGCCGGATCGCCGCCGGTGGCCCGATCCTGGCCGAGCAAGCGGTGGAGGACGTATTCCCGCTCCCCCGCGAGCTGGTCGGCGAGGGTTCGCTCTTCCTGCTGAAGGTCGTCGGTGAGTCGATGGTCGACGCGGCGATCTGCGACGGCGACTGGGTCGTGGTGCGTCAGCAGAACGTCGCGGACAACGGCGATATCGTCGCGGCGATGATCGAGGGCGAAGCCACCGTCAAGACGTTCAAGCGCACCGGCAAGGACGTCTGGCTGATGCCGCACAACCCGCATTTCGAACCGATTCCGGGTAACGACGCGCAGATCCTGGGCAAGGTCGTCACCGTCATCCGCAAGATCTGAGGTCGCCCCAGCGCCTGCCGTGCTACTTCGGTGGCACGGCAGTTCGCGTTTCAGCGGCCGAAGCGCTGCCGCAACTGCGGATCGCTCTCCCACCACAACCCGCTCTGCACCGCGTCGGCTCCCCCGGTCTCCGGACCTGATCGGCTGAATTTCTGCCGCCGGGCGGGTGCCGCGGGCGCGGCGGCAGCCTCTGCCGCATCCAGTTCGGCATCCACCTCGGCGGCCTTGCGCCGCTCGTCCGAGGCCCACGAACGCATCAGGGCCAGCAGATACGGCAGCCCCAGCACATCGCCGAGCACCCAGATGATGCCCGCGGCGATGGTCTGATCCATCCGCAGGTCCGGTCCCCAGGTCCGCCCGACCTCGGTGTAGTAGTCGAGCGCCACCAGCGGCCCCCACCACAGCACGATGCCGAGGACGCCGTCGGCGAGCGATTCGAAGATCGTGATCAACAGCGACAAGCCCTGCGAATAGCGGTGCGGCACCGGATCGGTCTGCAGTCGCGAGTAGAAGTAGACGAATCCGATGACCACCAGCACGATCCGGGTGACCGCGTCCGCCGCGCCGTGTCGCAGCACGATCTCGTACCAGGGACTCAGGAAAAGCAACCACGGCACGGCCAGCATCGCCAGTGACGGCGCGAGTGGGAAGGTCACCGCACGGGCGATGCTCGATTCCAGGATCCGGTCGAGCCGGGCCTGTCCCTCCGGGCCCAGCGCTTCCCGCAACACCGTGAACGGACGTCCGCTGGCCAGCCCGAACGGCACCACGTACAGCAGCAGCAGGGTCTGCAGCGCCCGCACCCACATCAACGTATCGGAATAGACCCCGACGACACTGATCCCGCTCAGCAGCCAGATCGCCAGGCCCATCAGCCCGAAGGCCGCCAGCCGCCCACCGGGAATCGCCGTGCCGCGGCGTGCCGCGCGGGCGCGAGCCGCCCAGTATCCGGCACCCAGCGCGGCGGTCACCACGACCGTCGAGGTATCCCAGCGCCAGGATTCGAATACGGACTGCATGGTCAGCGGCGTCTCGATCCATCCCACGGCAGCCAGTATGCTCCCGCGCCCATCGCCGACCAGACGAGGGCGGCGAGCCTGGACGCACCGGTCGCCGGACAGCGGCGCCCGAGCCACGGAAGGATCTGATGCCGCCTCGGCGCGACGGATCACCACCGCGCCGAACGGATCAGTGGCGCAACGTCTTCGGGCTCAGATGCGCCTGCCCGTGCGCATCGGTGCATTGCGGCTCGGGCGGCGCGCCGAGGGCGATCAGTTCGGGACGCGCATGCTCGACCTGCAATGTGGCATGGCCGATGTGATGCTCGTCATCGAGCCAGTGCGCCAGATCCTCGCGCACGGCATGGCAGTCCCGCCCGGCCTCCACGAGAACGTGTGCCGACAGCGCCGGCGAACCCGAGGTTATCTCCCAGATGTGCAGATCGTGTACCTCGACCACACCGTCCCGGGCCGCCATCGCCTGCCCGATCTCGGTCGGATCCAGGTCTGCGGGAGCGGCTTCGAGGAAGATCCGGCTCGAGGCGCGCACCAGGGAGACACCGGCTCGCAGCATCAGCACGACGACCACCAACGTGGCGATCGCATCGGCGCGGACGAATCCGGTCAGCACGATGACCACGCCGGCGACCGCGGTCGCGATGAAGGCGAACAGGTCGGTGAGGATGTGCTGATAGGCGCCCTCGACATTGAGACTGGTCCGGTTGGCACGCGAAATCATCCAGGTGGCAAGGAGATTCACCACAACACCGACGAGCGCCGTGCCGAGCACGAGGCCGCCGGTCACCTGGGGCGGATACAGCAGGCGGCGGACGGCCTCGTAGGCCAGCCACACCGACAGCAGCAGCAGGGTGATCCCGTTGGCCTGCGCCGAGAGAATCTCGACGCGTTTCCAGCCGAAGGTCATCCGTCCAGCGGCCGGCCGTGCGGCCAGGCGGATCGCCCAGAGCGCCAACGCGATGGAGGCCGCATCGGTCAACATGTGCGCAGCGTCGGAGAGCAGTGCCAGCGAACCTGCCGCAATGCCGACGAACACCTCGGCGAGCATGAACGCCGCGATCACCGCCAGCGCTCCGGCGAGCCAGCGTCGATCGCTCTCGGAATTCGCGTGCACATGACTGTGCGCGTGGTCGTGCCCGTGCCCCGCGTGCGCGGCCCCCATCCGGTCTCCTTCCGGCGTAGACGATCTTTCTCCTGCGATAATATGCACACATCACTATGTATGCAAGGGCTTCGAAATCCCGCCGTCACAGCCCGGACGACTTGACTTCTCGAGTCGAAGAGTCGAATATTTCCGGGTCAGCACCTCGCTAGGCGAGGCTCCTGTACGAACACAGGCCACTGATCCGACGACGTCGAGAGACGCCCAGGGTTAGGACAGATCTTCCCGGATTAAGGGGTGATCCGAAGTGGCTTCCCGGTCCGGGATACGTCGTACAGTGCCGAAGCTCTGACGAGAGGGGTGCCGCCTCGCCGTTTCGGGCAGGGCTTCTCCCTTCGGCCATCGTGGTGCAGACGATCGAGCAACGACGTGCGCGTGCGTCCCGGCAGCAAGGAGGTGAGGGACGAGATGAAATCCGACGATAGTCCGTATCCGAGTCCGGGTCGACAACCCGTTTCGTTCCCAACTTGCTGCAACTTCCCCGCAGCCCGAGCGACACGTAGATAAGCCATCGACATCCCCGCGTATCCTTCCGCGCGGTCGAGTCGATGCATGTCTCCGTGCGTCCGGGGCTGCCCGGATTCCCTTGCGGTGGTTGAAATTCCGCAAGGAGCACGTCATGATCCGCACCATCACCTCCCCCCGCCGCACCGCCTTACGGAGCGTCCTGGGCGAATCGGTTCGCCGCATCCGCGCGCGCTACGACCTCACGCCGCAGGAGCGGCACAACCTGCATCTCGCACACATCCCGCCCGCGGTCGTCACCGCATCCCTCGGCGGCCACACCAACCACCGGTAGACGTCGCCTGAGCCAGGCCACCGCGCGTCCTGCCATCGACGTCACGGCCGCGAAATACGCAGTACAACAACATATTTCAGGAAGAGAGGGAAAGGCCATGGCCTTCTTCTCCAACGGCGCGTCCCGCCGCGCCGGCACCACGCCGGTACCGGCCGACTCCTCGACCGCCGTGCTCGACAGCGCACACGTCGGCGATATCGTCGGCGCGCTGGGCACCATCCGCCGGCACGACACCGCCGAGGGACGCAGCCGCCTGCAGCGCTTCCGGATGCTGCTCGCCGTCATCGGCCCCGGTCTCATCGTGATGGTCGGTGACAACGACGCCGGCGGCATGGCCACGTACGCGCAGGCCGGGCAGAACTACGGCATGGCCCTGATGTGGACGCTCGTACTGCTCATTCCGGTGCTGTACGTCAACCAGGAGATGGTGGTGCGGCTCGGCGCGGTCGCCGGGGTCGGCCACGCACGATTGATCTTCGCGCGGTTCGGCAAGTTCTGGGGCGCGTTCAGCGTGGGCGATCTGTTCATCGTCAACGCGCTGACCATCGTCACCGAATTCATCGGTGTCTCAATGGCTCTCGGCTACTTCGGGCTGCCCAGGCGGGTGTCGGTGCCGGTGGCCGCGGTACTGCTGTTCGCGGTGGTCGCGGGCGGTTCGTTCCGGCGCTGGGAGCGGTTCCTGTTCACCCTCATCGCGATCAACGTCGTGATGTTCCCGCTGGCATTCATGGTGCACCCGAGCGCATCGACCACGGTCCGCGGCCTGCTCCCGTCGTTCCCGGGCGGGCTGAACTCGACTCTGCTGCTGATCATCGTCGCCATCGTCGGCACCACCGTCGCACCCTGGCAGTTGTTCTTCCAGCAGTCCAACATCGTCGACAAGCGCATCACCCCGCGCTGGATCCGCTACGAGCGGGTGGACCTGTGGGTCGGGATCGTCGTGGTGATGATCGGCGCGGTCGTGATCATGGCGGCCGCCTCCTTCGGTCTGGGCCCGGCCGATCGGGGTGCGTTCTCCGACGCCGGTGCCGTCGCGCACGGACTGTCCGCACATCTGGGCACCACGGTCGGGGCGATGTTCGCGATCCTGCTGCTGGACGCATCACTGATCGGCGCGAATGCCGTCGGCCTGGCGACCACGTACACCCTGGGCGACACGCTCGGCAAGCGACACTCGCTGCACTGGAAGATGAGCGAGGCCCCGGCCTTCTACATCGGATACGCGTTGCTGCTGGCCGCCGCCGCTGCGGTGGCGTTCAGCCCCGACCACGTACTGGGCCTGCTGACCCAGGGCGTGCAGGCCCTGGCCGGTGTGCTGCTGCCCTCGGCCACGGTGTTCCTGGTTCTGCTGTGCAATGACAAAGCGGTACTGGGGCCGTGGGTCAACACCACCCGGCAGAACATCGTCGCGGGCATCATCGTGTGGGCGCTGGTACTGCTGTCGCTGGCCCTGACCACGGCGACCTTCTTCCCGCACCTGTCCACCGCGAGCCTCGAGCTCGGGTTCGGCGCGGGCGCGGCGATCGGGCTGCTCAGCGGAGTCTGCCTCGCGGTCACCCGGCAGCGAGGCGAGCGCCGCGGAATCGAGCGAACCGCCGCGGAACTGGGCGGCCTGGACCCCGACCAGGTCGAAGAGTTGGACTCCACGCCGCTGTCCCGCCAGGAGCGCAGGTCGATCCTGACGGCAGATCGCGACGCCTGGCGCACCCCGGCACTGGAAACCCTCGAACGCCCGAACTTCTCGCCGTTGCGGATGGCGGGCATGATCGCCCTGCGCGGCTATCTGGCCCTCGCGGTCATCCTGGTCGCGGTCAAGATCGTTCAGCAGATCGGCGGGTAGCCCGCTCGGCAATCCAATCACCGCCCCGGATCGACCGAGTGACGGCCGGGCGGCCCATCGCACTGCGCGGTGGGCCGCCCGGCCGCTGTCGTTCGCGGGTCGAACACCATATTTCATACTGGATTCGTGACCGAGGAACCGCAGGACGCCACCGCGCCGACCGACGCCCGATCCGCGAGTGAACTGGCCGAATCGGCCGCCGATCTGCGGGTCGCCCTGAGCCGTATCCTGCGCAGGCTGCGGGCGGCGCACTCGAGCATGGAGGTCACCCCGTCCCAAGGTGTGGTCCTGAGCCGGCTGTACCGTGACGGTCCCGCGACCGTGGCCGCGCTGGCCCGCGCGGAGAACGTCCGACCGCAGTCGATGCGGGTCACCCTGGCCGCGCTCGAGGAACGCGGCCTGGTCTCCCGGAGTCCGCATCCGACCGATCAGCGGCAGGTACTGCTATCGATCACCGATACGGCCGGACAGCAACTCGCCGCCGCGCGCAGCGCCAAGGAGGACTGGCTGGCTCAGGCGATGGCGACCGAACTGACCCGTGCGGACCAGAATGCGCTGCTCGCCGCGATTCCGCTGTTACAGCGACTGCTCGAACACTGATCTCGGCACCGCTCTCTCGAACCCCACGAATACCGCATTCGGCAAATATCCCGCACGCGTGGGCACCACCGCCGCGGTTCCATCCCGGAACAGGGGCGAACATTGGGCATCCGCATCGTCGCGGGGCGTCACGATGGTGAGGGCTCACAGGATTCACATATCCGAATGCCCACACCCCGGACAATTCCAGCACCGTGGGATTGTTCAATACCTTTAGCCGCATTCCGGTACCGCAAACGCGCCGAATAGCGCTGGATTCGCTGCATTCACAGGTAATGCGGTACGGTATATGCAATCCGAGTTGATCCGTGTCCGTGCGAAAGGGCTCAGTGATGGCCAAGAAGGTCACCGTCACACTCATCGACGATTACGACGGGAAGTCCAAAGCGGATGAAACCGTACAGTTCTCGATCGATGGTGTGGCCTACGAAATCGATCTGTCCACGTTGAATGCCGGCAAGCTGCGGGGCTCGCTCGAAGCCTGGACGGATAAGGCCCGCAAGGTCGGCCGGTTGAAGGCGGGCAGCACCTCGCGCTCGAAGTCGGCCGCGGATCGCGAGCAAACCGTCGCCATCAGGGAATGGGCCAAGAAACACGGCTACAACGTGTCGGCCCGCGGGCGAATTTCCTCCGAGATCGTCGCCGCTTATCACAAAGCCAACAAGTAGTCCCACGCTCGACGTTTCTCCCGAGCCCCGGTGGTCACGCGACCGCCGGGGCTCGATGGTTTCCGGTAGCCTAGGATTCCGGTGCGGCGCCACGCCGTTCCCGCAAGTCGCAGCGTCGGATCGAGCGGGGGTGGGTTTGACACGAGATCACCGCATCGCGGAACTCGCCCGCCGGTGGCGTGACGCGGTCGTCGATACCGGTTTCGTGCCGATGTCCGACCGCGAACTCGAACAACTGCTCGCCGATCTGCTCGATCGATTGATTGCCACGCTCACCTGCGAATTCTTCGACCCCCAGGACGCCGCTGCGGTCGGCGCCGCACTGGTGCACGCGAATCTGACCGATCCGCGGGTACTGTCCCGTTCGGCCCGCGTGCTGAGCGGACTCACCGCATTGATCGGCCCGCACGAGGAACGGTTGATTCCGGTCCTCGGCGAGATGGCGCGCGGGTACACCGACGAATTGCTCGCCATCCGCGCACGGCATCAGGAGATGCTGCAAGGGGCGATGTCCGATGCCCGTATCGCCGCCGAAGCTCGATTCCGTGTCGTATTCGACAACGCAGCGATCGCCATCGGGATCGGCGATACCAACGGCCGGGTCGTGGAGGCCAATCCGGCACTGGCCGCCATGGTGGACCGCCCCCTGCCGGAATTGCGCGGACTACCGGTGTGGGATCTGGTGCATCCGGACGATCACGACCAGGTGCAATCACGCGTCTTCGACGAGCTCATGGCCGCCGGGTCCGGCACCGTGCGGCTGGAAGTGCGATATCTGCGCTCCGACCAGACCGGCGGCTGGGTGTCCTGGGCGATCACGCTGGTTCCGGCATCCGCAGGGCGCGCGGCCTATCTGCTGGTGGTCGGCGAGGACACGACCCAGCGCCGCGCGCTGCAGGCCGAATTACATCGCCAGGCGCGGCACGATCCGCTGACCGGGCTGTCCAATCGGCGTCAGCTGGTGGAAACGTTGTCGCGGATCATCGCCGACGCCGATCCGGACGATCGAATCGGACTGGGCTTCATTGATCTGGACGGATTCAAAACCGTCAACGACACGTACGGCCACGGCGTCGGAGACCGGCTGCTCGTCGCCGTGGCGACGCGATTGGCCGAGCGAATCGGGGATGCGACCCTGGCCCGCGTCGGCGGGGACGAATTCGTCGTGCTACTCCCGCCGCCGTGCGATGAGACGCGGATCACGACGGTCGCCGAGGCGTTACTGGGTGCGCTGGACGAACCGATACCGGTCGACGAACATCGACTCACCATTTCGGCATGTATCGGCGCGGTGGTGACACCGGTATCCGGAGCGGACGCGGAAAAACTGCTCGATGCCGCTGACGCGGGGTTGTATCGGGCCAAAGCCGCGGGGCCGAATCGCTGGGTGTTGCACAGTATCGACATGACGGCCGGGGACGGGGTCGACGAGCCCGCGATAAGTCCGATCCGCGACAAGACATTCCAGCGACCAGCGTGATGAATGTTCGGGCGGCTCCGGCTTTTTCGAGTCGATCGAGGTGACGATGGACCCGAGGCTGCTGGCCGGTAGCTCGAATTCGACCGCGGTACACGGTATTCCAGTGGATCGACTCCCCCGTCGCGGGCAGGACGGCCCCGCCCCGGCCGATCAGTTCAGGGCAGCAGGAGCTTGGTGAGGAAGGTGGAGATCGTGGAGCCGAGCAGATCGAGGAAATGCGGAATCATTGCCGGGGACCTTTCCGTCTCGCGAGGGTGATATGCGCCGGTTGTGGCGCGGATACGGGTGCGGCATCAGCTGCCGCACCCGCCGAACATCTGATCAGGTATTCGACACGAACGGCGCCCCGGATGGGCCGAATCATTGCCCGAGGACATGCTCCGGGCCCGTCAGATGCCCAATGCGCGCGCGAATCCGGGCCAGGCCGCATGCAGTGACTGCTGCCAGTAGGGCCACGAGTGCTGACCGCCAGGCACGTACTGGAAGGTTGCCGGTATACCCAACCGGGTGGTCGGGGCCTGCAACTTGCGCGTGCAGTTCGCCACCACCGACTCCAGCATCCCGCCCGCGGGCGGAGTAACCCCGGCCGTATCCGGGCCGCCGGTGCCCGCACTGAGGTACAGGTCCAGCCCGCGCAACCGGGTCAGGTTCGCATCGGTCGACGGATCGTCGGCCGCCCAGCCGGGTGAGCCGTCCGGACCCCACATGTTCCACGGATTACCGCCGCCGGAGGCGACCACGGCCTGCACGTAGCGCCGACCGGGATCGGTGCTGGTCTGCGCGCATCCGCTGAACGAGCCCACGGCCCCGTACAAACCCGGCGCGGCCTCGGCCAGCGCCAGGGCCGAGGTGGCCGACATCGATACGCCCGCAATGGCATTGCGCCCCGACGTGCCGTACGCGGCATCGATGATCGGCGGCAGCTCGCGAGTCAGGAAGGTGGTCCACTTGTTGCGCCCCAACACCGGATCGTCGGCCTGCCAGTCGGTGTAGTAGGAGTACCGGCCGTCGAGCACGGTGACGACGTTGACGTTCTTGTCCGCCGTGAACGGGATCAGATCGGTCTGGGTCTCCCAGGAGGTCTCCTTGCCGCCCCAGCCGATCCCGTCCTCGGCGCCGTCGAGCAGATACAGCGTGGGCCGCGGGACGCTGGTGTCGGCCGCGCGGATGACATCCAGCGCGATCACCCGGTTCATCGCCGCGGAGTGCACGTAGACCGTGGCCCGCCGGGCATCGACGTTCACCGTGTGGTCGATATGCGATCCGTCCGCAGAGGAGGCCGGAACCTGTGCCGCGCCGGCGGACACCGGCGCCAGTACCGGAACGGCCGCGAGTGTCAGGACCGCCGCCGCGAACCGTAGTAGCGTGGCCAGGCGTCGCCCGGCCGTCCCGCGGGTGTGATCGTTCATACCGCCGCCTCACCATGTACCCGGACAGAGTGCGGCACCATCGCCACAACGGCGTGGCACCGTCGAGGCAACGCCCGGGTTACCCGCACGAGTTCCGCGAACACCGAGAATGCGGCGCAGATCACCAAGATCAACCACGCCGCATGGCCGTACTCGCCGCGAACTCCGCCGAGCCCTCGATTACCGGCCAGTACTGTGATCGATCACTATGAACGCGCAGTACCACATTCCCAAACATCACGATGGTGCAGGAAAACTGCCATACGGAATCTCGAAACAATTACGGTGACATGGCAGGGCAGTAACGCGGGGGTGGAAGGGAGTTCGCCAATGTCTGTCACCACTCCGGACCGGCCGGGACTGACCATGTCGGGGCGGCCGATGTCGCTACCGCTCAAGGACGTCTGGGCGCTATCGCGACAGATGGTGGGCCACTTCGTCGAAAACGTAGCACCGTGCGGGACATTACCCGGCGACGCGATCTACGGCGACGTCACCACCATCACGCGCACCTGCCTGGAGCTGGCTGTCAGCATGCTGGACGGCAAGGACGTGCGCGCCAAGACCGAGCGGCTCGAGGACGCCGCCGGCCAGTGGGCACGCGAGGGCGTACCCATCAACACCATCCATCACGCCATCCACGAGGGTTTCAAGATCGGCCTGGATCTGGTCACGGGCGCGGCGGTGCGGCATCAGTCGCTCGGCGCCGAGGCCGGGAGCGAACCGATGCTCACCCTGAACACCGCCGACTACGAGAACCTCGTGGACGGGGCCAAGCGCGTGGTGGAGATGCTCGACACGATGACCACCGCCGTCTCGGTGGCCTACGTCCGCGAGCTCAAGGCGGTCGTGAGCGAACATCACACCGCGGTGCACACGCTCACTTCGGCGCTGCTGGGCGGGCATCCGACCTCGACGATGGCCCGCGAATGCGGGATCGAGATCGCCGAGCGGTACCGCGTCATCGCCGTGGCGATTCCGCCGCATCCCGAAGAAGCCAGCCCGATGCTGGACTCGAAAGTGGTGGCGCGGCGCAAACTTCGGCGCGTGCAGGCCGAATTGGCCTTGCGCTGTGGCGAATCCCTGTTGTCGCTGCTGTCGGTGGACGGCGGCACTCTGCTGATTCCGGCCGAGCAGTTCGACGACGAGGGCCTGGAGAAGCTCGTCGGCCGACTCTCGCACGCCGCCAGGGTTCCGGTCACCGCCGCGGTCGTCACCACCGCGTCCGCGGAGATCCCCACCGCCGCCGATCAGGCGCATCAGCTGCTGGACATGGTGCAGCGGTTGCAGTCGGTGCCGGGACTGTACCGATTCGACGATCTGGCTCTGGAGTATCAGCTGACCCGGCCGGGTCCGGGCCGCGAATATCTCGGCTCACTGCTGGACCCGCTGGACGAGCACGCCGAACTGCTCGACACCCTGCAGACCCATATCGCGCACAACCTCAACCGCCAGCGCACCGCCCGGCTGCTGCACGTGCACACCAACACCGTCGACTACCGCCTCAAGCGGATCGGCCAGCTGACCGGTTTCGATCCCACGCAGGCCAGCGGCCTGTGGTATCTGCGCTCGGCCCTGGTCGCCCGCACCTACGGGAGCTGACGAGAAGTCCGGCGCCCGCCTCGAGGGGGCGGGCGCCGGGCACCCGGCCGAATCCGATCACGGTTCGGGTGCTGTCCGATCATGTTGCGGGCGAAGTCGTTTCAGCGTTCGCGCGTGGAATCGGGCCGGATCCGCCCGGCCTCGACGAGGGTGCGGTACGCGGCGCCCTTGCGGGGGCATTCCTCGCGCAGGCAGCCTCGATGCCGCTGCATCGTCAGATGCGCCTCGCTGACGGTCAACTGGCCCTCCGGAGCCTCGTGCGGCCAACCGGCCGGCCACAGTGAAATGTCCATATCAGTCGTCGTCCAGACCTGCGGAGAGGTACGCCACGGCATCGAGCCATCGTGCGCACGTGAGCGCGTGTTCGACGCCGAGGATTCGGCGCGCGAGCGGATCGGTCAGTTCACCGGGGACATCGCGACATACTCGCCCGTCGCCGAATCGACAAGGTGCCGAACACATTTGCGTGGTCGTCGTCATCCGACTCCCCCTCCGCCGAGGTGTATCCCGGTGGCCGGCAAGACCATCCGTGATACCGAAAACATGATAATCTGAACGTGATAGATGTTAGCGTGATTATCACGCGAGGGCTACAGCAAGATTGCATTCGGCCCCGGAAGTGGTTGCCGCGGAAGGAGTTTCAGGCGCTCCGCCGGTGCGCCGATGCGCCATGGGTACACGATTACGCACGGCACGAAAACTGCTGCTGGGCCGCGAGATCGAGCACATGCTCAGCACCGCCGGGGTCAGCCAGAGCGAAGCCGCGAAGATCATCGAGACCAGCCAGAGCCGTATCGCCATGCTGACCGTCGGCACGGGGTCGATCACAGTCGGCGATCTCGAACGCCTGGCCGCCGAGCTCGGCTTCACCGACGAGACCTATCTCGAATCGCTGAAAGAGCTTCGCCGCGACAATCATCGACGCGGCTTCTGGAATACCGGCTACCGCCGCGCCTACGTCGACGACCTGCGCCTGCTGGTGGATTTGGAGGCCCATGCCGGTCTGCTGCGGGTGGCCGAGGCCGAGATCATGCCCGGACTTCTGCAGTGCGAGTCCTACATTCGCGCACTGCACGAACCCGAGGCCACCCCCGACCCGGATCTCGACGCGGTCACCGTGGAGGAATCGGTGCAGGCCAGGCTGGCGCGCCAGGAGATCCTGCTGGCGCAACGCCCGCCGGAGTTCCATGCGATCCTGTCCGAATCCTGCCTGCGCCGCGAATACGGCGGACGTTCGGTCATGGTCGAACAGCTGGAACATCTTCTGGCACTGTCGAAACGGGCCAACATCCTGATCCAGGTGCTGCCCTTCACGGTGACCACCCGGGGTGCGGGCGCCGAGGACAGGTTCACCCTGATCCGCGTGCCCTCCCCCGGCGCGGCCGGCGATCTGGACATGGCGATCGTCGAAAGTCAGGGCGACATCCGCTATATCGACGACAAACCGGCCGTCACCGCCCGCGAAGCCGTGTGGTCACGGCTGTCCGCGGCAGCCCTGAGCGCCGAGGATTCGCGGCAGTTCGTCGAACACGTCGCGCGCTCGTTCCGTCGCAAAACGTTCAACAACCCATAAGCGCAGATCCACCACCACGAGTTCGCCGGACAAACCTGTCGGCGAACAATTCGACGACTCAACGAGATTCGACCACTCAACGAGGAGAAGGCACATGTGTGCACACGCCCGTCCCCCGGCCGCGCCCGAGTCACGGGAGGCAGCGCGATGAGTGCCGAGGACTTCGAATCACGTGAGATCGATGCGACCCGCCCCTCGGCCGCTCGCATGTACCACTACTACCTGTCCGGCGAGGCCGTCTTCGATGTGGACAAGGTGTTCGGGGAGCGAGTGTTCCAGGCCATCCCCTATCTCGACGTGATGGCCCATCACAACCGGGAGTTCCTCCAGCGCGCCACGAAATTCATGGTCGCGCAAGGAATCCGGCAGTTCCTCGACATCGGCTCGGGTCTGCCGACGGTCGGCAACACTCACGAGGTGGCCGGGGCGCTGGATCCCGCGAGCCGGGTGGTCTACGTCGACAACGACCTGGAGGCGGTCAACCGGGCCCACGAACTGTTGACCGAGCAGGATGCGCTCGACCACACCGCGATCATCGAGGCCGATCTGCGCCTGCCCGATGTCATCCTGGATCATCCCGACACTCGACGGCTGATCGACTTCGACGAGCCGATCGGTCTGCTCATCGTGAGCGTATGGCCCTTCGTACCGGACAGCGACCGCCCCGCGGAGTTGATGTCCCGGTTGCGAGACGCCCTGCCGACGGGCAGCTACGTGGCCATGAGCCATGCGTCCATGTCCGAGGCGCCCGAGGAGCTCGTCGCCCGGATGGCCGCGCTGGCCGAACTGTATCGCGAGACCTCCGATCCGGCGACGATGCGGAGCCGGGAACAATTCGCCTCCTTCTACGAGGGCTTCGAGCTGGTCGAACCGGGCATCGTGTACGCGGCCGACTGGCGGCCCGAGCAGCCCGGCGACCCGCAGGATCCGGCGCGGCCGTGTAATTTCGCCGCGGTTGGTTACAAGGGTTAGATACACCTGGTAGGTACGCGGGACCGCTAGTCCCGCGTATCTGCGTTTTTACTCCGTAGAAAGGGACACCGATGACGCTGCTACCTACCTTCACCGTGGGCGAATTCCGCAAGGCCGCACGCAGCTCCCCGAATCAGAACTGCGTCCGCATTGCCCGCAAGCAGGGGTGGACGGCCGTCTGGGACGACAAGCGCAGCACCGACGCCACCACTGCGGCGACGACGCTGCCGGACAGTGAACTGCTCCTGCTCACCGATGCCCAGTTCGACAGCTACCAGGCCGCCGTGCGCGCCGGGGACAGCGGCCGTTCACCGCTGAACGTCACCCGGCGCACCGACGGCATGTACATCTTCCGCATCATGACAACGTCGTCGGATGCGGCACACACCGAAGTCGAACTCGTCTTCGATCAAGATGAACTCGACGCCTTCCACGACGGTGTGTTCAACCACGAGTTCGATCACGCCTGAGGCCGAGTCGAACACGTCGACGGCGGTCGCGTGGACTCCGTATGCCGCTGGCATGTTCCCCCGCGACCGCTCCGATAAACCCCTTGCGCACCAACCACTTTAAGCGCTGATCTCGCCACGCGCACCCCGGTTGCACAGATCTCATCACCGCCCGGACGAACCGATCGTGCGCCGTCACAGGCGAATTCGCCCGGCTCCGCTGGTCCGGCCACATCGATCCCATCTCGTAACGTCCGCGGGAAATAGCCGAATCCCTTCGTGCGTTGCACGGACTCGATATGGGTGTGGAGCTGAAACATCTGCGATACTTCGTGGCCGTCGCCGAGAAGCTGAACTACTCGGCGGCCGCTCGCGGCCTGTACATCTCGCAGCAAGCGCTGAGCCGGATCATCCAGCAGCTCGAACGCGATGTGGGAGTACGGCTGTTCGACCGGACCACACGATCGGTCAGCCTGACCCCAGCGGGCGCGGCATTACTCGAATCCGTGCGCCCCACGCTGGCGATGGTCGACAACGCCATAGAACGCGCCCGCAGCCTGGACCCCCGACCGGGCTGACCGTATCCCCCCGGCGTGGCGCCGCCTTCACCACTCCATGCCGACATCCTTGTGCCGCAAAGCATGCAGTGTGGCGACCGAGATATTGTCCCGCAGACGATCGCGCAGCGTGGTCCACTGTCGTGTGAACCCCGGATCGGCCTGCAGATCCCGCCACAGCGCGCGCAGCGCCGCGGGCGTATGCGCCCCGGGCATCCAGAGCCCGCTGAAATGCTGCACCAGAGGTTCGAGGATATCGAGCCGGTCCGCGCTCACCGTGCCGAAATGGTCGGCCTGGTCCAGTGCATCACCGACCACGGTGAGCAGCCAATCATGCGCCGCGAGATCCTCGCAGAACCGTTGTACCGCATCGAGATCGGACTCCTTGCGCACGATCACGCGCACCGAGCGGACGGTCTCGTCGTCCAGGTGCAACTGCACATCGGGTCCGGCCGAACCGCCGACGACCGCGGTCCAGCGCAGGCGCGTAGTGCCGCCCTGCACCGGCGGTGACTGATCCAGGCGTGGATCGCTGCGGATCTTGCCCAGCAGCCTGCGGCTGATCGAATCCAGATCCAGGACGTCCTCGACGTCGGCCCGAGCCGAGGCACCGTGATAGCCCGCCACCATGGCAGCGGACACTGCCGGTCGATCGGGCGCGACGAGTTGGATCTCCTCCGCGACGCCCTTGCGACTGACGTAGTGCGACCACGGCCGACGGCGGTGATCCTCACCTCGCACGATCCGGGTATGCGCCGAGGACTGCAGGATCCGCCCGCCCGCCAGCACCACCCTGGTGGCGACCGTGCCGACCACACGGACCGGATCCGGTTGCGCGGCAACATGATCCATCAGCACGTTGCAGTCCACGCCGACCGCCGTCGTCGGCGAGATGGCGATGGAGCTGGGCCGTTCGCGCCAGGCCACGTCGCGACCGGGCATCAGCGCAAGCAGTTCCCCGGCCTCTGCCCGGGCCAGGGCCGTCGACGACGGTAGTAGGCAGGTCTTCACCTCGCCCAGGACGACCAACGGTGCGGATGAGGGCATCTCACGATCCGTCCAGCAGCAGGTGCGTCTGCCGTTCGCCGACCTTCGCCGACACCTCGATCCCCTCGGTCACCCCCACTGCGGCGATCTGGGCGAACACATCCTCATCCAGGTCGAGATGGTCGAGAATCACCCGGACCGCGTGCTCGATCTCCATATAGCGCCGGGGCAGCATCGAGAGTGTCTGATAGGCCGCGAACGGCTGAGCGTCCGGATTGAGCCGGACCACCGAGGGCAGATCCTGCCACCTGGCCGGCCACTGCGCATCCGACGGTTGCTGATGCGGATCGACCACCGCGGCACCGTGATAGCGCAGCATCCCCAGGCGCAGTAGATGCCAGATCGCCGCCAAGAACGGACAGGACCAGCGAGTTCGCCCTTCGTCGTCCTCGTTCCACAACTCGATATCGATGAAGATCGCATGCTCGTTGGAGCTGTACACCTTGGGCGGCCGGTATTTCCGCTCGCGCATCGCCTGTGCGGGCTCGGCCAAGGAGGAGCGGCGACCGTTGCACAGCCAGCCGGACTCCGATGTGGGCGGGCGTCCGCCGGTATCTTCCAGAGCCGGCTCGGGGACTATGCGTGCGGCGACCATTTCGGCCAGGGGAATCGGCTCGCCCAGCGGGACGCCGTCGGCGAATACCGAGGTCTGCGCACACGCCGATTCCCGGGCCAGATAATCGATGACCAGCCCGCAGTCCCGAGCGGCGTCCAGCAGTCGCGGCAGGATGTTCGCCGGAGTGCGTTTCGTACTCTTCGACGGACTGCCGTCGGCGGCCTGCGACGAGGCTTCATCCGGATCCGACGGGTGCGAATCCGGCGCCTCCTCGGCCTGGAAATAGTCGTCGACCAGATAACAGGTGCTGATCCGCGCATCCGGCCCGTGCTGGATTCGCGCCGATTCGGAGAACGCCTGCACCAGGGGCGCGATGCGGCGAAACTCTCGGCGCAGCGCTTCCGAGTCGTCGGCGATCGTCTTCAGCTTGAAATGCCCGACCTCGATCGACAAGTGCGACAACGGAACCGGCGCGATGCTCGGGCGCTCCGAGGCCTCGCTGTATCCATCGACCATGCGATCACAGCCTTCTCCAGGTGGCCGGATCGACCAGCCGCCGGGCCAGCTCACCGTAGGCCAACCCGGTTTCCGGATTGGCGATATGGGCATTGACGTCGGCGTCGAGAATGATCTGCTCACGCCACTGCAGGACGGGTTCCATCGGTGTCTCGCCGAGTACGGCGGTCGTGCCGAGCCGGTTGTTGTTGGCCAGCTGTCTCAGGGCCTTGTCCTGCTCGTCCAGCCAGGCGACCTGCGCGGGACGCTGCTGGGCGGCTCGTGCGGCTCTGCCGGACACCGCAGTTCGTACATAGCGCACCGATTCGAGCAACTCGTCGCGGTTGTGCCCGTAGACTTCACCCATTTCGAGCAGTCCGTGTTTACCGTGCACCAAGCCGGAAGCGGCGAGGATGTGCTGGCGGGTCCAGCGATGGAAAACCAGCCAGCGCGCCGTGCGGGATGCGAGTGGTGCGGTCGCGGTGGCATGCAGCACGATCTCCAACGCCGCAGACCGTCCGGCGCTCAGATCGACGATGACGACCTTGAACTCCTGCTCCAACTCGAGCAGCAATCGGGCACAGCGATCCACGATGGCCTGGTCACGACTGAGAAATTCGGCCCCGCCCTGATCTCCCGGCAGCAGCATGAGCCGACTCAGGCGCGGACCGCGGCGCAGGCCCCCTCGATCGGTGGCGGCAGCCACGTCGACCCGGGTCACCGCATCGTGTTCGCCGAGCAGATAGGAATGCACCCCGTTGCGGTCCACACCTCGCTCCACCGTGCTGATCTCGAACAGCGCACCCGCGGTCGGCGAACCGAAATCGAAGTCCACATAGGCGACGGTGCGGCCGGACAGACACAGCCGGTAGGCCAGATTGCAGCTGGTCACCGATCGACCCGTGCCGCCCTTGTCGGAGGTCGAGAACACCAGCACTATGCCGCCCTCACCGGATCGCATCCTCACGGGCATTGGCCAGCTCATCGAGCTGTTCCAGCGCCCGCACCGCGAGACTGAACGTGGTGCCCGGTCGCTGGCGCCACAACCGCCGGGCGCGGTCGAGCGACTGCTCGATCCGGTCCAGCTCGGTTCGCTTGGCCGACTGGTCGTCCTCGCTGACCTCGAGCCGCTCTCGGTTGAGCAGATCGTCGGCCTCGCGCAGCAGATCCTGGGCACGATTGATCATCGGTTGCGGTGCGGGCGGCGGACGACGGAAGGTGTCGTAGGCGCCGACCAGGCATTCCATCACTCGCTCGGTGAGGAACCAGGACGGCCGATCGGTCGGGAGCGGAGAAGGCAGGCCCAGCACCGGGCCGCTGTCGTCCCACAGACCGGTCGCCGGGCCTTCCTGAATGGCCCGTTGATCGATGTGGTCCATGGTGGCCTCGGCCAGAGCCATGAGCTGATCACGAACGGACACGTCGACCGCGACGCGGGCCGCCTGCACCGTGCGTTTGAGCAAGAGGGTCGCGAAATCTGGTACGTACCAGGACAATTGCGGACCGCTGTCGATGTCCTCACTGCCGGCCAGGCGCAGGCGAACCCCCGGGTAGTGCAGGCGTGCGGCCTGATCGTCCACGGTCGGCCGACTGATGATTCGGCCGCGGCGTGCGAGCTGATCGAGGACCCCGACCGTCCGTTCCAGATCGTCCGTACTGTCGCGGGTCACCTGATCCTGAATGAGGATCGCGGTGACGACGAGGCTGAAGTAGTCCGATTCCTCACCGTCGGAGGTGCGCCACGGGATGTCCTCGAGCGGCCATCGTTCGTTGACGAAGCGAGCCACGGTCGACCAGTAGGTCTGCGCGAGTTCCATGCGCAGTTGCAGCGCGTCGGCCAGCTGCCGCTGGGTGGCGTCGAGCAGATCCAGTTCGCGAATACGCTGGGAGGACAGATCGATGATGCCGTCCAGGGCGACCATCGTGAAGTACAGGTAGGGCCGTGGTTCGGCGTGGCCGTTGTCGGAGGCGACGTGCCCGCCGGCGATATCGGTCAGCGACGCGGCGTTGCGAACGACGCCCCAGCCCCAGCCGCATTCGAACAATCTGCGGTCGTTGGCGATATCGAAGACCTCGGTCTGGGCGAGCCGCACCTCGTTCGCCGCCCGGACCCGCAACTGCTCCAACCGGGCCGACAGTGACCGGACGATCTCCGCGTTCGGGACGCCGGACTGATTCACCATGTGCAGAATCGCTTGTCCCGCCGCAGATTCCGGTTCGGTGGTGTGGATGACGAAGCTACGCACCAGCCCCGTCATCGCCGCGGTGAGTCGCGCGCCGACCTGTCGCTGCAACGTCGACATCCGGTTCTCGAACTGGATCTTCGCCTCGTCCCGCAGCAGCCCCGACATCGACTGCTCGTATCCCTTGAGAAACCGCAGAGCGGCGATACACAGACTCAGCGACATCGAATACGAGTCGACGATCTCGACCGATCGCTCGTTGTCGGTGGGCGTGTGATCCCCGGCGTCGCGCAGATAACTGCCCATCGCGAAGTTCGGCTCGTCGTCCGGGCCGGAATAGCGAGCCAGATACTCCTCTATGAGATTGACCAGGACACTGCCGATTCGGGTATCACTGCCGAACGACGCGAGCACATTCGCTACATCGGGCGCGATGTCGTCCGGCCTGTCCAGCCGGAAGGTATCCAATGAGGTCGCGGGATACAGCAGGCACAGCAGCTGTTCGGCATCGCTGATCGAGTTGGATCCGTCCCGGCCGCCCCAGACCCAGGTTCCCTCCGGATAGCAGTAGTCGAGCAACGAATGCCACAGATCCAGAAGTTGTTGCCGCGGGCGGATTCTCATTGTGCTGCTCCCGCACCGACCGTGGTCCTCACGCGGGGCCGCTGCCCGGCTGCACGACTCGATCGCGCATTGCACACCCGTGCACCACCGCCTCGCCGACGCTCAATCGCCCTGTGAGCATGCAGGTTCGGCTGCACCCGACAGTTCACTGGTCGCACTCGCCCATGCCCCCGCATCCGGATCACCGCTATCGATCCACTACCTAGAGTGTGCCTGGTAAATCCGGAATGGACCAAGCGATTCGGGCAATTTCCCGAACCGGACGGTTGTCATTACTGCTTCGCCGCCCGTCGACAGCCGTCCCGGACGCTCGTCACCGCCGGGTGAGCGGCGGCCGCAATCCGAGGTGTTCGCGCAGCGTACTGCCGGTGTACTCGGTGCGGTACGAATTGCGTTCCTGCAGTTCGGGTATCAACCAGTCCACGATTTCGTCCAGGCCGGTCGGCACCAGGTAGGGCGAGATGTTGAAGCCGTCGCTGGCGCCCTGGCGGACCCAGCGGGTGAGTTCGTCGGCGACCTGACCGGGGGTGCCCGCGAATCCCGAACGGTGTGAGGTTTCGATGGCGACCTGACGCAGGGTGAGGTTCTTCGCCTCGGCCAGCTCACGCCAGGCGCGGGCGATCTCGATCCGGTCCTGGCCGTCGCGCTGCGCGCCGCGGGTGCCCGAAATCGGTGACGGTGCGGGATCTTCCGAAGGTAGCGGGCCGTCCGGGTCGCGATCGGACAGGTCCAGGCCCCAGACCTGACCCACCAGCGACAAGGCCGTGGGGCCGGTGATCTGACTCTCCAGTACCCAGCGCGCCTTGTCCTGGACCTCGGATTCCTTCTCCGCCAGCACGATCTGGGTTCCGGGCAGAATCTTGATGTCGTCCTCGGGGCGTCCGGCGGCGCGCAGCCGGGCCCGGATATCGTCGGCGAACTTCGACGCCTCGTCGAAATCGGTTCCGTGCCTGGAGAAGATGACCTCGGCGTGCGCGGCGGCGAAATCCCGTCCCGCCGGGGAGTCACCGGCCTGGAAGATGACCGGATGTTCCTGCGGGCTGCGCGGGAGCGTCGGGGTGATCGACACCCGGAAGTGGTCGGTATCGGCCCGGATGGAACGCACGGAATCCGGTGTGAGCCATGCGGAGCTGTGGGACGAGGCCGCGATCGCGTTCTCGGACCAGGAATCCCAGATCTGCCGTGCGAGCGCGAGGAATTCACCGGCCCGCTCGTAGCGCAGGGCATGGTCGGCGAATCCGCCGCGCCGGAAATTCGCTCCGGTCCACGCGTTGTCGGTGGTGACCGCGTTCCATCCGGCCCGGCCGCCGGAGAGCAGATCCAGCCCGGACAGCTTGCGCGCCAGATCGGCAGGCTCGTTGTAGGTGATGTTCTGGGTCGCCACCAGACCGATGTGGCGGGTGATCCCGGCCAGGGCGGCCAACTGGCCGATCGCGTCGGGACGCCCGGCGATGTCCAGATCAAGGATCCTGCCGTCCTGTTCGCGCAGCCGCAGCCCCTCGCCGAGGAAGAACGCGTCGAACAGTCCGCGTTCGGCGGTAGTGACGATGCGGCGGAAGGTCTCGAAGTCGATCTGCGAACCACTGCTCGGATCGGACCAGATCGTCGTGTGGTTGACCCCCTGGAAGAAGACGCCGAGGTGAATCTTCTTGTCCGGGAATCGATCCTGGCTCACAGCTGCTCCTGCGCGTATCGGTTGGCCGGGCGTGTCAGGCCGAGATTGGCCCGCAATGTCGCACCGGGAACGGGCCGGTGCGCGATCGCCGTGCGAAACAACACCGGAAGCACCGCTCGTGCCAGAACCGGCAGATCCTCATCGATCACGGCGGGATGCAGGCGAACCCCGTCGACGTGCTGGGACAAATGGGTCAGCAGACGCACAAGATCGTCCGGCGAGCCCGAGAAGTGCAGGCGGCCACGGGGTTCGACGGCAGCGTGCGAGTCCAGCTCGGCCAGGCGCTCGGCTGCGCTGTGATCCGGAGTGTCCAGGGCGACCGCGAGGTCGACGAACACCAGCGCATCTCCCTCCGCGAGCTCGGCCGCCGAGATCGCTGTATCCGGGTCGACTCCGGTCACCAGAACGACATCGGCGGATCCGAAAGAGTCTGTCTCCGAGGCAGGTACCGACCGCCCCGGATCGACATCGGACTCCGATGACGCGGGGCCGCGGCCGGAGTCGTCAGCGAACACCGTCGCACTGTGAGCGAAGACCACGACCTGCCCCTGCGGCGGCCGGGGCACGATCGCGGGGCCCTTCACCGAGAACGTCTCGCCCTCGAAGTCTATGTAGTGCAACCGATCCCGATCCAGGAATCGACCGCTCCCCCAATCCCGGATCACCGCATCGTCCTCCCAGGAGTCCCAGAGCCGACGGGCCACCTCGATCGAATCCCGCTGCTCGCGCCGCACCTCGAGCCCTGTGGTGCGCGGTGCCCGCCCCCAGGACGCCGCAGCACCGGGATCCACGGTTGCCAGCCACCCGGCTCGGCCGCGGGACGAATAGTCCAGTGTCGCAAGCGCGGACGCGGTGTGGAACGGCTCGGCGTAGGTGGTGGCCACGGCCGGAACCAGCCCGAGTGTGCTGGTCGTCGCGGCGACGAAGGACGCCCGGGTCGGCGCATCGATCCGTCCGGCCGGACCGGCGTCGGGCGGCAGGATCGAATCCTCGAAGGTGGCCAGGGTGAATCCGGCGTTCTCCGCGGCGCTCACTCGCGCCTGCAGCGTCCGCGCGGACAGCAGCCCGGCGGGTTCGTCCCGCGACCTGCGCCACGCGGCGGGATGATATCCCGCGCCGTCGAGTTCGATCCCCACTGCGAAGCGGCTCATACCACGACGATCGTCGCACTGCTGCCCGGCGACCATCATTTCCCTCCGCGTGATCGCAACACCGGGAAGACTCGACCGGACGCACCGGCGCGCGGACGGCTACTGTGGCAACGGTCATCCGTCGATCGGGAGGATAGCGATGAGTTCCAGCGGCCTTGCTGCGAACGGCCTACTCAAGGGGCTGGTGCGGGGGTTCAACAACGGTGTGGTCGCCCTGATGCGGCTTCCCGTGCTCGGTGAGCGGATGAGCGGCAGTATGGCCGAGATCAGCTATGTCGGCCGGCGCTCCGGCAAGACCTTCCGCACCCCCATCGCCTACCAGCGCACCGGAGACGACATCGTGATCGGCGTCGCCATGCCCGACAAGAAGAGCTGGTGGCGCAACTTCCTGGGCGAGGGCGCACCCATCACCCTGCACCTGCGCGACGGCGACCGCACCGGACACGCCGTCACCACGCGGGACGAGAAGGGCGCGGTCACGGTCAAGGTTCACCTGGACCAGCCCGCCTGAGCCACCGACCCTTCAAACGAATATCGTGCCAGGAGGTACTAGACCGGCCTAGTGAGCCTTGTAGTGCTGCAACGCTTTCAGCGTCGTGGTCGTCATCCGATCATGCAACTGTCCCACCCGTGCGGTCCACTGCCTGGTGAAGCCGGGGTCGGACTCGAGCCCCTTCCAGATCGGCCGCAAGCGGGGCGACGCGTGCGCGCCCGGCATCCACAGCGGCACCAATTCGTCCAGCACCGGGGACAATTCGTCCAACATCGCATCAGGTTGCGTCTCGAACGCGCCGAACCGCGCGGCCACCCGGTCGATGGTGGTCAGCAGCCAGTCGTGGGTGGCGAGATCCTCACAGAAGCGTTGCGCCGCCCCGATGTGCTCCTGCGGCAACACGATTCGCACCGAACGGACAGTTTCGTCGTCCAGCCGGAACGAGAACGGCAGCGCGTGCTCCGAAGGCTCACCCACCTCGACCGCCCAGCGCAACCGTGTGGTGCCCGCACGGCGGAACGGAACCTGTTGATCGAGCCGCGGATCCACGCGGGTCAGATTCGACAGGCGTCCGCAGATCGATGTCAGATCCAGCAGATCCCCGGCGGGCGGGCGCAAATAGCCGTCCACCAAGGAACCGCGGGAGGCGGACCCGCTCAACGCCTCGATGGTCCCCGGCCGACTCAGATAGTGCGCCCATGGCTGTCGATCCGATCCCCGCGCGCGTACCGCCATGGTCTGCGACGAGCCCTGCAGAACGCGGCCGCCGACCACGACCGTCCGCGAGGCCACGGTGCCGATCACGTGCACGCGCTTGCCTCCGGCCCGGCCTGCGCGGTACTGGGCCAGATTGCAGTCGACGCCTTCGAGCCGATCGGGCGAGATCACCAGGGGCACAGGACGTTCCCGAGACGTCACCGCACTGCCGAACTTCATCGCGCTCAGCAGTTCGACGCTCGCCGGAGTGTCGAGTACCTGCCGGGACGGTAGGAGACAGGTCCGGATCTCCCCGAACACAGCGAGGGGAGGCTCGCCCGGACTCGAATCCACGTCGGCCGGATCACGCCCCATCGGAGGGCTTCGCGGAGACCTCGTCGAGGAAAACATGCTGCAAACGCCGAGTCAGTTCACGCGGAATTTCGATGCCCTCACGCGCACCGCGCGCGACGGCCTGCGCCATGAGCTCCTCGTCGATGTGTACATGGTCGAGAATCGTCCGCACCGCATGCTGAATTTTCAGATGACTCTGCGGAAGAATCGACAACGTTCGATAGGCGGCGAACGGCGCGGCCTTCGGATTCAACTGCACCACCGTCGGCATCTCCCACCAGTTTACGGGCCAACTGTTCCCGCGCGGCTGCGGCTGCACGGCCGGGCCGCCCTCGTAGCGCACCATGCCCAAGCGCAGCAGCTGCCAGATCGACGCCAGGTAGGGACACGACCAATGGGTGCGCCGCGAGCCATCCCGACCGATGCTCTCGCTCCATATCTCGACGTCCAGGAATATCGAATGTACCCTGCGCCCCAACTCTTCCGAGGGCCGGTACTTCGTCAGCTGCATGGCTTGTCTCGAGTCGTATTCCGAGGAACGCCGACCGTTACACAGCCAACCGGACTCCACGTCCGGCGGACGTCCGCCGGTCGTCGTGGGCACCGGTTCGGCCACGATCCACGATCTGATCATCTCGGCGAGCGCGATATTGTGCCCGGATCGCTGCTCATCGATATATTGCGGCGATTCCCAGCAACCGGCCTCCCGCGCGAGGTAGTCGATGACCAGCCCGCATTCGCCGGCGACGCCGAGAATCTTTTTCAGCACTTCCGTCGGATCGGTTTCGGAGCCGAAATAGTCGTCGATCAGGAAACACGTGCTCAACCGCGCGGAATCACCGAACTCGGCCTTGGCGGCCTCGATGTAGAGGTCGACCAGATTCTTCACGCGCCGGAACCGGGTTCGGATCTGTTCGGTACCGTTGGTCAATTCCTTCATGTAGAAGTGCCCGGTTTCGATCGACACGTGCGACAATTCCACATTGGCGATCCTGGTCTTTTCGGCGCCCTCACGGTATTCAGTGCCGAATTCCATGATCAGAACACCCCGTCCGGTGCCCAAGTATCGTCGTTGACGAGCTCGTCCGCGAGATCGGCAAAGGCCTTCACAGTTTCCCTGCGGGCAATCTTCGCATCGACGTCGGCGTCCAGGATCACCTGTTCCCGCCATTGCAGGACCGGTTCCACCGGAGTCTTGCCGAGGGTGGCACTGGTGCTGCCCATCTGATTCGCCCGGGCGAGACCTTCGAGCGCCTCGTTCTGCTTGCGCAGCCACGCCCACTGCGGGCCACTGCCCTGGCCCCCGGGCTGAGGCTCAGCCTCGCCGGTCGAGGGCACCGCGGTGCGCACATACCGCATCGAATCGAGCAGCCGTGCCGGGTCGTGACCGAGTTTCGCGCTGCTGTCCAGCAGGCCGTTCGGCCCGTGCACCAGGCTGTTCGCAGCCAGGATGTGCTGGCGTGTCCAGCGGTGGAAAACGAGCCACCGCGCCACCGCATCATGCAGCGGCTTGGCAGCCATGGCACTGAGCACGAGTTCCAGGGCGGCCGACCGGCCAGCACTGAGATCGATGAAGGTGACGTCGAATTCCTGCCTACAGATCAGCAGAATTTCGACGCAGCGCTTCACCACGTCAGGAGCCGCACCGAATTCTCCGCCACCACGATCCCCGGGAAACAGCGTCAACCGATAGGGATGGCGCGGTGCGCGAAGATCCGCCCGCTTGGTTTCCGAACGAATATCGTACTGCGCCGCGATGGATTTCTCTCCGGTCAGGTACCTGTGCAGACCGTTCCCCTCGGCCGTGCCACGATCAATCTGGTTGATCTCGAACAGCGCGCCGGCGGTCGGAGACCCGAAATCGAAATCAAGATAGGCAACGTTACGACCTTGAATACTGAGCCGGTACGCGATATTACAGCTCGTCACCGAACGACCAGCACCGCCCTTGTCCGACGTCGAAAAAACAAGTAATGGCTCCCCACTCAATTCATTCTCCCCTCATCGCGTCGAGAGCGGCGAAATCGAGTTCGTCCAGTTCCCGCAGAGCGTCGGCGCACAGGCTGTGCGTAGTACCTGGACGCTCATCGATCAGCATTCGAGCACGCAACAACTTCTTCTCGACATTCTCCAAGGTCCACCGATTCGGGGTGTGGTCTTTTTCGCTGAGTTCCAGGAATCTCTGGTTGAGCAGGTGGTCCGCCTCGTTGAGCAGCTCCAGCGAGAGGATCGCCGAGGTGGACGAGCGCAACGGCGGATCCCGATACACCTTTTCCGCGGCGACCAGGCATTCGATGATCCGCTCGGTGAAGTACCAGGACACGCGCGCCCCCTCGGGCGAATACTCGGCCAACCCGTTTCCCCGCCATTCCGCGGAGAAGTATCTATCCGCGTCGTCCCACAACCCTTTGGCGGAGCCGTCCTGGAAGGCCCGTTGTTCCAGATGACTCATTACCGTTTGCGCCAGCTCCAACAACTCGTCGCGAGTGGAGAGGGTGCCGGACAGCTGCGCGGCCTGCAGGGTCCGCTTCAACAACATCGGCGCATAGTCCGATACCGTCCAGGACAGCCGCGGACCGTCACCCACGGTCTCACTGCCCTGAAGTGCCAGTGACACTCCCGGGACGTGCAGATCCCGCGCGGGATCGTTGACGGTCAGCCGACTGGTGATCCGGCCCCGGCGGGCCAGCTCGTCGAAAATCGGTGTGGCCCTGGTGAGGTCATCGTCGCTGGCCACCCGGGCAACGAGGTCCTGGATCAACAGCGCGGACATGCAGAGACTGAAGTAGTCGGATTCCTCGCCGTCGGCGGTACGCCAGGGGATGTCCTCCAGCGGCCACCGGCCACTGCCGTAACGGGCCATCGCCGACCAGTACCGCTGGGCCAGATCCCAGCGCAGTTGCAGCGCGTCGGCGAGTCGGCGCTGCTCGGCGTCGAGGAGATCGAGTTCGCGGGTGCGCGGCTGGGTCAGGTCGTTGATACCGTCCAGCGCCACGATGGTGAAGTACAGGTACGGCCGTCCAGCCGCACATCCCTTCGACGAGGACAGCGGTATGTCGACGAAGTCGATCTCCTGGGCATCACGCACCACACCCCAGCTCCAACCGCACTCGATCAGCAGACCTTCGTCCTCGAGATCGCTGTCGGGCGTTTTGGTGAGCGTGACGTCCCGGCGCAGTCGGCTGCGCACTCGTTCGAGTCTGCGAGCCACCGCGGCCACCACCGCATCGGGCTCCGATTCGGTCTGGTTGAACATGCTGAGCATCGCCTGGCCGTCGTCGGTGACCGGGTCCACCGACCGGACCACGAAACTGCGAACCAGTCCGACCATTGCGCCGGTCAGACGCCGGTTGAGTCGCTCCTCGACCGGCTCGAGCATCTCTTCCAGTCGTCTCTCGGTTCGCCTGCTGCTCGCCGTCCGGAGCGATCCCAGGAACTGCAACCCGGCCAGGCACAGCGTGAGCGACATCGAGTACGAGTCGACGACATCGAGAGCTCGCTGTTCGTCGGCGGGTGGAGTGCCCTCGGGACACCGCAGATAGGAGTCGGCCGAGAAGATCGGCCGTCCGTCCATTTCGTACTTGCGCAGATAGTCGTCCATCACTTGGACGATCCGCAGGCCGATCCGCCGGCCCAGCGGACTCAACGCTTCCTGGACGTCGTCGGCCATGCGGTCGGGGTCGTGTAACGCGAAGCTCTCGATCCGAGTCGCCGGGTACAGGATGCACAGGAGTTGCTCGGCGTCACTGATGGAGTTCGAACCGGCCAGCCCACCCCAGATCCACTCACCGTCCCGGCAGCATGCCGCCAGCAGCGAGCTCCACACATTCAAAATCTGCCGCCGTGGCTGAATTCTCATCGACCGCAGTCCCCTTCACCGCTCGTCGTGGCCGCGCCGCGTCGATTCATCGATCGATTCACGCGGCGACGATGTGAGGCGAAGTCAGCAGCTTCGACACCTCTCCAGGGTAACCGCATCCAACCCCGAGACGGCGCGTCACATCCGAAACCACTTGCGTACCAACAGCGCGAAGAAAACCGACATCGATACCGTGCCCAACCACGTCTCGATCGCGAAAAGCGGTTTGGCGGCGGTACTCAGTTTCGCGATGTCACCGAGACCCACCGGATTCAGAAAACTGGTCACCGACAGGTAGAGGGTGTCGGCGTACGCGGAGGGCCCGACGATTCCGATTCCGATCGCCGAGAAGACCCCCAACTGCACGATAACCCAGCAGAGTAGCAGGAAGGGCCGATATCCATACCCGCACAAGGCATCCGAGAGATACCGGACCAGCCGCCGCACACCGAGCGGCAGTGCCACGGTGCGCGCCCGCGCCAACTGCAGACCGCAGCGATCGGTGGCACCGGCATCCTCAGCGATTCGGTACAGCGCCACCGCCCGCTGATAGGCCAGAGCCGCGTGCTCGGGGAGTCCGAACTCACGCAACTGGGCACCACGTGCCTCGTACTCGATGGCCAACAGCACGTTCTGACGGGCGCTCAGACGAAGCGGGCCACGAAACTCGATCTCCGCGGCGATCAGCGCGGCCAGCACCGCACTGGGCACTTGCCAGCCCTGCTCGTCGTCCGATGGCTGCTGCGCGCTGCGGTACAGGTGCGCGAATACCAACGTAGCGGGCTGACGGCCCGCACGGGGCGGATCGAACTCACCTAATACGTCGTCGACATACCCTTCCAGGGTTTCCAGCAGTTCCCGCTCGTTGCGATCGGTTTCGTCCGCCTTCGACGCGTAATCGGTTGCCTGCCTTTCGATCCAGGTCGACGTAGACGCGAGCCAAGGGGGAAGATCGACCATGGGCGCGAGTCTATGCAGTCACCTCTACAGCGCGCACTCCATGACATCGCGCGCAGCTCCTGGGCCGAAGTAGTCATCCACATACCTGTCGGGGACGAACCCGGCCTCTTTGAACATCCTCGCGGCCCGGAGATTGGCCGGTCGCACAGTCAGCCACATAGTGCCGACCTTCGTTTCGCGACAGCGCTCCATAGCGCAGGCGAGCAGCTCACGACCGTATCCGCGGCATTGCAGGTGTTCGACCACAGCGAAGGTCGACAGCAACGCGCGCCCGTCCTTCGACAGGATCAACGCATAACCGATCACCACATCGTCCAGTTCGGCCACCAGCCAATCGGATCCATGCAGATCGAACAGCTGACGCAGCATGTAGTACTGCGGACCCTCGGGGAAGACCGCTTCCTCGATGGCAATGATCTGATCGAGATCAGCGAGGCGGGCGGTGCGGTACACGGGCTGCGGTACGCGCGTGTTGTTCATCAGCTCCTACTCCAGGGCATTGGCCGTTCGATTCCAGCGTAGAACTTTGTCCCACACCGACCACACGCTCGACGTCGGCCACGACGTTGTGAGACTCACCGGGCCAGAGCCGCAGTGTACTCGGCATGCAATCCCTCTATCGTCCCACACCAGCCGCATGTCACGGCGGGTTCAGCAGATCAGCGAACATATCGTTTCGCCACCGAATGCGAACGGGATCGCCGCACCCGTCCACTGCGCGAACAGCGGCGATCCGAACCAGTCGGCTACATCCGGAACCACTTGCGTACCAAGAGGGCGAAGAACACCGACATCGACACCGTGCCCACCCAGGGCTCGACCGCGAACAACGGCCGCGCGGCATCGTTCAACGATGCCAGACCCCCTGGTTCGATCGGATAGAGGTAGCAGGTCACGCACATGTAGATCGTGTCCCCCAGCGGAGCGCCCACGACCTCGATGCCGATGGCGGTGAACACCACCAACTGCACCAGCACCCAGCCCAGCAGCCGGAACGGCCGATATCCGTAGCCGCACAAGATATCCGAGAACAGACCGATGGCGCGCGGCCAGCCGTGTGCGGCACGGGTGCGAGCCTTGGCCAGCGCGAGATGGATGCCCGCCGACGGACCAGGTTCCTGTCATCCGCAATCCCGTTGTCCTGACATACCAGCGTCCGGCATTACTTCCCGCGTAATCGCGCAGCGTCGCGCGCTCCGGCAGGGTTGTGTTCGTTCGGTTCACGACCCGAGAAGGAGAATTCGAGATGAGCACTTACGACGACGCGGCCCAGCGGTATTTCGCGGCGTGGAACGCCGGCGGGGCGGAACTGGCCGACGCGGTGGCGAAGGCGTGGATCGAGGACGGGGCGTACACCGATCCGTTGACCGAGGTCCGTGGTCACGAGCAGTTGGTCGCGGCCATCGCCGGTGTGCACGAGCAGTTCCCGGGCTTCGTGTTCCGCCCGCTCGGCGTCGTGGACGGGCATCACGACACCGCGCGGTTCAGCTGGGAGCTGATCGCGCCGGACGGCAGCGCGCCGGTGGCCGGTTCGGACGTCGTCGTGCTGGACACCGACGGACGGATCAGCAGCGTGCTCGGCTTCCTCGATCGCGTCCCGGCGTGATTCGGATGAGCCTGGCCGCGCGGTACGGTCACACCATGACCGCCGCCCCGCCGAGAGTCGGCCCACTGCTGCGCGAGTGGCGCAACCGCAGACGGTTGAGCCAGCTGGATCTCGCGCTCGCGGCCGACTCCTCGGCCCGGCACATCAGCTTCATCGAGACCGGCCGCTCGCGCCCCAGCCGCGAGATGGTGCTGCGATTGGCCGATCACCTGGATGTTCCGGTGCGCGAACGCAATACGCTGCTGATCGCGGCCGGATACGCACCGCATTTCCCGGAGCATTCGCTGCGTGACCCGCAATTGCGCGAGTTGCGCAACGGTCTGGAGCGACTGGTCAGCGCGCACGAGCCGTTCCCGGCGCTGATCCTGGACGGCGGATACGACGTGATGGCGGCGAACAACGGTGTGGGGCTGCTGCTTTCGAACGTCGCTCCGGAACTGCTGGAAAAGCCCAACGCGATGCGCCTGACTCTGCATCCCGACGGTATGGCCCCGCGCATCCGCAATTACGCTCAGTGGCGCGGACACCTACTGCACCAGATGCAACGCCAATTGGCGCTGACCCGTTCCGCGCCACTGCGCGCGCTCTACGACGAGGTCGAGTCGTACCCTCCACCGCAGAACTGCGGCGAGGAACTGGCCCCGATCACCGCCGCTCCCGCACTGCCGCTGCTGCTGGAAAACGAGGGCCGCACATTGGCTTTCATCTCCATCATCGCCACTTTCAACACACCCACCGATATCACCGTCTCCGAACTGGCCCTGGAAACCTTCCTGCCCGCCGACCCGGAGACCGCCGAATTCCTGAGTGGATAGGAGCGGTAGGTCAGGCGACGGTGGCGGCGCGCGGGGCGGGCGTCAGGGATGCCTGGCCCAGGCCGAGGTGGTCTCGCAGGGTGGTGCCGGTGTAATCGGTGCGGAACAGGCCGCGACGCTGCAGTTCGGGGACCACGAGGTCGACGAACTCGTCGAAGGTTCCCGGGGCCTGAGCGGCCGAGATGATGAATCCGTCGGCCTCACCGCCGTGGAAGCTCTCCTCGATGCGATCGGCGATCTGCTCCGGGGTCCCGACGAACTGCGGAAGCAGCACGCCCTGCGCGTAGAGCTTGCCGACGTCGCGCAACGTGAGGTTGTTCTTGACGCTCAACCGGTGCGCCACCTCGAACAACCCCTGGGTACCGGGAACGGTGACCTCCTCGATGGGCGCGTCGAGGTCGTACTGCGAGAAATCGTGGTCGGTATGCACCGACAACGTGATCAGTCCGGAGATCGGATCGGCCAGCTCGTTGTGATAGGCCTGCTTCTCCTTCGCGATGGCCTCGGTCTCCCCGACGAACGGCACGAAGGCCGGGAAGATCTTGACGTCGTCGGGATTGCGCCCGGCATCGGACGCCCGCGATTTGATGTCGTCGTAGTAGGCCTTGCGTCCGTCGGAGGTCGGGTCGATCTCGAAGATCGCCTCGGCCCATCGGGCGGCGAAATCCCTTCCGGTGGGCGAGGATCCGGCCTGGATGAGCACCGGCCGGCTCTGCGGCGAATGCGGAACCGTCAGCGGGCCGCGCGTGGCGAACCACTCCCCCGCGTGGTCGACGGTGTGCACCTTGTCCGGATCGGCGAATCGCCCGGAAGCCTTGTCCTGCACCAGCGCATCGCGCTCCCAGCTACCCCAGAGCTTGAAGGCGACCTCGAGGAATTCCTGCGCGCGCTCGTACCGCTCGTCGTGACCGAGGTGCTGCTCGACGCCGAAATTGTGCGCCTCGGCCTGATTCAACGAAGTCACGACATTCCACCCGACCCGGCCCCGGGACAGATGATCCAGCGTCCCGAAGATCCGGGCGACCTCGTAGGGATGGAAATAGGTGGTCGACTTCGTGATCGCCAGGCCGAGCTTCTCGGTGACGTTCGCCAGGCTCGCGGCCACCAGCGAGGGATCGATCGTGGCCGCGGCCTGTGTTCCACGCTCGATGGGCACCCGGATGTCGTCGCCGAAACGCACCGGGGTGGCGAGCAGATCCGCGAAGAACAGGAAATCGAACTTTCCGCGTTCGAGCGTCTGCGCCACCCGACGGTAGTAGTCCGGCCCGAAATAGTCCGTCGTCGATCCGGGATGCCGCCACGCGGCATGCGAATGGGTGACGTTCGACGCGATCAGAAATCCCGCCAGATGAAGTTCACGTGCCACTTGCTCGAGTCCTAACCGTCGAATCCGCACCTGTTCGCACCGTGTCCGTATCGACGCGGCGCCCACACGCGGCGTCGGCCACCGGCGCGCTCGGACTACATGATCGAAGGCGAGCAATCAGCAGGCAACGGTTGCGATCGAGCCGATCCGAACCGAACCCCGGCGGTGCCGCCGGGGTTCGGGACCGGGCTGGGACTCACAGGGGCGAGAGCGATCCGATGTACGTGCCGGGATGGGTGGCGCCGTCCTGGCGGGCCACGCCCACGCCCGACGGCCACGGCACGCGCAGCTGCGCGGTCGTGTCCGGAGGCGTCACGACCAGCGTGGTGGGCACCCAGCTACCGGGCTGATAGGTCAGGATGGCCACCACCGCATTCCTGGGCTGAACCGTCAGCGGCTGCGCGGAAACCGCTTGCCGGGGAAGCGAATACGTGGCGCCGAAGGTCGGATCCTTCGGCCCGGTGAGATCCACGCCCGGGAAGCCCTGGACGGTGCACGCCGCCCCCTTGTTGGTCAGGACCACATCGTATTGATGAGGGCGCGCCGGATCGTCCACCTTGGGCTTCTGGATGCGCAGATCGAACTGAGCCGCGGCGCATGCCGGTAGTCCGGCCGAACTGGTCGCCGCCGGAACGATCCCGGTCGCGACCACCGCCGCGAAGGCGCTCGCCGCGAGCATCGTCCGACCGACTGCGTTACCCGTCCTCATCCTGCTCCTCTCGAATTATGTTCCACCCCAGGAGCTTCCGCTCGTGCGATGGTCGATGGGCGCACGGGGCCGCAGCACTGCGCCAGGACGTCCGTGCCGCACCCTGTCTATCACGATCCGGCAAACCGGGCGATCTCCGCGCCGTGCCCTCGGATGCGGCATCGGTGAAAAAGGTTACGTGCGATGGGGTCCGCTGTGACAGAATCGGCTCACGGGCACAGGAGTATCCGAGGGGGCGAGGGCAGATCTTCTCCGGCACAGCAGTATTCGCCACCGAACTGGCGATCGTAGGGCTGATCACGTCCTGCAGCTTCCAAGGCGGTGTGCCGGGCACGCCGCCCGCGGTGACGATGAATCCCTCGGGTTCGGCCACGTCCGGACCAACTGCCGGAGTGCCGTCCGATTACGGTCCCAGCGGGCCTGTACAGGTGGTGCCGCGGACTCCGCTGTTCGGCGCGACCCCCGGCCCCGCCGTCCCGCCACCGCCGCAGGGCCCGCCGACACTGTCGACCTTGCCGCCCGCGCACTCGTCGCCCGAGACGTCCGCGACAACCACCACGCCGACAACGACCACGACGCCTCCGCCGACGACCTCGAGGAAATCACCGACCTCGCCCCCGACGAGCTCGAGCGCGCCCGGGTGACCATGCCGGAGCAGGGGTCGCCGCTGCGGTCGGCGCTGACGATGACGGGGGTGGCGGTATCGCAGGCGGCGGTGCTCGTCCCGATCCTGTACTACTTCGGTTCGGTGTACACGCGCGCCTATTACGGATACTTCGGCGTCGATTCGGACATGCTGGGGCTGTCCACGGCGGGCCTGGTACGCCGATCGTTCCTCCCGTCCTGCTGGCCGATCATCGTCGCGTCCACGGTTCTGATCCTCGCGCTGGCACTGCGACGGCTACCGGCTGCGATCGCCCGCGCGACTCGCCACGCGCAATTCGCGCTGCGCATCTGGTTCTGGGCGATCCTCACGGTGGGCGTCCTGATGCTCGCGGTGCCGCTGGTGGTCGCGGGCAATATCGTCCCGTGGTCGGTCCTGCGGACGGTGGTGCCCTACGGGCCCGATGTCGTACCCGCCGCGTTGATGATCGGCAGCGCGCTGCTGTGTTACGCCACTGTCCTGCGAACCGCGGACGCATCGGAGACGACGTCGGCCGCAGCGAATCCCGGCTGCCCTGCCACCAAATCCAGCCCTGGGCAACAATTCTCGACGACCGCTGCGGTAATTCTGGTCTCGCTGTTCGTGATCGGATTCGTCAGCGCGATGTGGTGGGTCGGAAACTACGCGGACCGGCAGGGCACCGGCGCTGCTCGGGCGCTGGTCGGGTCCGGATTCGGCGCCAGACCCAGGCTCCTGCTGCTGAGCGTCGATCGGCTCGGCATCGACGGCACCGGCGTACAAACCAACGAACTCACCGTCCCCGGCGAGAAATACCACCACTACTACAGCGGCATCCGCCTGCTCGACCGCTCCGCCGACGCCTACTTCGTGATCCCGGACCAATGGCAGCCCGGCCGCGACCGGGTGTTCATCATTCCCCGCACCGATGACGTCCGCATCGATGTCCTCACCAACCAACCCGTCTCCCGATAGCGTCCGGACGCGCACCTAGTCCCCTCGCCCCTGCTCCGGACGGTCCGGACCCGATGCGGTCGCGGCGCTGTGGTCGCGTAGCGCGCCGACGATGGCGGTCAGGACTCGGTGCGCGGTGCGCAGATCGGCGTCGGGCAGGTCGGCCATCGCGCTGCGGGTTCGCAGGCTGACGGGTGTGAAGAATCCCGCCGCCACGGTCATGCCGTACCCGCTGTAATGCAGCAGGACCCGGCGTTTGTCGAGCTCGTCGGGTTCGCGTTCGATATGCCCGGACTCGATCAGCCGCTCGACGAGATAGGTGATCGCGGCCGGGGACAGGCCCAGTAGGGCGCCGAGCCCGCCCGCGGTGAGCGGCGATCCCTCCGCATCGGCCGTCGCGATGTACATGAGGGCGCGGAAGTCGTTGGGGCGCAGATTGTTCGAGTGCGCGAACAGATGGGAGATCTGGTCCGACACCGCGGTGAGCGCCCGGATATCCCGGGCGATGGCCGCTTCGAGCTCATCGCGTGTCGCATCTGTCGAACCCTCTGCCACCCCGGTCTCCCTTCCATCATCGGCATGCACGGTGCACACAGCGTAGTCGTCCGCGACGGCCGACTTTGCAGATTGTTTCAGTTTCTGAAATAGTTCGGGGCGTGGGTGGATGGGACAGGTACGCACAGATCGTCTCCGGACGCAGAGGATGGCTCGCACTGCTGGCCGCGCTGATCGTCGCGGGCGCGGTGCTGGGCCTATCGGGCGGCGGCTCGAGTACGTCGGCGCCGAACTCGTTGCCGGACAACGCCGAATCCGCGCAGGTGCAGCGCCTGCTGCGGGAGTTCCCCGGCGGGGATTCCGCGGCAGCGGTTCTGATCGTCACCCGCGCCGACGGCGCGGTACTGACCGCCGACGATCAGGCGCACGCCGGCGCGGCCCTGTCCCGGATGCGCGCCGGCGCGGCCGGGCCGGACCTGAAGCTGTCTCAGGATCAACGTGCCGCCTTCGGCCAGGCGTCGATTCCCGCGAATCTGACCGGATTCGCGCTCACCGACCGGATCGATGCGTTGCGCACGGCGGTACGCGACGGCGCACCGGCCGATCTGCGCCTGTGGATCACAGGCGGACCGGCGTTCGGGGCGGATATCGCCGACTCCTTCTCCGGGGCGAACACCCTGCTGCTCGCGGTCACCGCCGCCGTGGTGATGGTGCTGCTGATCGGCACGTATCGCTCCCCCGTGCTGTGGCTGATCCCGCTGGTGGTCGTCGCGATAGCCGACCGGGTCGCGGCCGCGGCGGCGAACGCCCTGGCCCAGGTGAGCGGTCTGACCTTCGACGGCTCGACCTCGGGAATCACGAGCGTGCTGGTATTCGGCGCGGGTACGAACTACGCGCTGCTGCTGGTGTCCCGATACCGCGACGAGTTGTATCGCACCGCGGACCATCGCGCGGCACTGCGGATCGCGGTGCGGCGAGCCGGGCCCGCGGTCCTGGCCAGCAACCTGACCGTGGTGCTGGCCCTGCTGACGCTGCTGCTGGCATTGTTGCCCAATACCCGCGGTCTGGGCGCCTTCGGAGCCCTGGGGCTGCTGGTCGCCGCGATCTTCGTACTGGTCACCCTGCCGCCGGCGTTGGCGTTGTTCGGCCGGAAGGTGTTCTGGCCCTTCATTCCTCGGGTCGACGGGCACGACACGGCAGCCTCCGGCGCATGGCATACCGTCGCGGAGAAGGTGGTGCGGCGGCCGAAAACGGTCGTGGCCGTCTTCCTGATCGCCGCGGCCGCCTGTGCCAGTGCGCTGCCGTTCACCCATGTCGGGCTCGCCCAGTCCGAACAGTTCCGCGTGCATGCCGAGTCGGTCGACGGCCTGCGCGTGGTGAGCGAGCATTTCTCCTCCGGCGCAAGCGATCCCACGATCGTGCTGGCGCGAACCGGAGCCGCGCCGCGGGTGCAGTCGGTGCTGGACTCCACCGCGGGCGTCGTGCGGGCGACATCGGCCGCCGGCTCGGCGAACGGGATGACCCGCTGGTCGGTGGTGTTGGATGCGGCGCCGGCCTCCGATTCGGCCTTCGCCGCGGTGACGCGTCTGCGCACCACGCTGGCATCGGTGCCCGATGCCGGAGCGCTGGTCGGCGGATCCGATGCGGTCGCCCTGGACACCCGCAACGCCGCACGGCACGATCAATATCTGATCATGCCGCTGATCCTGGCGGTCGTCCTGCTGGTGCTGCTGATACTGCTGCGAGCGATCCCGGCCGCGATCCTGCTCGTGGCGGTCACCGTGATCAGCGCACTGGCCGCGCTCGGTATCGGAAGCCTGCTCAGCACATACGTTTTCGGCTTTCCGGCGCTGGACACGAATGTGCCGCTGTTCGCCTTCCTGTTCCTGGTGGCGCTGGGCGTGGACTACACCATCTTCCTGGTCACCCGCGCCCGCGAGGAGACCCCGGGGCACGGGGTGACCGGCGGCATCGTCCGCGCCGTGTCCGCCACGGGCGGGGTGATCACCAGCGCCGGAATCGTGCTGGCCGCGGTCTTCGCGGTGCTCGGAATTCTCCCGCTGATCACGCTGACCCAGTTGGGCATCGTGGTGGGCGTGGGAATTCTGCTCGACACATTCGTCGTGCGCACGGTGGCCATTCCCGCGCTGTTCGCCCTGATCGGCTGGCGAATCTGGTGGCCCGGAGCATCACGGCCCGAATGTCGCCGTGGCGTCAGGACGGCACCCGCGTGGGCCACTGCTTGCAATGGTGCCGACCGGAGAAGTCGGTAGCAGTGGTCGACGCGTCGGGACGCAGGGTGAGAACCTTGTCGCCGATCCGGCGCGGCCAGTCGGGACGGTTCGCGACGTGCGGGTCTCCGGAGTTCACGAATGCCGCCCAATAGGCGATCATCGTGCCGGACAGGCTCTGCTGGGCTGCGGTAGCCAGGTTCGGAAGTCCGGTGACCTCGAACAGGTAGGGCAGTTCGAAGGTGTGCGCGGCACCCAGCGGGATCGTGCCCGCGGGAAAGGTTTTCGGTGCGGCGGCGGTGCGATCGTCGAATTCGTACTGATAGACCGGGCCGCCGCGGGCCAGGGATTCGGCCAATGTTACTGCCGGACAGGCGAAGTCGTCGTCGGTGAACACCGCCGCCAGCGCAGAGCCAGGATGAGCGTAGTTCGCCGCCGGGTACGCGGCCGCGATCCTGTCCGCGTCCGGCCCGAAATTCCGGACCAGAGCGTCCCGGTACTGCGTGGCGGTCGCGGGTGGTGCGGCCGCGACGAACGCGGTGGCCTCGTCGTGGTTGACGCCGATCAGCACCGGAACCTTCGCGGCTCTGCCCGCGCGTATCGCGGTGACGGGGTTGTCCGGCAGCACCGGCTCACCGCTGACCGGGCCGCGCGTCGGGATGCCGCTGGAGGTCACGTAGTTCAGTGGTGTGGCGATCAGCCTGTCGACCGGAAGGGCTCGCAGACACCGGGCCTCGATCGCGGGATCGGCTGCACCGCAGCCGAGTTGGGCCGCATAGTCGGTGCTGACGTGAGCCGCGGTCTCCCGGCTCCCCTGCAACTGGCAGCGTCCGCTCTGCACGATGGCCGCCGCGAACAGCCCCGCCGAGCCGGGCGAGACCAGATGGTCGCAGACCGATGTCGCTCCCGCGGATTCTCCCGCGATGGTCACCCGTGCCGGGTCACCGCCGAATGCGGCGATATCCTCGCGCACCCAGCGCAGTGCGGCCTGCTGATCCAGGAATCCGAAGTTACCCACCTGGCCGCCGTCGTAGGCCAAGGCCGGATCGGCAAGAAACCCGGGCGCGCCCAGCCGATAGTTGACGGTCACCACGATCATGTCCCCGGCGGCGACGAGCCGCGACGGATCGTAGGAAGCACCGTCGCCGACCGAGAAGGCCCCGCCCGGAAACCACACCATCACCGCGCGCTCGTGCCCCGCCGACCGAGCGGGCGTCCACACGTTCAGGAAAAGGCAGTCCTCGTTGCCGCCGATATCGCCGGGCCCGTGCACGACAGCGGCGATCTGCTGCGGACATTCCGCGCCCGGCCTTGTGGCATCGCGAGTCCCCTGCCAATGTGGCTGCGACTCCGGCGGTTTCCAGCGCAGGTCACCGACCGGCGCCGCCGCGTACGGGATTGCCTCGAACACCCGATGATCGGCGGTCACAGTTCCCCGCAACGCCCCCGTCGTCGTGTCGACCACCGCCGGTTCGGCAGGGCTCACCCGCTCCCGGCCACCGCACCCGGTCGCCCACCCCAGCGTCACGAGGAGCATCGCGATCACCCAGAGCGCTGGCCACCGAGCGAACTCCCCTGTGCCCGAACCTGATTCCGAAGCCCGGTGCTCGGACTCGCGGTCCGAGCCCCGCGACCGCACTTTCTTGCGTACAGCGAAGCGATCCAGCACATCCCCTCCTCACGGCGTCACCGTTCGCAGCCGTCGGAGCACTCGTTGCTCCGGCTCACCTCGATGCCCCACCGAACCGTCGTCGGCACCACCCGGTCGTCAACGTAGCTCGAGCAGCCGGTGCCGGTGCGGATTTCCGCCATCGGGCGCGCAGACCGGCGCGGACGAGCACCGCGATCATCGCCAGATACGGTGCGGCGTCGGATAACTGCATCGGCAGGCCGACGGTCTGCAGGCGGAAGCCGACGGCCTGGGCGTAGGCGTAGACGACGAGGGTCAGCAGCAGGACGCGCAGACGACCAGCGGCGATCAGCAGGACCAGTACGACGACCCAGCCTCGACCGGCCGACATGTTCTCGGTGAACAGGGCCACCGCGCCCAACGACAACTCCGCTCCGGCCAGACCGCCGAACAGTCCCGCAACGAGCAGGGCCGCGAAGCGGTAGCGATCGGGGCGGATGCCGAGTGACTCCGCGGCGGCGGCATCGGCGCCGACACCGCGCAATCGCATCCCCGGCACGGTGTGCCGCAGGAATCCGTGCACGGCCGGAACCGCCAGAACCGCAAGGCATCCCAGCGGACTGAGCGCGGCGACGGCGGGACCGATCCACGGCAGCGAGACCCCGGCGAACCAGTGCGGCAGCCGGGCCAGGTCCGGGCGATGGTAGGTGCCCCGCACGTGGAACATCGCCTGCAGCAGGAAGGTGGTCAGCCCGGACACCACGATATTCAGTGCGGTGCCCAGTACTAGCGGATCGCCGTGACGACGAACGGACCCGACCGCGAGCGCGAAGGCGACCAGCACTCCTGCCGCGGCCGCCGCGAGCACCCCGACCAGTGCGCTCCCGGACCACGCACTACCCGCCACCGCCGCGAAGCAGCCGGTGAGCAGCACACCTTCCAGCGCGACATTGAACACCCCGGCCCGCTGACAGATCAGCCCGCCCACCCCGAGCAGCACCAGCGGCACCAGGCCGCGCACCACGGCGGCCAGCACCGCTGAGGAGACCAGCAGGTTCACGATTCCACCACTTCGACCGCCGTCCCGGCCCGGCCCCATCGCGGTCGCCACGTGGTCAGGCGCATCGACACCAGGAAGACGACCAGCGCCTGCACGACGGTCGACACGTACGAGGACAGGCCGTAATCCCGCTCCACCTCCTGCCCGCCCACGCCGATCGCGGTGAACGCGAACCCGACCACCACGACCGCGATCGAGCTGTTGCGCGCCAACATGACCACCAGCAGGGCCGTGATCGGATATCCGGTGCCGTCCAGCGCGCCATCGATCAGCCGATAGTGCGAGCCGAGCACCACCAGCGCACCCATCACCCCGGCGATCGCACCACCGAGCGCCAGCGCCAGCACGATCGCGCGGCCGGTGCGGATCCCCACCGCGGTGGCCATGCGCGGATTGAGCCCGATCAGCCCGGTTTCGAAGCCCAGTGCCGAGCGTCGTTCGATCACCAGGACCACGGCCAGGATCCCCGCGACCACCAGCAGCGAGCAGTTCAGCTCGGAACCCAGGAGCGTCAGCAGATTCCGTTGTCCGAAAACGGATTCCAGGAATCGTCCCGAACCCGAGTGCGGCGGGGCGAGGGCGGGGATCCGCCGATCGACCGAGATGGGCCGGGACGCTTCCAGATCGGAGGACGGATCCTTCAACCAGACCGTGATCAGGTACGAGGTGAGCGACAGCACCGGGTAGTTCAGCAGCAGCGAGGTCGCGAACACCGGCGCGGACAATCCGGTGAACAACACCGCGGGCACGGCCGCCAGCACCGCGCCCGCCACCGTCGCCGCAGCCAGCGCCAGCACGACGACCACCCAGCCGGGCCCCGGGCAGTACAGCGCCACCACCGCACCCGCCGCTCCGCCCAGGACGAACTGCCCGCTCGCACCCAGATTGAACTGGCCCGCCCGGAACGCGAACGACAACCCCAGACTCAGCCCCACCACCACGACGGTCCGCTGCACCGTCGTCACCAGTCCAGGACCTACCAGAGCGCCCTGAAACATGCTGCGGTACACCGCGATCGGATCATGACCGGTGAGCGCGAACAGTGCGGCGGTCACCGCGATGGTCACCACCACCGCGACCGTCCGGTCCGCGACACTCGCCCCCGAATCCCGGAGCCGACGCACCACACCCGCCGCCACGGTCACAGCGGTTCCGCCACGATCGCCGTACCCGCCATCAGCGCGCCGATCTGCTCGGGATCGGCGTCGGCAGCGGTGAATTCACCGACGATGCTCCCGTCGGTCAGCACGACGATCCGATCGGCCAGGGCCAGTAGTTCGCTCAGCTCGCTCGAGATCAGCAGTACCGCTCCCCCGTCGGACCGGTACTCGTCCAGTTGCCGGTAGACGAATTCGACAGCACCCAGATCGATTCCGCGCGTGGGTTGTTCGGCCAGCAGGAACGGCGACCGATGCGCCAGTTCGCGCGCCACCACCAGTTTCTGCACATTGCCCCCGGATAGTCCGCGCACCGCCGCGGCCGGGTCGGCAACCCGAATTCCGAAGCGCGCGACCAGCTCTCGCGCGTGCGCGCGCATGGCCCGCGGGCTCACCAGACCGTGTGCGCCCAGCGGTGCGCGGCGATGGAATCCGGCGGTCAGATTGGTGATCACACTCGCGTCCAGCGCGACGCCCGCGCTGTTGCGGTCCTCGGGGATGTGGGTCAGTCCGGCATCGCGGCGACGGGCGTTGTTCCAGGTGGTCACGTCGCAGGCGCCGAGGGTGACCGTGCCGGAATCCGGGACGCGCGCTCCGGCGACGATCGCGGCCAGCGTCTCCTGGCCGTTGCCCGCCACACCCGCGACCCCGACGATCTCCCCCGAGCGCACGGTCAGCGACACTCCGGCCAGCGCGGCCCGTCCGGCGCCCGTGGTGGCCACGTGCTCGACGGTCAGCACGGGATCGCCGGGCGGGCGCACCGCACGACGGGGCCGCAGGTCGACCTCGCGCCCGGTCAGATGCCGGGCCAGTTCCGTCGGGGTGGTCGCGGCGACCTCGGCGTCGAACACTCGGCGACCGTCCCGCAGAACCACCACTTCGTCTGCGACAGCGGCGATTTCGTCGAGTTTATGGGTGATCAGCAGCACCGCGTGCCCCTGGTCGGCCAGCGTGCGCAGGACGCGGAACAGCGCGCGGGTCTCCGGGGGCGTCAGCACGCCGGTGGGCTCGTCCAGGATCAGCAGTTCGGCACGGCGATACAGCGCCTTGAGGATCTCCACCCGCTGCAACACCCCGACCGGCAGCGTGCCGACCGGGTCGTCCAAGGGCACCTCCAGCCCGTAGGCTGCCGCCAGGGCCGCCACCCGACGTGCGGCTCCCTTGCGATCCAGCACTCCCCATCGCCCCGGCTCCGCGCCGTACACCACGTTCTCCAGCACCGACATGTCGGCGAACAGCTGAAAATGCTGGAACACCATGCCCAGTCCGTGGGCGATGGCATCGCCCGGGGACCGGAACCGCACCTCGCGCCCGTCGATCAGGATGCGCCCGGAATCGGGCCGGTGCAGTCCGTACAGGATCGAGACCAGCGTCGACTTGCCCGCGCCGTTCTCGCCGATCAGTCCGAGTATCCGGCCGCTGCGCACGGTCAGCGAGATCGCGTCGTCGGCCAGGACCGGGCCGAACCGTTTGGTGATCGCGTCCAGCGTCAGCGTTTGCATCGCGAATTCACTTGTCCGCGTGGGGAATCGTGATCCGACCGGCGATGATGTCCGCGCGCGCCGTGCGCACCTGTGCCAGGACGTCCGGGTGCTGCAGAATCGCGCAGCCGCTCGCGGCCGCCTGCGGGGTCAGGCTGGTGATGGTGGAGCCGTCCTCGGCCAGCCCGAACGCGGTCGAGGTGCCGCCGGGTCTGCCCTGGTGGATCAGGGTCAGCAGGTCGAGTATCACCTTGTCGACCCGTTTGATCGCGTTGTCCACCACCACACCCGGCTGCTGCGGGCACTGATCGACGTCCACGCCGTAGGCCAGCACGTGACTCTGCGCGGCCGCCTCGAACACGCCCCCGTTGCCGCCGCCGGTCACCCCGTAGATCTGATCGACGCCGGACTGGATCGCGGTGAGCGCCAGCTCTTTCGAGCGTGCCGGATCGCCGACCGCGTTGTCGCCGCCGACGAACAGCTGGGTATCGCTCACCCGCGGATTCACGCTGTGCGCACCCAGCGCGAAGGCATCGGACCAGCGATGGAAGAAGGCCGAATCCCGCGCCGCGACCGTGCCGACGTGTCCGCTGCGGTCCAGCAGTCCCGCCTCCACACCCAGCAGATAGGAGGGTTCGTACTCCTTGAACGTGCCGCAGCGCAGGTTGGCCGGGATCTTGTTCGGGCAGGCATCCACCAGGACGAACTGCTGATCGGGATACTTGTCGGCGAATTCGCTCACCAGATCGTTGAATTCGTAGGTGATCAGCACGATCGCGGCCGGATGCCGCTGCACGGCTGCCTCCAGATTCGAGCGGCGGGACTGCTCGTCGGTGCTCTCGTAGGTGCGTGCGGTCGCACCCAGCGTGCGCGCGGCCTGCTCGGTGCCGGTCTTGCCCAGTTGCAGGAATTCGTTCTGTCCGATGGGCGCATCGGTGATGTAGATGATCTCCTCGCCCGAACCGGTGGTCTCGGCGCCGCAACCCGCGATCCCGGCCAGCAGCAGCGCGGCCACGACGACCGCGACGGTCCGGGCGATGGGGCTGATTCTGTGCATCGTTGTTCTCCTGTGGCCTTATCTCAGCTCGAAACCCTGGCGGTGGAAGGTGTTTCGGATCCCCTGTCGGCCGTGCAGGCTCTCCTTGGTCGAGATCCGGTGCGCCAGCCGGTTCTTCACCCAGTCCTCGGGCAGTTCCTGTTCGCGGTAGTAGCCGTTGATCCGGTCGAGGTAGTCGGCGATATCGGCCTCGGCGGGCGGGGTGTAGACATTGCGGTGCACCACGACGTTCTGTCCGTACCGCGGTTTGACGTCGGCCGGGTCCGCCGGATCCGGAATGCCGATCGCCAGCCCGTACACCGGGAACGTCCACTCCGGCAGGCGCAGCAGTCCGATCACCTCGTCGATGTTGTTGCGCAGCGCGCCCACGAAAGTGATTCCGTAGCCGAGTGATTCGGCCGCGACGGCGGCGTTCTGAGCGGACAGGGTGACATCGACGATGCTGGATACCGCACTGTCGAGATATCCGGTCGCTTCGATGGTGTGCCCGTGTTCGCGGGCGAGGGCGATATTGCGCGACCAGTCGGCCACCCAGACCAGGAATACCGCCGCGTCGAGGATCAACTGCTGATTACCGGCCAGCTCGGCCAGCCGGGCCCGCACGGCGGGATCGTCGATCACCACCACGCTGGTGAACTGGAAGTTGGCCGAGGTCGAGGCCGATTGCGCCGCCGCGAGGATCAGCGCCAGCTCGTCCTCCTCGATCACGCCGGGCAGGAAGCGTCGCACCGTGCGGTGCCGTAGCAGCACCTCGAGCGTCGCATTGTCCACCGTCCCGGCGCGCGGGGCGTCGGGGCCGTATCGTTTGTCGAGCTGCCGTTGCAGTTCGGTCGAGATCACCTCGGTCACGGGGCTTTTCCTGTTCATTCGGTCGGATTGCGTTGCGGGAACGATTATTCGGTGGGTGGTTCTTCGAAACTCGGCGGCAGTTCCGGAGTCCGGGTGAACTGCCCGGCGGCATGGCGGTAGGCGTTCCAGCCCAGCTGGTTCCACCACTGGCGAAGGACGAAGACCAGCTTGGGGTTGTGCTCCTCCTCCTCGAGCCAGGAGCGACGCGCGATGACGTCGAATTCGGCCGCGGCGGAATCCGAATGGTCCCAGCCGTTCTCCGGGTACAGCTCGGCGAGTTCGCGCAGTTTCTCCGGCCACGGGATCTTCCGCTCGGCCGCCAGGATGATCCGCGCCCCCGCCCAGTACAGGTCGTAGAGCCTCGCGGTGGCCGGTTCGGAGTCCAGCGTCCGGGCCAGCACCTCGACCGCGAACAGGGAGGTGATCAGGTGCAACACCACGAAGTCGCCGGGCTCGGCGAGATACAGCAGGGTGACCGCGCGACGCACCTCCGCCTGCCGTGTCTGCGGGGGTAGCGTTGCCGCCCAGGCGGATTCGGCTGCGAGTTCGCCGATGCCGCTGTGTGCGACGGCGGCGACCCGCGCCTGCAGACCGGAGCGGTTGAGTTCGGGATGCAGTCGGGTCACCGCGTCGGTGTCCGACAGGACGGTCCGCACGGCGGCGCCGAAGGCGTCGTCCTCGGCCCAGCTGCGGCTCAGCTCCAGCAGCGCGTCCCACGGTCCCGCCGCGGGCGCACCTGCCGGACGACGCGCCTCGTCGACCACCGGAACGAACGAGAAGGCCAGGTAGGCAAGGGCTTCGGCGATCATGCCGGGATGTTCGGCGTGCACCGCCCAGCCGAGGTGGATCGCGGCGTGGGTGAACGCGCCGATCCAGCCGCGCAACAGTTCCGGCGCGTAGTGCGCCACCGCTGCGGCGGTACCGAGCCGGGCGATCTCCGCGTCGAAGAATCCGCAGTAGGCGGCGAAATGCACTCGCTGCCCGAGGAATTCTTGCCAGTTGCCGGTATAGATCACCCCGGGCGAGGAGCGGGCGGGTTCGAGCGGGAATCCGTACGCGGTCAGCTGAGCGTAATTCTTGTAGTAGTCGCGGATCAACGCCTCTGGCGCGCCGAGTTCGGCCAGTGCGATCACCGCGTGTTTGACGTGATTGGTGAGATGTCCGTTGAATTCGATGTGATGGCTACGGTCATCGAGCAGATCCGCAACGCTCGCCACGGTATCGGCAGGCACGGGTCACCGCCTCTCTTTTCGATCGTTCGGAACGGTCCGAGCCGCCCTGTTCGTATCCGGTTCCGCCGCAGCACTTTCGACGGAATATGCACTAGTGGCTCCGAGGATCGTCTGCAGCACCGCGATCGCCAGCAGCACACCCAGCGGTACTCCCCAGCCGTCGGCGAATCGCCGGATCACACCGACCGCATACGGGCCGATGGCGGCGATCAGGTACCCGACACCCTGTACGGCACTGGAGAATTCGATCGGCCGAGGGGCGCTGCCCGCACGCACCGTCACCACGGCCAGCGCCAGGGAGAACACCGACAGTCCCACTCCCAGCACCAGCGACCACAGCAGCGGAGCCGCAGCCGGGGCCACCAGGAACCCCAGCACTCCCGCCACCGTGCACAAGCTGAATCCGGCCAGCCAGCGATCGGGATGTGCCGAGGCGGCGACCAGCGGCGGCACCAGTAGACTGATCGGCACACCCAGGCAGGTGAGTAGCCCCAGATATCCGCCCGCCGCGCTCGCGCTCACTCCCGCATCCTCGAGCACCGAGGGCAGCCAGCCGATCACCACGAAGGCGACCATCGCCTGCAGACCGAAGAACAGCGCCAGCCCGGCGCTGCGCGTCCGGCGCAGGACGACGATCGGATTCCCCTCGCGCCGAACACTTTCCGCGCGGGCATCGGCCCGGCCCAGGCCCGAGCGCCACACCGCGGCGACGCCCGCTACCGCGAACAGCGCCCACAGCGTCAGAGCCCACCGCCAGCCGCCCACCGCATGCGTCAGCGGGACCACGGCGGCGAATCCGATTGCCGCACCGGCCTGCAACGCGGTGGTGAAGGTGGCCACCAGAACTCCGGTCCGACCACTGCCGCGCACCACGACCGGCAGCAGCACCGCCAGCAGCCCGACCCCGATCGCCGCGACGAAGGTGCCGCCCACGAACACCGCCAGATCCGCCCACGGCCGCACCGCGAGCCCGACCCCGATCAGCGCGAGGGATGCCAGCAACCCGTTCCGCACGGATGTCCGGGACAGCACGAGCGGTGCGAGCAGGCTCGTGATCGCGAAGGCGAAAACCGGTGCGGCGGTGATGATTCCCGCCGCGCTCTCGCCCGCGCCGTAGTGCGCGGTCACGGTGTCGAGCACCGGCCCCACCGCGGTGATGCCCGGCCGCAGGTTCAGCGCGGTCGCGCCGACGACGACCAGCAGCGCCGCGAATGTCACCGGCCGCACGGCAGCCGAACCCGGAGCCGTCATCAGTAGTCCGGCGACCGCAGCAGCGCCGCGCCGTCCGCCCGGTCGGTGATCAGGGGCCGATAGATCCGCTCGGACCAGTCGTCGGGATCGACCGGCGCCAGGCCGATCGACACCACACCCGCACGGACCTCGAACGCCCGGGTCACCGCCGCGACGAGGTCCTGTTCGAGTCGCTGTCTGACCGGCTCGGCCAATTCTGCTGGGAAATGGGAGATCTCAACGTGCGGCATGCGGTATCAACTCCTGGCTCATCCGGTGTTCCAGAACCGCGGCGGCGATGTCGAGCGCACCGGCGGTCACGATCTCGTAGTGGCGATAGGGCAGGTTGCCCACCGGCCGGATCCGCTCCCGCAGCGGCACGACCGGGATGTCGGCGAAACTCGGTCCATCGCCGCGCGCCCGCAGAAAGACGCTGTGGTCCAGCAGATCCGGATCGATGCCGGTGGGTTCGGACCGGAACCGGTAGGTGTGCTCGACCACGGCGACGATCCGTTCGGCCATCGCATCCCCGAACCCGGGAACCCGCGCGGTGATCAGATCGAGGAACTGCTCGCGGGTGGTGACCCCGGTGTCGAGTTCGGCCCCGAACGGCGGATCGATCCGGCCGGTGAACACCGAGGCCAGGACACGTTTGAAATATCGTGCGGCGTAATCGACCTCGCCGTCGTCGGGCAGTCCGGGCAGCACCGGCGAACCGGGGGCGATCAGGACCAGCGCCTCGACCGAACGTCCCGCCGCGCTCAGACGCTGGGCCACCTCGGCGGCGATCCGGGCGCCGAAGGAGTATCCGACCAGCCGCAACGGTCCGCTGGGCCGGATCCGCCGCACCTCTTCCAGATCGTCGGCGATCAGGGCGGCGAGATCGCGGTGCGGAAGCTCACCGGCGTTCAGGCCGCGGGCCTGCATCCCGTACACGGTGTGGCCGTCCTGGGCCAGCTCACCGGCCAGGGCGCGCAGGCTCATCGGGTAGCCGCCCAGTCCGGGCCACAGGATGGTCGCGACCGCCGAGCCGGTACCGGCCAACCGCAGCAGCCGGTCCGCTCGCGGCGGCGCGGATTCCGCTGTGGCGGCGGCCAACTCGGCGAGGGTCGGATGCCGGAACAGGGACTGCACGGCGAGGGTGCCCCCGAGACGTTCGCCAAGCAGCCGGATCAGGCGCAGTGCCGACATCGAATTGCCGCCCTGGGCGAAGAAATCGTCACCGCGATAGACCGGTTCGTAGCCCAGCACCTCCGACCACGCCCGCGCCACGGCACGCTCCCGCTCGCCGACGGGCGGATCGACCGTACGTTCGGCGACGACGAGTTCGGCCGCCAGCCGCGACAGCGCGGTGCGATCCTGTTTCCCGTTCCGCGACAGCGGAATCCGGTCCAGTAGATGAATCGTCGCAGGAACCACGGCCGCGGGCAGCACCGCGCGCAGATCGTCGGCGAGCAGTTCCTCCGGCCCGCGCATGTGCACGGTGTCCTCGGTCATCCCGGTCGCGGCGAGCTGCTCCTCGGAGACCGGTCCGGCCAGCGCGAGATAACTCAGCGACCGCAGGCCCAGGATGTCGTCCAGCCGCCGCGCCGACGGCAGATCCCGGCCGGTCAGCGAGGCATAACCGGCCGACATCAGGCCCAGGCCGGCCCGGCTGCCGAGCTGCTGCAGCTGCGCCAGCGCCCGGCCGAGCGCGGTGAATCCGGCCCATCCGGCCTGCGGGGTGGTGGTGAGCAGGACCGCGAATCCGGATTCGTCGTAACTGCGCTGATTGATCGCGACGACGTGGCGCCGCTCGATCTTCTGCTCGGTGACGAAACTCGCTCCCGCACCGGTGAATCGGTAGATTCCGTGCCGATCCGGGCTGCGCCGGCCGTGCACCTGCACCCAGGCCGTGACGGGCGGATCGGGTTGTGGTTCCGGCGCGTCGCCGAGCTGCACCGATGCGGTCACCACACCCTCGGTGACGCCGGAAACCGGTTCCACGGCAACCGAACTCACCTGCCAGCCCGATTCGGCCGCGACCTCGTCCAGCATCCCGAGCAGATGTCCGGCCTCGAACTGCAGCACCTCCCGGACGTTGGTGGTGTAGACCGATTCGATCACCTGCGGCAGGCCGACCAGATGTAGTCGCGTGTCGGTGCGGGCGGTGTCCGCAACCCGATACAGCGCGTGCCGCAGCGGGTGGAAGTAGTAGACCCCGGCCGCGACACCGGTCAGCCCGCCGGTCTCGAGGTAGATCTGCGTGGCGTTCAATGCACCCGGCGAGGCGTAGGAGTACTTGGGCAGCAAGCGATCCGGACTGTGGAACGGCCCGAACCAACGCAACAGTCGGCCCAGTCCCGCGAGATCCGGCACCCCCGCACCGCGCACCGGTTCGATCTCCCGCCACCGGTACAGCAGCGCTTCGATGTGTTCCAGCGAGATCGGCGCGGTATCGAAGGTGCGATAGGTCTTGCGGGCGAACACTCGCCGCCGTTGTTCGGCGGTCGGTTCGGCGCCCGGCAGCGCGATATGCGGCTCCGTGTCGACCGGACGGATCCCCAGATCCGACAATTGGGCCGTCACCTGGGTGCGAGTCGATTTGGATCGGTGATGTCGACCGGCGACCCCCTGATCCATCAGCGGCGCCTGTTCCGGATCGAGTTCCACGAATCCGGCGAGTTGTGTCGTGCCGCGGGCGCTCTGCCAGGGCACGACCGCCGCCGCGCGAACCCAGTGATGCGATTCGATCCAGAATCGGACCTCGTTCGTCTCGATGCGGTGGCCGTTGACCTTCACCTGATCGTCGGTGCGCCCCAGGAACTCGAGGTCACCGTCGGCGTTGTAGCGCACCAGATCCCCTGTGCGGTACCAGCGTTCGGCTCCACGCCGGACGAACCGCTCGGCGGTCACCTCCGGACGATTGCGGTATCCGTCGGCCAGCTGCACCCCGCCGATCAGCAACTCGCCCTCGACCGCCGGGGCACCCGACTCGTCGAGCACCAGCAGGTGGCAGCCGTCCACGGGACGGCCGATCGGAACCACCGCGGTCCGCGCCGGATCGATATCGGTGAAGTCGAACCACGTCGCATTGATGGTGGTTTCGGTCGGGCCGTAGAGGTTCACCGCCCGAGCGTGCGGGAACCCCGCCCGCATCCGGCGCGCCACCGTACCCGGCAACGCCTCACCGCCGCTGACGATCGTGCGCAGCGAGTCGACGCGACCGGCGGCGGGCGCATCTGCCAGTTCGGACCACACCGTGGGCACGCACTGCAGGATCGTTATGCGCTGTCGCACAACATGATCCAGAATGAAGTCGGGACGGGCGTGGGTGCCCGCGGGCGCGATGACCACCGTCGCACCGACGGCGTTGGCGAGCAACTCCCATTGCGCCGCATCGAAACTCACCGGCGTCTTCAGCAGGACGCGCGCGCCGGGACCCAGCCCGAGTTCGGTGCGCAACCAGCCGAGCTGATGGGCGATGGCCCGATGCGGTACGACAACGCCCTTGGGCGAGCCGGTCGTGCCGGAGGTGTAGATCGAATAGGCGGGAGCGGTAGGATCGACCGAATTCGCCTGTGCCGAGGGTGGTTCCGCGTGCGGGGCGTCCACGCGCAGGGTGCGTGCACGTGGCGGCAGGATTCGCCGGGCCTGCTCGTCGGTCTCGGCGTCGGTGAGCACCAGCGTCGATTCGGCATCGTTCGCCATATACGCCAGCCGCTCGGCCGGATAGTCCACCGCCAGCGGCAGATACGCGGCTCCGGAGCGGAGGATCGCCCAGACCGCGACGACCAGCCGCACCGACGGATGCAGCAGCACGCCGACCGTGTCACCCGGCCGCACCCCGGCCGCGCGCAGGGAGGCTGCCGCGGCGGCCGAGCGCGCCGCCAGCTCCCGATAGTCCAGGATTTCCCGATCATCGACGCAGGCAACGGCATCCGGCGTCGCGGCGAGGCGTTCGGCGAAGAGATCGACGAGATTGTTCACGGTATGCACGCTTCCCCTCAGGCCGTGTCGATCGCGGTGGCGACCGTGCCGTGATATCGGTCGCCGAAGTCGCCGATACCCGGCTGCATGAATGCCTGATCGGTCAGGGTCCGGTCGATGTGCGAGGTGACGATCCGGATGTCCGGCCGTCGCGACAGCACCGTGGCCAGTGCTTCGGGGCAGGTGAGCACGTTCACCACGAGGATGTCCGACTCCTCCACCCCGGCGGCCACGAGTTCGTTGATCGCGGTCAGCAAGGTGCCGCCGGTGGCGATGGTCGGATCGAGCAGCAGCACCTGCCGACCCGCGATATCCGGCGGCAGCTTGCGATACAGCAGCGTCGGCTGTTTGGTGACCGGGTCGCGCTGAATCAGGATCTTGCCGAATCGGGCGTCGGGCCGAATCTCGCGCAACCCGATCTCCAGCGCGTCCCCGGCCCGCGGAATCGTCACCGCGTACAGCTCCGGCTGCACCGGGCGCACCCCCTCGAAGACGAAGCCGGTGGGTGTGGCCACCGCATGCGGCTGGTGATCCAGGTGGGACAGCGCGGTTTCCAGCAGCAGCCGGATGATGCGCCCGGTGGCACGGACGAACTGCTCCTGACCGGCGGTGGCATCACGCGCCTGGGTGTGCAGGGCGATCAGACCGGGCGTGGGCGGCAGGACGAACACGGTGGTGTCGAGGTACCGGTCGAGATCGACCGGTCCGATATCCGGACGGGTCCAGGTGGTCATGGCCTGGCTCGCTTTCGATTTCGAATGAGTAGGGTGTCGACCACGTCGTCGAAGGTGTGTGCCACGTGATCCGATGCGGCGGAGGCGATCTGATGGGCTGTATGCACCCCGTAGGTCACTCCGACGGTGAATGCGCCCAGCGCGTGACCCAATTCGATATCGGCCACGGTGTCACCGACCACCGCGCCCGCGGGCCCGATCTCGGTCAGCCCGAGTGTGGTCAGCGCCAGATCTCCGCTCGCGCGATGGGGTTTGGGATATTCGACGTCGTCGGCCCCGACGACGGCGGCGAAGGAATCACGAATGCCCGCCGACTCCAGAATCAGTTCCGCGCTGGTGTGTTTCTTGCTGGTCACCACCGCCAGCGCCAACCCGGCATCGGCGAGACGGCCCAGCCCACCCAGCACGCCCTGGAACACGAGGTCGGCCGCCTTGGGCACGATCACCTCACGGTACCGGATCAGGTATTCCTCCGAAACCGATTGCGCGGTAACCGAATCTGCCGACGATCCGGACAGTTCGGCGGCCATCTCCAGCAGTGGCCGCCCGACCAGCCGGCGCGCCGCGCCGACGCCCGGGTCGACCCCGGTCACGGCCTCGACCGCCAGCACGAACTGCTCGGCGATGGCGCCTGGCGTATCCAGCAGGGTGCCGTCCAGATCGAACAGCACTGCGGAAGTGGGTATTTCAGCGGGCATCGGGAACTCCTCGGACGAGAGCGGCACGGGCGGATTCGATCTCGGCGGCGGCCGCGGCCGTACTGATCAGCACCGCGCGATTCGCGACCCCGGCGGCGCCGCCGGTCACCTCGTCGACCGCGCGCAGCACGAAGGTGGTCACGGCCGGACCGGTGATCCGCTCGCGTTCGGCACGGGCCAATGCCTGCCCGATCGCGGCCTCGATCCGGTCGCCGTCGAGCGCGTCGGCCTCCGGAATCGGGTGGGTGACCAGCACGGATCCGGATCCGCCGAATTCCAGGTGCAATCCGGCCACCTCGGCGATCTCCCGCGGCGAGTCCAAGCGCACCTGGGTGCGGAAACCGCTGTCGCGGCAGTAGAACGCCGGGAATTCACCGGATCGGTAGCCGATCACCGGGGTGCCCTGGGTCTCCAGGAATTCCAGGGTCAGCCCCGCGTCCAGGATCTTCTTGACCCCCGCGCACACCACGATCAGCCGGGTTCGCGCCAATTCGGTCAGATCCGCGGAGATGTCGAAGCTGGTCTGCGCGCCGCGGTGCACACCGCCGAGTCCCGCGGAGGCCACCGTGGCGATTCCGGCACGATCGGCGATCACCATGGTCGCCGAGATCGATGTCGCGCCGAGTGAACCACTCGCCAGCGCCACCGCGATGTCACGACCGGTCACCTTGGCCGCGCTCCGGCCCGCGGTGGCGATGGCTTCGAGTTCGCCTGGGTCGCAACCGATCAGGAACTGCCCGTCGGCGATGGCGATGGTGGCGGGCACCGCCCCACCGGCCCGCACGGCCTGTTCCACCTCGCGCGCCACGGCGAGGTTGTCGGGCGGCCCGAAACCGTGGGCAACCACATTCGACTCCAGGGCCACCACGGGCAGACCCCGGATCAGCGCGTCACGGACCTCGTCGGCGACGCGGAACAACGGTGATTCGACAGCAGCGATACCCGGCACGTGGATGACGTCCTTCGCAGCGGTGAGCGGGGTTCTTCGACCCCCTGTCCGCCTCTCATGGTGTGCCGCGCGGCGGCGCGGTCCCACCTTTGCGACCACCGTGAACATATTTCTTGTCGCAAAATCTCTGGCCCAGTACATCTTTCGTGGGGCATCGGGTCGATGTGCCGATTCCCGCCCGTTGTGCACACGATCGGAGAGGCCGATGACCGCTGTCGACGAACTGCCCGCCCGGCTGGCGGCAATCACCACCGTGACACGAGATCTCGCCGAGGAGTCGGCGATTCGCGATGCCGAGCACATCCTGCCGACCGAGCAATTACGGCAACTGCTCGATGCCGGAGTCGGAGCGCTGCGGGTCCCGGTGGAGTTCGGTGGCACCGACGCGCCCGTGCGAGTTCTCGCCGAGGTGCTGATCGATATCGCGGCCGGTGACTCCAATCTGGCCCAGATCTTCCGCGGCCACCTCGGACTCACCGAGATCCTGCGTTTCACTCCCCCGGGCCCGGCACGCGAGACGCTGCTGCGCGCCGCCGCGTCGGGTCAATTCTTCGGACCGGCCGGCGCGGAGCTGAACACCACGAATCTGTCGACACTCAGCACCGGACTGCGCCGATCCGGCCACCACTACCTGCTCACCGGCCGCAAGTACTACACGACCGGCAGTCTGTACGCGAACTGGCTGAACGTCCTCGTGCGTGAGAACGGCGAATTCGTCTCCGCGATCGTCTCGCGCGACGCTCCCGGCGTCACGATCGTCGACGACTGGGACGGCTTCGGCCAGCGCCTGACCGCCAGCGGCACCGCCGTCTTCGACGACGTGCGCGTCGACCCGGAATACCTTCTGCACCATCGCAATCCGCTGGCCAACGACTACATGGAGGCGTTCTACCAATTCGTCCACTCCGCCACCCAGGCGGGCATCACCCGGGCAGCCGCCGACGATCTGGCGACCCTGGTGCGGGGCCGCACCCGCTCCTACCCGCTGGCTTCCACCCCCGACCCGTCCGGCGATCCGCAGGTGCTGCAGATCGTCGGGGAGGTATGGAGCAAGGCCTATACCGCACGCGCCAATGTTCTGCTGCTGGCCGATGCGCTCGACGAATTCCACGCGGCCCCTTCGGCACAGCAGGCGCAACGCATTCTGCTGGATTCCGCGGCCACCCAGGTCGTCAACACCGAACTCGCGGGCGCGGCGATCTGGCATCTGTTCGATGCGGGCAGTGCCGGTGCGGTGAAATCCGGTCTCGCCCTGGATCGGCACTGGCGCAACGCTCGCACGGTGTCCTCACACAATCCGGCCGTCTACAAGGCCGCGCTGATCGGCGATCACACCGTCAACGGCGCCGCGCCGCGCAGCTTCCTCAACAGCGCGGCCGAGGACCTCGAACCTCGCGCCTGAGCACACTTCTCGGCGCAGCGATCACAGTGCTCCACCGGCGTCGATCAATTGTGCTGTGCCGGTGACGAATTTCGCTTCGTCGGACACCAGGTGCAGCACGGTGTCGGTGATGTCGTCGGGCTCCAGCGCCGCGACCGGCAGCCGGTTCAGGGTGCGGGCGGCCTCCTCGAAATCGGAACGGCCCGGATTCTCCAGATCCGGCCGGAACAGGTGATAGGTGGCGTCGTTGAGAATCATCTCCGTGGCCACCGTGGTCGGATGTACGGTGTTCACCCGGATATCGTGCGGGGCAAGTTCTTTCGCCATCACCTTCATCAGCATGACCAGACCGGCCTTGGACGCCGAATAGTGGGCGGTGTTCTCGTTGGCGTGCATGGCCGCCAGCGAGCTGGTGATGACCACCGCACCGCCGCGGCCGCCCTCGATGATGTGCGGAACGGAGGCCTTCAACGACTTCCAGACTCCGGTCAGGTTGATATCGATCATGTCCTGCCAGGTCTGCTCACTCATTTCCAGCGTCGGCGCCGGACTGGAGATACCCGCGTTGGCCACGACGATGTCGAGTCGCCCGAACGCGATCATCCCATCCCGAACCGCATCCACCAGGGCCGAGTAGTCCCGAACATCGGCGTCGCGAGCCACGATCCGACGCCCCGTGGACTCGACCGCACGGACCGTGTCGGCCAGATCGTCGGCATCGGAGAGCGAATACGGGACGCTGTCCACCGACTCGGTCGTATCGATCGCGATGATGTCCGCGCCTTCGCGGGCGAAACGAATTGCGTGGCTGCGTCCTTGGCCCCGCCCCGCCCCAGTGATGAACGCTACCTTGCCGTCAAGTTTGCCCATGACTACCCACCTCCGCACGACATATTCATGGTTGCCGACCAGACTCCACGGTATGGCATGTCCGGATTCGACGTCGAGACCTTCGAATCCGGCCGGGTCCGCGGTCCGTAATTGGCAGGCGGCCAGCATCATCTGTGTGCCGGCTGTGAATTCCATTCCCATCGACTCCAGTTTCCAACGGGCGCAATATATTCCACCGAAGAAAAGCGCGAACTACCGTGGCCCGAAGATCTTCCGGATGCTCACTACCGAATACGGAGCTATGCTGAGGCTACCCTCAGCCGAACGGGCACGGAGCCCGCCAGGGCTGTCTGCGCTGTGAAGTCACCGACCGAGCTCTGGAGTAATTTTCTTGTCCACACCCACGGATCCCGCGCAGCGGGTCGCGCCGCCCACGCCATTCGACGATGAGCGGGTGAGCCTGCACTCCGCGGAGTTCAGCGCCGATCCGCACCGCGCATATCGCGAAATGCGTAATCGTTTCGGCTCTCTGGCGCCCGTGGAACTGGCTCCGGGTGTCCCGGCCACACTGGTGGTGGGTTATCGCACCGCACTGCGAATTCTCAACGATCCCGAGCACTTTCCGTCCGATCCGCGGATGTGGCAGCAGAATGTTCCGCACGATTGCCCGGTACTTCCGGTGTTGCAGTATCGCCCCGCCGCCCCTCGCACCGCGGGCGCCGAACATGCGCGTTATCGCGCCGCCACGACCGCCGCTCTGGACGCGGTGAATGTCAACGCACTGCACACCTTCGTGGAGCGAACGGCCGTCTCGCTGGTCAACTCGTTCTGTTCGGACGGCTCGGCCGATCTGGTCAGCCAGTACGCCACGCCGCTGTCCTTCGAGATCGTCAACACACTGCTGGGCTGCCCCCCGGAGATCAGCCGGAAGGCGGCCGCGGCCACCGCGGCGGTCTTCGATGCCGACGCCGACGCCGAAGAGGGCAATCGGCTGTTCGCCGAGGCGGTGCAGGAACTGGTGCAGCTCAAGCAGAACCAGCCCGGTGACGACATCACCACCCGCATGGTGCAGCACCCCGCGCGGTTCGACGAACTGGAGATGCTGCATCAGGTCCTGGCGATCTACGGCGTGGGTATGGGACCGCTGCAGAGCCTGGTGATCAACGCGCTGCGCCTGATCATGACCGACGACAGATTCGCCGACGGCCTGCTCGGCGGCGCCCTGCTGACCCGGGACGCCCTGGATCAGGTCCTGTTCGAGGATCCGCCGCTGCCCAACGCGAGCGTCACCTATCCGCGCCACCCCATCCTGATCGATGGCATGTGGTTACCCGCGCACCAGCCGGTCGTGATCAGCCTGGCCGGTTGCAACAACGATCCCGACGTCGGTGGCGGCTACCACACCGGAAACCGCTCGCACCTCGCGTGGGGTGTGGGCCCGCACAGCTGTCCGGCGCGGCACATCGCCTACCCGATCGCCGAGGCCGCGATCGAACAACTGCTCGACATCCTGCCCGATATCCGGCTCGCGGTTCCGGCCGACGCCCTGACCTGGCGCCCGGGTGCACTGCACCGCACCCTCGCCGACCTCCCGGTGACCTTCCCCGCCTGCGCGCCGCTACATCTGCCCTGACATCCTCCGTGCGCGGCCGAATCACGAAGGCGCGCCCCGTTTTACGGATAACCGCAGCTCGCGCGGGTAACCGCACGAACCACGGTCGGTAAACTGCCGACCATGAGCGATGCGGTGACCATGGTGGCGGTGCCCGGGACACTGTGCTCGCCAACGGTATTCGACCTACTGGCACAGGAGCTGGCGGGCCGCCCGCGCGTGGATCCGTATTCCTGGCTGACCGAACCCGGCCCGTGGGACATTCCGGCGATCTCCGGCCGACTGGCCCGCTACATCGAGCACACCCACAACGAACCGGTCCTGGTCTGTGGTCATTCCACGGGCGGGGCCATCGCCCTGCACCTCGCGATCGCCCATCCGGCGGTGGTGCGCGGGCTGGTGCTGGCCGACACCGGCGCACAGATGCGCGGCCACGGTGACGTCGAGGCCATCCTCACCCGGGTCCGGGACGACTGGGGCGAGGACCTGCGCGCGGCGGTCCTGGACCGCTCGTTCCACACCCCACCCGACCCGCACCTGCGCGCCGACCTGCTGGCCTGGGCCGCGACCGTCGACCGGCAAGCGGTCCTCGACGTCCTGACCAGTCAGCGGGATCTCGATCTGACCGCCGACCTACCCCGAATCACCCAGCCCGCCATGGTGTTACACGGCCGCTACGACCGCGCCCGCGACCCCGCTCACGGCCGTGACCTCGCCGCCGCCCTCCCGAACGCGCAATTCCGCCTCCTCGACACCGGCCACACCCCGGTCCACGAGGATCCGGCCGCGGTGGCCGACGCCGTCCGCACACTCCTCACCAGAATCTGATCCGGCACGGGCGCTGTCGATCCCCGTCGCTCGGGTCCAGCTCGCATCCACCACCGGCACCAGATGTGCGCCGAACAGCGCCAGGCTGCCGGTGATGTCATCGGAACCATTGCCTCCCAACGAGTTCAGGAATTCCATCGCGCACTTGTCCTGTTCTGTGCCGAGGCTGCCGCCGCACCGAAGACGCTGATCAGCGTCGCGTAACTGTCACCGAAACATCATGGGCCGCACCGGAAGCGGCGATCTGCACGATCTGCGCCCCTGGCGCGGAGACCACGGTTCCCCCGTTCACCCCGACGTCGTAGCCACGCGGATAGTGCCGCGTCGGCAGGAAGATCTCGGTCCGGGCGCCGGAGGTCAGATGCGCCCCGGCCGCGGCGGCGGTCGAATAGGACAGCGTCATCGTCGAAGTGGCGCGGTCGAAGTGGTACTTCGACGGTGTGCCCGCGATGGCGCGCGCCCACGGCACGGCCAGAGCGTCGAGTTTGGCCTGTTTCGCGTTGACCTGCGAAGCCGGTCTGCTCTCGTCGACCAGCAGGCCCTGGGTGTCGGAGTTCGCCGGGTCCTGCGGGTGGTAGACGTAATAGGCCCAGTAGGTCCACGACCAGAAGTGCTCGTCGGCCAGATCGACCAGTCGGGCATTGTCGGTGTTCACGTCACTCGCGCCGAATTCGGACAGGAATCCCGGTTCGGCGGTGCGATCGACCCGCGCGGCGTTGACCGCGACGGCCTGATTCTCCTGCGGCGGGCAGACCACGTCGAAACCCGGAGGAGTGGGCGCGCCGATGATTCCCGCGCCCAGTACCGGGAAGCAGTAGGCGTGGAAGTTGTGGCCCACGGCCGAATCCGTCAGCGCCGGAAGGGCGGTGCTGCCATCGGTGTTCGGATCCGATTCGGGGAAGATCACGTGCGTGTCGCCGGTACCGCGGACCGCGGTGATCACCCGCCCGTAAAACTGTGCCAGTGCACCCTGTTCGAATGCCGGGCACGAGGCCAGGAACGGCTCACACGGGTAGCCACTGCCCGCATAGGGTTCGTTGAACGGGTCCAGTCCCACGATGTTCGTCCGGCCCGAACCGGCGTTCAGCATTCGGATCACGTGCTGCCACGCGTGCACGAAATGGGTTTGGATGCCGATTCCGTCGGCGGCGGCTTTGTCCTCCCAGAATGCCTGGAAGTCGTCCTGGGCATTGCGCGGGTCCGCGCCGAGGGTGGCCCACTGCGGCGCGCCGTCACCGCTGCTGTTGCCGAGTTGGGAGATGCCCGCCGAGCGGCTCCAGCCGTCCTGATGGAAATCGACGAGCGTGCGGATGCCGTGCGCGGCGAGCAGATCGTTGAGCGCGACGATCCGCCGGATGTACGCGTCGTCGTACACCCCCGGCCGCGGTTCCACCGCTTCCCAGATGAAACCGATTCGGGCAGCGTCGAATCCCTCGCTCGCCAGCAGTGCGGCGTCCTGCTCACCGAAGTTGGCCGGATAGTAGGGCGCGGTCTTGCGGACCAGATTCACCCCGTGCACCGAGATGACCCGACCCTGATCGTCGACCAGCCACTTCCCCGCCCGAGCGGGTGGGCGCGGGGATTGCGCCGACGCAGTCGGCGGCATAGCCGCGACTGCCAGCACCATCAGCAGCAGCGCGACCACCCAGGGACGCCGCAGCCCCCTCCGGGTGGACGCGTCCCGGCCTCTGCCGGAACGAAAGTCGTGCAATCGCATGCGTTCTCCTTCTCTCGATGCGATCAGGGAGGACCGCATGTCACCGAATCCGGTCTTCCGACGAGGCGGGCAGGATCCGGGCCACGGCTTGATCCCATTCGGCGACCAGGTCGATATCGTCGGGACAACGCAGCCATTGTTCTTCCAGGCCGGTCATGGTGGCGATGAGGTGGCGCGCGACCGACCGCGGCGCACCCGGCAACCCGAGTCCCTCGACCAGCCGGGTGAAGGCATCGAGCACTTGCGTCTCACGATTCCGGAAGTACTCGTGGGCCGGATGTTCGCGATACAGCGATTCACTGCGCAGCATCGTGTGCAGCCGCACGATCTCGGGCTGAGTCCGGTTGCGCGCCACGACAGTACGCAACGCTCGTCGAGCGTCCGCCACGGTCGGAGCCCTCCCGAGCTCCTGCTCGAGCTGCTCGATGACCGCCTCGGTATCGCGCCGATCCCGCTCCTCCAACAACGCGATCAGCAACTTCTCCTTGGTCCCGACGTGATGCAGCACGCCGGCCACGGTCAGCCCACACCCATCGGCCAATTCCTGGACGCTGAACCCGTAATACCCCCGCCGCCCGATGATCCGAATGGCCTCGGCCAGGATCTGCGCACGCCGATCCTCTCGACGCACCCGCCCGCCCGTGACAGCCGCGGCCCCGCTCATCCCGCATCCCTCCGCTACTTACTAAGTACTTAGTAGGTAGCGATGGTAGACGCTTCCCCGCATACTGGAAACCCCGAACGCGTTCGCTCGGTGTCGCAGCTCAGCGCAGAGTGGCTATCCAGCGGCGGGTGTCGGCCGGGTCGATGACGTCGTCGAGTTCGCCCACGGTGGCCGCGGTGAGTGCTCTGCCGCTGTCGTAGGCGGCGGCCACGAGGTGGTCGAAGGCGGATTGACGGGCCTCGGGATCTTCGATGGCGGCCAGTTCCTTGGCGAAGCCGAGGCGGACCGCGCCTTCCAGACCCATGCCGCCGATTTCCCCGGTGGGCCAGGCGATCACGAAGCGGGGCGCCCGGAACGACCCCGCGGCCATGGCCTGTGCGCCCAGACCGTAGCCCTTGCGGACGATGACCGTGCCGAACGGGACGGTGAGTGCGGCCGAGTCGATGAACAGGCGACTGAACCGGGTGACGGTGGCATCCTTCTCCGCCTCGGGGCCGACCATGAATCCCGGTGTGTCACAGAGAGATACGATCGGCAGGCCGTGAGCCTGGCACAGCCGCAGGAAGGCGCCGAGTTTGTCGGCGGCCGGTGCGTCGATCGCGCCGCCGAGGTGGTGGCAGTCGTTCGCGATCAGCCCGAAGGGACGACCCTCGAACCGGCACAGGGCGGTGACCACGCCCACGCCCCACTCGCGGCGCAACTCCAGCACCGATCCGCGATCCGCGACGGCTTCGATCACGGACCGGATTTCGAAGGCGCGCAACCGATTCTCCGGCACCGCATGCCGCGCCAACCGCGGGTCCGGAGCCTCCCAGTCGTCCACGGCCCCTTGGAAATACGCCAGATACCGGCGGGCCAGATCGACCGCCTCGACCTCGTCGGCCGCAACCAGATGCACCACCCCGCTACGGCGCTGCACCTCGATCGGCCCGATGTCCTCCGGCGCATACACCCCGAGTCCGCCGCCCTCGATCATGGCCGGCCCACCCATGCCGATATTGGCATCGGGCGTGGCGATCACGACGTCGCACATCCCCAGCAGCGCAGCGTTTCCGGCGAAACAGCGCCCGGACACGATGCCGATCAGCGGAACCTTCCCGGACAGCTCGCCCATCACGCGGAACGTGGTGACATCCAGCATCGAGATGCCGCCGTGGTCGGTGTCGCCGGGCCGCCCGCCACCGCCCTCGGTGAAGAACACCACCGGCAGACGCTGCTCCTGCGCCAGATGCAGCATCCGGTCGGTCTTGGCATGATTGCGCACCCCCTGGGTGCCCGCCAGCACGGTGTAGTCGTAGGACATCACCACCACCCGCGACCGATCCACGCCGAACCGGACCGCGTCGACGGTGGCGACTCCGGCGACGAGGCCGTCGGCCGGGGTGTTGGCGATGAGGTCCTCGGCACTGCGCCGGGCGCGCTGCGCGGCGATGGTGAGCGCGCCGTATTCCACGAAGCTGTCCGCGTCGACCAGGTCGACGATGTTCTCCCGGGCCGTGCGCCGACCCAGCTTGTGCCGCTTGGCCACGGCGGCGGGACGCTGTGCGTCACAGGTGTTCTCGTGCCGGGCCCGCACCTCGGCGAGATCGGCGCGCTCGGCGTCCAGATCCACCACCGAGGCGGCGACGTCCGCACCGTCGTGGTCGGCCTCGATCCAGCTCAGCAACACCGCGTGCGGATCGACGACATCACCGGGCTCGACCAGCTGCCGCAGCACCCGCAGCGAGGTGTCCGCGCGAACCACGTGCTGCATCTTCATCGCCTCCAGCACGGCCACTTCCGCACCGGCCGGCAGGACGGAACCGGGCGCGGCCAGGCTCACCACGGTCGCGCCCATCGGACTGCGCAACGCCTGCTCGTCCTCGTCCAGCACGACCTCGACCGCAGTCGCCGCAGCAGCGTGCACCTGCGGTTGCGGTGCGTAATCGGCTGCGCGGGAAAGCAATCGATCGAGGTTCCGCTCGAACCAGGCGGTGTCCACCGACTCGGTGCGCGGCAGTTCGTCCACCGCGGCACGCAACACCGCGGCGTTGGCGTCCACCCCGGCAATGGTCGTCTCCGCGAGTGCATCCGAACACCGTTGCAGCGCAGCCGGATACGACGAACCCCGGGTGACTATCTTGGCCAGCAGCGAATCGAACCGCGCACTCTGCCGCATCCCCGGACAGGCTGCGGTGTCCACCCGGACCCCGGGGCCGGTGGGCGCGCCGAACTGGGTCAGGATTCCGGTGCTCGGCAGCAGATCACCACCCGCACCGACGATTTCGGCATTCACCCGGGCCTGCACCGCGAATCCGCGCGGCGCGGCCTCGGGCAGTTCCAGATCCGCCAGCGTCCGCCCGAGCGCGAGCTCGAACCCGATCGCGACCAGATCGACCCCGCACACCTCCTCGGTGACCGTATGTTCCACCTGCAGACGCGGATTCACCTCGAGGAACCACGCATCGTCGCCGCGAACCAGGAATTCGACCGTGATCACCCCGCGGCACCGCACCGATTCCGCAATGGCCACCGCATCGCGATGCAGCCGTTTCCGCAGCGCCGCAGACAGATTCGGCGCGGGTGCCACTTCGAGCACCTTCTGCCGACGACGCTGCACGCTGCAGTCCCGGTCGCCGAGCGCGACCGCGCGCTGCCCGTCCGCGACGATCTGCACCTCCACATGCCGCACACCGGTCACCAGCGCCTCGGCATAGACGGCGTCGTCACCGAATCCGGCCAGGGCCTCGGCGCGGCACCGTTCGTACGCCTCGGCCAGCTCGCCGGGATCGCGCACCGACCGCATCCCACGGCCACCACCGCCCGCGGACGCCTTGATCATCACCCCCTCGGGATGATTCGCCAGCAACGCGGCGATCGCGTCCAGCCCGGCTTCGGCGGTAGTGGCGGGCAGCACGGCGGTTCCGGTCGCCTCGGCCGCGGCCCGCGCGGCGACCTTGTCGCCGAAGATCCGCAACACCTCCGGCGAGGGCCCCACGAACACGAGCCCGGCCGACGCGCAGGCGACCGCGAAATCGGCACTCTCACTGAGGAATCCGTATCCGGGATGTACCAGTGCCCCGGACCCCGCCCGGCCCGCCGCGGACACCACCGCGGCGATGTCCAGGTAGGCCGCGGCACCGCTGCCGGGCAGTGCGACCGCCTCGTCGGCGAGCCGGGCGGGCAGTGCGGCGGATTCCTCGGCGGTGTGCATCACCAGCGTCGAATATCCGCACTCGCGAGCCGTCCGCACGATCCGGACCGCGATCTCGCCCCTGTTGGCCACTGCAACACGCATGCCCTCAGCCTCGCATCCCCGCACGGAGGGCGCGGCCCGGGGTGATCTTCCTACCGGATGCGCGCCGAACCCGCTGCCCGGCAACATGACTCACAATCCGATGGCCGGATCCAGCAGAACCCGCCGCAGATCCATCACATTCTCACCGGTCGATCGCCGGAACGCGGTGACGACGGACTCCCCCAGGTCGAAGCCCGGATCGATCAGCCATTGCGTGCGCAATCCGGTCCACGCTGCCAGGAACTGCCGTGCCGCCTCGGCCGCGTCGATGCCCGGATGCGCCAGGCCCGCCTGCTGACGCGCGGCGATGATCGCGGTCCAGCGCTCCAGCGCCTGCGCATAGTGCTCGGCGAAGAACTCCCGGGCCGGATGACCGGGCGTGCCGGTGTACCCGGCGAGCATCGTGTACAGCAGCGCGACTTCCCGGTTGCCACCGATCACATAGCGGCGCAACCCGTCCAGATCCACATCGGGCTGCCCGGAGGAGAGTCGTTCGTCGTCCTCGTCGAACGCCAGCCGCAATGCCGCCACCAGCAGATGATCGCGGGTCGGGAAGTGATAGAGGACCGTCGCCTCGCTGATCTCCGCGCGCGCCGCGGTCTCGGCCGTGGTCACACCGCCGTGGCCCTTCTCCAGGACGAGATCCAGCACCGCCCGCGCGATCGCGCTGCGCCGCTCGGCGGTCCTGGCGTACGTTCCGCGGTTCGTCCCCGGTGCAGTCGACATGCTGTGACTCTACGCAGTCGAATACTGAGTAGATAGAAGTTTTTGTTCACATCCATTCCGTGAAGTGGCAGTCTGGTATTCGATTCGAGCATCGACTACATATATATACTCAGTTTTCAGTTCCAGGAGACGTCATGGCCCCCGACATCGACCCGACCTTCGCCACGCCGTACACCGATATCGACGAGCACCGCGACTCCCCCGTACCGCACCGATACGTCCACGGCGGATTCACCGGCACCGACACCCGCTTTTCGCTGTACTTCCCGCCCGCCGAGACCTACCGCGGACGGTTCTTCCAGCACATCACCCCGGTTCCCGACAGCGAACACCTCGCCCAGCGCGCGACCGGCCGCGAGGACAAGATCGGATTCGCCTTCGCCGGCGGCGCGTACTTCGTGGAGACCAACGGCGGCGGACAGCCCGCGGTCCCGGGCGACGCCCTGGACCCGACCATCACCGCCTACCGCGCCAATGCCGCTGCGGCACAACACTCCCGGGTGATCGCCGCGCAGATCTACGGCGAGCACCGGCCCTACGGGTACGCCTACGGCGGCAGCGGCGGCGGATACCGGACCATCGGGGGCGCGGAGAGCACCGAGGACGTCTGGGACGGATTCGTGCCCTACGTCATCGGCAGCCCGATGGCCATCCCCAACGTCTTCACCGTGCGGATGCACGCCCAGCGGATCCTGCGCGACCGCTTGGATCGCATCGCCGACAACGCCGACGCCGGTTCCCGCGAGCCGATCGACGCCGATCTCACCGAACCCGAACGCCGCGCGCTCACCGAGGTCACCCGGATGGGATTCCCGACCCGCTCCTGGTTCGGCCACCGCACCATGGGATTTCACGCGTTCGGCACGCTCTATCCCCACGTGATGGCGGTCGATCCGACCTATCGCGAGGATTTCTGGACCACACCGGGTTATCCGGGCGCGGACCCCGAGGACTCCGTGCACCGCGACCGCGTGCGCCACCGCTGCCGCACCACCGGAACCCTCACCCGCGATCAGGCACTCGCCCGGGGCCTGCCCGATCATCGCGCCGCGGGCGCCCCGCGCGGCGGCGTCGACGACGCGTACAAGGGACCCGAGACCGAGGGTGACGCCGTGGTGGCCGTCGAGGCGCCCGGAATCCGAGCCGTGGCCGCCGCGGTGCAGGGCGCGGATCTGCTCGTGATCACCGGCGAGGCGGCCGGAGCGCGTGTCACCGTCACCGAAATCCACGGCGACACAGCACTTCTCGATGCACCCGACCGCAACGGCGTCCTGAGCCGCCTCGCTCCGGGCGACACCGTGGAGATCGACAACAGCACGTTCCTGGCCGCGCAGACCTACCACCGTCACCAGGTCCCCGACGCCACCTACGCGGTGTGGGACCAGTTCCGCGATCCGGACGGGAATCCGATTCCGCCGCAACGGGAGCTACTGCTCGGACCGCTGTTCACCGGCGCCGCGTCCGGACATCTGCCGACCGGGAAATTCGCGGGCCGGATGATCGTGGTGTCCTGTCTGCTCGATCGCGAGGCGTTCGGATGGCAGGCCGACTGGTACCGCAACCGCGTCCGCGAACATCTCGGCGATCGCACCGACGAGCACTTCCGGCTCTGGTACGTCGATCACGCGCTGCACGGCGACGACGAACGACAGGAGCATCCCACCCGGACAGTGACCTACCTCGGCGTGCTACATCAGGCATTGCGCCAGCTCAGCGCATGGGTCGAAACCGGCAGGCCACCAGCGGCCACCACGCGGTACACCGTCCAGGACGGCCAGGTGCACTTGCCCGCGCGTGCCGGCGACCGGCTCGGAGTCCAGCCCGTCGCGACTCTCACCGCCGACGGCACGGACCGCGCCGAGATCCTCGCCGGCGCGCGCGTCCTGCTGCGAGCCACCGCCCAGGTACCGCCCGGAGCGGGGACGATCGTGTGTCTCGCCTGGGATTTCGATGGAACCGGAACCTTCACCGACACCAGCGAATTCACCCCCGACACCGCGGTCACCGTCGAGCGGGAACACGTATTCACCGAGCCCGGAACGCATTTCGTGACCGTACGCATCGCCGCCCACCCCGACAGCGATCCTTCGAACCCCTACGCCCGGGTCGAGAATCTGGCCCGAGCCCGCATCATCGTCACCTGAGCGTCCCCTCCGCAACCGTGCCGGGTGTTCACCCATCGACACCCGGCACGGCCCGATGACATTCGGCCTGTCTCGTTGCCATCGAATCCCATTATCACACAATGGAATTCAGCAATGAAAGACTAGCCCACCGTGATGTCCTCGGTGAAGGTCTGCGCGGGAGCCGAACCCGCCCGCACCGAAACCAGACGGAGGGTGGTGTGACCGTGCCCCGCGGCGGTGAAGGTCCACACGCTGGTCCCCGCCGCGCCGGGAATCGGGTTGGTCGAACGGAACTGCGGTGCGCCCTCCTGATGCAGCACGCCCTGATCGATCGAGCTCAGCTTCCAGACGTATCCCGAGGACGGATTGTCCGGCAGCGCCACCGCCAACTCCTGTCCGACGGACAGCGACCGGCTCTGCCCGTTGCCGTCGGTTCCGACGATGACCGGCTCGTCCACCGGCGAGGCGGTGGGCATGGCCGCAGCCATCCCCACCACATTCGCACCGCCGGCCACGAGGGCCAGACCCAGGACAATCATCCGCAAAGGTGTACGCACCGCATTCCTTTCACACTGTGGAGGCGCTCACCTTACCGGCGATCTCGGACATTCCTCCCACCTGTGCACGAGATGCGTTCCCCGGCAGCCGATTCGGTCAGCTCGGTTGCGCATCGCGCCAGGCCCGCACGGCGGCGAGCTCGTCGGCGCGCGGATCCACCCGCACCGGCGAGTCCGGGTCGTCGAAGACCTGCACCGCGCGATGTGCGGCACTGAACCGCGACCAGCCGGGGTCGCCGTGCGTGGCGAAATCCACCCAGGCCCGATGCACCCGATCCGCCAGCGCCTGCGGCGGATTCGGCCCGGTCAAGCTTTCCGCCGCGTCCAGGCGGTCGAAGACGAACGGCACCTCCAGCACGTGGCACGCGCCCAGCCCCTCGATGCCCGAACGCCAGCCGAATTCGTACATGTACGTCGGTTGACCGGCCGCCGCGACGGATTCGGCGATGCGCACCGAATCCTCCCGGAACGCCACATCGGTGACGATCGCGTTGAACACGTCCGCGGCCGAGGCACCGGGCCGGTTGGCCGCGTAGAGCTGCGCCAGCTCGGTATCCAGACCGTACCGTCGCAGCACGAACGGCAACGTCTCGTCGGTGATCCCGGCGGCCAGCCCGGCGGGCACGGTGAAGAACCGGAATTCCTCCGCGGTGCAGCCGATCAGCAACGGCACCGCCCGATCCGGTTGCGCGACGAGCACAGTGCTGGACAGATCCTCGACCAACTCGCCATCGATCACCGGGAACAGGCTCATCACACCCAACCCGTGACTGATCACGCTCTCTCCCCAGCGCGCCGGATCCGGATCCTGCATCAACTCCAGCGCCATGGCGTCCTGCGCGGCCCGCAGCCGATCCGGTCCCAGCTCACCGAACGCCGCCGCGGTGGGTGCGATCCCGGCCTTGTCCGCCAGCACCGCGGCCACCCGCCGGGCGTCCTCGGCACGGGCGATGCCGATCCCGTTGCCGCTCTGGATGATCGCGCGACGGAACAGCCCGTCGGTCAGTGGCGAGGCGATCAGCGCGGCGATACTCATCCCGCCCGCGGATTCGCCGAAGACGGTGACGTTACCGGGATCCCCGCCGAATGCCGCGATGTTCTCCTGCACCCATCGCAGGGCGAACACCTGATCGTGCAGACCACGGTTGAGCGGCGCGTCCGGTATCGCGGCGAAACCGGAGATGCCGAGGCGATAGTTGATCGAGACCGTCACCACGCCGTCGCGGGCGAAGGATCCGCCGTCGTAGATCGGGCGCGCATTGGACCCGCGCACGAACGCGCCGCCGTGGATCCACACCAGTACCGGCAGCCCGGACCCGCCCGCCTCGGGCGCCCAGACGTTCACGTTCAGGTACTCGTCGCCGGGAATGCCGTCGCTGCCCAGCAGCGCGTGGATGGGCTTCGGATACGGCGATTGCGCACACGTCCCACCGTATTCCAGCGCATCGCGCACACCGTCCCAATCCGGTACCCGCGCAGGCATTTCGAATCGCGCGGGCCCGATCGGCGCCGCCGCATAGGGGATCCCCAGAAAGGTCGATATCCCGTCCCGGGTGACCCCGCGAACCTTGCCGCCCGTCACGGACACGATGGTTTCCACAGCGAACCTCCTCAGTCGCCTGCATTCTGCCTCGCCGGAATCCGCACGTGAATGAAACACTCCAGTTTCGAATCCCGCCGGCCCATGTGAGCACACCCGCGGCGAGCTGCGCCGCTGGGGTCCGATCTCCGGTTCGTTGCACGATATGCCCCGTCAACGGGCACAATACGGAGGTGATCCCGATCTACTACGGCTTGTTCATGCTCTTGTACGAGAGTCAGCGTCTGCTCGAGCTCCTCATCGGTCCCTGAGCGACGCCCGACCCGCAGTACTCGCAGGACACGCCCGATTTCGGCCCACAGTGACCTCACAGCGGCCGCCAAGCCCCGCACTAGCGGAGCGGACCACTCTTGTGGACATGAGCGACATGGCGATTGCACCGCACCCCACCGATCGGACCGGCAGCATCCCGCACGTCCCGACACTGGACGTCGTGATCCCGGTCTACAACGAGGAGCACAGCCTCGGAACCTGCGTCTGGCGGCTGCTGGCCCACCTCGAGGGTTTTCCGTTCTCGGCGCGCATCACGATCGCCGACAACGCGAGCACCGACGGAACACTCGCGGTGGCCAACGCACTGGCCGCGGACTTCGACAACGTCCGGGTCATCCACCTGGACCGCAAGGGACGGGGCCGAGCCCTGCGCGCGGCGTGGCTGGCCTCGGACGCGGCGGTGGTCGCCTACATGGACGTGGATCTGTCCACCGATCTGAACGGGCTGCTCCCGCTGGTTGCCCCGCTGGTCTCGGGACATTCGGACATCGCGATCGGCACCCGCCTGGATCCCGCGTCGCGGGTCGTGCGCGGACCGAAGCGGGAATTCATCTCCCGCAGCTACAACCTGATCCTCAAAGCCGCTCTGCGCGCGCACTTCTCCGATGCCCAGTGCGGATTCAAGGCGATGCGCTCGGATATCGCGCAGGTGCTGCTGCCGGTGGTGCAGGACGGTGAATGGTTCTTCGACACCGAACTGCTGGTGCTGGCGCAGCGGTGCGGTCTGCGCATCCACGAGGTGCCCGTCGACTGGGTCGACGATCCGGACAGCCGGGTCGACATCCTCGACACCGCTCGCAAGGATCTGCAGGGCGTGTGGCGGCTGCGCCGCGCATTCGCGACCGACTCCCTGCCGATCGAGGACCTGCGCTCCGAATTCGAGCGCAAACCCCTCACCGCACGTCTGCCGCTGACCCTGGCCGCCTAGGGACCCGCGCTGCCGCACAGGCGTCCTCGACACGATCGCATCGAACGTGCGAGTCTGATAGTCGTCTGAGAACAGCGCAAAGCGGACACTTTCGGCCGACGCCGGCCGTTGAAACCGGTAAGCAGGCCCGCGACCACGAAGGAGTTCGTCATGGCCCTCATCGGAGCCCTCATCGGATATGTGCTGTCGCTGTTCATCCTCGTACTGCTCGTGCGGATGGTGCTGGACTGGATCCAGATGCTCAGCACCTCGCCCAGTGCGGAATGGCTGGTGAAGGGACGCCGAATCGCCCACTCCTGCACCGAGCCGATCATCGCGCCGGTGCGACGCATCCTGCCGCCGATCCGGGCCGGTGGCATGTCGATCGACCTGGCGTTCACGCTGGTGTTCATCGCGGCGATCATCCTGCGCTCGATCGCCTTCAGTCTCTGACCGTTTTCCGCCCGCGCACGGTGTCGCGAGAATCCCTGCCGCCCAGCCGAATCCCCCGCATCCACGATCAGGCCGACGATCCCCCCGGCGTATTCACTTCGCCGGGAACGACTTCACGAACGCGAAACCGATAACCACCGCGCTGACCACGGCAATGACCGCAATACTCCACATATCAATCCCTTATTCGACTGTGCAACAAGCGGATTGAAGGTACCTCGCCGCCACCCGGCCTGTCCGGGAAACCGGCCATCCCCGCACCCCTCCCCTCTTCGGGGCGCTTGTGCCCGCACGATCAACCGGATCGCGCCGACCGAAAATTCCGAACTCACATGTATCAATGCGCATAGTTGAGTACGAACATGTTCCAAACCGGACATGTTCCAATGCCTCAACTACCGAAGCAGCGGGTGAAAAGTGTGTGGATTCCTCCGCGGAGTGCGGAGATCAGAACCTCCGGTGGGCCGGGTCCCGGCCCACCGGAGGTGGAATCTACTTCTTCCGGCGGTCGCGCTTCTCGCGGACGCGCACCGAGACCCGCACCGGAGAACCGTCGAAACCGAATTCCTCACGCAGTCGGCGCTCCAGGAACCGGCGGTACCCGGCCTCCAGGAATCCGGTGGTGAACAGCACGAACGTCGGCGGGCGCGTGGTCGCCTGAGTGACGAACAGCACGCGCGGCAGCCGTCCGCCGCGCATCGGCGGCGGGGTGGCCGCGACGACTTCCTTGAGCCAGGTGTTCAAGCGACCGGTCGGGATGCGCTTGTCCCAGGACTCGAGGGCGGTCTCCATGGCGGGAACGAGTTTCTGCACCGCGCGACCGGTGTGCGCGGAGATGTTGACCCGCTGTGCCCACGGCACCTGCACCATTTCCCGGTCGATCTCGCGTTCGAGCTGCTCGCGGCGATCCTCGTCGACCAGATCCCACTTGTTGTACGCCAGCACCAGCGCCCGCCCGGTCTCGGCGACCATGCTGATCACCCGCAGATCCTGCTCGGTGATCGGTTGCGAGGCGTCGATCAGCATGACCGCCACCTCCGCGGCCTCGATCGCCGACTTCGTGCGCAGCGAAGCGTAGAACTCGGTGCCGCTGGCATTGGACACCTTGCGGCGCAAACCCGCGGTATCGACGAAACGCCAAGGCTTACCGCCCAATTCGACCAGCGAATCGACCGGGTCCACGGTCGTGCCCGCCACGTCGTGCACCACCGAACGCTCGTCGCCGGACAACTTGTTCAGCAGACTGGACTTGCCGACATTCGGCTTGCCGACCAGCGCGACACGACGGGGCCCGGAACCGGGCGCGGCGACATCCTCGCGCGGCGTCTCGGGCAACGCCTCGAGCACCACGTCCAGCAGATCACCGGTGCCGCGACCGTGCGCGGCGCTGACCATATGCGGCTCACCGAGTCCCAGCGACCACAGCGAGGCCGCCTCCGCCTCGAGCTTCTCGCCGTCGACCTTGTTCACGACCAGCACGACGGGCGTCTTCGAGCGGCGCAACACCCGGACCGCCGCCTCGTCGGTGGCGGTCGCGCCGGTGGTCACGTCGACCACGAGCAGGATCGCGTCGGCGGTCCGCATCGCCAGTTCGGCCTGACGCGCCACCGACTGCTGCAGCCCCTTGGCATCGGGTTCCCAGCCTCCGGTGTCCTGCACCAGGAATCGCCGACCCGCCCAGGACGCCTCGTAGGAGACGCGGTCGCGAGTAACACCCGGAACGTCCTCCACCACGGCCTCGCGACGACCCAGGATGCGGTTCACCAGAGTCGATTTGCCGACGTTCGGGCGGCCGACCACGGCCACGGTCGGCATCGGGACATGCTCGTGCCCCTCGACGTCACCCTCGAGATCGGCGATCTGCCAATCGGCTTCGTCGGTCCACACACCGTCGGCGGCGTAGCCGACAGCACCGGTGTCCGGCAGGGTCATCGCCCTCCTCCTGACGAGATCTGTTGCGCCACAACCTGGAACAACTCATCGATGACCTGCTCGCGGGTCAGCTCGCTGGTGTCCACGATGACCGCGTCCGAAGCCGGGCGCAGCGGGGACACCGCACGGGTGGAGTCCAGGGTGTCCCGGCGCTGCACATCGGCCAGCACGGCCTCGTAGTCGTCGCCGCGGCCCTCGGCGATGTTCTGCTGATTGCGCCGGTACGCGCGGGCCGGGGCCGATGCGGTCAGATAGATCTTGGCGTCCGCACCGGGCAGCACGACAGTGCCGATATCGCGGCCCTCGACCACGATTCGTCCTGCCGCAGCGGCGATCTCGCGCTGCAACGCGACGAGCTGCTCACGCACTTCGCTCACCGCCGACACCGCGGAGACCGCCTTGGTGACCGCATCGCCGCGGATCTCCCCCGACACGTCCACGTCGTCGAGTTCGATGACCTCGTGGCTCGGATCGGTGCCGATTCCCAGTGGCAGATCCTTCACCGCCACCGCGATCGCCGCGGGATCGGTCAGATCGACGTCGTTGCGCAGCGCGTGCAGCGTCGCGACCCGGTACATCGCACCGGTGTCGAGATACCGAGCGCCCAGCCGGGTGGCCAGCAGCCTGGACACACTCGATTTGCCGGTCCCCGAGGGGCCGTCCATCGCGATGACCAGCGAATCAGAACCCGACATGCGTTCGGGAATCTCGATATCGATCGACATCTTCACACCGTTCACAGGTCCACCGCCTCGTAGAGCTTGCCGATTTCGTCGCGTCCGAGCACCCGCAGCGTGCCGGGACGTTGGTCACCGAGCGCGACCGGGCCGATCCGTGTGCGCACCAGCGCGGTCACCGGATGGCCGATCGCGTCCAGCAGCCGCCGCACGATGTGCTTGCGACCTTCGTGCAGAACGACTTTCACCAGCGATCGGCCCTCACCGACCTCGAGCACCTGGAACTCGTCGACCGTGGCCGGGCCGTCGTCGAGTTCGACGCCCTTGCGCAGGCGCTTGCCGACATCGCGCTGTACCTCGCCGTCCACGGTCGCCAGGTACGTCTTGGACACCTCGAAGGAGGGGTGCATCAGCCGGTGCGCGAGATCGCCGTCGTTGGTGAGCAGCAGCAGTCCCTCGGTGTCGGCGTCGAGCCGCCCGACGTGGAACAGCCGCTGTCCGGCCATGACCCGTTCGGCGACGATATCGCCGACGCACGGCCGGTTGAACTCGTCGGACATCGTGGACTGGAAGCCCTTGGGCTTGTTCAGCGCCAGATAGATCTGTTCGTCGCGCACCACGATCCGCACGCCGTCGACCCGGACCACGGCGGTATCGGGATCGATGCGCAGACCCTGTTCCCGCACGATCACGCCGTCGACCTCGATGCGGCCCTGCTCGATGAGTTCCTCCGCGACCCGGCGGGAGGCGACGCCCGCCTTGGCGAGCACCTTCTGCAGCCGCTCTCCCTCGCCCCAGGGCAGCTTCTTCGGACCCTGCTGCTCCTCCGCCTCGACGTTCTGATGCCGGGCGGGCTTGGCGAAGCTGAGCACGGTGGGCTGCTTGCGCTGCGGCGCGGGTTTCGGCTTGCGGTTGGGTGCGGGCTGCGGCGTCAGCGGACGCGCGCCGCCGATCCGGCCGGCGGTGTTGCGCCCGGCGATCGAACGCCCCTCACCGCGCCCCGGCAGTGCCTCCGGCGCGCGCCCGCGCCCCGCGAAGCCCCCGCGCTGGCCCTGGGAACCGCCTCGGCTCCCGGTCGGACGTCCCTGCGAAGAGCTGCCGCGCCCGCGATCCTGGGAGTAGCCGCCACCGGTGCGGTCCGGTGCGGAACCACGACCACCGCCGTAGCCGCCACGTCCTCCGCGATCCTGCGAATAACCCCCGCGACTATCACGGTCCTGCGAACGACCACCCCGCCCGGCACCGCGATCCGAGGAATAGCCGCCACGACCACGGTCCTGCGAATAACCCCCGCGACTGTCACGGTCCTGCGAATAACCACCCCGCCCGGCACCGCGATCCGAGGAATAGCCGCCACGACCACGGTCCTGCGAATAACCGCCACGACTGTCACGGTCCTGCGAATAACCACCCCGCCCGGAGCCCCGCTCCGAGGAATAGCCGCCGCGACCGCCACGGTCCTCCGAATAGCCGCCGCGGCTCGACCCACGATCCTGCGAGTAGCCCCCACGTCCGGCGCCGCGATCCTGCGAATAGCCGCCACGGCTGCTCCCGCGATCCTGCGAATAGCCGCCGCGTCCGGACCCGCGCTCCGACGAGGAGCCGCCGCGGTCCGAACGATCCCCCCTGGAATATCCCCCGCGGTCGGCTGCGCCACCCGCGCGACCGCGGGGAGCCCGGCCGCGCGGCGGTTGATTGTCTCTGTCACGATCCGGTGTGCCATCTCGGCGAGCGGGTGTGTTCACTTTGTCCTGTCAATCCTCGGCGCCGAGGTCGATATCCGACTCGGCGGGTTTCTTCAGCCTGGTGTACCGGGGGTCGGTGTCCAGACTCTCGTTGATCTCATCGATCAGGTCGACGCCCGGCAGCAGGGGCGCCAGCGGCGGGAGATCCGCCAGCGACGCGAGTCCGATCCGTTCCAGGAACAGTTCGGTCGTGACGTACAGGGTGCCGTTGGTATCGGTATCGGTCCCCGACTCGGCGATGAGCCCGCGGGCGACCAGAGTCCGAATCACACCGTCGACATTCACCCCGCGCACGGCGCTGACCCGTGCTCGCGTAACCGGTTGACGATAGGCGATGACGGCCAGAGTTTCCAAAGCGGCACGGGTCAGTTTGGACCGCGCACCGTCCAACAGCATGCGTTCCACATACGGCGCGTATTCGGTCCGCGTGTAGTAACGCCAGCCGTCACCGGCGTATCTCAGGTCGATACCGCTACTGCGGGCGGTCAGCTCGGCCGACATCTCCCGCAACGCCTGCGTGACGCGTTTCTCACTGTCGCCGACGGCCGAGGCGAGCAGTTCGACCGATGCCGGTGCGTCCGCGACCAACAGCATCGCCTCGAGCGCCGAGCGGAACTCGTCCTCGCCGAGCGACTGCGCGCCGAACTGTTCCTCGACCGCGCCGTCGTCCTCGGCCGCACGAGCATCGCCGCCCTCGGCCGCATCGGTACCCGCTGTCACCGTCACCCGTAATCCTCTTCGATAGTCACCGCTTGCGCCGCCTGCGCATCGTCCGCATCGCCGATCCAGCTGACCGCCAGGGGCCCCAGCGGATCGGGCTGGTCGAATTCGATCGTCTTGCCCCGGTACAGCTCCAACAGCGCCAGGAATCTCGCGACGATCTGCACCGGCAGCTCGCAGTCGACACAGATCTCGTGGAACGTGGTCCAATTGCCCGCTCCGCGTGCACGCAACATCTCCAGCACCATCGCGGCCTGCTCGGCGACCGAGATCGCGTGGGCGTGCAGATGGTCCAGACCCACCCTCGGCACCGGACGTGGCCGGAACGCCGCCGCGGCGATATCGGCGAAACCGGCGGCGTCGACCCCCAGCGTAACCTCCGGCAGGAGTTGCAGGTAGCGATCCTCCAGCGACACCGCCCGCGGATAACGCCGCAGCGCCGCCGCTTCCAACTCCCCCAGCAACTCGGCGACCTGCTTGAACGCCCGATACTGCAACAGCCGCGCGAACAGCAGGTCGCGCGCCTCGAGCAGCTCCAGATCGTCGGCGTCGGTGACCTCCCCCGAGGGCAGCAACCGCGCCGCCTTCAGATCCAGCAAAGTGGCGGCCACGACGAGGAACTCGGTGGTCAGATCGAGAATCTTGTCCGCGCGCAGGGTGCGATCCTGATTCAGCGTCGAGGTCAACGCCTTGGTGTACGCGATGAATTCGTCGGTGACCTTGTGCAGCGCGACCTCGGTGACATCGAGCCGCCGCTGGCTGATCAGCTGCAGGAGCAGATCGAAGGGACCCTCGAAATTGCTCAGGCGCAGATGGAAGACGTTCGTTCTGTCCGGATTGTCGGCGGCCCCGGCGTCTTCGGGGTTCGCCTGAGCGGGAGCGGGTGGATCCGTAACAGTGGCTTCCGCGGTCACCGGCCCGACCGGTGAATGACTTCCCGTGCCATCGCCCGATACGCTTCCGCGCCACCGGATTTCGGCGCCCATGTGGTGATCGGTTCACCGGCCACACTCGCGTCCGGGAATCGCACGGTCCGATTGATCACGGTGTCGTACACCAGATCCCCGAAGACCTCCACCACTCGGGCCATCACCTGCCGCGAGTGCAGCAATCGTGCATCGAACATGGTCACTACGATGCCGTACAGGCTCAACCGCTGGTTCAGCCGGTCCCGCACCTTGTCCACGGTGTCGGTGAGCAGGGCCAGGCCACGCAGCGAGAAGTATTCGCACTCCATCGGAATGACCACGCCATCGGCGCAGGCCAGCGCGTTGACGGTGAGCAGACCCAGCGACGGCTGGCAGTCGATGAGGACGTAGTCGTATCGCTCGGTCAACGGGGCCAGCGCCCGGCCCAAGGTCTGCTCCCGGCCGACCTCGTTGACCAGCTGGATCTCGGCGGCGGACAGGTCGATGTTGCTGGGCAGCAGATCCATCCCGTCGACCTTGGTGGACATCAGTACGTCGTCGACCCCGGTCCGGCCGCCAATCAGCAGATTGTGCACGGTCTGATCCAGATCGTGGTGCGCGACGCCCAGACCCGCGGACAGCGCCCCCTGCGGATCCAGATCCACCAGCAACACCTTGCGACCGTATTCGGCCAGCGCGGCGCCGAGATTGATCGTCGAGGTCGTCTTGCCGACGCCCCCCTTCTGGTTGCACATCGCGATGACCAGCGCGTCTCCGTGGCGGGACACCGGCGGCGGTTCCGGTATGTCGCGCAACGGGCGTCCCGTCGGTCCCACTTCCGTGCCGTCCGCCACGATATCCTTCGCCTCCCATAATGTTCGGGCCGCATGCTCTATCCGCGATCCTGATCGGTTGTATGAAAGCGGGTCTGTCGCAGCTCTCCTATGCGGTTCTCCCGCACCGGCTGTCGTCATATCCGCTGCTCCTTACAAGTCCTGCATTGCCCCACCCAGCGCTGCGGGGCCGATCTTCATCAGGGTGTGCCGCGTTAAGCACTTCCATAGACGCTACCGCCTCGTAGCACAACACCGCCTTTCCGCCTCTCCGGGACTTCCGCGTGTCTCCCCCGCCTCGCTGCTCCGCCTCCCCGCGTCTTCGGCGTGTCGTTGGCTGTCCAAGACTCGAGCTTCGGGCCGGCGGTTGAGAGCCGATCACCCTTCGGACGTGCCCGGGGAGTTACCCATGTTCTTGCGAAATCAGTTGGTACGTCCGCTTCTCCGAGGCGTTCGCGTGCCGTTGAGCAGGGCGGACACCTGTGCCCTCGGGGCGGCGGTTGGGAGCCGATCACCTTTCGGGTGTGCCCGGGGAGTTACCCGTGTTCTTGCGAAATCAGTTGATACGTCCGCCTCTCCGAGGCTTCCGCCGGGCCGATGAGCCGGGCAGAGACCCCCGCCTCGAGCCTTGGTTGGAGCCGATCACTTTTACGCGTGCCCGCCGAGTTGCGGATGTTCTTGCGAAATCGGTTGTTGCAATGGTGAGCCGACGCAAGTCGGCATCGTCGAGAAGCCTGTGGCGGCAGGTGGTTTGCGGGCCGCCGAGGTTGGCTGCGGTGGCTATGAAGTTGCCCATGTGCTGTGCGGGGTTGGCCGCACTCGGGACGACACCGTGGGTGGACGCCTCGATCGAGAGTCCCACTGTTGCAGAGGGGGCGGGTTGCGACAACCGATTCGGGTAATCGAATGCGAGCTATAGGCGATGAGCTGCGATTTCCGGGTTGCAGTAATCGTGCCCGGAGATTTGCTGCTGGCCCGAATTCAAGCAGTCTGCGGATGATCCGGCGCGTGCTGGTGTTCCAGGATTGTGTTCAGCGTGGGGGACATGGCTGCTGCACGGAATTCGGGCAGCGTGCGGGTAATCCGGTGCGAGCTGCGGTTTCGGGGTTGTGGTCACCATGTGCGGAGATGGGGGCCGGCCGGGAATTCATGAGCGCATGTGGATAGTCCCGGGCGAGGTGTGGTTCCCAGGGGGCGGTTATCGTGCGCGGGGGTGGGCGGTGGCCCAGACTTCGTGGAGGGTGTTGACGGTGACCAGGGTGTAGATCTGGGTGGTGGTGACCGAGGCGTGGCCCAGTAGTTCCTGGACGACGCGGACGTCTGCGCCGCCGTCGAGCAGGTGGGTGGCGAAGGAGTGGCGCAGGGTGTGCGGGGAGACCGCGGCGCCGATGGCTGCTCGGTCGGCGGCGTCCTGGAGGACCTGCCAGGCGCTCTGGCGGGACAGTCTGCCGCCGCGGGCATTGCAGAACAGGGCGGGATTTCCGGTGCCGCGCATGGTGAGTGCGGGGCGGCCGCGCACCAGGTAGGCCTCCAGAGCCTCCAGGGCGGGGCGGCCGATCGGGACGATGCGTTGTTTACCGCCCTTGCCGCGCAGGACGACCGCACGGGCGTCGGCATCGATATCGTCCACGTCCAGATCGATCGCCTCGGAGATGCGCGCGCCGGTCGAGTACAGCAGCTCGAGCAATGCCCGATCGCGCAGTCCGCGCGGGCCGCCGTCGGCCGCACCGGAACCGCCCGCCGCCTCCAGCAGCCGCGAAACCTGGTCATAGGGAAGGGCTTTGGGCAGACGTCGGGCGGGCGTGGGCGGTTTGACCGCGTGGGCGACATCACCGGCGGTGATGCCCTCGGCAGCGGCGAAGCGATGCAGTCCGCGCACGGCCACCAGCCCGCGCGCCGCGGAGCTGGCCGCCAACGGCGGATACCCGTGTGCACCCGCCCGCAGCGACACCGTGAAATCGCCGATATCGCTCTCGGTCACCTCGCCCAGGCCGGCAATCCCCCTGTTGGTCAGGAATTCCCGGTATCGTCCCAGGTCACGCCGGTACGCACTGAGCGTGTTGCGCGCGGCCCCGCGCTCGACCGCCAGATGGTCGAGGTACGCATCGATCTCGCGCTGCAACACGTCCACATCATTGCAGCAGGGTCCGACATCATCCTCGCCCGAAACGCACGCACCGGCGGCAGGCGCGGTCGGCCAGGACCCGCTGCGAGCGTGCGATCGGCGACGACCGGCGGTGGACCGGTCACCCGTTCTCACCCGGTGCCGGACCGATCAGCAGCTCACCAGTGGCGGGCCTACCAGCAGCTCTCACCCGTGACGAACCGACCAACAGCTCTCACTGGCGGCGAGCGGTCAGTCGGTAGCGGCGGCGGACTTCCGGTCGAGGAACCTGGTCGGCATCCCGGGCCACGGCGCATCGGCAGGACGCAGCTCGATTCCCGACGACCGAGCAGTGGACAGCGCCAGCACGCCCGCCACGGCGGTCGCGTTGACGATCTCACCGGCCAGCGCGGCGCGCACGGCGTCCTCGACGGACATCCGCACCAGCTGCAGGTCGGCCTCCTCCAACTCGGGTTCGGGCCGATCGGTCCGGTACAGGTCGGTGGCCAGATACACCCGCAGCGACTCGTCGGTGAATCCCGGCGACAACGCCACATCGACCAGCACCGACCAGGTGCGCGCGGCCAGGCCGGTCTCCTCGGCCAGTTCCCGCCGGGCCGCAGCGAGCGGATCCTCGCCCGGTTCGTCGAGCAGACCCGCCGGCAGCTCCAGCAGGCGGCGGCCGATCGGATGCCGGTACTGGTTGATCAGCACCAGATCACCGTTCTCGTCCAGCGCGGCGACCGCGACGGCGCCGTGATGTTCGATCACCTCGCGTTCGGCGACCCGCCCGCCCGGCATTTCGACCTGATCGAGCCGCAACGCCAGGATCGCCCCGGAATACACGATGCGACTCGACACCGTCCGGAAATCGTGGGTCCCCGGTGCGCCGAGCTCGCTCATCGAGACACGCTCTCTGCTCCGTCGAGTTCCGCGTCGCCCTCGATCTCGACCGGAAGACGTTCGGCCGCTTTGTATTTCAGCGCCGCCGCGATCAGCGCGGCGAACAGCGGATGCGGCCGCGTCGGGCGGCTCTTGAGCTCGGGATGGGCCTGGGTGGCCACGAAGAACGGGTGCTTGTCGCCGGGCAGCTCGACGAATTCGACCAGATGCCCGTCCGGGGAGGTGCCGCTGAACCGCAATCCCCCTTCGGCGATCTTGGCGCGGTAGGCGTTGTTCACCTCGTAGCGGTGCCGGTGCCGCTCGGAGACCTCGGCCTGGCCGTACGCCTGCGCCACGACCGACCCCTGTTCCAGGATCGCGGGATACGCGCCCAGCCGCATGGTGCCGCCCAGATCGGCCTCACCGGCGACCGCCTGCTCCTGATCGGCCATCGTGGAGATCACCGGATGCGACGTCTCCGGCTCGAACTCGGCGGAATTGGCGTCCTCGAGCCCAACCGCGCGTGCGGCCTCGATCACCACGCACTGCAGGCCCAGACACAATCCGAGCAACGGAATACCGCGGGTGCGCGCGTAGCGGATCGCGCCGACCTTGCCCTCGATACCGCGGATGCCGAATCCGCCCGGGATCAGCACCGCGTCCACATCGCCCAGATGCGCCTGCGCACCCGCGGGAGTCTCGCACTCGTCGGACTGCACCCAGCGGATGTTCACCTTCGCCTTGCGGGCGAATCCACCCGCACGCAGCGCCTCGGTGACCGACAGATAGGCGTCGGGCAGATCCACGTATTTGCCCACCAGCGCGACGGTCACCTGCTCACGCGGGTTGTGCACCCGTTCGAGCAGATCGCCCCACACCGTCCAGTCCACGTCCCGGAACGGCAGGCCCAGCCGACGCACCACATAGGCGTCCAGGCCCTCGCGGTGCAGCACCCGCGGGATGTCGTAGATCGACGGCGCATCCGGGGTCGAGATGCACGCCTCCACCTCGACGTCGCACATCAGCGCGATCTTGTTCTTCAGCCCCTGCGGGACCTCACGGTCGCACCGCAGGACCAGCGCATCGGGCTGGATACCGATATTGCGCAGCGCGGCAACCGAGTGCTGGGTCGGCTTGGTCTTGAGCTCGCCCGAGGGCGCCAGATAGGGCACCAGCGTGACGTGCAGGAAGAAGCAGTGGTCCCGGCCCACCTCGTGCCGGATCTGCCGGGCCGCCTCGAGGAACGGCTGGGATTCGATATCGCCGACGGTGCCGCCGATCTCGGTGATCACCACGTCGGGGGTGTTGCCCTCGTGGTCCGGGGCGCTCATCGCCAGGATGCGGGACTTGATCTCGTCGGTGATGTGCGGAATGACCTGCACGGTGTCACCGAGGTACTCACCACGCCGCTCCTTGGCGATGACCGACGAATACACCTGTCCGGTAGTGACATTCGCGTACTGGGTCAGATTCCGGTCCAGGAAACGCTCGTAGTGGCCGACGTCGAGGTCGGTCTCGGCGCCGTCCTCGGTCACGAACACCTCGCCGTGCTGGAACGGATTCATGGTGCCGGGATCGACGTTGAGATACGGATCGAGTTTCTGCATCGTCACCCGCAGGCCGCGCGAGGTGAGCAACTGGCCGAGGCTGGAAGCCGTCAGGCCCTTACCGAGTGAGGAGGCGACGCCACCACTGACGAAGATGTGTTTGGTAGCCGTTCGCGACGGAATCCGTGATTGACCCACGGGTCTTCACATTAACACGAAAAACCCCCGTCAATCGAATGCAACGCGCAGTAGCCGAACAGTGGCTGGCCGGGGGTTCTCCCCGATGTCACACCACCGCGGGCCGCGCGAACAGCATCCGGGTGTCGCGCGCCGCCCGCTGCTGCGAATGTGCCCGCAACGCCGTGATGTGATCACGAGCACCGGCCGAGGCCCCGGCTACGGCAGCGCCCCGACGGTCAGCGAACTCGCCTTGGCGCCGGTGCCGTACCGGCCGGTGAGCCCCTTCAGCTGTTCGCTCAATCCGAGAGCTGTTGTGACCCGGCCGATTTCGTGATCCACATTGTCGACCGTCGTCACCGAACCGGCCAGCCGTCCGTCCGTGCGCACCACCGCGATCGGGCCCGCGCCGTCAGCGGATCCGGCCCGGCCCGCCAGTACGGTCCCCGCATCGCGTCCCCGCAACCCGCCCGCGAATTTCGCGATGATCGAGCCTCGATCGTCCTGCGCGGCCTGCGCGCCGTCCCCGGTCACCACGACGGCCAGTTGCGCGGGCTGAACATCACCGAAGGTGAGGAAGCCCCCACTGCGCAGGGTGTTCAGGATCAGCGAACGCTCCTGGGGAGTCGCGCGCTGATGCCCGTCGGCGGGATCGGTGAGCAGTGCCAGCCCGAGCAGATCACCGGCGAGGCTGCCCTGATCGACCGAGTCGGTCTGCAGCTGCGCACCGGCGGGAATCATATTCGTCACCGCGGTGCGCAGCCGATCACCCTGACCCGAGTCGACGAACGGATTCGTCAATGCGATCGTGCCGGTCACCGCCGCACCCGCGGCGCGCAGTGCCTTGCCGACGGCCTCGACGTCGCCGTGGTCGGCATCGGGCGTGGTGAACAGCAGGACGCTGTGTCCGCCTAGAGTGCCACCGAGCAGCCGCCCCTGCGCTCCGGCCAGAAAGGCGTCGGAGGCGGCGAGTTCACCGCTGAGCCGGGCATGTTGCGTGGTCAACGTGTCGACCTTGGACTGCAGTTCGTGATCCGGGCGCAGCGCGGTCAGCACCCCCGAATGTGAACCGAACACCACCCCGATCGCCAGCGCGAGGAAGATCCCCGCAATCGAGATGGCGTGCTGGCGTAGCGAAATCACCTGTTCCCCTTCAGTGTTGCCGATTCAACAAATTCGATAGGTCGTGTCCCACGCCGCGGGCCTGATGCCACACCGCCGCGGCCCAGTCCAGCGCCTCGCCGCCCAGATGCGAGGCGAGCACCGCCACGATCAGCGCGACCAGCGCGGCCAGCACCACCAGCGCCACCGCCCAGCCCGAGGTGCGATGGCCGTAGAGCGTGGCCACGGCCTTGGCGTCCATCAGTTTCGGACCGGTCTTGAGCCGGGTCAGGAAGGTCGCCGGATTGGATTCACGGCGGCTGCGATCGAAGAAGTCGTCCAGCGACGCGGCCGCACCACAGGTGATGATCAGCGCCGCGCCGTGATGATCGGCCAGCAGCAAGGCCAGGTCCGGGGCCGATCCCGAGGACGGGAACGTGGTCGCGCCGATGCCCAGGTCCTGAATGCGGTCCAGGCCCTTGGCGTGCCCGTCGGTGTCAGCGGGCAGGATCACCTCGGCGCCGGATTTGAGTGTGGTGGCGGTGATCTCCTCCGGATCGCCGACGATCAGATCGGGCCGGTAACCACAGCGCGCCAGCGTATCCGCGCCCCGGCCCACACCGACCAGAATCGGCGCGTACTCCTTGATGAAAGGCTTGAGCGCCCGCAGGTCGTCGCGATGGTCCGGACCGTCGGCCACCACCACGACGTGCCGGTTGCGCATGTCCAGATCCAGCTCCGGAACGCCGAAACCGTCGATCAGCAGCGCACTCTCGGTGCGGATGAATTCGATCGTGTTGCCCGAGAACGCCTCCAGATGATCGGCCAGGCCGTTGCGCGCGGCGATCATCCGTTCGCCGATGCTGGATTCGGTGAGCTCGATCCCCTCGACCAGGACCTCGGGTTCCTTCCTGGTGAGCCGGTCGGCGTAGACGACGGCACCATCGATGCGCACCTTCGCGCCGTCCTTGATCTTGGCGAAGACGTCGTTGGATACCGCGTCCAGCAGCACGATTCCGTTGGCGACCAGCACCTCCGGTCCGAGATTCGGATAGCGCCCGGAGATCGACGGCGAGGCGTTGATCACCGCCGCCACTCCCGCCTCGACGAGCCGGTCGGCGGTGAGCCGATCCAGGTCCATCTCGTCGAGCACCACGACATCGCCGGGTCCCACTCGTTTGAGCAGACGCCGGGTGTTGCGGTCGACGCGTGCCAGACCCGTGCGGCCCGGCAGCATTTCGTTGTTCTTCGACAACAGCGCCAGCATCTTCATGGCAACCGATACTGACCGCAAACTCTCAACCATTGGTGGAGGCGCGCCGCATTCACTATCACATTCGTTACCGCGACGCCAATGACACTTCGCACGCCCGGAAGATCCGGTGCGGATATGCTGTCCTCGCGACGCATTGCTGAGACTCGGTGTCACAGAAAATTCGCCGCGCTGCCGCGCCCGTCCAGAATCCCAAGGAGATTCCGCCCATGACCAGCACCACGATCGACACGGTGATTTCCGCTCCCCGCGACGTCGTCTACAAACTCTTCACCGAACGCGACAGCCTCAACGGCTATCTGCCCGTCCGATTCACCCTGAAGAAGCCTGGCGACACCGAACGCACCGGCGTGGGCGCGCAATTCGTCGTCGGCCGCGGCGGCGTGGGCGTCACCGAGGAGACCACCCTGTTGGTTCCCGGCGAACGCATGGAATACAAGATCGTCGCCGGCGCCCCCGTCCGCCGCCACGTCGGCATCATCACCTTCGCCGACGCCCCCGGCGGCACCTTGGTCTCCTACCGCATGGATTCCGAACCGAAACTCCCCGTCCCCGACCGCATCACCGAACTCGCCCTACGCGGCCTGATCAACCCGTTCCTGTCCGCGGCCCGCAAAGCAGTGAAGTAACGGCGCGTCAGCTGGCTGCTGAGGTGGCGGTGTCCTTCTCGGCGTTGGCTGTTGCGAGGAGTTCCTCCGCGTGAGCTCGGCCGGTCTCGGTGTCGTCGAGACCGGCCAGCATGCGGGCGAGTTCCTTGACGCGTTCGTCGTCGGTCAGGGTGCGCACGCCGCTGTTGACGCCCTTGCCGTCGTCGACCTTGTCCACCACCAGATGGGTGTCGGCGAAGGCGGCGACCTGCGGGAGATGGGTCACCACGATCACCTGATGGGTGCGCGCCAGCCGGGCCAACCGGCGGCCGATCTCCACCGCGGCCCGCCCGCCGACACCGGCGTCGACCTCGTCGAAAACCATCGTGCTGCCGTGTTCGGACCGGGCCAGCACCACTTCCAGTGCCAGCATCACCCGGGACAGCTCACCACCGGAGGCACTGCGGCTCAACGGCAGCGACTGCGCCCCCGAATGCGCCGACAACCGGAACTCGGCCTCGTCCACACCGCTGGATCCGGCATGTAATTCCTTGCCGCCCACCGTGAGCGGCGCGGAATCCTGCGCACCGGCGGGCATCGGCCGCACCTGCACCTCGAGTTTCGCGCGGCCCATCGCCAACCCGCCCAGTTCGGTGCTCACCGCGGCGGCCAGCTTCTTGGCCGACTTGGTGCGCGCGGCGGTGAGCTTGCGGGCGGCCTCGCGCACGTCATCGGCGGCGGCTTCGACCTCCGCGGCCAACGCGGTCAACGCCTCCTCGGACACGTCCAGCGAATCCAGCCGCCCGCGCGCATCCGTGGCCCAGGCCAGCACGCCGTCGATATCGGGCGCGTATTTCCTTGTCAGCGTTTTCAATTCGGCCTGCCGGTTGAGCAGCGAATCCAGCGCGTTGGGATCCGAGGGCAGATCGGACAGGTAACCGCTGAGCTCGGTGGTCAGATCCACCACGACCGAGATCGCGTCGCCCAGGCGCGGAGCCAGATCACTCAGCGCCGGATCCTGTGCGGACTCCAGCCGTGAGCGGGCCGCACCCAGCAACTCCAGCGCACCCGAACCCTCGCCGGGCGCATCGGCCGGGCCGGCCAGCGCATCGTGCGCCCCGGTCGCCGCCTCGCGCAGCGAATCCAGATCCGACAGCCGCCGCACCTCCGCGACGATGCGCTCGTCCTCGCCGGATTCCGGTGCCAGAGCGTCGATTTCGTCGAGCGAATGCTTCAGCCGATCGGCTTCGAGGGCGAGTTCGCGGCTGCGCGCGGTGCGTTCGAGCAGCTCGCCGCGGGTCTGCAACCAGGTGCGCCGGGCCAGGCGGTATTTGCGCAGCAGAGTGGCGACCGAATCACCCGCGAACTGGTCCAATGCCTGCAATTGCTGATCGGGCCGCTGCAACCGCAGCTGATCGTTCTGGCCGTGCACCGTCAACAGCGGCGCGGTGAAATCCCCCAGCACTGCAGCCGGCACACTGCGCCCGCCCAGATGCGCGCGCGAACGCCCGTCGCTGCCGACAGTACGTACCGCGATGATGCTGCCGTCGTCATCTCGTTGCGCCCCGGTCGATTCCAGAACCTTCTCGACCTCGTCGCGAGCGGCGTCGTGCACCTCCTCGATGGTGAACCGGCCCTCCACCACCGCACGCGGCGCGCCCCGGCGCACCCGTCCGGCATCGGCGCGCGCGCCACCCAGCAGGTGCAGGCTGGTCACCACCATCGTCTTGCCCGCGCCGGTCTCACCGGTCAGACAGGTCAACCCCGCATGGAATTGCGCTGTGGCGGTGGATATGACGCCGAGACCGTCAATCCGTATCTCTGTCAGCACTCGTGCTCTCCGTTCGGCGGTGTTCGCTATCGCCCGAGCGGGTGCGCTCCGGCCGACGGCCTCGCCATCCTGTCACCGGCAACTGGAATTTGCGCACCATCCGATCGGTGAACGGCGCGGAATCCAGCCGCACCCACCGCACCGGCTCGTCCCCGCGGACCGCCTCGAAACGCGCACCGCGCGGCAGCGCCAGGGTGCGGCGGCCGTCCAGGAATACCACCGCATCATGCCCTGTCGCAACGGTTTCCACCGCGATCCGCGAATCCGGGCTGGTCACCAGCGGTCGGGCGAACAACGCGTGCGCATTGCTCGGAATCACCAGCAACGCTTCGAGTTCCGGCCACACCACCGGACCACCCGCGGAGAAGGCGTAGGCCGTGGATCCGGTCGGGGTCGCGATGAGCACCCCGTCACACCCGAATTGCGAGACCGGACGCCCGTCGACCTCCAGCACCAGTTCCAGCACGCCCATCCGGACGGCGTTCTCGATACTGGCCTCGTTGAGTGCCCAGCCCCGTTCCACCACCACATCATCCACGCGGACACTGACATCTATCGTCATCCGCTGCTCGAGGCGGTAATCCCCGCGCACCACCTGCGCCAGCGCCTCGTCGATGTGCTCGGCCTCGGCCTCGGTGAGAAATCCGATGCGGCCCAGATTGATTCCCAGCACCGGCACCCGCGCCGGACGCGCCATCTCCGCGGCACGCAGGAACGTGCCGTCCCCGCCGAGGGCGAGCACCATCTCGCACCCCACCGCGGCATCGGGTCCGTGCGGGACCGCCCGCACCGGATATCCGTCGGGTTCGGCGCTCTGGTCGCAATCGAGTTTGGTGCTGTACGCCTCGTCCGCGAGTACGCGCAGACCGATACCCGCATCGGAGAAGATCTTCGCCACCCGATGCGCGGTCTCGGTGAGTTCGGGACGGCCGGGATGGGCGACCAGCAGAATCTCCCGGTTCACTGTGGGCCCTCCTCCACCGCGCGCTGTACCAGCGCAGTCACATCCACCTCTGCATCGTCATCCTCCCGGCGCAGCCACAGGAAGTACTCGACATTGCCGGACGGTCCGGGCAGTGGGCTCGCCACCACCCCGCGGGTGCGCAGACCGAGAGCGGCGGCCGCCGCGGCCACCTCGCGCACCGATTCGGCACGCAACGCAGGGTCCCGCACCACACCGCCGGAGCCTACTCGGTCCTTTCCGACCTCGAACTGCGGCTTGACCATCGGCAGCAGGTCCGCACCGGGCAGACAGCACTGCGCCAGCGCGGGCAGGACGAGCCCCAGCGAAATGAACGACAGGTCCGCGACGACCATCTCGACCGGCCCACCGATCGCGTCCGGGGTGAGCGCGCGGACATTCGTCCGGTCGACCACCCGCACCCGCTCGTCGGTCTGCAACCGCCACACCAACTGGCCGTAGCCGACGTCCACCGCGACCACCTCGCGCGCACCCCGCGTCAGCAGCACATCGGTGAATCCCCCGGTCGACGCACCCGCGTCGAGGCATCGGCGACCGGAGACGGTCAGGCCGTGCGGCTCGAACGCCTCGAGCGCACCCAGCAGTTTGTGCGCACCGCGCGAGGCCCACCGCACCTCGTCCGGTTCCTCCCGCACCAGCAGCGGTGTACCCGCCTCGACGGCCGTCGCCGGTTTCGAGGCGACCGAACCGTTGATCAATACCCGGCCCGCACCGATCAGCTCGACCGCATGCTCTCGCGAGCGTGCCAAACCACGGCGAACCAGTTCCGCGTCCACCCGAGCGCGCTTGGCCACCTCAGATCTTGTCCACCGTCGTCAGAGCCTGGACCAGCACATCGTGCGCCTGCTCCAGAATGCGGGCGCGACGGGTGATCTCGGCTCCCGCACTCGCCGATTCCGCACCGCCGGTATCGGTCTCACGCGATCCGGCCCGCAGTTCGGACATCAGCTCGTCGATCTGCGCACGCACGGACGCCGGATCGGCGAACCCCGCAGGATCGGCGCCCTGCAGATGCTGACCGGGCAGCGGCACTCCCGGCCGAGGCCCGTTGGGCACGGGCGTATGCGACGTAGTCATGGTGCCGACAACGCTACCGGAGACACGATTCGACGAGTATCAGGCGGGGTTCGGGGTCGAGCGCGCACGACCGGGCAGGACCGGAGGTACCGTCCACACATGATCGGCGAGGACGAGACCGCAGCCACTCCCCTGCCTGCTCCGGGGACCGGCGACGCAATGCTGAGTGACCTTCTCTGGGAGGTTTCGGCATACGTCGAGCTGCTGGGCGAGGCCGCGCTCGCCGACCTGCCGATCAGTACCGCATCGAGCGGGATGCTCATGACCGTCTACGCCGACCCCGACATCACCGTCGCGGAGATATCCCGGCGAACGCCGAGAAGTCAGCAGGCCATCAGCCAGATCGTCGGCCGCCTGGAGCGGATGGGACTGATCGAACGGCGGCTGAAACCGGGCCGAGGCGTCGGCCTGCACCTCACCGCCGAAGGCCGGACCATGGCCGAACGAGCCTTCGAGCAGGAACGCGCCACCGATGAACGGATCCGCGGCGTTCTCGGCGAGAAGAACCATGATGCGCTGCGCACACTGCTCGCCCGGAGCCGCGATCTGCTCCGACCAGAGCAGTAGATAGGCCCCCTTGACACAAGGCCTTGTTAAAACAAGGGATTGTGTTAATCTGTGGCCACACAGCGGAACGGAGTCCAGCGATGGTCCACGAATCCCTCGTCGACATGATCAGCCTGAACGGTCGTCGCGCACTGGTGACCGGAGCCGGGTCGGGTATCGGACAGGCAGCCGCCGTAATACTGGCGAAAGCCGGTGCGTCGGTCCTGGCTCTCGATATCGACGGCGATGGCCTATCGGAAACGAAGACCAGCGCTGCGGAGGTGTCGAACGTGAAATTCGACGTCGCCCTCGTCGATGTCTCGGACCATTTCGGCGTCGAGAACGTATTGAGCGGCGAGAGCCTCGACATCGTCGTCAATTCGGCCGGAATCATGGCGCCGGACACACTCGCCACCACCGACGGCCACGACTGGGACCGGGTGCTGTCAGTGAACTTGACCGGGTATTTCAACGTGCTCAAATCCGCCGTTCCGCGCATGAATCGCCCCGGCAGCGTGATCCAGATGTCCTCGATGATGGGGCATGTGGGGCTCGCATTTCCCGCCTATACGGCCACGAAAGGGGCGGTTCTGTCGCTGTCCAGGCAGCTCGCCGGCGAACTCGGCCCGGACGGCATCCGGGTCAACTCGCTGAGCCCCGGAATGATACTGACCGGGATGACGCAGGACAGTCTCACCGACGACAACCAGCGTCATCACATAGCTGCCCGCACTCCGCTGCGAACAGTGGGCACCGCACAGGACATCGCCCACGCGGTCCTCTACCTCGCGAGCGACCTGTCGGCGTTCGTGACCGGCACGGATATCCTGATCGACGGAGGACTCACCTCCACTCTGAACTTGGCCGCCGCGGTCTGATCCACTGTCACCGCACACTGTTCGCTCCGAGACCACTTCCTCCGCACCGCGCGACGTTCCCGGGATGAGCCGCGAGGGCGCGGCTTGTTGGCACAATGACCCCATGCGAACCAAGGGAGTGGGCGCAATTCTGGGGTGTGCCGTCGCGATCGCGGCGGCGATCGTCAGCGGATCCGAGTGGATGCACTGGCGTGCCGCGCGCCGATATCTCGGTACGCGGCCCGATACCGGTCACGGCACCCACGCTCTCGTGGTTCTGGGATTCCCCGCTCGCGCCGACGGCAGCACGCACCCGCTGCAGCGGTGGCGTTGCCGGATCGCCGCCCGCTCGATGACGCCCGGTGCGCTCGTCGTGTTCTCCGGCGGCGCGGTCAAGGGCCCGTGGGTCGAAGCCGAGGTGATGGCGCGCTACGCGCACGAGCGACTGGGTATCCCGGCCGAATCCATCCGCACCGAGACCGAGGCCGAAAGTACTTGGCAGAATATCGAATTCACGATTCCGCTGATCGAGCACGCCGACCGGATCGCCATCGTCTCCTCCCCCATGCACGCCGCCCGCGCCCGCCGCTACCTCCACCTGCAACGCCCGGACCTCGCCGCCCGCCTGACCCCCGCCGCCGACTACCGGCCGTTCGAAGCATGGTGGTTGAAAACCCCCACCGCCGTCCACGAACTCGCCGCCATCGCCCGCCGCAACGCGGGCCGCATGGTCGTACGCGCCCTCGGTGAACTCGACCTCCGGCGAAACGAGTAGCACCGGCGCGCCGACCCGACTACTTCCGCACGCGGCACTAACCGATGATCGGGATGGCCTTACCGGGATGGCGGTGCAGGCGATCGGACAGCTGCTCCACCAGGTCACCGTCACTGTGCCGGACCGGATCATCGTGCAGCACAGGATGATTCAGGGCATCCAGGCTGCCGGATACGTAGGTCGGAAGCCGATCGGCGGACCGCGCGCCGAGATCGGCGAGGGTGCTGACGCCGGTCAGGACGAGCAAGGATTCCAGGTTCACGCACAGCGCGCCGTCGATATCGGTGTCGAGGCGGTCGCCGACGATCAGGGCCGAGCGGGATCCCGCACGGGTGAGCGCATCCTCGACCAGCGGTGCGTACGGCTTACCCGCGACGATCGGCTCGGCATCGGTGGCAGTCCGCAGTGCGGCGACCATCGCACCGTTTCCTGGGGCCAGCCCGCGTTCGGTGGGCAATGTCGCATCGGTGTTCGCGGCCACCCACAAGGCACCGGCCCGCACCGCATAAGCGGCCTCGGCCAGGTCCGGCCACGCGATCTGCGGCGAATAGCCCTGCACGACCGCGGCGGGCACGTCGTCGCCGAACCGTCGTATCGGGCGCAACCCGACCCGCTCGACCTCCGCGGCCAGATCATCCGCACCGACGATCAGCACACTGGCCCCCGGCGGCAACCGATCGGCCAGCAGATGCGCCGCCGCCTGGGCGCTGGTCACCACCTGATCCGCATCGGCGAGGAACCCGAGTTCGCTCAGATGCGCGGCCACCACCCCCGCCGACCGGCTCGCATTGTTCGTGACATACATCAGCGCCTGCGCCGAATGATCACCCGAAAGCGCCTCGGGCGCACCGGGAATCACTTCATTCCCCCGATACAGGGTGCCGTCCAGATCCAGCAGCAGAGCCTCGAACCGATCCCGCAACCTCGTCACGACAGCCCGCACCACCTTCATCTCCACCGATACGCTCGCGCCGGGACGTTACCCGGACTGCCCGAGCCTACTTGGTCCGCCCGAGCCCGGCTCGACTCGCACGAACCGCCGGACTCCGTGGAATACCGGCGCGCGGTCGCTGGTTCGGCCTTCGTATGAAGATCGGAGTCAACACCTTTCTGACCGACGAAGGAATCGCCGGTCCCGCACTCGGTCGGGCACTCGAAGAGCGGGGATTCGAATCGCTGTTCCTCGCCGAGCATTCACATATCCCGGCAAGCCGGAAAACGCCCTATCCGGCCGGCGGCGAGCTACCCCGCCACTACTACTACCGCACGCTCGATCCGTTCGTCGCCTTCGGCGCGATCGCGGCCGCGACCGATCGACTGATTCTGGGCACCGGCGTCACCCTGCTGATCCAGCGCGACATCATCCACACCGCCAAGGAGGTGGCCGGCCTGGATTTGCTCTCCGGTGGCCGCGTCGTCTTCGGCGTCGGTGTCGGCTGGAACCGCGAGGAAATGGCCGATCACGGCACCGACCCCCGCACACGTGGTGCGCTGCTGGACGAGCAGCTCGCTGCCCTCCAGGCGATCTGGACCGAGGAAACCGCCGAATTCCACGGCAGATTCATCGATTTCGATCCGATCTACGCGTGGCCCAAACCCGTCCAACGGCCCCATCCGCCCATCTTCATCGGCGGCGGTGCTGCCGCGCGCGATCGCGCGACGCGCCTCGGCGTCGGCTGGATCCCCAACGGCGTCGACACCCCGGCGGCGGTGACCGAGCAACTCGCCGAATTCCGCACAACCGGTCTGCCGATCATGATCACTCCGGCTCCGGCGGACCTCGCAGTATTGGACGCCTATGCGGAGGCAGGCACGCAACGCGTAACTCTCAGACTCGACACGGCCCCCGAAGCCGACACGCTCCGCGCCTTGGACGAGTTGGCGACGTTGGCCGAGAGGTACGCCGAATAGGTTTCGCTGCCGTCGCCGGCACCGAAGACACGACAGCACTGGGCAATTGGAACATCTTGTCTTGTTCGCCGAGGCGAGCTGGCACAGGAGTTGCCTCGTCCAGTCAGCCGGACACGCCCCGCGACCAACCACATCCGAGCTGACCATCAGCCCAAGGCAACCCGGCGACCAAGCACGTCCGAGCTACCTCGCACCATCGGCCGAAGACGACTCGGCGACGAAGCACATTGGAGCTGCCTCGTCCCGTCGGCCGGAGGAGACGGGGCGAGCAAGCGCTACCTCCGTGAGGTCAGCGCTTGTCGTCGTCGGGGGCGGCGTCCGTGGGACCGGTGTCGTCGCTGTCGCGGCCCAAGCCGCCCGGGACGATCTCGCCCTCGTCGAACTCGTCGTCATATCCGGCGGCGAGTTCCTCGGCGCGCTCCTCGGCGTCGGTATCGCCCTCGACGTCGGCGGCCGCGGCGTTGAAGAACCATTTCAGCGCCTCGTCCGAACGGTCGGCAGCCAGCAGTGCCTCGGCGTAGGCGTAGAACAGCCGGGCCGAGGCCGGGCCGACCCGCGCCGGGTCCAGTTCCGGCGTTTGCAGGGTGACCACGGCCTGGTCGTACTGGCCCAGATCCATCCGAGCGCCGGCGACGACGATCCTCAGCTCGGTGGCCTCGTCCGCAGTCAGTTGCTGAGCCTCGTCACTCCGGCCGAGTTCGATAGCCCGTTCGGGACGGCCCAGGCCGCGTTCACAGTCGGCCATCACCGCGAGCAGACCGGCACCGCCGGACATCCGCCGCGCGGTACGCAGCTCCGAGAGCGCCTCGGCCCATTCACCCGCGTGATAGGCGATCACACCGGCGGTCTCCCGGACCACCGCGATCCGCCCGGCGCGCTGCCGCGCGGCACGGGCGTGTTCGAGCGCGAGTTCCGGTTCGTCATCGATCAGACGCGCGGCCATCACCAGATGGCGCGCGACGGTCTCGGCATTGCCCTTGTCGAGGCTCAGCAGATCGCGCCGAACGCTCGAATCCAAATCCGATGCCTGCGCGTCCTCGGGAAGCGCGGGCTCTTCGGGCCGCGGCGGACGACGATCGGCGCCGCGTCCTACGGCGCCGAATTGCGCCCCTTCCCCGCCACGGCGACGGTCCGAACCGGCACCACGGTCGCCACCCGGCCGACCACCCTCGCCACGGAAATCGGCATCGTCACGCCGGAAACCGCCGCCCTGGCCGCGTCCGCGATCATCGCCTCGGGGCCGATCCGAACCGCGCCGAGGCTCCGGGCGCCCACGATCGTCCTCGAACGAGCGAGCAGGTCCCCGGCGATCGCCTCGTCCCTGGCCACGGTCGTAACTACCGGGACGATCGCCGTCCCGTCGCGGACCCCCACCCTGCCGATCAGGGCGACGCGCGTCCTCACGCCCCGGACCACCGCGGTATCCACCCGCCGAACGGTCCCGGTCCCTCCGGTCGTCACGGCCCGCACTGCTCGGCCGACCGGAATCACGCCGATCCCCGGTCCGACCGAACCCGCCGCTATCGCCCCGGTTCTCCCGATCCGATCCGCGCCGGAAACCACCCTCGTCACCACGATCGGAACCACCACGCCGGAAACCACCCTGATCACCACGGTCCGAACCACTACGCCGGAAACCGCCCTGGTCACCGCGATCGGATCCGCCACGGCGGAAACCGCCCTGGTCACCACGGTCGGCACCACCCCGGCGGAAACCACCACGGTCCTCGGAATCCGACCCGCCACGGCGGAAACCGCCGCGCTCGCCGCCTTCTCGGTCACCGGAACCACCGCGCCCGGAGCCGCCGGTGCGATCCCGGAATCCACCACGGTTCTGCTCGTATGGGCGATTCGACTCCGGACGGCCGGAGTCGCCGCGATCGGAACCCGAGCGCCGGAAGCCGCCACCGGACCGACGTTCCTCACCGCGTCCGGCGTCGTCGCGCCCTTCGCGTGGCGGGTACGACCGACCTTCGTCGCGGCGCTCACCACCGGCCCCTTGGCCACCGCCGTTGCGGCGGAACGGTTTGCGACCGTCGTTCTGCTCCGACACGGTGGTCCCTTTCTCCGACTTCTGCTCGTACCCGGCCGCAGCGCACGCACTGACGTGTGACCTGCGGGAGCGACCCGCACAATCCAAATTGAATCACGTGGGGGTGACACCCTGACCACGGGCACAGGGTTACAAACGCAGAGAAGGGGACCCAAGACTGGGTCCCCTTCTCGCAAAGGA
>NZ_JAINZY010000012.1:0-312147 GCF_019890715.1 Nocardia coffeae | reverse complement strand
GCGAGGGGATCTCGGTGTCGACCTTGTCGGTGGACACCTCGAGCAGTGGCTCGTCGACCTCGACCGTGTCTCCTTCCTGCTTCAGCCACCTGGTCACGGTTCCCTCGGTGACACTCTCACCAAGGGCCGGCATCTGGACGGAGAAGGCCATGTCCGTTGACTCCTATAACTGCTCGACGGGTCTACAACAGTTGTCTCTCGGCGGGCGCCCGCCGCGGGTCGCGGCGGATGTCCGAGTCTATTCGGCAGGTGCGCCGGGCCCTCGGCAGTGATGAGAAACTCTGCCTCCGCGCCCTGACCGCACGGGCCGCCGACCGCCACCGAACATTCTGTGTGGCACCGGAGATCCGTGTGGGGTTCTTGTTCCGACTGTCCATCCTTGCACTCGCCGTCGCGGCGTGTACCACAGGGCGGCCCGTGCCCGGTGGTCGCGCCCTGCCGTCCGGCACTTGCGGCGCGTCGCCGCGACGGCTGGCACTATCGATGAATCGGGTGCGTTCGAACCCGATATCCCGGACAGGAGGTCGGCGGGGGATGGGTTTGCTGGATCGTTTCCGCCAGTCGGTGGATCGTGTCCGGACATCGGCAGGCGGGGGAGCCACGACCGATGCCCGGTATTTGGACGAGTGGGTGCGCTCGCACGTCGGCGTCGAGGCGTACGTGGAGCCGAAGACGACGGTGACCGATGTCACGGTCGTACTCGTGGCGCATGACGGGGAATGGACCCGCCGGACGGTGGGCGAGCGAGGTGCGCAGCGTTTGTCCGGTCGTCTCGGCATTCCGGTGTACGACGTGCGCCGCACCGGCTACCCGCAGCGCATGCGGGACTTCGACGCGCGTCGCCGCATCGAACGCAAGCGAGCCGTCGAGCGGGAACTGCGCGGAATCGAGGACTAGCCCGACGGCACCGTCCGCCAGGTGCCGTCGGCCCACCCCCGGACGGACGGTTCGCGACGCCGTGCCTGCGCGCGAACCGTCCGGCATCACCGCTACTCCGCCGCGATATCGCCGAGTACGGCGACGAGTGTGCGGACCGGTACGCCGGTGCCGCCCTTGGGGACGTAGCCGAAGGGGCCACCGGTGTTGTAGGCCGGACCGGCGACGTCGAGGTGGGCCCACTGCACGCCCTCGGCGACGAATTCCTTCAGGTACAGACCGGCCACCAGCATGCCGCCGAAACGATGCGGGGAGACGTTGGCCAGATCCGCGATCTTGGAATTGAGATCCGCGCGCAGTTCTGCGGGAAGCGGCATGGCCCAACCGTTCTCACCGGTTTCCTGGGACAGGCGCGCGACCCGGTCGCGGAACTCCTCGGTGCCCATGACCCCGGGGGTGCGGCTGCCCAGCGCGACGAGTTGCGCACCCGTCAGGGTGGCCACATCGATCAGGTATTCGGGCTCGTCCTCGCAGGCCCGCACGATCGCATCGGCGAGGATCAGGCGCCCCTCGGCGTCGGTGTTGATCACCTCGATCGTGGTGCCGCCGTACTGGGTGAGCACATCGCCGGGGCGCTGCGCGGTGGCCGAGGGCATGTTCTCCGCCATGGGGACCGTCGCTGTCACAGTGACGGTCAGTTCCAGCTTGGCGGCCGCGATCGTGGCCGCGATGACCGCCGCGGCGCCGCCCATATCGGAGGTCATGTTCTCCATGTTGGCGGCGGGTTTGATCGAGATGCCGCCGGTGTCGAACGTGATGCCCTTGCCGACCAGTGCGACCTTCTTCGCACCGCCCGCGTAGGTGAGCCGGATCAGCCGCGGCGGGCGCGAGGAGCCCTGGCCGACGCCGATGATGCCGCCGTAACCGTTTGCGGCGAGGGCCTTTTCGTCGAGGACCTCGACCTGCAGACCGGCCTGTTCGGCGAGCGTCTTCGCGCGCTCGGCGAATTCGGCCGGATACAGGTGGCTGGGCGGAGTGTTGACGAAATCGCGGGCGAGGGCGACCGCCTCGGCCACCTGCACCGCATGCCGGACGGCGGCGGTGTCGGCCGGATCGGCGACCAGCAGCTCGATCCGGCCGAGGGGGCCCTCGTCCGGCTTGGGTGCGGACTTCTCGGACCGGAACGCGGTGAAGGTGTACGCGCCCAGGAAGAATCCCTCGGCGGCCGGTCCCGGACCGGGCTCCAGGCGGGACAGGGTGGTGACCGCCCGGCGCACGCCGGTCAGCGCGCGGGCCGCGACGCCAGCGCAGCGGCGCACCTGTTCGGCATCGATGCCGTCTGGTGCGCCGAGGCCGACCCCGAGCACGCTCGTGACGCCGGTCAGACCCGCTGGAGCGGGGATACGTGTCAGTTCCTCGCCGGAGCCTTTGGCACCGACCGCGCGCAAGCTCGCCAGCACCGCGTCGAGTGCCTCGGCGCCGACCGCGCGGATGACGACCTCGTCGTCGCTCCCGGCGAGGGCCGGACCGTCCTCGCCGCCGACTACTCCGAGAACCAGCACATCGGTATCGGGACTGAGGGAATCGACCAGATCCACATCCGGTCCGAGCGAGCGATCTGCAGCAGCTGTCATGCGGAACAGGCTACTGGCCATCGACGCGCTGTCACGGCAGCGGAGCCAGGCCGCACCCTGTAGATGAACCCGCACTCGAAACAGGTGCGGCAGGGGGTGCGGATCCAGCGACAGGGTGCGGCTGTTCGGCGAGTGCACACGAGGGAGGATCCGGCCGCTAGGGTTGGCCCGGTGAACGACGCGAACCTGCTGCGAGGGCCGATCCACGACGTGCACGTCGAACTGGGGGCGAATTTCGCGCCCTTCGGCGGCTGGGAGATGCCGGTGTCCTATGCCGGGACGGTGGCCGAGCACACGGCGGTCCGCACGGCGGTCGGCGTCTTCGATGTGAGTCACCTCGGCAAGGCCACCGTGTCGGGGCCGGGGGCGGCGGAGTTCGTGAATTCGGCGCTGACCAACGATCTGCGGCGGATCCGGCCGGGCAAGGCACAGTACACGCTGTGCTGTACGCCCGAGGGCGGGGTGATCGACGATCTGATCGCCTATTACGTCGCCGACGACGAGATCTTCCTGGTGCCCAATGCGGCCAACACCGCCGCGGTGGTCGCCGCGTTGCGCGCGGCCGCACCCGAGGGCGTCACGATCACCGACGAGCATCGCGGCTATGCCGTGTTCGCGGTTCAGGGGCCCGAATCGGCGCGGGTGCTGACCGCGCTCGGGCTGCCGACCGAGATGGAGTACATGGCCTATGCCGACGCGGAATGGGACGGCCGCCAGGTCCGGGTCTGCCGCACCGGCTACACCGGCGAGCACGGGTACGAACTGCTGCCGCGCTGGGACGACGCCGAGGCGCTGTTCCGCGAACTCGTAGTGCAGGTGCGCGCGGCCGGGGGCGAGCCCGCGGGCCTGGGCGCGCGCGACACGCTGCGCACCGAGATGGGGTACCCGCTGCACGGACATGAACTGGCACTGGACATTTCGCCGGTGCAGGCGCGCGCCGGATGGGCCGTGGGCTGGAAGAAGCCGGAGTTCTGGGGCAAATCCGCACTGGAACAGGAGAAGTCGGCCGGCCCGCGCCGAATCCTGTTGGGGCTGGAGGCACTCGACCGAGGCGTGCTGCGGCAGGGCCAGTCCGTACTGCGCGGCGACGAGGTGATCGGCGAAACCACCTCCGGCACCTTCTCGCCCACCCGCAAGATCGGTATCGCACTGGCGCTGCTCGATACGGACGCGGCCCTCGAGCCCGGCGACGAGGTCGAGGTCGATGTACGTGGCCGTCGCCTGAAGGTGGCCGTCGTCCGGCCCCCCTTCGTCACCCCGCACACGTCCTGACCAGGTCTGATACCGCATGGGTCGCGCGCCCCGCACGGCCCGGCATCGAGTGTTTCGCTCGCGTGACCCCGGGGCCGTGGCCGAGCCGATCGACGACGTTCCTCGCGACACACGCGGATGTTCCGGCCGCCGTGCGGTGACCCGGCCGCTCGGCTGACACCGGTTGGGCGCGTTGGACATTGTGCCCGGTGGGTTCCCGCGGGGCACGAAGCTGAACAGAGTACCCAATGGTCGGCCGAATGATACGGATTACCTTGCAGCTAGGATCGAATCATGACCGCTGCCGCACAGTTCACCCGTATTCCGCATCCCGCGCCCACCTCGGCGCAGCGACGGCAGGAGATCTTGGCGGCACCCGGATTCGGGCGCTATTTCACCGATCACATGGTGTCGATCGATTACGCCGACGGCCAGTGGGCCGATGCGCGGGTCGAGCCGTACGCGCCGCTGTCGATGGATCCGGCGACGATGGTGTTCCACTACGGGCAGGCGATCTTCGAGGGACTCAAGGCCTATCGCCAGGGCGACGGCAGCATCGCGACGTTCCGCATCGACGCGAATGCCGCACGCTTCCAACGGTCCTCGCGACGCATGGCGATGGCCGAACTGCCCGAGGAGCTGTTCATCGAATCGGTGCGCCAGCTGCTCGAGGTCGACGCGGACTGGGTGCCCGCCGCCGGTGGCGAGGATGCGCTGTACCTGCGGCCGTTCCTGTTCGCGACGGAGTCGGGGCTGGGCGTCAAGCCGGCCGGGGCCTACAAGTACCTGCTGCTGGGATCGCCTGCGGGCGCCTACTTCCCGCGCGGCCTGAAGCCGGTGCGGGTGTGGCTGTCCACCGAATATGTGCGGGCCGCCCCCGGCGGTACCGGCGAGGCGAAGGTGGCCGGTAACTACGCGGCCTCGCTGCTTGCGCAGAAGCAGGCCAGTGAACAGGGCTGTGACCAGGTGGTCTGGCTCGACGCGTGCGACCACCGCTACGTCGAGGAGATGGGCACCAACAACCTGTTCTTCGTCTTCGGCTCGGGTTCGCAGGCGCGGCTGGTGACGCCGGAACTGTCCGGTTCGCTGCTGCCGGGCATCACCCGTGACTCGCTGCTGACCTTGGCCGCGGATGCCGGGTACGAGGTGGAGCAGCGGCGGGTCTCGGTCGAGGAATGGCGCAAGGGCGCCGAGTCCGGGGAGATCACCGAGGTGTTCGGCTGCGGAACCGCGGCCGTGGTCATCCCGGTCGCCTCGGTCCGCTCGGCCGACGGTGAGTTCACCATCGGCGATGGGGAACCCGGCGAGGTCACCATGGCGCTGCGCGACACGCTCACCGGCATCCAGCGCGGAACCTTCGCCGACATCCACGGTTGGATGCGCGCACTGGCCTGATCGAGGCCGCGCGGCCGGGGCCGTTCAGCCCGGCATCAACATCTGCCACTGTTCGAGGGTCTGCGGGCGCATGACGTAGTTCTTCTCGCGGACCTCGGACAGTGCCGCACTGGGCTCCTGGGAGTACCAGTGCCCGGGATACACGACCGGGTCGCCGGATAACTCCGCCAGGTGGCGCAGGCTGCGGAACATCGACTCCGAATCCCCGCCGGGGAAATCGGTGCGCCCGCAGCCCTCCACGAACAGCGTGTCGCCCGCGACCAGCCGGTCCTCGAACAGGAAGCACATGCTGCCGGGTGTGTGTCCGGGGGTGTGCAGCAGTTCGATGTCGAATCCGCCGACGGCGACCTTGTCGCCGTGCTCGTGTCCGGTCAGTTCGCTGGGCGCGATCTCCGTGACATTGGCCACCCACGGCAGTTCCTCCTGATGCACGTGCACCGGGACCTGCACCCGCTCCAGCAGGTCGCGCACCCCGCGCAGGGTGAATCCCATCATCGTGCCGCCCACGTGATCGGGATGGTGATGGGTGGCCAGCACCCCGCTCAGCCGCAGTCCGTCGCTCTCGGCGATATCCACCAGATCGCCCGCCGCATACGCGGGATCCACGACCACGCAGTCGCCGGTCTCACGATCGCCGATCAGATACGCGAAATTTCGCATCTGAGTGGCGATCGGATCGCCCACAGCCCAATCGCGTCCGGCGAGTAGCTGACGGAAGTACAAACGGTCGGATCCCATACGAACCACCCTATTGCCAGTCGGCGAACTCCACGCATCCGGCCGTATTGTGAACGATCACCGTGCTGCCGGTCCGCAGACAGTGCAGGACACACCGTGGGCCGGATTCGTCGCGAGAAGTTGGCGACGCGGTCCACGGTGTGTGCGATTCACCTTGGGGCGGAACGACTTCCGCTCGAGGCCGGGATGCGGTTCAGTTCAGGACGGCGGCGATGTCGGTGGCCGCCGCGCTGCCGTAGGCCGCGCCGATCCGCTCGAGCGCCTGCTCGCGATCGAGGGTCCACTCCTGGGTGCCGACCGTCTCCAGCACCAGCACGGCGATCAACGATCCCAGCTGCGCGGCGCGCTCGAGGCTCAGGCCGGCGGTGTGGCCGGTGAGGAATCCGGCCCGGAAGGCATCGCCGACGCCGGTCGGATCGACCTTCGAAAGTTCCGGCACCACTTCGACATTCACCTCGACCCCGTCGGGATCGACGATCACCACACCCTTCGCGCCGAGGGTGGTGACCCGGATGCCGACGCGGCGGCTGATCTCCTCGGGGGTCAGGCCCGTCTTCTGCAGCAGCAGGCCCCACTCGTACTCGTTGGTGAAAAGGTATGCGGCACTGTCGATCAGGTCCAGTGCCTGCTCGCCGTCGAGCCGGGCGAGTTGCTGGGAGGGGTCCGCGGCGAAGGCGATGCCCAGTTCGCGGCACTGCCGGGTGTGGCGGACCATCGCGTCGGGATCGTTGGCGCCGACCAGGACCAGTTCAAGGGTGTGATTCGCGGCGATGTCGGCGATCGAGATGTCGCGAGCCTCGCTCATCGCGCCCGGGTAGAACGAGGCGATCTGGGCCATGGTCTCGTCGGTGGTGCAGACGAAGCGCGCGGTGTGGGCGGTCTGCGAGATCCGTACGCCCGAGCAGTCGACGCCGTTGCCCTCCAACCAGTTCCGGTATTCACCGAAGTCCGCGCCGACCGAGCCGACGAGCAGCGGGTCGCGGCGCAGCAGGCCCATCGCGTAGGCGATGTTCCCGGCGACGCCGCCGCGGCGGATGACCAGATCGTCGACGAGGAAACTCAGCGATACGTGCTGCAGCTGATCGGCGAGCAGCACATCGGAGAACTTTCCCGGGAAACGCATCAGATGGTCTGTCGCGATGGATGCGGACACTGCGATGGTCACGAAAACCTGGTCCTTCACTGTCGAGGCGAGATCGATCTTCACCGTACCGCGTACGGATCACGGATGGTAAGGCCGAACGACATGACACCGGCGCGTGCGGCCGAGCCGGTCGCGGTCACCAGGTGTGATCGCCGCCGGCTCCCGCACGCGCCGAAACGAATGCAGCGCGGAACCCGGATGAGTTCCGCGCCGAGGGGCAGATGTCAGTTGAAGCTGTCGCCGCAGGCGCAGGAGCCGGTGGCGTTCGGGTTGTCGATGGTGAAACCCTGCTTCTCGATGGTGTCGACGAAGTCGATCGAGGCGCCCTCGACGTAAGGGGCGCTCATCCGATCCACGGCCAGCTTCACGCCGCCGAACTCGACGACCAGGTCGCCGTCCAGGGCGCGGTCGTCGAAGAAGAGCTGGTAGCGCAGGCCCGCACAGCCACCGGGCTGAACGGCGATGCGCAGCGACAGATCGTCGCGACCCTCCTGATCGAGCAGCGTCTTGGCCTTGGACGCGGCGGCATCGGTCAGTGTCACACCGTGTGTGGTGGTCTCGTTCTGCACAGTCATGAACTCTCCTAGGGACCTGTGTTCAACCCGTAACAGCGCACGGCTCGTAAGCGGTCAACGTCAACCTCGTGGGTGTCTATTCCAATCTTGCCACTCCGTCGCGGCTCGGGTGTCCGCGCACCCCGGAAACGCCGGGTTACCGGGGGCTGAACGGTGTGGTATGAGTTGTGACACAACAATCTGGGCGTACCGCATTTCCTGGGCGATACTCCATCCAATAGCCTGGTCGGCGTGAAGTTCCTCCGCCGCGGCGATGCAGCCGGCAGTAACGACCTCGCCGAGGACGCCCCGGCCGCCGAGACCGGTGACTCGACCGCGCCCGTCACGGCCACCGCAGGTAAGGGGCGTCCGACCCCCAAACGACGCGATGCCGAGGGTAAGCGCAGGGGGCCGGTGGCCCCCGCGCCCATGACCCAGAAGGAAGCGCGGGCCAGGCGCAAGGCCACGCGCGGCACGAAGGCCGACCGAAAGACCGCCTCGGCCGAACGTCGTGCCGCCGCCGCCGACCGGCGCGCCCGCATGGCCGCCGGGGAGGATGCGTACCTGCCGCCGCGTGATCGCGGCCCGGTCCGCGCCTACGTGCGCGATCTGGTCGACGCCCGCCGCAATCTGGTGGGTCTGTTCATGCCGCTGGCACTGCTGCTGATCGTGGCGATGTTCCTGAATCCGGCGGTGCAGATCTACGTCACGCTGGCCATGCTGGTGATGATGGTGTTCATGGCCGGCGAGGGTGTGGTTCTCGGCCGCATCATCAACCGCCGGGTGCGTGAGCGTTTCCCCGCCAGCACCAATTCATCGATGCAGCTGGGTTGGTACGCATTCGTGCGGGCCTCGCAGATTCGCCGGATGCGGATGCCCAAGCCGCGGGTCAACCCCGGCGACAGCGTCTGATCGGATTCGAGTCCGAACGGATCGTTGCTGGTCCGAAGCCTGGTGACCTGCGGCCGATCGCACTGAGCGAGTACGAATTGCGAACGTGCTCAGCCGTGTTCGCGCATGCCGTGGGACGTGTTGAGCAGGATGCCGAAACGCGCGGTGTCCGAGGGCTGGATTCCGGTGCCCTGCGGGGGTTGCGGGACGAATGTGCAGAGTCTGCTGGTCAGTTCGCCGACGATGGTCCAGGTTCGGTGCAGTCGAGCGCGGATGGTCATGGTGTGCACGGCTTTCAGCGGGTTTCGCGGATGCCGAGGATGGCGCGAAGTTCGTGATCCATCCGGTCCGCGTCGCGGTCGACGACATTCGATGATCCGGTGGGGTGTGCGCCGGTCCGGTAGTGGAGGTAGGCCGTCAGTGCGGCGATGACCAGGAGCAACAGCGTGAAAATGAGCATGGCAGTAATTTTGCGCTCATGCACTTGCCGCCAACAGTGGCGGTAACGACATACTTCAACAATATTCGGCCAAGTACACTGGTGGGGTGCTGTCCAAGGTCGCCGTCGTGCTCAACGAACATCTGGCAATGTTCGAATTCGGGGTCGTCTGTGAGGTTTTCGGGCTGGACCGCCGCGACGACGGACTACCCCTGTTCGACTTCCGGGTGTGCGGTGCGCAGGCCGGGCATCCGCTGAAGTCGAGTACGCCCGGGATCACCGTCACCCCGCAGTACGACCTGGACGAGTTGCGGGGGGCGGACCTGGTCGCCGTTCCGGCTTTTCCGTTCGGCTCCGGGGAGGATTTCGATCCCGTTGTGGTGCAGGCGGTTCGCGATGCGGCCGCGGCCGGGGCGATCGTGCTGACGGTGTGTTCCGGCGCATTCCTGGCCGGTGCCGCCGGACTGCTGGACGGGCGGACCTGCACCACCCACTGGCGATATGTGGATCGCCTGGCCGAGATGTACCCCGAGGCCACGGTCGATCCGGACGTGCTGTTCGTCGATGAGGGCGCGGTGATCACCAGTGCGGGCACCGCGGCCGGAATCGATGCCTGTCTGCATCTGGTCCGCCGCGAGCTGGGCAGTGCGGTGGCCAACAAGATCGCCCGCCGGATGGTGGTGCCGCCGCAGCGGGACGGCGGGCAGCGACAGTTCATCGAACGTCCCGTCCCCGACTGTGATTCGGACAGTCTGGGGGAGACGATGCGCTGGATGAACGAACATCTCGAACTGCCGCACAGCGTGGAGGATCTGGCCTCTCGCTCGGCCATGTCCACGCGCACCTTCGCTCGCCGCTTCGCCGCCGAGGCCGGGACGACGCCGGTGAAATGGCTGACCTCGCAACGCATTCTGCTGTCCAAGCAGCTGCTGGAGGAGACCGCGCTGGATCTCGAGACCATCGCCGGACGGTGCGGGTTCGGCTCGGGAGCCCTGCTGCGACACCATTTCCAGCGTCAGGTCGGCATCGCGCCCACCGAATATCGTCGTCGCTTCGGATCCTGAGTTCCGCGCCGCGGGTGGTTCACTCCTCGCCGGAGAAGCGCTCCCAGGCGGACTGCCGGGTGATGTCGAGCGCGCCGCCGATGCGAGCCCAGGTGACCTTGCGGCGGCGCAATTCCTGGACCCAGTCGCGCAGATTCTGCTCGACCTGAGCGGCCACCGCGGCAACGCGCGGAATGTGCTGGAGCATTTCGTCGTCCGACATCGCCTCCCAGATCTGCAGGGGAGCGGGTGTGTCCGAGGGGCGGTGATTCTCGGTGATGGTGACGGCGAGTCCGATGCATTCGTCGCAGATGTGCACGCCGGGACCGGCGACGAGAGTGTTCACCTCGGCGGGAGGCTTGCCACAGAAGGAGCATCGGGGTGGTGCGGGGGTGGGTGCGGTCATTACGCCCTCCTCGGGAGTTCGTGTCAGGGATTACCTGACACGAGTATGAATCTGTCAGGTCCAACCTGACAAGAGGTTCGTGAATCGGCGCGGGGTATCGGTGCGCGCATGTCATGGTGAGGTGGTGATTGGTACCGTTCTGGCGTGTTGAACGATGCTTCGAGGCAGCGGCCGCTGCGGACGCTGGTGCTCGGTGGGACACGGTCCGGGAAGTCGGCCTTCGCCGAGGAGCTGGCCGGCCGGGCCGGGCCGGTCCGGTATGTCGCGACCGCCGCGGTGGATCCCGCCGACGGCGATTTCGCCGACCGGGTGGCGGCGCATCGGGAGCGGCGGCCCGCGGACTGGCAGGTCGTCGAGGGCGATCCGGTGCGTGCGCTGGCCGAGCCGACGCCGATGACGCTGATCGACGATCTCGGCACCTGGCTGACCGGCCGGATCGATGCGCGGTCGGCCTGGGAATCGCCGCGCGGCACGGTTGCGCCCGATGTCGAGGAGCTGGTCGCGGCCATCGCCGGATATGCGCAGCCGCTGGTGATCGTGAGCCCCGAGACCGGACTGGGCGTGCTGCCGGGTACGCGGTCGGGGCGGTTGTTCGCCGATGAGATCGGAACGCTCAACCAGCGGGTGGCGGCGTTGTGCGACGAGGTGTACCTCGTTGTCGCGGGGGTTCCGGTGCGCGTTCGGGAATCCGGAAACGCCACTGTGGTAGCGACTTCGGTCGTGACCGACGCGCAGCAGAGCGCGGCCACGGTGCAGGACGGGGGTGCGGCGGCGCTGGCGGCCGGTGCGGGTTCCGGTGCGGCGGCGCAGGATTCGGGGAACGGCTCGGCCGCAACGTCTTCCGCTCCCGAAGTTCCCGCTGCCGAAATTCCCGGTGCGGCCGACCCGATGTACGACTTGTCCGGCGAGGCGCCGACTTTCGGGATCGTCGCTCCGCCCGATCAGCACGTCCGGGTGCAGGCGCAGGAACGGCAGTTGCAGCTCACCAAACCCGCGGGAGCGCTGGGGCGGCTGGAGACGCTGGGCAACTGGGTCGCCGCATGTCAGGGCGTCTGCCCGCCGCGGCAGTTCGAGCGGGCCCGGGTCGTGGTGTTCGCGGGCGATCACGGCATTGCGCGGCACGGGGTTTCGGCCTATCCGAGTGAGGTCACCGTGCAGATGGTGGCCAATATCCTCGCGGGCGGCGCAGCGGTGAACGCGCTGGCCCGGCTCGCGGATGCGACGGTGCGCGTGGTGGACATCGCCGTGGACGCCGACACCGATCCGGCCGTTTCGGCGTACAAGGTGTGCCGGGCGGGCGGGGCCATCGATCGCGAGGACGCGCTGACCGAGGCCCAGGTGAACGCCGCACTCGCGGCCGGGCGCGCGATCGCCGACGAGGAGATCGACGGCGGCGCGGATCTGCTGATCGCCGGTGATATGGGCATCGGGAATACCACGCCCGCAACGGTTCTCATCGCCGCGATCACCGATACCGAACCGGTTCTGGCGATCGGCCGGGGCACCGGGGTCGACGATGCGGGCTGGATGCGCAAAGCAGCCGCGATTCGCGACGCCATGTGGCGGGCCCGTCCGCACCTGAAGGATCCGGTCGCGCTGCTGCGGGTCGCGGGTGGCGCGGATCTCGCCGCGATGGCCGGATATCTGGCGCAGGCCGCGGTGCGCCGCACACCGGTGATCCTGGACGGCGTGGTCGTCACTGCCGCCGCTCTGCTCGCGGATGCGCTCGCGCCGGGGGCGTCGGCGTGGTGGGTCGCGGGCCATCGCTCGACCGAACCCGCGCATCGCGCCGCTCTCACCAAACTCGGCTTGGAACCGCTGCTGGAGATGGAGATGCGCCTGGGCGAGGGTTCCGGTGCGGTCACCGCCCTGCCCCTGCTGCGTGCCGCCGTCGCGGCCCTCACGGAAATGGCCACGTTCGGCGAGGCCGGAGTCAGCACCGCCGACGACACCGCCCCCGCCGCGCCTTGATCACCGCCGAACCCCGTCTCCCGCTGTCGGCGCACCGCCGATGGGGCGAGAAGGGGTGCCGGTGAACGGCATTCGGCTCGCGTTCTCGTGGCTGACCGTGCTGCCGGTGTCCGGTCCCGACGAGGTGGATCGGGCGGTGGCGACGCGGGCGATCGCGATGGCTCCGATCGTGGGGATCGTGCTGGGAGCCGCGGCGGCGGGGTTGATGTGGGTGTTGGGCACTGCGGGAACGAGTTTCGCGCTGGCCGGGTTGATCGTGGTGGCGGCGCTCGCGCTGATCACCCGGGGGATGCACCTGGACGGGCTGGCCGACACCTTCGACGGCCTCGGCAGCTACGGGCCGCCCGAGCGGGCCCGGGAGATCATGAAAAGCGGTGGGGCGGGCCCGTTCGGTGTCGCCGCGGTGATATTCGCCGTTGCGGTGCAGGCGTTCTCGTGTGCCGCGCTGGCCGGATCGGGGCGCTGGCTGGCGATTGCGGCGGCGGTTGCCGTGGGGCGTGTTGCGGTGGTGCTCGCCTGTCGTCGCGGTTACGAACCCGCTCCCGGTTCGGGATTCGGGACGCTGGTCGCCGGGACGCAATCGCCGCGGATCGCCCTCCCGTGGGTCGTGATCGCGCTCGCCGCAGGGTTCTTCGCCGTTCCGGGACGATGGTGGCTCGGCATCCTCGCCGCAGCGGCGGGGCTGATCGCCGCCGGAATCCTGGTCCGGCACTGCGTCAATCGGTTCGGCGGACTCAACGGTGACGTGCTGGGAGCCGCGCTCGAGGTGAGCACCACGCTCGCGCTCGTCGTCGCCACCTTCGGCAGTCGCTGACGGGGCAGCGGCCGTTGTCGCCGCATGCGGGCCTCGCCGCGGATGCCTGCCCGGCCGAGGCGCCGACTGCCGCTCGCACCCGTGGGCGGCAGTCCGCGAAAGAGCGGTCAGCGGTCGGAGCGGGGGCGGGTGAGGGTGAAGTGGTCGACGACCTTCAAGGTGTTGGTGGGACCGGTGAGGGCGTAGTAGGTGGCCTTCATGGTGGTGTTGCCGCCGGGCTTGCCGGGGTCCACGTCGAAAGCGCAGAAACCGTAGGGGTGTTCGGAATCCTTGAAGGCCGACCAGGGGGCCTGCTCCTGGACGTACACGGGCGTCTTCTTACCGGTGCCGGAGTCCGTCGCGCCGACCGAGGTGACCACGCGGCACTGCTCGCCGGGGAAGAACAGGGCGTTGGACGGGGCCGAGGTTCCGCCGCCGCCGATCACCAGATGCACTGTGCCCTTGCTGGTGTCGACGACATCGGTGCGGGTGTCCACCGGTTTCGGGGTGAGGGTGTCGGTGCCCAGAACGCCGCGGACCGGATGCGAACGCTCGTAATGATGTTCGTGTCCGGCCAGCACCAGATCGACCTGGTACCGGTCGAACAGCGGCAGCCATTCCTGTCGGATCCCCAGATCGGCCCCGTTGAACTTGTCGGCCGAGGAGATCGCGGTCTGGTGCATGAACACCACCACCCAGTCGATGCCGCGATCCGCGCGCGCCTTCGTCAATTCGGCCTCGAGCCAGCGCTTCTGGGCTCCGCCGGAATAGCCGCGCACATAGCTGCTGCCCGCGTCCTGGTAGCAGATGTCGTCGTTGGCGAGAGCGATGACGCGGACGCCACCGACGGTGAACGAGTACCACAGCCCGCGGGTGAGATCCTCGCTACCCGCGTCGGGCACGGTGAAATAGGTCTGGAACGCCTGATATCCGATCGGTCCGTTGCCGAGTTCGTTCTCGTGATTGCCGGGCGCGGGCATCCACGGGCGGTAGCGGGCCGAGCGGGAGTTGTTGGCCCACCAGTCGCTCCAGGTGCGGATGCGATCGGTGGCCAAATTGGCGTAGCACAGATCGCCGTTGACGAGATTGAACAGCGGTGCGACCCGCTCGATCCCGGCGGTGACGTCCCCGGCGAACGGTGAGCCGAGATTGTCGTTGACGTACGTGCCGTCGAGGAGTTTGCCCAGCGTCGGCGTGCCTTGATCGCCGAAGCTGGTGAACCGGAACGCCGCCCGGCCCGACGGCGCGGTGCGCAGGGTGCCCAGTTCCGGGGGAGCGCCGTCGTGACCGGCCGCGTAGACGTAGTCGGTATCGGGAGACAGCCCGGTCAGCCGCGCGTGCTGGGCGGTGATCTCGATGCCGGACTTGCCGTCGCGATACGTGCGGGTCTGCGCCTGCACGGTCGTGCCGAATCCGGCGGCGGCGGTGCCGTAGCGCACCACCGGGTTACGCACCGAAGCGGTGGTGTACCAGGAGATCACCGCCTCCCGCGCGGCATCGGCCCCGAACTGCAGGTGCAGACCCGAAACATGCGGTGCGGCAGTACTGTCCGCACTCATCACCAGATCGGGCGAACGCGGCCAGATCTCGGCGGCGCGAGTTTCGCCGTCGCCGCGCAGCGCGGTGGCCCCGCCCGCTCCGACCGCCAGACCGGCGACCGCGGCACCGGCCGACGCGCCGAACAGCCACCGTCGGCTGATGCCCTGGTTCGTGGCCTGCGGAGACGCGTCCGGGTCGGCGTCGTCGCTGCTGGGGCCTGGGTTTTCCGCCATACGTTCCAGCTAACTCCGGTTCGGTGCTGGTGAGGCTACGACCCGGCGAAAACCAGGTGAACCGGCGACGCGTTCGGACCCGGTCCGCGCGCGCCCGGTCGAGGGCCGACCAGTGAATCAGCGACGGTTACAGGCGCACCGGGTACGTGGGTTCCTCGATGGCGGGCTTGATGCGGTCCTCGACGAAGATGCCGTGCCAGACCATGAATACCAGCACCGTCCACAGCCGGCGGCTGTGATCGACAGTCCCGGTGCGGTGCGCTTCGAGCATCGCGGTGATCGCGGCCTTGTTCAGCAGGTGGTCGGTCTGCGATTCGGCGATCTGCTGCGCGGCCCAGTCGTACAGCTCCGGACCGCGCAGCCAGTGCCGCAGCGGCACCGGGAAGCCCAGCTTGGGACGGTGCAGCACATGCGGCGGCACGATCTCCTCGAGCGCCCGGCGCAGGGCGTACTTGGTGGTCTCGGAGGTGATCTTCTGCTCGTACGGCAGCTGTTCGGCGATCGCGAACACCTCGGGATCCAGGAACGGCACCCGCAGCTCGAGGGAGTTGGCCATGGTCATCTTGTCGGCCTTGACCAGGATGTCCCCGCGCAGCCAGGTGAACAGGTCCAGATGCTGCATGCGCGCCACCGGATCCCAGCCGCGCGATCGATCGTAGATCGGCGCGGTGACGTCCTGATGAGTCCATTCGGGCCGGAAATCGCGCAGCACCGAACGCAACTGGGCGTCACTGAAACTGCGTGCGTTGCCGTAGTAGCGCTCCTCGAGGGTGAGCGACCCGCGATGCAGCAGGCTCTTGCCCCGGGTGCCCTCGGGAATCCGGTCCGACAGCTTGCCGAGCAGCTTGCGCGCACCACGCGGCAGGTACTCGAAAGGTTTGAGCGACAACGGTTCCCGATAGATCGTGTAGCCACCGAACAGCTCGTCGGCGCCCTCGCCCGAGAGCACCACCTTGACGTGCTTGCGGGCCTCCTTGGCCACGAAGTACAGCGGCACCAGTGCCGGATCCGCGACCGGATCGTCCAGGTACCAGACGATCTCGGGGATCGCGGCGGCGTACTCCTCGGGGCTCACCATGCGGATGTAGTGCTTCGCGCCGATCGCCTCGGCGGTTTCGGCGGCCACGTCGGCCTCGGAGTAGCCCTCGCGTTCGAAGGCCGAGGTGAAGGTGAGCAGATTCGGGTTGTGCTGGATCGCCAGCGCCGCGGTCGCGGTGGAATCGATGCCGCCGGACAGGAACGCGCCGACCGTCACGTCCGCGCGCATGTGTTTGGCGACCGAATCGCGCAGCACCTCGGAGATTTCCCGGTAGCGGGCCTCGGCGGCGTCCGGCGCGAACGGGCGCACCCGGAACGTCGGCTCGAAGTAGCGGGTGATCTTCGGCTGCTCACCCGGTGTCAGCGTTGCATAGCAACCCGACTCCAGACGCCGCACGTCGGCGTGCAACGTCTCGGGCTCGGGCACGTACTGCAGCACGGTGTAGTGCTCGACCGCCCGCACATCGATCGACCGCGACAGGCCCAGCGGCTCGAGCAGTTCGAGCAGACTCTTCTTCTCGCTCGCGTAGGCGGTGCCGCCCGGACCGGTCGCCACGAACAGTGGTTTGATGCCGAACCGGTCGCGCGCGAGGACCAGCTGCCGGGTCTCGGTATCCCAGATCGCGAAGGCGAACATGCCGCGCAACCGGGAGAACGCATCGGTACCCCAGTGGTGATAGGCGGCGACTATGGATTCACCGTCGCCCTCGGTCCGGAACTGCGCGCCGTGTTCGGCGGTCAACTGCTCACGCAGCTCCAGGTAGTTGTAGATCTCCCCGTTGAACGCCAGCGCGTACCGCTCCGGATTCTCCGGCGGCCCCCAGCGCAGCGGCTGGTGCGAATGCTCGATATCGATGATCGACAGGCGGTTGAAGCCCAGGATGATGTGCTCGTCGTGCCAGGTGCCGCGCTCGTCGGGCCCCCGGTGACGCCCGCACTGCAACGCCTCGTACACCTGGTGCACGACCTCGTCGGTCGCCACATCGGCGGTCAGAAATCCGAGCAGGCCACACACGGCGTGAGGAACCTCATTTCCGGGATAGGGAGTAGGTCGGGGAGGAGATCGAAACCCAGTCCGCGAGTATGCCGTACCGCGGAATGATTCCGGAATCATTCTGCCTTGAATCGGTATCTTCTGCCCTTTGGAGCTGTGTCGTACCGGACTGATTCCGTAGTAGAGGCAGGTTTCCGATGCCCGCAGTGTCCGGTTCTTTGGCATCGAGCGGTGTCCACAACGTCGTAACCTCGGTTGATAGTTGGCCGCTCGCAGCGATCTCCGTCGCAGCCTCGATCTTCGGAGTGTCGAATCCGACCCGCGCACAACGCGGTACCCGGTTTGGTCTACGCTGCGTAGTACTCGGGAACTCCCGAGGTGGGCCGCGCGTTTGCGGGGTTCGCCGGTGAGTTCCTCGAACGTGCTGAAAATGTGCCGTCCGGGCCACCCGGGCGGCGCCGAGTCGGATAGACGACCAGGAAGGCGTTGAGCGTGGCGCACAAGGCGAGCGAAGCGATAGGGGCGCGGCCCGACGGGGGCGCTACCTCCGGCGGACGAGGCCGCCTGCTTCGGCGGGCCGGGCTGGCGGTGTCCTTGGGGATCACTGTCATCGCCGTATCCGGCTGCTCGATCGACAATCCCGTGCTGCGGTTCGGGTGGCCCTCGGGTGTCACCCCGCAGGGCACGAAGATGCGGGAGCTGTGGACCTGGTCGGTCATCGCCGCGCTGGCGATGGGTGTGCTGGTGTGGGGCCTGACCTTCTGGACGGTCGCCTTCCACCGCAAGAAGCCGAACTCGCCCGAGTTCCCCCGCCAGACCGGGTACAACGTCCCGCTGGAGCTGACCTACACCGCGATTCCGTTCGTGATCATCGCGGTGCTGTTCTACTTCACCGTGGTCGTGCAGAACTACGTGCACGAGAAGGTGTCCAACCCGAACGTGGTCGTGGACGTGACCGCGTTCCAGTGGAACTGGAAGTTCGGCTACCAGAAGGTCGACGAGAACGGCCAGGTCTACGACGGTGTCGACCACACCCGTCAGGGCATGGACCAGCAGATCATCGACGAGTACAAGGACCGCAAGGCCAACGGCCACGCCCAGCCCGGTCCGGACCACGGCTTGCCCGGCAACGACATCAGCTACCTGCACTACGACAAGGTCGAGACCGTCGGTTCCAGCACCGAGGTTCCGGTGCTCGTGCTGCCGACCAACCGGGTGATCGAGTTCCAGCTCGCCTCGGCCGATGTCATCCACTCGTTCTGGGTGCCGGAGTTCCTGTTCAAGCGCGACGTGATGCCGGATCCGAAGGAGAACCACTCCGACAACATCTTCCAGATCTCGAAGATCGAGAAGGAAGGCGCGTTCGTCGGCCGGTGTGCGGAGATGTGCGGCACGTTCCACTCGATGATGAACTTCGAGGTCCGGGCGGTCTCGCCGGAGAAGTTCGACAAGTACATGACCGACCGCAAGGCCGGGAAGACCACTGCCGAGGCGCTGGCCGACATCGGCGAGTCGCCGGTGGCGGTGTCCACGCACCCGTTCAACACCGACCGCACCCTGCGCTCGGCGACCGAGGCCCAGCAGAGCAACTGAGGACTGAACTGATATGAAGGTCGAAGCACGCATCTTCGAACTGCTCACGGTGTTCTTCATCATCGTGGCCGTCATCTACGCCTTCTTCACCGGTCAGTCCAGTACCGGTGTGGAGTGGGCGGGCACCACCGCGATCGTGCTGACCGCGGGCCTGACCCTCATCGTCGGCACGTACTTCCGCTTCGTGGCTCGTCGTCTGGACCTGCGTCCGGAGGACTACGAGGAGGCCGAGATCGTGGACGGCGCAGGCGATCTGGGCTTCTTCTCGCCCGGTAGCTTCTGGCCGGTCACCCTGGCCGGTGCGGCCGCGATCACCGCGATCGGTTTCGCGTTCTTCCAGCTGTGGCTGATCGCCATCGGCGTCATCTGCATCCTGACCGCGGCAGCCGGCCTGGTCTTCGAGTACCACATCGGTCCCGAGAAGCACTAGCTGTATCTTTGGCCTCCGCTTCGCTCCGGCGTGTTCGCGGCGTTGTACGGAGTACTTGAACGAGATGTACTGACCTTCAGCAACGCATGAAACAGCGCCCCGGGTTTCTGAACCGGGGCGCTGTTTTCGTGTGGTGGTCCTATTCGGCCATGAGGTAGCGGCGGGCTCGTTCGGAGCGGCAGATGTCGTCGATGGCGATGCTGATCTCGCGCAGGGCCTCGGTGGTGCCGGTGCGACCGGTGAAGGCGCTGGCGGGGCGTAGGCGGCAGGTGAAGCTGATGAAGCCGTGGTCCTCACCGGCGAGGTCGTGCAGGTAGGGCGAGCGCACGCCGTAGGTCAGGGCGGAGATGACGGTGAAGCACTCGTTGCGTTCGCGGTATTCGGAGAACAGGTCGTGCAGGCGGTGGAAGACCGCGGTGTAGGTCGACAGTGGCGCGAAAACCGCTGCGCGGTAGGCCGGTCCGCGTTCGGACGTGCTGATCACGGTGTCGGCGAGATATTCCGCGTCGCGCAGGGTGAGCACCTTCGGGGAGAACATCAGCGCACCGGCGGCGGCGTTGCGGACCGGCATGCCCGCTCGTCCGCCCGCGGCCGAGGCGATCGCGCCGAGGGATTTGCGCGCGCGGGAACCGAGTTCGCGGCGGGCCCGCAGGGTGGTCGTCGCGGTGGTGGGATGCAGGCTGGACCACTGGCCGAAGCGCACCGTGCCCAGCTGGATGTTGCCGGTGCCGACCGGGCGTGAGACCCGCAGCGGCGCGGTGTCGACCCAGCGTCCGACCTGCAACATCGCATCGCCGGGATGTTCGATCGCGTCGAGGGTGTGCTCGACGAAACCGTCGAAATCCAGGAAGCGGTGCGCGTCGGAGGTCAGCCAGGTGTGGTCCTTGTCGACCTCGACGGCCTGCAGGGTGAGCGCGGTGATGATGCCGGTGCGACCCGCGCCGCCGAGGATGCGGTGGAAGCGTTCGGCGTGGTGGTTGCGCCCGCAGGTGCCGAATCTGCCTTCCGGATCGACGTATTCGAGCGCGAGGACGTTGTCGCTGAACATGCCGTACCGGTGCGAGGCGGTGGACAGCCCGCCCACCGCGGCGAATCCGCCCGCGGTGATCTCCCGGTGGTCGCCGACGATGGGCAGGCCCAGTCCGTGCGCGGCGAGGGTGCGGTCGATATCGGACAGGCGTGCGCCGGCTTGCACCCGCACCTGACGGGCCTCGGCGTCCACCGCCTGCACGCGGTTCATCCGGCGCAGGGACAGGACGATGCGGCGGTCGGGCGGGCCGGGTTCGTCCTCGTTCTCGCTGCTGCGCTCGCCGCCGCGGACCGTCAGTGGTTGCGGCCGTGAATCTCGCACGGTGCGAACGACATCCGCGGTATCGCGCGGTAGATATTCCTCCGGAAGGGCGGCCAGCGACGTGCTCATGGCCTCACAGCTAACCACAGTTGCACCCCTCCCGTCTGCCCCGAAGGTGTGGCGGATCGGCGACTCGCCGATGAACATATTTCCCGGCGGGTTGATCAGGGCGATTCCGGTGCGCCACAGGAGATTAGACGCCCGACGTGGCGGTCCGGTCCGGTCTTGCGGAGGGTCTCCGACCCGGTGCCGGTCGGGAGCGTTTGCACCAGGGCGAATTGGTGCTCTGGATGCTGGTGGGGCAGTTGGTGAACCAAGTGGCCGAGCTGAGCGGCATTGTCCGCGGACCGGGCGTCAGCCGGGTTGGACGGTTGTCAGCGGTGCGGTGGTGTCCTGGCGTAGGGCCGCGGTGAGCGCGTCACTCACCGCACGCGTCGCGGTGCCGAGTGCGGTGAGCTCCTCGGCCGACAGCAGGGTGTCGGGGCAGGCGACGACGGCGGCGGTCACCGTGGAGCCCAGGAAGATCGGAGCCGCGACGGTGACGACGGCATTGGCCGGGCCCAGTTCGTCGGGCAGGTAGTCGATGGTGATCAGATCGGCGATCATCGCGCCGAGCCGGTTGCGCAGCGGATCGGTGACCGGCGAGTCGCGCAGCGCGGCAAGCGCTTCGAGCATCGGGGCCGAATCATCGGCCAGCCGCTCGACCGAATAGCCGCGATTGCGCACCGCCGCCAGGACCGCGACCAGGCGGTCGCGATGCGCCGGATCGGCATGGCCGAGCCAGGCCTGGCGGTCGGACTCGGGCGCCCAGGCCAGGAATTCGCGGACCACCGGCGGCGCGAGTGGCAGGCGGCGGCCCGGCCGGATCCATGGCAGCGTCGGGGTGCCCGCGACCTCGGTGATGACGATCGCGCCGTCCTCGCGCTCGGCGAGGAAGACCGGAATGCCCTGACGTGCGGAGAACTCGCGGATGGGGGTCAGGGCCAGGCGGCGCAGCGGGAACGCGGCCTCGGCGCGGCGGGCGACGGTGAGCAGGCCCAGGCCCAGCCCGTAGTTGCCGTCGGCGTCCCGCACGGTCCAGTGATCGGCGGTGAGCTGGGTGAGCACCGCGTGCGCGGTGGCGCGGGACAGGTCCGTCTCGCGGACGATCCGGGCCAGTGAGAGATGGTCGCCGACGTGGCGGGACAGCAGCCCGATCACCTGGACGACGCGGTGGGTGGGCGGTGAGGCGGGCGCGGCCGAACCAATTTCTGAAACAGGTTCTTGACCGGCGTGGCGCTTCGGGCCTATCGTCGGTGTCACAATATCGAACGATAGCGTCGAATATTCGACATCGCAACTACGGTCAGGATTCCGGCGGATGGTCGGAGACAGGCGCGAGTGGTAAGAGCGATGCGAACGATCCGTCGCGGTGAGTGGGTGAGAAGTGTGATGCGGACGGGATACGAGCTGTCGCATCTGGCGGCCTTGGAGGCCGAATCGGTGCATATCTTCCGTGAGGTCGCGGCGACCTTCGAACGGCCGGTGCTGCTGTTCTCCGGCGGTAAGGATTCGGCCGTGATGCTGGAGGTGGCGCGCAAGGCGTTCTGGCCCGCGCCGCTGCCGTTCACGCTGATGCACATCGACACCGGTCACAACTTCGACGAGGTGATCGAGTTCCGCGATCGCGCGGCCGAGCGGGCCGGGGCGCGGCTGGTGGTGGCCCGGGTGCAGGACGACATCGATGCCGGCCGGGTGCACGAACGTCCGGGCGAGACGCGCAATCGCCTGCAGACCACGACCCTGCTGCGCGCTATCGGGGAACACCGCTTCGACGCGGTCTTCGGCGGTGCGCGCCGCGACGAGGAGAAGGCGCGGGCCAAGGAACGGGTCTTCAGCTTCCGCGACGAGTTCGGCGCCTGGGAGCCGCGGGCGCAGCGCCCGGAGATCTGGAATCTCTACAACGGCAGACATCGTGCGGGCGAGCACATCCGGGTGTTCCCGCTGTCGAACTGGACCGAACTGGACATCTGGGAGTACATCGACCGGGAGGCGGTGGATCTGCCCTCGCTGTACTACGCGCATCGGCGGCAGGTGTTCCGGCGGGACGGAATGCTCCTGGCCGACAACCGTTTCCTGACTCCGAGCCCGGACGAGCCGCTGTTCGAGGCGACCGTGCGCTTCCGCACCGTGGGCGATGCGACCTGCACCGGATGCGTCGAGAGCGAGGCCGCCGATCCGGCAGCGGTGATCGCGGAAACCGCCGTCACCCGGCTGACCGAACGCGGCGCGACGCGTGCGGACGACCGGATCTCCGAGAGCGGCATGGAGGATCGCAAGCGAGAGGGCTACTTCTGATGAGCCGCAATCTGTTACGTCTGGCGACCGCGGGCAGCGTGGACGACGGCAAGTCCACGCTGATCGGCCGGCTGCTCTACGACTCCAAGAGCCTGTTCAGCGATCAGCTCGCGGCCATCGAACGGGTCAGCGCGCAACGCGGCGACGGGGCGGCGGACCTGGCGTTGGTGACCGACGGGCTGCGCGCGGAACGCGAGCAGGGCATCACGATCGACGTCGCCTACCGCTACTTCGCCACGCCGCGAAGGAAATTCATCATCGCCGACACCCCGGGCCATGTGCAGTACACCCGGAACATGGTGACCGGGGCGTCCACAGCTGATCTGGCGCTGATCCTGATCGACGCGCGCAAGGGTGTGGTCGAGCAGACCCGCCGGCACGCCTTCCTCGCGGCGCTGCTGGGCGTTCCGCACCTGGTGGTGTGCGTCAACAAGATGGACCTGGTGGATTTCTCGCAGGAGCGATTCGACGAGATCCGCGCCGAGTTCGCCGATTTCGCCGCCAAGCTGACCGTGGGTGATCTGAGCTTCGTGCCGGTGTCGGCGCTGCTGGGCGACAACGTGGTCGAGACCTCCACGCGGATGCCGTGGTATCCCGGCCCGCCGCTGCTGGCGCATCTCGAGGATGTGCACATCGCCTCGGACCGCAATCTGATCGATGCCCGCCTGCCGGTGCAGTACGTGCTGCGGCCCTCGGTCGACGAACCGCGCAGCTATGCCGGGACGGTCGCGGGCGGCATCTTCAAACCGGGTGACGAGGTCGTGGTGCTGCCGTCCGGGCAGACCAGCCGGGTCGCGCGGATCTGGGGTCCGGGCGGGACCAAGGTGGACGAGGCGTTCACCGGAATGGCCGTCTCGCTGGCGCTGGAGGACGAACTCGACATCGGTCGCGGGGATATGCTCGCGCGTCCGGGCAATCGGCCGCACATCGATCGCGAGATCGATGCGACGGTGTGCTGGTTCGACGACGAGGCGGTGCTGCGGCCGGGTACGGACTACACCGTGCGCACTGCGGCCCAGTCCGCGCGGGTGCGGGTCAGCGGGCTGGACTATCGCCTGGACGTGAACACCCTGCATCGTGTCGAGGATGCGGAAGGTCTGGGGCTCAACGACATCGGCAGGGTGCGGCTGCACAGCCGGGCGCCGCTGATGTTCGATCCGTATCGGGACAACCGCCGCACCGGCAGCTTCATCCTGGTCGACGAGGTGACCAATCGGACGGTGGCCGCGGGTATGATCCTGGCACGCGAGACCGGGCGGCGCGAGGAGATCGTCTGGCACAGTTCGGCGGTCGATCGCGCGGATCGGGCCAGTGCCGGGGCGACGCTGTGGCTTACCGGGCTGTCGGGTTCCGGCAAGTCCACGATCGCCGTGGAATTGGAACGGCGACTGGTGAATTCGGGTCGCCCGGCCTATCTGCTCGACGGCGACAATCTGCGGCACGGGCTGAACGCGGATCTGGGTTTCTCCGATTCGGACCGCCGGGAGAACATCCGGCGCGTCGCCGAAGTCGCCGCCCTGTTCGCCGATGCCGGTGTGGTGGTGATCGTTTCGCTGATCAGCCCGTTCGCCGAACAGCGCGAGCAGGCCCGGCAGGTGCATGCGGACCGGGGGCTGCCGTTCGGTGAGATCTTCGTCGACACGCCTCTGGAACTGTGCGAGCGCCGCGATCCCAAGGGACTGTATGCGCGGGCGCGGGCCGGGGAGATTCGCGACTTCACCGGAATCGACTCGCCGTACGAGCGCCCCGAACACGCCGATGTCGTCATCACTCCCGAGGACGGCACACCGGCCGAGGTCGCCACCCGAATTCTCGAATCGCTGCGACCGTAGCAGCGGCACAACGTAAACCATTTCCGACGAATCAGGAATCGAATGGACAACCCACCCGCAGCGGCGAATACGCCGGCCACCCCCGAACCATCGCTGACCGAGCCGTTCCAGGCCGCGATCGCCGAGGCCGAAAGATTGGTGGCCGCCGCCGATTTCATCGACAGCGAAGCAGATCTCGCCGAGGGGTACGAATATCTCGCCGGGAGTATCGCCGCGGTACTGCAGTTGTCGGGGGTGCACGGTACGAGCCATCCGCAGTTCGTCACCTCGACCGGCCCGTACACCAAGATGGGCCTGGACAATCCGGATACGCTCTATTACCACGCGAATGTCGAGCCCGGCGCGGAATATCTGCTCACCGGAACCCGCGGCAGCACCGTGGATCTGAGTTTCCAGGTGCTGAAGGGCGATTACACCGCCAGCGATGTGCCCAACGGCGACGACGCGTTCGACGACCGCCGCCTGCAGATCGACGAGGACGGCGGCTACCGGTTGCGATTCGGCCCGCCCAAGGACGATCCGGGACCGAACTACTTCGTGCTAGGCGAGGGCGCGTCGATGTTGGCGGTGCGCGAGGTCTACGGCGACTGGGCGAACGAGCGCAAGGGGACCATTCGCATCGAGCGCGTGGACACCATCGGAACCGCCCCTCTCGCAGCGGATCCGGAGAAGTTGCGCAAACGCTACCGGGCAGCGGCACGGCAGTTGGTGCAGCGCATCCACACCTGGTTCAACTTCCCGAAGTGGTTCTATCTGGACCTGCCGGTCAATACGCTGACCGAACCCCGGCTCACCCCAGGCGGGCTGAGCACGCAGTTCTCCTCGGTCGGCCATTTCGATCTGGCCGAGGATCAGGCGCTGCTGATCACGGTGCCGAAATCCGATGCGCCCTATCAGGGTTTCCAGCTCGGCAGTCGCTGGTACATCTCGCTGGATTACGTGAACCATCAGACCAGCCTGAACAGCGCTCAGGCACAGGTGGATCCGGACGGCATGATCCGCATGGTGGTGTCGGCGGGCAATCCCGGCATCGCCAACTGGCTGGAGACCACCGGACGCCGGCGCGGCATCCTGCAGTTCCGCTGGCAGCGGGTCGATCGGGCGATGACCGCCGCCGACGGTCCCACCGTGCAGCTGCTCGCACTGGACGAGGTCGCCGCTCACCTGCCGCACTACGAGACCAACAAGGTCGACGAGAGTGGTTGGCGGGCAAGGATTGCCGAGCGTCAGCGGGCGTTCGCGGACAGGATGCCGGCATGACCGGGTCAGCGTCGGAGGCAGCGGAGCGCAACCCGGTCATGCCCATCGGACACAGCATGCTGCTCGCCGATAAGGTGGTCGTGGTCAGCGGCGTGGGGCCGGGACTGGGGCGGTCCATCTGCTTGCAGGCCGCGGCACAGGGCGCGAAGATCGTCCTGGCTGCTCGGACCGAATCGCGGTTGGCCGAGGTGGCGGCGGAGGTCGAGGCCGCGGGCGGCACGACCTTGAGCGTGCCGACCGATATCACCGACGACGCCGCGGTCGCGAATCTGATCACCCGCACGGTCGACACCTTCGGCCGGGTGGACGCGCTGGTGAACAACGCGTTCTCGGTGCCTTCGATGAAACCGCTGGAACGCACCGACTTTCAGCAGATTCGTGACAGCGTGGAACTCACCGTGCTGGGCGGACTGCGGGTGACCAAGGCATTCACCGACGAGCTGGCCAAATCCAAGGGTTCGGTGGTGATGATCAATTCGATGGTGCTGCGCCATTCCGAACCCCGGTACGGCAGTTACAAAGTCGCCAAGGCGGCACTGCTGGCGATGTCGCAGACTCTGGCGACCGAGCTGGGGGACAAGGGAATTCGCATCAACACCGTCGCACCCGGCTATATCTGGAGCGATCAGCTGAAATGGTATTTCGGCGAGGTCGCGAAGAAATACGGCATCACCGCCGAGCAGGTGTACGAGCAGACCGCGAGCCGCTCGGATCTGAAGCGACTGCCCGAACCCGACGAAATCGCCCGCGCCGTGGTGTTCTTCGCCTCCGACTGGTCCAGCGCCGTCACCGGCCAGACCCTCGACGTCAACTGCGGCGAATACCACTCCTGAAGGAATCGAACACATGACCCTACGTACCGACGTCGGCACGATCGAGGATCTGCACGCCTCGGCGACGAAAGCCTGCGGGCTCACCGATTTCGGGGCCGACGACTACACCGAGGCGCTGGGCGTCCTGCTGGAGTCGTATCAGCGCGATGCCGAGCTGACCGAACTCGGCAGCAAGATGAATCGCTACTTCCTGCGCGGGGCACTGGTTGCCCGCGCGTTGAGCGAAGCGTCTTGGAAGGCGCATCCCGAATACGTCGAAACCCCGGTCACCAGGCCGATATTCGTGACCGGGCTGCCGCGCACCGGCACGACCGCACTGCATCGGCTGCTCGCCGCCGATCCGGGACATCAGGCGCTCGAGATGTGGCTGAGCGAGTATCCGCAGCCGCGCCCGCCGCGCGAGACCTGGTCGCAGAACCCGATCTTCCAGCAGATCGATGCCGGATTCGCGCAGCATCACGTGGAGAATCCGGAGTTCATGGGCCTGCACTACATGTCCGCCGCCGAGGTGGAGGAGTGCTGGCAGCTGTTGCGGCAGACCGCGAAATCCATCGCCTACGAGAGTCTGGCCTGGCTGCCGACCTATTCGCAGTGGCTGCAACGGCAGGACTGGACCAACGCCTACGTCCGGCATCGCGAGAATCTGCAGCTGATCGGCCTCGGTGACGAGCGCCGCTGGATCCTGAAGAATCCCAGCCACCTGTTCGCCCTGGACGCGCTGCTGAAGGTGTACCCGGATGCGCTGATCATCCAGACCCACCGCGATCCGGTGACCGTGCTGGCCTCCTCCTGCAGCCTGTCCGAACACGCCACCAAAGGCTGGTCGAACACGTTCTCCGGCAAGCGGATCGGTGAATCGCAGCTGGAGCTGTGGTCGCGCGGGCTGCGCGAGTTCACCGCCGCGCGGGAACGGTACGACGCGGCGCAGTTCATCGACGTCGACTTCGCCGATCTGCGGGCGGATCCGCTCGGCACGATCGAGTCGATCTACCGGCGGTTCGGCATCGAATTCACCGATGCCGCGCGGGCGGCCATGACCGCCCTGGACCAGGAGAGCCGCAGCGGGGACCGCAAACCCGCGCACCGGTACGAGCTGGCCGACTACGGGCTCACCGAGGATCAGGTCAGGGCGCACTTCCCGGGCTGATCCGGGGGGTCGGCGCGGCGCGGACCCGGGTGGTCCGCGCCGGCGCGACCCGCCCACCGGCGATGATCGTTTTGGCGTGTCCAGCGCATATCGCCTAAGTTCCGAAATCGCCTTTGTTGTGGGCGGATTCGGGGCCGGAGGACATTGTGGTGAGTGAGGCTGTGCGTGACGAGGTCAATATCGTCATCTTCCGGTACGGCGAGTCCGGGAAGATGGCCGATACGACCGTTCCGGTACTGGTGGAGGACGGGTATCGGCAGGCCTGGCGGACGGTGATCCGCCAGCACGGGATGACCGCCGAGTCGGTCACCGGCATCGCCTCGGACTGGGCGCCCACCGAGGCCGACGAGAGCTTCCTGCGGAAGAACTTCCCGAACCTGCGGGAGGTCTCCGCGGCCTTCACCCGGCCCGAACCGGACGGCTGGGATCAGGCCCTGGCAGTGGCCGAGCAGGCGCGGCAGGAGGCCGAGCGGCAGCTCGAACAGGAGGAGCGCCGACGCGCGAATCGTACCGACCGCGAGGCCGGTTCGGACGAGCCGCTGATGATTCCGATGTTGCGCACCACGGCGGAGCCGCCGCCGCTGATGGCCTCCAGTACGTTGATTCCCGGGCAGCTGTACGTCGTGGTCGCGGGTGTCGCGCCGACGCCGCAGGGTTCGCTCGGCATGCACTGGGTGCTCGAAAAGCAGGTTCAGGACGCGGGTTTCACGTTCGAGGACGTGCTCGCGGAGGCGAATGCGAACCTGGGCGAGGGCCTGCGCACGGTGCTGCGCGGCGAGACCGCCCGCGACCGGGTCGTGCATTTCCAGGGTATCGACTCCCGCCACATGCCCGCCGCCGCGCTGGCGCTGCCGGGCTTCACCGATCGAGTGGCCGGTCTGATCGGCGGTGATCGTTTCGTCGCGGCCTTCCCGTGCGAGGACCATCTCTACTTCGCCCGTGCCGATACCGATGCCGCGGGCACCCTCGCCGATCTGGTCCGCGAACCGCACGACTGCGGCTCGGAGCTCATCCCCACCGTCGTACTTCTGGAGCCCGCCGGTATGCGCGTCCTGGTGCAGTTCCCGCACTGATCCCGGATCGGTCCTCGCGGCTGCCGTGGCAAGCGAGCATCCAATATTTCTGGCGTTGAGCGGTATTCGGCCTGTGCGGGCGTCGCTCACCGTTGACTCAAGATGGTAACGATAGTTATCTTCTGAATATGGTTGCGCGGACGAAGGTTCCCCTGATCCGGCTCTGGCTGGCGGTGTTGGCGGGGTATCTGGCGCTGGGGGCGACCGTGCAGGAGATGCCCACGTTCGTGGCGCGGCGGCTCGACGGCGGGGCCGTGTTGAGTGCGACCGCTGTGGGAATCGCGTTTCTGGCCACCGCGATCGGACGGCCCTTCGCCGGGGGCGCGGCCGATAACGGGTGGGCCCGGCCGGTGGTGCTGCTCGGCGGGATACTGACCGCGATCGGTGGGGTCGGACATCTGATCGCGCCCGATGCGGCGGTGCTGCTGGGGTCGCGGCTGGTGATGGGGGCGGGGGAGGCCGCATTGTTCTCCGGGGCGCTGCCGTGGGTACTCGCGGGGACGGAGCCGGATCGGCGCGGGCGGATGGCGGGATGGTTCGGACTATCGATGTGGGGCGGATTGTCCGCGGGGCCCGCGCTGGCCGGGGCGGTGGATTCGGCCGCCGGATATCGCGGGGTGTGGTGGGTCGTGGTCGCACTCGGAGCGGCTTCGGCGGGCCTGACCGCGGCCACCCCGCGCGGCGTGCCCGGTGCGTCCGGGGCCGGCGTGTGGTGGCGTCTCGCGGATCTGGTGCCTGCGGGAATCGGACTGCCCGGCTTGGTGTTCGGGCTCGCGGCCTACGGGTACGGGACGATCTCCGCGCTGGCCGTGCTGTATCTGCGCAGCCTGCACGGCGGGGGTGCGGGGGCGGTGCTGTCGCTGTTCGCCGTCGCCTTTCTGATCACGCGATTCGCGGGGAGTCCGCTGGTCGATCGCCTCGGCGGGGTCGGTATCGCGACATGTTCACTCACCGTGGAATCCGCGGGACTGTTGCTGGCCGGACTGATCCGGACCGAACCGGCCGTGCTGACCGGGGCGGTGCTCGCCGGAGCCGGGCTCGCGCTGATGTATCCGGCGACGGTGGCGATCACGCTGCGCCGCACCGGGCCGCTGCGTCCGGGTGCGGCGGTCGGGGCGGTGACCTCGTGCTGGGATCTCGGCATCATGGTGGCCGGGCCGGTGGGCGGTCTGCTCGCGGTCGGCGCGGGATATCGCACCGCCTTCGTGGTGGCGGCGGTCCTGGGGATCGGGGCCGCGGTGCTCGCGAGTACCCTGCTGCGCAGACCGGTCCAGGCTGCCGCACTCGTGCCGGAGATACGAAAATGAGGTGATCCGATGCCGGTCAGGGCCGGAGAGACGATCGATCCCGATGCCACCCGCGCCCGGGTGCTGGACGTGGCCGCGCGGCTGTTCTACGAGCGCAGTCTCGCCGCGGTGGGCATGCGCGAGATCGCGTCGGCGGCCAACGCCTCGCCCCTGACCATCTACCGGTACTTCGAGTCCAAGGAGGGACTCGCCGAAGCGGTGGTGCGCGAACGCAGCGATCGCATCCACGCCTGGCTGGCCGCGGGGCTGGCCGAGGTGCCCGCGGGCCGCGACCGGGTGACGGCGTTGTTCGACCTGCTGACGCGCTGGTTCGCCGAACAGGGTTTCCGCGGCTGCGCGGTGGTCAACTACGCCGCGGACAGCCGCGGCGGGGACGGTGCCCGGGACATCACCCGCGGTCACCTCATGCGATATCGGAAGCTGTTGCAGCAGTTGCTGACCGAGGCCGGTGTGGCCGATCCCGCACCGCTGGCCCGGCAGTTGCTCCTGCTCGTCGAGGGGTCCACCGTGGTCACCCAGATCGACGGTGACGGCGCCGCGGGGGCCGATGCCCGCGCGGCGGCCGAGACGCTGCTGGATGCGGCGCTCGCCCGCGCACCGGGCAGATCGTGAGAAAGGTTAACGTGGTCGGCGAGAACCGAAGGAGCGCTTGATAATGACCGAGTTCGCGAATCTGGAAGAGTTCACCGCCGCTGTGGGCACCGAGATCGGTGTCAGCGACTGGATGACGATCGATCAGCAGCGTGTGGACACCTTCGCCGACGCCACCGGCGATCACCAGTGGATCCACGTGGATCCGGAGAAGGCGGCGAAGGGGCCGTTCGGCGGGCCCATCGCGCACGGATTCCTGACCCTGTCGCTGTCGGTGCCGCTGATGAACCAGGCGACCACCGTCGGTGGGATCCGGATGGGAATCAACTACGGGCTCAACAAGGTCCGGTTCATCACCCCGGTTCCGGTGGGCGGGCGCATCCGCGCCCGCGTCACCCTGGACTCGGTGCGTGAGATTCCCGGCGGCATCCAGGCCGAACGCACCGTCACCATCGAACTCGAGGGTGCGGACAAGCCGGCCTGTATCGCTCAGAGCATCGCTCGTTACCTGTCCTGATCCCGGGACCGCTAGCGCGGCATGAAAGGAATCACCCGCAGCGGAGCCTGATCCGGGGTGAGGGTGCCGATCACCGGCACACCCGCGCTGACGAAATCGCCGACGGCGCGGCCGACGTGGTTCGAGGAGGTGACCACGACCGCGCTGCGCGCACCGATCGAATCCATCACATGGTGGGAGTACCGCGCGTTCTGCACGGTCGTCTCGGCCTTCGTCTCGGCGTGGATGCGACCTGCCGGGATGCCGTGCGCGATCAGCCATCCGGCCATCGCCTGCGCCTCGGTGACGCCGTTGTGTGGATTGCCGCCGGTGACGATCACCGGCGCCGCGGGCGCGAGGATCGCCTGCACGTATCCGGCCTGGAGCCGCTCGATCAGCTCGGGCCGCATCCTGCCGTCCGGTTGCAGGCCGTAGCCGAGAATCACGATGGCGGTGTCGGTGCCGTATCCGGCGGTCAGCGGCAGTCCCGGCAGCTGAATCGCGGTGGGGTGCAATGCCGCGAGTAGATCGGTGGGGAAGTGCGCGAGCGGATTCGGGGGGACGGGGTCGGCGGCCGCGGGCCCGGCGGCTCCGAAGATCGCGGTCGCGGCGGTGGCGAAAAGTACCACCCGTGTGGCCGCGACGGTGTGTCGGCGGGGGCGTGGGCTGGAACGGAACCTGATGAACATCGGACCTCCCGGGGGATTTGCCGCAGCAGGGTGATCAATGCCTTTCGATGATCACCCCGGAACCCGCGGACTCCCCGCCTATGACGGAAATACACGCCGAATTCCGAAAGACGCGAGACAAATCTGTGCAGGTTCCCAGACCGTGTGGTGACTTGCTCCGGCAACGTGGGTGATTCGGCCGTGCGGGGGCGAAGCCGCGCGTGTCGGCTCCGGTCCGGAACATCGGTCGGCCGGACCGACCAGGCAATCCACCGCGGATCACCGATGACGTGATGTCCGGTTCGCCTACCGTGGGCCGAGCCGTCGAGTCGCTCGACGGCGAGGAATCGGAGGGGGCCAATGAGTACGGCCGACAACGGCATACGAGTGCCGCAGACACCTCGGACGGTCTTCGCGAATCGCTTCGCGGAACTCTACGAGGCCGCCGGGAATCCGACGCTCAAACGCGTCGCCACAACCGCCGGTGCGCGGATGCGGGCCGCCCGCGCCAAGGGACAGGGTGGCGGGGTTTCCGCCCAGCGGATCAGCGACTGGCGAGCGGGACGCAATGTGCCCGCCAAATTCGACGCGCTGGTTCCGGTGCTGCTGACCTTGATCGAGCAGGCGCGCAAATCCTGCGATCCGGTACCGCCCGCGTTACTGGATGTGCGGGAATGGCAGCGCATCTGGGAGGCGGCGGTCGCCTGGACGGCCGATGCCGATCCGCAACTGCCCTGTCCGTATCCGGGGCTGTCGGCCTACCGCCGTGAGGACGCCGCGCTGTTCTTCGGACGTACCCGCCCGACCGCCGAACTGGCCGGGCTCGTGCGTGCCACGGCCGAAGGGGACGGCGGCATCGTCGTGCTGGTCGGTGCGTCCGGGGCGGGAAAGTCCTCGCTGCTGGCGGCCGGCGTGGCCCCGCAACTGGCCGAGGACGGCCGGGACAGTGTGATCCTCACGCCCGGCGCCCGGCCGCTGACGGCACTGCTGGGCGCGATCGGATACGCGGGGGACGCGGACCCCGACGAGGCCGCCGTCGCGGAAGCGTTGGCGCACTGGGCCGGTGCGGACCGGCGGCTGCTGGTGATCGATCAGGCCGAGGAGGTGTTCACCCAGTGCCACGACGAAACCCAACGCGACCGATTCCTGGCTGCCCTGGAACATCTGGCGATTCGCGACGACACCGATCCGGTGGCGGTCGTCCTCGCGGTCCGCGCCGACTTCTACGCCGCCTGCCTGGACCATCCCGTGCTCGAGGACGCGCTCAAACATCGCAGTTATCTGCTCGGGCCGATGCGCCTGGACGAACTGGCCGAGGCGGTCACCCGTCCGGCCGAAATGCTCGGCTGTGAACTGGAACCCGGCCTCGAGGAACTGGTCATCACCGAACTGTGCGGGATCGGGCACGCCGAACAGCGCCACGCCTACGATCCGGGCGCACTGCCGCTGCTGTCGCACGTCATGACGGCCGCGTGGGAGCGGCGCTCGGGTAGGCGGCTGACCATCGAGGGATACCGTGCGGCCGGCGGCGTCGTCGGTTCGGTGTCGGCGACCGCCGAACGAGCCTGGACCGGTCTGAGCGAATTCCAGCAGGCAGCCGCCAAACAGGTCCTGCTCGGATTGATCACCGTCGGCCGGGATTCGCGGGACACCCGTCGGCGGGTGTCCCGGGAGGAGCTGACCCGCCGGGCGATCGAGGCGGCCGACGCCGCGCTGGAGGCGCTGGCGCGCACCCGGCTGATCACCCTGGACGCCGAAACCGCTTATCTCACACACGAAATCGTCCTGGACGCCTGGCCGCGCCTGCGTACCTGGCTGGATGAGGATCGGGTCGGCTCGCTGGAACGTCAACGGCTGCACACCGATGCCGCCGACTGGGCCGCGCAGGGCCGGGATCCCTCGCTGCTGTATCGGGGTGCGCGGCTGGAGTCCGTTGCCGAACACGCGGCGGGCGGTTCGCTGGCTCCCGTCGCGGACGAATTCCTGTCTGCCTCGCAGGCGGCGCGGCGTCGGCAGCGGCGGAATGCGATGGCGGTGCGGGCGGTGGTGGCGTTGTTGTGCGTCGTCGTGGTGGTGCTGGCGGTGCAGGCGCGGTGGGAGAGCAATACCAATGCGCGGCAGCGGGATGACGCTCGGTTGGCCGCTGTGCTCGCGCAGGCCGAGCGGATGCAGAGTACGGATCCGTCGTTGTCGGCTCAGTTGTCGGTCGCGGCGTATCGGATGCGGCCGAATGATCCGACGGCTCGGGCACAGGTGCTGGCGTCGCAGAATCTGGCGGTCGGTACGCCGCTGCCGGGCGGTGAACCAGGGCAGTACATCACCTATCGGCCGGACGGCCGGGTCGTCGCCGCGGTCGGGTTGTCGGGGCGGGTGACGATGTGGGACATCGCGGATCGCCGGAATCCGCGTGTGCTGGGCCGGATTTCGATCGGGAGTCCGGGCCGGATCGAATTTGCTCCGGATGGTCGGATGCTGGCCGTCACGAACAGTCTCGGCACGACGCAGAACATCGAGCTCTGGGATGTCGGCGATCCGGCCCATCCACGGCAGACGGGCGCCCGATGGGATTCCGCTGGGACCATGGCATTCGCGCCGACCGGGCGGACGCTCGCCGTGCACACCCGAGGCACGGTCGTGCTGTGGAACGTGGACGATCCCACGCGACCGGTGCAGTTGGGCTCGATTCCTGCTGAAACCTCCTTTGCCGAAGTGGTTTTCGGGCGATCCAAACCTGTTCTGGCGGTTCAGGGTGACGACGGCGTCCATGTGTGGGATGTGGCCGACCCGACTGTGCCGCAACCGCTCGGAACCGTCGGATCGGGGGGCGCGGCAGAACCCATTGCACTGTGTCCCGATGGCCGGACACTGGCGCTGCAGAGTGCCGACCCGACGACCTCGGGTCTACAGATGTGGGACATCGAGGACCCGGGTCGTCCGCGTCGGCTGACGCCTCCGGCCAGCGGGCTGAACTCCGCCGAAAGCCCGACGCTCGATGCGGAATGCACACTCGCCGTGGTGCGGTCGGACAGAGCGATGCGCCTGGTGCACCTGACCGACCCGGCCGATCCGGTGCCCACCGATATCGTCCTGAGCCGAGGTGCGGACCTGGTCTGGTCAGTGGCGTTCGCCCCGGTCGGTCAGGACCTGGTCACTGCGGGTAGTGGCGGGCCGGTGCTCTGGACATTGCCGCCCTCGACGGTCCTCGCACCGACCGGCTTCCCGACGCTGCCTGTCTTCGGTCGCGATGGGCACACCCTGCAAGCGACCGGCAATGTCTGGGACATCCACGAGAACGCACTGCACTCGCGCGGAGTGATCGAACATCCCCGCGAGCAGATCACGCAGGAGCAGCCGATACCCGACGGACGCACGGAGTTGGTCTTCCGCGAGGACGGTGCGGAGTCGGTGCTGCAACTGGTCGACGTCGTCGATCCGGAACATCCGCGGGTCGCGGGGACGTTTCCGGGCAAGGGAGGGCCGGTGACCGTGAGTCCGGACGGTCGCCTGGTCGTGACGTACCCGCCGTACTCGATGTACGAGCAGCTGTGGGACATCTCGGATCGGTCCCGGCCTCGAGCGGCCGGGCAGATACCCAACCCCGCCACCGGACAATCCGTCCAGACCCTCGAGTTCCGGCTCGATGGACGTCAGCTGGCGGTCACCGGTATCCGTGGACGAATCCAGCTGTGGGACACGAGCGATCCGAACCGGCCCATGCTCTCGGGACAGTTCGAGTCCGGGCAGCCCAATGCCCGGTCGTTGTTCGCGCCGGATGGCCGGACCCTGGCCGTCACCGATTCGGTAGCGCACACGGTGCGGTTCTGGGATGTGCACGATCCCACGCACGCACGGGCGCTCGGTGGTCTCGTCGGTGGGGTGGGGACACCGATCGATCGGGTCGTCTTCGATCCTCGTGGTGATCGTTTCATGACGGTCGGTGCGGATATGGCGATCCGGCTCTGGGATTTCACCGACCCCGCACATCCCACCCCACTGGGCGGCTCGATCATTCCGCCGACGGATTCGAGGTTCGGCTGGAACCTCGCGTTCGCGCCGGACGGCAGCCACCTCGTCGGGACCAACGCACGTGGCGAAATCCGTTGGTGGGACCTCAATCCCGATCGTGTCGCGCACCGAATCCGCCAGGACTCGAAGGGAGCGCTGACCGCCGATGTGTGGCGGCGGTACCTACCCGGAGTGCCGTACCGGGCCGCATGCGAAAAGCAGGCGTAAGGAGCGAATCGGGGGCCTCGGGCATCCGTAGGGGATGAACCGAGGCCCTGCGGCAGGAGATGAGCCGAGGCTCGTGCGGCGACCTCGCGTGACGCGGGATCGCGCGATCAGTCGTCGCCGAGCTCGTTGCTCAACGCCGCCCAACGCTCCAGCAGCTTCGTGGCCGCACCACCGTCGACGGCCTGCGCGACCCGATCGAGCGACGCGGCCAGCGCGTCGTGAATATCGCCCCCCGCCGACTCGGGAGTCAGCTCGTACGCCACGATCGCGGCCGCGGAGTTCAGCAGCACCGCGTCGCGGACCGCACCGGGGGCCCCGGCGAACATCTCGCGGGCGATGGCGGCGTTGACCTGGGCGTCGCCACCCCGCAGGGCTTCGGGCGGAACCCGCTCGATACCCAGCCGCGTCGGGTCGACGGTCGTCTCCGAGACGCTGCCCCCGGTGACCACCCAGACGTCGGTGGTGTCGGCGGTGGTGATCTCGTCCAGACCGTCGTTCCCGCGCACCACCAGGGCGTTCTTCTCACGTCCGGCGAAGGCCCCGGCGATCACGCCGACCAGGTCCGGGAAGGCGCAGCCGATCAGTCCGGCCTGCGGCTGGGCCGGATTGGTCAGCGGACCGAGCACGTTGTAGACGGTCGGGATGCCGATCTCGGCGCGGGCGCGTCCGGCGAACCGCAGGCCGGAATGGAATATCGGGGCGAAACAGAAACCGATGCCGACCTCGCGCACACACCGCGCCACCGATTTCGGGCCCAGCGCGATCTTCACCCCCAGCGCCTCGAGCACGTCCGCGCCGCCACTCTTGGAGGAGGCCGCCCGGTTGCCGTGCTTGACCACCGGAACTCCGGCCGCGGACACCACGATCGAGGACATCGTCGAGATGTTGACCGTGCCCGACCGATCTCCGCCGGTGCCGACGATATCGATCGCCGGACCCTCGATCGGCACCCGCCGGGACAGCCCGAGCATGGCGTCGGCCAGACCCGCCAACTCCGACGGCGTCGGGCCCTTCATCTTCATCGCGACGCCGAACGCCGCGATCTGGGCCTGAGTGGCGTTGTCGGAGAAGATCTCATCGATCGCCCACGCGGTGTCCTCCGTGGTCAGATCGACCCCGTCGGTGAGGGCCCCGAGAATCTGGGGCCAGCTGCGCGCGCTCATCAACCTCTCCTGTCGCAAGTGCCGCATCCCGGCTACCGGACAATCAGCCTAATGGGATGTGTCGAGTCATTTCTCCGCGCGGTTGCCCTGACGAATCAGGACCGTGGCGGCTGCAGGGCATCCCAGCCCACGGCGGTGCCGTCGTGACGTTGCGCCAGACTCGCCATGCGCGAACGTTCCTGCGAACAGTGCAGGGCATCGAGTATCTGCACTCGCTGCAAAAGCAGATCCGCTGTCGCCGGGCTCGTCTCACCGGGTTCGGCGGGGGAGTAGCCGTCCTGCGCGGCCAGCGCGGTCACCGCCGCCACCTGTTCGGCCGGGATACGCAGATGATGCCGCAGCATCGCCGGAACGTCGGGAGCCCAGTGTCGCGCGGCCCGCTCCAGCGCGGCCGAACAGGACTCCGCGTCATCGAAACTCGACACCACGACCACCAGATCTGTGCGCTCCGGATCCCATCGCGCAGCACCCCCGCGACCGGTCCAGCGCTGCCATGCCGACCGCCATCCCATACCGACCTCCGTACCCGTAATCGTCCGTTTTCGGCGACGCCGCGCCCGTCCGGAACATCACCACAGAAATCGCGCCCGCGCGAGGCGCGACGGGCCGACCCGGGTACCTTACGCACCCTCGGAACATGCTGCGACCAGGCAAGATCGACTCTCTTGCCGAACACGCCGAAGTCGCTGGGAGAGGTCGTAATGCCCTACGAATTCCGACATCGGACAGCAAGATTCGCACCCGAGTACTCCCGTCGTACTACGGCGAGTCATACTTACCGGCGTGACGACCGCAGTAGGGACACCAGGATCGGCCATAACCCAGCGTGTGCACTCGCTGAACCGGCCCAACATGGTCAGCGTCGGAACCATCATCTGGCTGTCGAGCGAGCTGATGTTCTTCGCCGGCCTCTTCGCCATGTATTTCGTCGCCCGCGCGCAGGCCCACGGCAACTGGCCGCCGGAGCCGACCGAGCTCGACATGAAGCTCGCGGTACCGGTGACGGCCGTGCTGATCGCCTCCTCGTTCACCTGCCAGATGGGGGTGTTCGCCGCGGAGAAGGGCGACGTGTTCGGACTGCGGCGCTGGTACGTCGTGACCTTCATCATGGGTCTGTTCTTCGTCTGCGGCCAGGCCACGGAGTACCACGGCCTCTACAGCGAGGGCACCTCGATCTCCAGCAGCGTCTATGGCTCGGTGTTCTTCATCACCACCGGCTTCCACGGTCTGCACGTCATCGGCGGTCTCATCGCGTTCATCTTCCTGCTGATCCGCACGAAGGTCTCCAAGTTCACTCCGGCGCAGGCCACCGCGGCGATCGTCGTCTCCTACTACTGGCACTTCGTCGACATCGTCTGGATCGGGTTGTTCGCCACGATCTACTTCGTCCGCTAGCCCGGCGCCCAACAAGAGCATCAGTCGGTTCCGTCTACTCCAAAAGGGACACAGATGAGTTCATCTCCCCCGTCAGTGCCTGAAGAGCCCCACAGCGGGGCCGGGAACGCGCAGGCCACCAAGACCCGCAAGCAGCGCCGGATGCGCCGGAAGCTGGCCGGCGGGTTGGTTCTTCTGATGGCTCTGGTAGGAGCCGGCTTCGCTGCCTCGGCACTGACCCCGCACGCGCAGGTCGCCACCGCGGACGAGGATCAGTCCGCCCTGATTCGTCAGGGCAAGCAGCTCTACGACACTTCCTGCATCACCTGCCACGGCGCGAACCTGCAGGGTGTGCAGGATCGCGGCCCCAGCCTGATCGGCGTCGGCTCGGCCGCGGTCTACTTCCAGGTTTCCAGCGGTCGGATGCCCGCGCCGTCGAACTCCGCGCAGATCGTGCGCAAGGAGTCGAAGTTCGACGAGACGCAGACCGACGCGCTGATGGCCTACATCGCGTCCAACGGCGGCGGTCCGTCGGTGGTTCGCGACCCGGACGGCTCGATCGCCCAGGAATCGCTGACCAAGGGCGCCGACCTCGGCGTCGGCGGTGAGCTGTTCCGGATGAACTGCGCGTCCTGCCACAACTTCACCGGTAAGGGCGGCGCGCTGTCCTCCGGCAAGTTCGCCCCGCCGCTGAGCCCGGCCAGCGAACAGCAGATCTACACCGCGATGCTGTCGGGCCCGCAGAACATGCCGAAGTTCTCCGACCGGCAGCTGACCCCGGACGAGAAGCGCGACATCATCGCGTACATCAAGAACCGCACCAAGTCCGACCCCGAGGGCGGCTACGGTCTCGGCGGCTTCGGTCCCGCGACCGAGGGTCTGGCCATGTGGATCATCGGCATCGTCGGTGTGGTCGGTGCGGCGATGTGGATCGGATCCCGCTCATGACAGACAAGGAGAACGACGACATGGGTCGGCCGGACGACGGCGGTGCCGTCAAAACAGGTGCCGATGGCAGTTCCGCGAGTTCCCACGATGATCTGAACCCGACCGAGGAGCAGCTCGACGCGATGTCTCGCGACGAGCTGGTCGAACTCGGCACCAGGCGGGACGGCGTCGATGTCGCCTACCGCGCTCCGCGCTGGCCGGTTCCGGGCACACGCGCGGAGAAGCGGGCCGAGCGTCAGGTGGCGTTCTGGTTCGTCGTGTCGACGCTCGCCGGTATCGCACTGATCGGGGTCTTCCTGTTCTGGCCGTGGCGGTACAAGGGCCGCGACGAGTCCGGCGCGGGCATCTACTCGCTGACCACTCCGCTGTACGGCCTGCTGCTGGGTATCGCGGTGCTGGCCGTCGGCGTGGCCATGGTGCTGATCCGCAAGAAATTCATCCCGCCGGAGATCGCCATCCAGACCCGGCACGACGGCCCCTCGGACGAGGTGGAACGTCGTACCCTCGCCGCCCAGCTGGGCGATGCGCTGGACACCTCCACCCTGGCCCGCCGCAAGCTGATCACCCGCACCGCGGGCCTGGGCCTGGGCGTGCTGGGCGTGGGCGCGCTGTTCGTCTTCGTCGGCGGTCTGATCAAGAACCCGTGGGCGCAGGGCAAGAAGTCGCCGCTGTGGGTGTCCGGCTGGACGCCGGACTACGCCGGTCAGACCGTCTTCCTGCGCAAGGACACCGGACGTCCCGAGGACATCGTGCTGGTGCGTGCCGAGGATCTCGACGCCGGCGGCATGGAGACGGTGTTCCCCTGGAAAGAGGAGTGGCGCGGTAACGCCGAGGAGACCCTCCAGTCGCTGCGCGGCGTCCGCAACGCGGTCATGCTGATCCGCTTCCGTCCCGAGGACGCTGCCAGGGCCGTCAAGCGCCGGGGCCAGGAGAGCTTCAACTTCGGCGACTACTGGGCCTACTCGAAGATCTGCACCCACCTGGGCTGCCCGACCTCGCTGTTCGAGCAGCAGGACAGCCGCATCCTGTGCCCGTGCCACCAGTCGCAGTTCGACGCCCTCCACTGGGGTAAGCCGATCTTCGGCCCTGCCGCGCGAGCCCTGCCGCAGCTGCCGATCACCGTCAACTCCGAGGGCTACCTGGTCGCCAACGGCGACTTCATCGAGCCGCTCGGCCCGGCCTACTGGGAGCGTCGTTCATGAGTCCTGGAAAAGCGGCCGCACAGGCCAACGAGATGGACGAGCGGTACCGCGCTGCCGCATTCGTCAAGCGCTCGATCAACAAGGTCTTCCCGACCCACTGGTCGTTCCTGCTCGGTGAGATCGCGTTGTACGCGTTCATCATCCTGCTGCTGTCGGGTATCTACCTGACGCTGTTCTTCGATCCGTCGATGACCGAGGTCGTCTACAACGGCTCGTACCAGCCGCTGCGCGGCGTGTCCATGTCGCGGGCGTTCGAGTCGGCGCTGGACATCACCTTCGAGGTGCGCGGCGGTCTGTTCGTCCGCCAGGTGCACCACTGGGCGGCGCTGCTGTTCGCCTGCTCGATCATCATCCACCTGCTGCGCATCTTCTTCACCGGTGCGTTCCGCAAGCCGCGCGAGGCGAACTGGGTGATCGGTTCGCTGCTGCTGATCCTGGCGATGTTCGAGGGCTTCTTCGGTTACTCGCTGCCGGACGACCTGCTCTCGGGTACCGGCCTGCGCGCCGCGTTCGGCGGTATCACGATGGGTATTCCGGTGATCGGCACCTGGATGCACTGGCTGATCTTCGGCGGTGATTTCCCGGGCACGATCATCATCCCGCGTCTGTTCATCGCGCACGTGCTGCTGTTCCCGGGCATCATGCTGGCGTTGATCGCGGCGCACGTGGCGTTGGTGTGGTACCAGAAGCACACCCAGTTCCCCGGACCGGGCCGCACCGAGAAGAACGTCGTCGGTGCGCGCATCGTCCCGGTGTTCGCGGCGGACCAGGGCGCGTTCTTCATGTTCACCCTGGGCATCGTCTCGATCATGGGTGGCGTCCTGCAGATCAACCCGATCTGGAACCTGGGTCCGTACAACCCGTCCCAGGTCTCGGCGGGTTCGCAGCCGGACTTCTACATGATGTGGACCGACGGTCTGGCTCGTCTGATGCCGCCGTGGGAGCTGTATCTGGGCCGGTACACCATTCCGGCTCCGGTCTGGGTGGCCCTGCTCATGGGCCTGGTGTTCATGGTGCTGATCGCCTACCCGTGGATCGAGAAGCGCCTGACCGGTGACGGCGTGCACCACAACCTGCTGCAGCGTCCGCGCGACGTGCCGGTGCGCACCGCGATCGGTGCGATGGCCCTGGCGTTCTACCTGGTGCTGACCCTGGCGTGCGTCAACGACATCATCGCGCTGAAGTTCGACATCTCGCTGAACGCGACGACGTGGATCTTCCGCATCGGTCTGCTGACCGCGCCGCCGATCGCCTACTTCCTGGCGTACCGGATGTGCCTGGGTCTGCAGCGCGCCGACCGCGCGGTGCTCGAGCACGGTATCGAGACCGGCGTCATCAAGCGTCTGCCGCACGGTGAGTACATCGAGGTGCACCAGCCGCTGGGTCCGGTCGACGGTCACGGCCACCCGATCCCGCTGGAGTACCAGGGCGCGACGGTGCCGAAGAAGATGAACAAGCTGGGTTGGGCCGGTAAGCCCGGCGCCGGTTCGTTCCTGCGGGCCGATCCGGCCGGACAGGCCGCCGAGCAGACCACCTACGACAACGAGCAGCACCACAAGCAGCTCGAGATCCTGGCCGAGTACCAGGATCAGAACGCGGGCGGCGGCGAGGACGAGCACGGCCACTGAGTTCGCTCACCAGCAAGGCCCCGAACCGGAAACGGTTCGGGGCCTTTGCTTTTTTCAGGTGTGACTCGGCGGCCGGGGCGGGTTCATTCGCCGATCGAGAATCCGGCCTCGACCTCGGCGCGCGAATAGGATTTGAACGCGATGTGTGTGGTCGTGCGCAGCACGCCCGCGGTCTTGTTGACGTGCCCGGTGACCACCTCGGCGATCTGTTCGTGATCGCGCACCCGCACCACCGCGATCAGGTCCACATCGCCCGCGCACGAGTACACCTCGGCCACACCTTCCAGATCCGCCAGCGCCTGCGCCGTTTCGGGGATGCGGGCGGCGTCGGCGTGGATCAATACGATCGCGGTAATCATGCAGTGAGTCTAGATGGGGTGTGCTCCGGACCTGCGGGAAGAGGGCGGACCGGTGGGGTGTCAGGATTCGGTGCCGGTGAGATAGTCGCGCCCGGCCGATTCGGTGCGGGCGGCGGTCTCGGCGCGTTCGACCCAGGTCAGCCAGGGGCCTGCGCCCAGGCGCGGTTCGGCGTAGCCGTCGCTGGTCCGGACGATGCGGGTGCCGGGTTGTGCCAGCCACGTGACGATGAGTGCGGTCTCTTCCGGTGGCGCGCCGCGCAGCGGGGGATGAGATCGCTCGTCGGCGGAATCGGTGCCGGGCAGTGTGGCAGCGGGTGTGCTGGTGCCGTCGAGGCGGGTGGGGACGACGGTTTCCGCGGCCGCGACGAGACCGTCGACCACCGGCATCGGCGGGACGCCGCGGGCCGCGGATCCGGCGGCGGCCAGACGCCCGTAGCGGATCACGGCGAAATCCCATCCGCCCGCCTCGCCGCGGCGCGCGGCCACGAGTTCGGCGATGCGGGCCAGTGCCGCGAGCCGCTGGGTGCGGCGCAGGGCGCGCACGACCGCGACGGTGCGATCGCGCACTCGGGCGGCGACCTCGAAATTCTCGGCGTCGGAACAGGTTTCGAGACGTTCGCGCATGGCGTGCAGCGGCAGATCCGAGCGGCCGTCGAACAGGTCGCGTACCGATTGCGCCGTCGGTGCGTATTCGGTTGCGGCGGTGAGGATCCCGGACCGGCCCGCCGGACAGCCGCCGACCGTGGCCGGTGGGCAGTGCGCGCCGTGCCGGCCGGTGCGGGGGATGCGGGTGGTGCAGGTGCGCAGGCCGCAGTACTCGGCGAGGGTGGCGGCGATCTCGGTCGCGGCGGCGCGGGATCCGAACGGCCCCAGAGTATCCCGGGTCGGCGTGCGGGTGATGGCGAAGCGCGGGAAGGGCTCCTCGGTCAGGGTGATCCACCAGGCGCGTTGCGGGAATTTCGAGCGTCGGTTGTAGGGCGGGGTGTGCGCGACGAGCAACCGTAGCTCGCGCACACCGGCCTCGAGTCCGTGCGCGCACGGGACGTGCTCGACCCGCGTCGCGAGGGCGACCATCTCCCGCATGCGCGGCCGGGTCTCCGATCCGGTGAAGTACGTGCGGACCCGGCGACGCAGATTCACCGCCGTCCCCACATAGAGGACTTCGTCCGAGGGCCCGCGGAACAGATACACCCCGGGCACGGCCGGCAGATCGGCGGCGAGGAAACGTTTGGAGCGCTGCCGCTTGGTCACCGCGGGCAGATAGTCGGCCAGTTCGGTCAGGCTGTGCACGCCGAGATTGCCGACCCGGCCGATCAACGCGTGCAGGACATCGACGGTGGCGCGGGCGTCGTCGAGCGCGCGGTGGGTGGGGCGGGTCTGCGCGCCGAACAACTCGGCCAGTGCCGACAGGCGCACGGTGGGCGCCTCGTCGCGCGGCAGGATCCGCCGGGCCAGTTGCACCGTGCACAGGACCTGGAAGCCGGGCCAGGCGGTCGCGCACCGGGCCGTGGCGGCCTTGAGGAAGCCGATGTCGAACCGGGCGTTGTGCGCGACGAGAACCGACCCGGCCGCGAATTCCAGGAATCCCGGCAGCACCGCCTCGATCCGCGGCGCGGTGCAGACCATCGCGGTGGTGATCCCGGTGATCTGCATGATCTGCGGCGGGATCGCGCGACCCGGGTCGACCAGGGTGGCGAATTCGCCCAGCACCTCACCGCCGCGCACTTTTACCGCGCCGATCTCGGTGATGGCGTCGCCTTCCGGGCTGGTCCCGGTGGTTTCCAGATCCACCACGACGAAGGTGATGTCGTACAGCGGAGTGTCCAGGTCGTCGAAGGCCAGCTGGGCCGGGCGCGGCGCGGGAGGGGACACGGCGGCAGCGTATCGACTGGGTACGACAGGAATCGCCGATGCGGTCGATGCCGCCGATATCTCGCCGCACTACCCGATACATGCGGTCTGTTTCAGGGTGAAACACATAAATGTGGCCAGGGTCACAATGATTCGTTTTGCGAATCAGTCGGCCGAAATTCCAGGAGGCTTGGCGAGCGATACGCGAGCGCGCGCGTCCGGGGCCGATCGCATGCGGACCGTACGGTTGAGTACGTGCTGCGAACACACTGCCCACATGCTGATTTCCCGATCGGGGCGATCTGAAACCCTCTTTCGAGAGATCGCTTCGGCACGCTGATGTGCTCCCGGGAAATCGCAGGTCACCTCGGGTTGTTATGGTTTCGTGATTGGTGTGACATATCTCCCAGGAATTCGTGCTCGTAAAAGTTGCCGACCTCTGCTGGCCGTGTCTGCGGCTTTACAACGGACCGTTATCCGTTCGTAATCTTGTCGAGACCTCGCGGAGCTCGACGCACCACCCGGTGCGGCGTCGCGGGGCAGATGAGGAGTCACCGCATCATGGCGATCAAGCGACACGCCCACCGGGCCGTTGCGGCCGGAGCCGTCGGCGCTGCCACCCTCAGCGCTCTGCTGCTGTCCATCGCGCCCGCCACGGCTGCGCCGGTCACCATTCCGGGGATCGGCAACGTCGAGGTGCCCGATCAGGTCATCGGCGCGATCCCGAAGGGCGCCATCCCGCCGAACGTGATTCCGCCGGGTGTGGTCATCCCCGGCATCACCCCGACGCCCGCCCCGGTCGAAACGGTCGGGCAGCGCGCGGCGAACGCGGCCCTGTCCCGGGTCGGCGACCCCTACGTCTACGGCGCCGCGGGCCCGAACGCCTTCGACTGCTCGGGTCTGGTGAAGTGGTCCTACGCGCAGGCCGGTCGCGATCTGCCCCGCACCAGCTACGCGCAGCTCTCCGCCGGGGCTCCCGTCGGCCTGAACGATCTGCAGCCCGGCGACGTCGTGTCCTATTACGGCGGTAGCCATTCGGGCATCTACGTCGGCAACGGCAACATCGTGCACGCGTCCACCTACGGTCAGCCCGTCAAGGTCGCGCCCCTGCACGCGATGCCCATCGCCGGTGTGCGACGTTACTGACCACCGAAAAGACCGTGATCGTTTTGTGCTGTGCTGGACATCGTGGGCCGGGATTCCGTAACCTGATCGAGACCTTCGTGATGACTAGTCCGGAACACGGAATGGGGCCCTGCAGGCAGTGACCGCGCACTATCGGAACAGACGAACCAGACGCCTGGTGGGCGGGTCATTGGCGGTGGGCGCGTTGGTGTTCGGCGCGGGCGCCGGTGGCGGTGCCTTCGCGGAACCGGTCGCCCCGCCGACCAGCGCCAGCGATGCCGTCCAGAAGCTGATCGATCTGTCCCATCAATCCGAACAGCTCAATCAGCAGGCCCTGGGCGCGCAGCAGGATCTCGACGCGAAGATGGGCATCGAACGCACTGCCGATGCCAAGCTCGCCCAGGCCAATCAGGTGGTCGACGCCGCCCAGGCCGAGGTGCGCAAATATCAACCGGCCGTGGACCGTACGGCGATGGCCGCCTACATGGGCGCACGCACCAACCGGATGTTCTCGGTGCTGGCCAGTGATTCGCCGCAGCAACTGCTGGATCAGATGTCCACACTGGATGTGTTGCAGGCGCAGACCAGTGAGCAACTCGCCCAGTTCACGAAGGCGACCAATGCGGCCACGGCGGCACAGTCCACCGCGCACAAGGCATCCGACGTCGCCCACACCGCCGCGCAGAAGGCCGATACGGTGCGCACGGATCTGGAGAAGAAGCGCGCGGACCTGCAAGGTGCGATCGCTCAGGTCATCCAGGCCTGGGGTGCGCTGTCCGCGGGCGACAAGAGCTCCCTGGCCGGATCGCTGTTCCCGCCGGGCTTCGATCGCGAAGCGCTGCTGCGCGGTCTGGTCCCCGGCAGCGGCACCAGCGCGCTGGCCGCGGGGATGACCCGGGTCGGCGATCCCTACGTCTGGGGCGCGACCGGTCCGGATCAGTTCGACTGCTCGGGTCTGGTGCAGTGGGCTTTCCACCATGTCGGCATCAATCTGCCGCGCACCAGTCAGCAACAGGCCACGGTCGGCACCCCGGTGCAGCACGATCAGCTGCAACCCGGCGACGTGGTGTTCTTCTACTCCGATGCCTCGCACGTGGGGATCTACGCGGGTAACGGACTCATCTTGCACGCTTCGACTTTCGGCGTCCCGGTGAAGGTGGCGCCGATGGGGTCGTTCCCCTTCTACGGGGCACGGCGGTACTGGATCGGGATGCCCTAATCACAACGAGGTGAGCGCGAGCGTGCTGATATGACTGCGTTGACTCGGGTTCGAAACTGGTTGGCGGCCAAGCGGCGGTTCGAGTTCGTCGCGACGGTCGCGATGGTGGTCGCGTTGACCGCGGTCGGCGGTGCACTGGTGCTACTACCGAAATCGGCGCTGCACGTGCGGCCGGTGCCCGCGACCGCGGATGCGGCCGTGCCCTCGGCTCCGGCCGATCCGCAGCTGCCCGAGCTACGCCGGTCGATGGAGTCGTACGCACCCGTGGTCACCCGGCAGGTCTGCGCCGCCGACGGCCGCCTGTCGGTGGTGCTCGGCCATCCCTATCAGCGCGACGACGTGGACGCCCTGGCCGGTGACGTGGGCGCGGCGGTCGCGGCGGTGACCCAGCTGTGGGGCACCGACTGGGCCCGGGACGCGGTGATCGCGGTGGCCTCGGATCCGGCCGAATTCGCCGCGCTGACCCACCAGACCGGCGAGGTCTCCGATCAGATCGCTGCGGCTTCGGTGTCGGATCCGTTCGTCCCGCCCGCGCAGCCGACCGGTCAGCGCATCGTGTTCAGTGCCGCGGCGGGCCGTCGTCTGGGCCCGGAAGGTCTGCGTGAGACGTTGCGGCACGAGCTCACCCATGTCGCCGCCCGCGCGGTCACCGCGGACGGCTCCCCGCAGTGGGTGCTGGAGGGTTTCGCCGAGTACTCCGCGCATCGCGGTTCGGGCCAGACGTTCGCCCAGCTCGCCCCCACCCTGATCGCGAAGGCCCGCACCGGTGCGCTACCCGCCGATCTGCCCGCGGACGAGGCCTTCGCTCCGACTCCGGGCAACGACGCCGAACTCGCCTACGAGCAGGGCTGGTCCGCCAACGCCTACGTCGCCGCGCGGTTCGGTGAACCGAAGCTGGTCGAGCTCTACCGCCACCTGGCCACCGGACCACAGGACGCGCCCGCCTTGGACACCGCACTGCACAGCACCTTGGGCATCGATCATTCCGACTTCGTCGCCCGCTGGCGTGACTGGATCAAGGCCCGCGCGAGCGCCTGACCCCGCGAACGCCCGGTTGCCGGGATCGGCGGGCTCGGGGATGCGGGTGCGGCGCAACCCTTCTCACCGCAGCAGAGCCCGGACCGCACGGCAGGCGCACCCGTCAATAGACTGCCCGCATGGCGCGCACCCTGCTGGTAACGAACGATTTCCCACCGAGACCGGGCGGTATCCAGTCCTACGTGCATGCGCTGGCCACGCAGCTGCCGCCGGATGAGCTGGTCGTGTACGCGCCGCGGTGGCGCGGGGATTCGCATCTGCGCTTCGACGCCGAACAACCGTTCCAGGTCGTGCGTCATCCCACCACGCTGATGGTGCCCACCCCGCTGGTACTGCGGCGCGCCGCCAAACTGCTGCGCGACGAGCGGTGCGACACGGTCTGGTTCGGTGCGGCCGCGCCGCTGGCGTTGATGTCGCCGCTGCTGCGCCGCGCCGGTGCCGAGCGCATCGTGGCCAGCACACACGGCCACGAGGTGGGCTGGTCGATGCTGCCGGGCGCGCGGCAGGCGCTGCGCGCGATCGGCGACACCACCGACACGATCACCTATGTCAGCAAGTACACGCGGCGGCGTTTCGCGGCGGCCTTCGGTGCGCGGTCGGCCCTGGAATATCTGCCGCCCGGGGTGAACAGCGAGGTTTTCCGCCCGGATCCGGGCGCGCGCAGCGAACTTCGCGCCCGCTATGGACTGGGTGAGCGGCCGACGATCCTGTGCCTGTCCCGTCTGGTCCCGCGCAAGGGCCAGGACATGCTGATCATGGCGATGCACGAGATCAAGGATCGCGTGGACGGCGCGATGCTGGTGATCGCCGGCGGCGGCCCGTACGAGGAGAAGTTGCGCGGGCTCGTGCAGGCGATGGACCTGTCCGATCAGGTGGTGTTCACCGGCCGGGTGCCCTCGGCCGAGCTGGCCGCCCATCACACGATCGCCGACGTGTTCGCCATGCCGTGCCGCACCCGCGGCGCGGGACTGGACGTCGAGGGACTGGGCATCGTCTATCTGGAAGCCTCGGCGACCGGCGTTCCGGTGGTGGCCGGAAATTCCGGCGGCGCACCGGAAACCGTGCAGGAGGGCCGGACCGGACGGGTCGTGGACGGGCGGTCGATCGCGCAGATCGGCGAGGCGATCGTGGAGATCCTGTCCGATCGCGACGCGGCGGCGAGTATGGGCGCGGCCGGGCGGGAGTGGGTGAGCACCCAGTGGCGCTGGGATGCCCTCGGCGCTCGGCTGCGCGTACTGCTGGACGGGAACGTGCGATCGAGCGGTGCGGATCGGTTGGGTTAGGCTCAGGCGCATGAGCAGCATCCAGGTGGCGGATCAAACCTTCGTCGCAGCCCCCGGAAGCGCGGTCGGCGAGGTTCTGGCCGACCGCGGCCGCTGGCGGCGCTGGTGGCCCGACCTCACCCTCGAGGTGCGAGAGGACCGGGCCGACAAGGGAATCCGCTGGACAGTGAGCGGTGCGCTGACCGGAACCATGGAGGTGTGGCTGGAGCCGTCGCTGGACGGGGTCATCCTGCACTACTTCCTGCACGCCGAACCGACCTCCTCGGCCGGGCGTGATCTGGTCGCGGCCAACCGGTCTCGACGGGTCGCCGGTAAGAAGATGTCGTTCGAGATCAAGGCCCGCCTCGAGGCCGGACGCGCGGCCGGTGAACCCCCGGCGCACGCATCGGCCGACCTGATCACCTCCTGAATCCTGTTCTCCCGCACCGCACGCCGGAAAGGAAACGCTGTCAGTCATGGCCGACCGGACCCAGAGGTCGATCATCATCGATGCACCGTCGGATCGGGTGATGGCCGTCATCGCCGATCTGGAGTCGTACCCGGAGTGGGTCGCGGCGGCGCGTTCGGTGGAAATCCTGGACACATTCGCCGACGGCCGGGCCAGGACCGCACGGTTCGTCTTGGACGCGGGCGTCGTCAAGGACACCTATGTGCTGTCCTACACCTGGCGCCCGGACGGCAAGGCAGTGAGCTGGCAGCTTTCCAGCGGTGATCTGCAGAAGGCCCAGGACGGCACCTACGAGCTGATCGATCAGCCCGACGGCACCACCCAGGTCGTCTACGAGCTGACCGTGGATCTGACCATCCCGATGATCGGCATGTTCAAGCGCAAGGCGGAGAAGGTCATCACCGATACCGCGCTCAAGGAACTCAAGAAACGGGTCGAGGACTGACCGGATCAGCGCCCTCCGCGGATTTCCCGGCCGAGTCCGCGCCTGACCCCGTGGGCTCCGAGCAGGAGTCCTCGGTGGGTGGGTCGCGGGGGACTCGGCTGGAACTGTTCGCGGGCAAGGGCGGCGTCGGCAAGACGACGCTGGCCTGTGCCACGGCGATGGCGTATCGCGCGGCGGGGGAGTGTGTCCTGCTGGCCTCGCTGGATCAGGCGCATTCGCTCGGCGATGCGCTGAGCCATCGGTTCCCGCACGATCCCGGGAGTGTCGCCGGGGTGACCTGCGTGCTGCCCGGTCTGGACGTCATCGAGGTGGATTCCCTTGCGCTGCTGGAGGATCGGTTCCGCGAGGTGGTGCGCCTGCTGGGCGGTGCGGGGCACGAGCACGGGCTGGATCTGGGGTCGCTGGATCCGGCCGAGCTGACCGGTCTGCCGGGTGTGCAGGAATTGCTGATGCTCAGCGAGATCGCCCGGTTCGCCGACGAGGGCGACTGGGACGTCATCGTGGTGGACTGCCCGCCGACGGCGGATATGTTGCGCATCGTCACCGGTCCGAGTTCCCTGCTGGGTTATCTGGACCGGATCTGGCCCGCCCACGCCCGTGCCATGAGTGCGGGCGGGCGGGATCTGCGGCGGGCGATCGTGGCCGTGACCGCCGAGCGGATCGCCGGTGCGGTCACCCGGGTGCGCGATCTGCTCGCCGACCGGACCCGCACGGGGATGCGGCTGATCACCGTCGCCGAACGGGTCGCGGTGGCCGAATCGGTGCGGGTGCGTTCGGCTGCGGCGCTGCTGGATCTGCGCCTGGACGAGGTGCTGGTGAACAAGGTGCTCCCGCCGCTGCCGGATGCGGAGCCGTCCGAGCATCCGGCGGTGCGCTGGTACGCCGAGCGACGCGCCGAACAACTCGCCGTCATCGCCGATCTGCGCCGTCGCATCCCGGATCTGCCGGTGCGGATCGCCCATCACAGCGGGTCCGAGCCGGTCGGCGCGGAGCCGCTGGCGGCGCTTGCTGCCGAAACGCGTGGTAATCGGGCAGGAGTCGCCGCAGACCCTATGCTTGGCGACGACGCGGCGGCCCGAGGCACGCGCCCCGGCGAGCCGCAGGTTCGGCTCGAGTCGGGAAGCGGCCTGCAGTCGGTGTACGCGCTGCGGCTGGCGTTGCCCGTGGTGGACCCGGCGACGCTGCGACTGGGACGAGTGGAGGACGATTTGATCGTGGGAGCGGACGGCATCCGGCGGCGGCTGCGGCTGGCCCCGGTGCTGCGACGATGCACCGTCGACGGCGCCGAGCTGGACGGCGGCCTGCTGGTCGTGCGCTTTCGCCCCGACCCCGAGGTATGGCCGCGATGAACGACTACCGGGAACCGCACGGTCCCGAGCACGACGCGCACATCGGTGAACTAGCCGAGGAACTCCGGCTGCTGGCCGAGGTGCTGCTGGAGCGGGTTGAACCGGTGCTGCGCCGGGCGTCCGCCGACGGCGGCGCCGAATGGACCGGATGCAGCTGGTGCCCGTTGTGTGCTGCGGCGGCGTTGGCGCGCGGCGAACACCACGACGTGGTCGCCTCCCTGGCCGCGCACGGCACCGCCATCGTGACGGTGTTGCGCGAGGCGCTGGCCGGTGTGCCGGTCGAACCCGTCATGCCGACCGACACGGATGCGGCCGAGGATCCCGCGGCCGCCGGTGACGTGCCGAAGGCCGGTGTGCCGGAGCATGACTCGCCGGACGAACCGGCGAGCCCGTTCGATCCGGACGCGCCGGTCCCCGGCGGCCGGAGTTCCTCGGCTGCCCCGCACGATGCCGAAACGCGTTCCGGCGCAGCCGAATCCGATGTACGAGCGAACTCGACCACATCGGCCGAGGGCAGGCGCCGGTACATCTCGATCCCGGTGCAGATCAAGGTATGACCACGCGCATCGGGCGGGAACGGCCCCTCACCGTCGGAATCGATGTCGGCGGCACCAACATTCGCGCGTCGGTCGTCGACGGCGCGGGTGAGGTGCTCGACACCGTGCAGGCCCCGACCCCGCATTCGGAACACGCACTCGAGGACGGCCTCGAGCGCGCCGTGCGCGAACTGTGCGGGCGGCACCGGATCGGCGCGGTCGGACTCGCGGTGGCCGGATTCGTCGACGAGACACGGGCTTCGGTGCGTTTCGCCCCGCATCTGCCGTGGCAGGACTCGCCGGTGGCGAGCCGGTTGTCCGAGCGGCTCGAGCTGCCGGTCATCCTGGAACACGATGCCAACGCCGCGATGTGGGCCGAATACCGGTTCGGCGCGGCGGCCGGTGCGCACAACGGGGTGCTGGTGGCGATCGGAACCGGAATCGGCGCGGCGCTGCTGGTCGGAGGCGAGCTGTATCGCGGAAGTTTCGGCGTGGCACCGGAATTGGGACATCTACAGGTCGTCCCGAACGGCCGTGCCTGCCCGTGCGGCAAACGCGGCTGCTGGGAGCGGTACTGCAGCGGAACGGCCTTGGTGGACACCGCCATCGAGCGGCTGGCGATCGACCCGACCCGCTCGACGATTCTGGCGCGGGAGGTGTCCCGGGATGCGGGCTCGCTGACCGGACGCCGGGTCGCCGGCGCCGCGCAGGACGGTGATCCGGTCGCACTCGAGGTGATGGCGGATTTCGCGCGCTGGCTGGGCCTGGGCCTGGCCTTCGTGAGCGATATCTTCGATCCGGATCTGGTGGTCATCGCGGGCGGGGTGAGCTCTTCCGCCCCACTGTTTCTCGACGAGGCCCGCGAGCACTACGCGGCCGCGATCACCGGGGCCCGCCATCGGCCGCTGGCTCGCATCCGCACCACCCAGCTGGGTGAGGGCGCGGGCATGATCGGGGCCGCCGAACTGGCTCGCACGGCCCTGAGCGCGGGCCCGACGGCGGTCGGTGCGGATCGCGCGAAGTCGTCGGCGGCGCGCAAGTCGACACGTTCGACCGCCCGGGAGACCGCTCCGGGTGGCCGGGCGGGGGCCCGCCGCTGACCACCGTGTTCCGGTGGTGTGAAATGCATCTTGCGAACTTGGTCACAACTCATCACCGGCGGTAGAGTCGGCATCGGACTGTGGTGCCCGCGACGACGCCGGTCCCGGAAATCCGACTGGGGTGAAAGGACGCAATGTTCTACTGGCTGCTGAAGTACGTGTTCCCGGGGCCGTTCATGCATCTATTCAATCGGCCGACGGTCGAAGGTGTGGAGAACATTCCGGCAGACGGACCGGTGATCCTCGCGGGCAATCACCTGTCGTTCACCGACTGGCTGTTCACGCCGCTGCTGAGTCCGCGGCGGATCACCTATCTGGCCAAGGCCGAATACTTCACCTCCCCGGGCATCAAGGGCCGCCTGCAGAAGTTCTTCTTCTCCGGCACAGGGCAGTACCCGATCGATCGCAGCGGGGCCGACGCCGCGGAGAGCGCGCTGAACACCGCGCGCAAACTGCTGGACGAGGGCCGCGTGGTCGGGCTGTACCCCGAAGGCACCCGCTCACCCGACGGGCGGCTGTACAAGGGCAAGACCGGTGTCGCGCGCCTGGCGCTGGAGACCGGCGTCCCGGTGATTCCGGTGGCGCTGATCGGCACCGACGAGGTCTGCCCGCCCGGACCGTTCCGTTGGCGGATGCGCAAGGTCAGCGTGAAGTTCGGCAAGCCGATCGACTTCTCTCGCTACGAGGGCATGGGCGGCAACCGTTTCGTCGAACGCGCGGTCACCGACGAGATCATGTACGAGCTGATGCGGATGTCCGGGCGCGAGTACGTGGACGTCTACGCGGCCAGCCTGAAGAAGGGCGTGCCCTCGGGCAGCCGTCCCGAGGCTGATCGGGTGCCCGAATCGATTGCCGGATAGGCAGGTTCATCCGGGCACCCGGAAATCCCGAACACAGCGCGTCGCATCACATGCGGCGCGCTTTTTCTATCGCCTCGAATTTGGCCAGATTGTGCCGGGCGTCGGCGAGGGCGTCGTGCGCGTCCGTGGGAATCGGCGGCAGCGGCGGACGTCCGGCCATGTCCCAGTGCTGACGCAGTTCGTTGGTGTAGCGAGGCATGGTGTTGGGCAGATCGACCATCGAACCCCACAGCTGGCACAGCGCCACGTGATCGTAGGCGCCGACCCAGGCCCACAGCTCCGGTTCGACACCGGTGCGCGGGATCAGGAAGCGGTAGATGTCGTCGCGGATCTGCCGGCGGGTGCGCCACAGCGGGGAGGACGGGGCGGGCAGTTTGGGCAGCACGTTGCGCCGCACCCACGGGCCTGCCTTGGCCGCATCGAATTCGCTGGAGACCGCGTAGTACTCACGTCCGTCCTCGCAGACGACGCCGATCGAGACCAGGTCGATGGTGGTGCCGTCCTCGATGAATTCCGAGTCGTAGAAGTAGCGCACCGGTCGAGGTTACGGCGTGTTCGCCACGCGATCGCGAGCTGCCCCACCTCCGAGTTCGCACGAGTTCGCGGCCGAATCTATTCTTGTCTGGTGAACTGGACCGTCGACGTACCCATCGATCGCTTGCCGGAGTTGCCTCCGCTTCCCGCGGAAATGCGTCGTCGGCTCGACGACGCATTGGCCCGCACCGCCCTGCAGCAGCCGTCCTGGGACCTCGAAGAGGCCGAGCGGATGCGTACCGTCCTGGAGAGCGTCCCGCCGATCTGTGTCCCCGCTGAGGTCGAGGAATTGCGTTCGCACCTCGCCGAGGTGGCGCGCGGTGAGGCGTTCCTGATGCAGGGCGGCGATTGCGCGGAGACGTTCGCGGACAACACCGAACCACACATTCGCGGCAATATCCGCACATTGCTGCAGATGGCCGTGGTGCTGACCTACGGCGCGAGTCTGCCGGTGGTGAAGGTGGCCCGCATCGCGGGGCAGTACGCCAAGCCGCGCTCGGCCGACACCGACGCCAAGGGCCTCAAGTCCTACCGCGGCGACATGGTGAATTCGCTCGTCGCGGAACCCGGACTGCGCGAACACGATCCGTCGCGTCTGGTGCGCGCCTACGCCAACGCCAGCGCGGCGATGAATCTGGTGCGCGCGCTGACCGGCGCGGGTATGGCCGATCTGCACAAGGTGCACGACTGGAATCGCGATTTCGTCGCGCAGTCCCCGGCCGGCGCCCGGTACGAGCAGCTGGCCGAGGAGATCGACCGCGGTCTGCGCTTCATGACCGCCTGCCGGGTGCAGGATCCGAGTCTGCAGGCGGCCAAGATCTACGCCAGCCACGAGGCGCTGGTGCTCGACTACGAGCGCGCCATGCTGCGCCTGGCGTACAACGCCGCCGGTGATCCGGTGCTGTACGACCTGTCGGCGCATTTCCTGTGGATCGGTGAACGCACCCGTCAGCTGGACGGCGCGCATATCGCGTTCGCGGAACTGCTGGCCAATCCGATCGGGCTCAAGATCGGTCCCGGCACCACCCCGGATCAGGCGGTGGAATATGTCGAGCGGCTCGATCCGAACAACGAACCCGGCCGGTTGACGCTGGTGGCCCGGATGAGCAATCACAAGGTGCGCGATGTGCTGCCGCCGATCATCGAGAAGGTGCAGGCGACCGGTCATCAGGTGATCTGGCAGTGCGATCCGATGCACGGCAACACCCACGAATCCTCGACCGGGTACAAGACCCGGCACTTCGATCGGATCGTGGACGAGGTGCAGGGATTCTTCGAGGTGCATCGCGCGCTGGGCACCCATCCCGGCGGTCTGCACATCGAGCTGACCGGCGAGAACGTCACCGAATGTCTCGGGGGCGCGCAGGACATCTCCGATCTGGATCTGGAGGATCGCTACGAGACGGCCTGCGATCCGCGCCTGAATACGCAGCAGTCGCTGGAGCTGGCCTTCCTCGTCGCCGAGATGCTGCGCTGATCGCCGGCGAGGAGGGGCGAGCAGCGGTGAACGTCGTATTCCGTGGGGCGGGTGTACTGCGGGTGGATCCCGCCGATCGCACCATCCTGCGGTTGCTGCGTGACCGGGACCGGGACGGGATCCCCTCGGAGGTGGTCTTGCGCGACGGCAGTCGCCTGCTGATCTTCAACATTTCCTGGGGTTACGATCCGGCCGCGGTTTCGGCGCAGGTGACGACGAATATCAGCCCGAGTATCGGAGGGGTGTCGGTGGATGTGTTCACCACCGACACCGTCGTCGCCATCAATGATCCGGAGACCGGAGCCCCGTTGCTCGCGGTTGCCTGAACGGTCCGTTGTCACCGATCGGTATCCATTCTTCGGCCGGATGTTTGCTGGTCACATCGGCGTCACATTCGGTCTGATTCACTGATTTTGTTGTGTCCCTGAGTCTTTCGTTGTGCCGATGTGTTGTGGTCACAGTCACAGGCCGGTGATATTTGCTGAACTGTTGCTGGATAGGGACTGGTGCGTTAGGTTTTCCGTATTGGTTCGTCGCTTCGGCGACAAAAAGCGGGAAATGCAGTGGGAGGACCCGATGCGCGCAATGCCGGTAACTGGTGAATTGCTTTCAGGAATGGGTCGACGCTATGCCGTGCGTCGGCGGGCCCAGCTTCCGACCGGTGTGGGAAAACGATCGGTTCCGGCCACCACCGAACTGGTCACCCACGAGACGATCATCGACGGACTCACGGTCTCGGTGGTCATCGAACGACCGGAGATCGATCACGGCGGCGGCATCTGGCGGTGCCGGATCCGGGTGGCGCGCGGCGACACACGACGCGAACAGTCCCAGGTCGTCGGAATCAGCTCGCAGGAAGTGCTCGGGCAGGCCATCGATCTGGCGGCCGACCGGCTCGGCATCAGCCGCTCGGACCTGCTGGCCGGTGCGAGTGTCGGCGCGCCGATCAGAACGGCAGAACAGTCAAGGTGATCGTGCTGCCCGGCGCCACATTGGTTCCGCCGAACGGCGTCTGCACGCGGACCGTGCCGCGATCGGTGCTGAACACCTGATTCAGCACGACCTTGAAGCCCAGATTCTCCAATTCCGTGCGGGCCTGGCTCGCACTCTTGCCCACCACGTCGGGCACCTGCACCGAATTCGACACGATCAGCGTCACCGAACTGCCCGACAGCGCGGTGGTGCCGGCAGCCGGATCGGTGCCGATCACCTGATCGGCCTTCACTCGCGCATCGAACTGGGTCTTGGTGTCCTGCACGGTGATTCCCACACTCTGCAGCGCCGCCTTGGCCTCGTCGACACTCTTGCCGCTCACATCGGGCAGGGTGACCCGAACGGATCCCTTGCTGCGGAACACCTTCACCTCGGCGCCCGAGGGCAGCAACGTACCCGGCGCCGGATCCAATTGCGCCACGGAACCTTTCGGCGCGGTACTGGCGATCTCGCCGCTGTCCACCGGGGTCAGGCCCTGATCGCGGATGGACTGTTCGACCGACTGCACATCCGCGCCGGAGTTGAACCGCGGCACCTGCGGCTTGCCGCTGGACACCAGGACCGCGACCGTCGACCCCTTGAGCACCCGCGCCCCAGCGGACGGATCCGTGCCGACCACGCCGCCGACCGGGATGGTGTCCGAGGCCTTGTTCCGCTGCGTGGTGGAGAATCCGGCCTGCTGTAGCGCGGTGGTCGCGGCGGCGGTGTCCATACCCGCGATCGCCGGGACCGCCGAATAGCGCTCGACCCCCAGATACCAGCCGCCGACGCCGAGAATCAGAGCCAGCGCCACCACGACCGCCGCCCAGATCAGCACCCGCCGCCGGGACCGGCTGCGATCGTCGTCGTATTCGGGGTAGTAGGGCTCGCGCGGTTCGGGCGGTGCGATGTAGCCCGTCGGCTCGGCCCGCGAATGCGAGGTGGTCAGCACGCGGGTGTGCGGGGAGACGGCCGGTCCGGCGGCGAGCCGGGTGGTTGCCGGTTCGGCCGGGGCCGGACGCTGCGGGGTGACCGCGCGATAGCGGGCGGACTGGTGCTCGGCCGATTCGCGCGGTGCGGGAACCCGGTAGGCGGGCAGATCCAGCTCCCGCACGATGCCGCGCAGCTCCGCGGCCATCTCGGTGGCGTCGGCGAATCGGTGGGCGGGCTCGCGGGCGGTGGCCCGCGCGACCAGCTCGTCGAACTCCGCGGGCACGCCCTCGATGAACCGGCTGGGATTCGGGACGTCCTTCTCCACCCGCTGATAGGCGATCGACAGCGAGGTGTCACCGGTGAACGGCGTTCTGCCGGTGAGCATCTCGAAGATCAGGACGCCGAAGGAGTACACGTCGCTGCGGGCATCGGCGTTGCCGTTGGCGACCTGTTCGGGGGACAGGTACGCCGCGGTGCCCAGGATGACGCTCGAGGAGGTCATATTCGATCCCGCCACCGCGCGCACCAGGCCGAAGTCGGCGATCTTGACCTCACCGGCGTCGGAGATCAGGACGTTCTCGGGTTTCACGTCGCGATGCACCAGCCCCGCGCGATGCGCCACCCCGATCGCGGCCAGCACCGGTTCGGCGACCGCGGCCACCGCGTGCGGGGGCATCGGGCCGCGCTCACGCAGGAGTTCGCGCAGCGTGCCGCCCTCGACCAATTCCATGATCAGGAACGGATGTTCACCGTCGACGCCCTGGTCGTACACCGCGACCAGGGAGGGGTGTTTGAGTTTGGCCACCGCGCGCGCCTCGAACTCGAAGCGGCTCAGGAACTGCGGGTCCCCGGCGAACTTCGGATCCATCACCTTGATCGCGACCGGTCGGTCCAGGCGCGTGTCCACCCCGCGGAACACCATCGACATGCCACCCCGGGCGATCGGCGCATCGATGCGGTAGCGCCCGTCCAGCATCTGGCCGATCAACTGCTGTCCTCCGCCCTTCGCAAAGCTCTCACCTCTCGCTGTGCCACCCCGATGGCGGCACCACCGATCGTATAGGCGAGAACCGCAGACTACCGTTGTCGGCGTGAGCGCATTTCCATGCAGCGATGACGTGCTGCCGGAGTCCGTGACCCTGCTCGCTCTGCCCGATGTGGCCGAGCAACTGGGTATGGCCGTGACCAGAGTGCATCAGATGCTGCGAGATCACCAGATCATCGCGGTCCGCCGCGGCGGCATCCCGGGCATCCCCGATGACTTCTTCGACTCCACCGGAGAGATCGCCAAACACCTGACCGGCCTGATCACCGTCATGCGTGATGCGAAATACACCGACGAGGAGATCCTGGAATGGATCTACCGCGACGACGAATCCCTCCCCGGCCGCCCCATCGACGCCCTCCACGGCCCCCTGGCCCGGGAAGTCATCCGCAGGGCCGCAGCCGACCCCTTCTGAGGGGAGTCGGATCAGCGACCGGTGATCGCGGCGGGGAGGTGTCGTGCCGCGACGCGCAGGCGGCGATGTCGGGGCACCACCGCGCGACGGGTGAAGATCTCGTAGTCGGCGTGCTCCACCTCATCCAGGATTCCCGCGTACAGCACCGCGGCGGTGCGGATGGCCGGGCGGACGCGTGGGTGGAGCAACTCGATGCCCGGGGCGGCGGTGCGGTACAGGGCTCGGTTGGCGGCGATCAGATGGGCCAGCGCGCGGCGTAGGCGGTGGTCGGTGTGGCCGGTGCGGCGGCAGTGCCGCAGCAGGTCCTCGTCGACGCCGAACGCGGCCAGTTCGGTGGACGGCAGGTAGATCCGGTCGCGGTCGAGATCCTCACCGACGTCGCGCAGGAAGTTGGTCAGCTGGAACGCCTCGCCCAGCGCCGCCGCGGCCGGTTCGGCCTCGGCCACCGGCACGACCGTGCCCAGGACCGGCAGCAACTGCAGGCCGATCGCGGCCGCGGAACCACGCATGTAGTCGCGTAATTCGGTCATCGTGCGGTATCTGTTCCGGAATTGCGCACTGCCGGGCACATCCATCCGCATGGCCGCGAGGAAGACCCGGAAGTGCTGCGGCGCAATCTGATAGCGGGTGATCGTATCGGCGACGGCCGCGAGCACCGGATCCGGATCGAACGGGCCGCGGTCGTCGAGCCGGGCGCGCAACTGCTCCTCGATCCGGTCCAGACGGTCCACCGCCGTAGCGGAATCGGTTGTGCCCGCCACGGTCTCGCGATCGACGATATCGTCCACCGTCCGGGCGAACGCGTACAGCGCGTGCACTGCCGGACGTCGTTCGGTGGACAGCAGCCGGGTCGCCAGGAAATACGTGCGGCCGTGTGCGGCGGCGATATCCCGGCAGTGCTGGTAGGCGTCGGACAGCTCCCCGCTCGTGACCCGCGCGGCGGCGACCGTCGTCATCGCGGTGGCGAGATGCTGCCGGTGGGTTTACCGGAGCCTGCGCGCAGTCGCAGCGGATCGACCGTGCGCAGCGACAATGCCGCCACCACCGCGGCGAACGTTGCCGCCGCGACATACCAGAAGTTGTACAACCCGATGGCCCCGCCGGGTTCGAACACCAACATCAACCACGTACACAGCCCGACCAGCACCATGAGCGTCATCGTCGACATCGCGAATCCGGCGGCCAGCGCCAGCGGCCACGAGTAGTACCAGGGCAACGCCGCCGGGGACAGCACGACGATCGCGACGAAGGCGATCAGGATGCCCAGTACGGCCTGGCGCTCGGTGAGTTTGAACCGCCACCACGTCCAGGCCAGCGCCAACACCAGTGCGACGGCACAGATCGACCTGGTCCAGAACAGCACCGGCTCGAGCGCCCAGGGCGTGAACCAGGTGACGATGTGCGCCATGATCGTCGGCAGCGACAGCCAGTTGATGATCTTCTTCGAACCGGACAGCGCGGTCAGCCAGCCGATGCCCACCCCGGCCGCGGCCGACGCGGCGACGAACACCACCGCGAACACCGAAACACCCAGTCCGCCGATCTTCGCGAACGTCCAGATCGGATGCGGTAGCGGGCCCTCGTTCTTCGCCGCCCGGCGTTCACGTTCGTGAATCATCCAGATCCACACCAGGAACGGCAGTGCCACGCCCGCGGTCGCCTTGATCGCCACCCCGATCGCGACCACCACGATGCCCGCGACGTGATGCCGCTCGAGCACCAGCGCGATACCGGCGGCCATCAACCCGACCATCAGCATCTCGTTGTGCACGCCGCCGATCAGGTGGATCAGCACCAGCGGATTGAGCACCGCCAGCCACAGCGCGACCGTCGGCTTACCGCCGAGGTGTTTGGTCAGATGCGGCACCGCCCACATCATCAGGGCCAGACCGGGCAGCATCACCAGCCGCATGGCCCAGGTCCCGGCCACGACGTTGGCGCCGGTGATGGTGGTGATCCACTTGCCCAGCAGCAGGAAGATCGGGCCGTAGGGCGCGGTGGTGGTGGTCCACACCGGGCTCACGTTGTCCAGCAGGACGCCGGGATTGGCCACGGGGCCCACCTTGTACGGATCGAATCCGTCCCGCAGCAGCGCGCCCTGGGCCAGGTAGGAGTAGACGTCCTGGCTGAACATCGGCACCGCGAACAGCAGCGGGAAGATCCAGATGCCCACGATCGCGCGCAGCTCGTTGAGTGTCACCGGGCTGTCCGGGTCGGTGCCGTTGCGCAGACCCGAGATCAGCCGAACACCGCCGCCGAAGCCGATCGTGATGCGGCCCAACCGGACCCACGCCACGATCATCGATAGCACGCCCAGCCACACGACGATCGTCGCCAGCGTGTATCCGTGACCGAAGCGCAGCCAGGACAGGTGCGCGGATTCCAGCAGCGGATCGTTGCGGCGCACCGCACCCGCGCCGAGGCCGCCGAGGGTGATCATCAGCGAACCCCAGAAACCCAGGAACGCGGCATGCCCCTCCGGGCTGCGCAGGAATTCACCGGCGAAACGCAGCCACCAGCGCAGGGTGTGCGGTATCGCCGCGGCCTCGGTTTCCGGGGCCGCGGTGGTGGCGATGGGTTCCGCGGTGGCGGTCGATGGTTCGGGGGTCGGCATAGGTCGTCGTTCCCCCCGGGAATCACGTGCGGTCGGAACCGCGGTCAGTAGGTCGCGGGCCAGTTTAATAGTTCTGTCGGGAACACTATCGCGCCGGTCGGCACGCATTGTATGTCGGCATGCCGGTAACTCACCCGGCAATGCTCGTCGCGGCCCTCGCCGATCCGGTTCGGTGCGCGCGCTCGGCCGGGAATGAGCCCGCATCCGGTCCGCTGCGACCGGTGATCCGCTGTGCGGCCAGCTTTCCCGACAGCAGCGTCGTCGGCACGCCGACACCCGGTGTGGTGCCGCAACCGGCCAGGACGACGTTCTCGGCCGAACGCGGCAGGTTCCTGGTGCGGAACGGGCCGGTCTGCCGGAACAGATGGGCCGCGGAGAACGGGGTTCCGGCGATCATGCCCTGATCGGCCCAGGTCCGCGGCGTGTCCAGATGGTCGACGGTGAAGTGTTCGGCGATGCCGTGATATCCGCGCCGCTCCAGCACGCCCAGCAGCTCGCGCAGGTAGGCCGGGCCCAGGCGGGGCCAATCCAATGGCGCGGCAACCAGATTCGGGCAGGGTGCCAGCAGTGAGAACGGCTCGTGGCGGGTGTCACGCTCGATGAACAGCCCGGGATCGCTGAGCGCGGGCCGGGTCAGCAGCAGCGACGGATCGCTCATCGTCCGGCCTCGGCCGCGTCGCGCGGCGATCTCGGTGAACGTCCGGTCCCAGGCACGACCGAATTCGATGGTGTGATGGGCCTGCACCGGCCATCGCGCCGCGACCTCGGCCGGAACCGTGCCGTGCGCGACGACCGCCGAGGGGGCGGCGCGCAGCGGCCGCCGACGGGGGATTCCGAACCGGGGCAGCGAGCCGAGATCGGCGGTGAGCACCACCGCATCGCAGTCGTAGGTCCCCGCGGCGGTGCGCACCCGGTGTGCGCGCCCGTCGCGGTAGTCGATTCCGGTCACCTCGACGCCCAGTTCGAGCCGCCCGCCCGCATCGGTGAACGCACCGGCCAGAGCCGCGGTCACCGCGCGCATCCCGCCCTCGGGGAAGTACACGCCCAGGCAGGTGTCCATGTGCGGGATCGACCCGTACACCCCGAGCGCCTGCGCGGGAGCCATCCCGGCGTACAGGGCCTGGAAGGTGAACAGCCGGGCCAGCCGCTCATCGCGCAGGGTCCGACCGACCCGCGGGCCGAGCCGCCCGAACGCGCCCGCGCGCACCAGCTCGAGCAATGCCGCCCGTTTGCGGCCGATGGTGACCATGTCGAGCGGGGAATCGAAGTTGGTATCCATGAACTCGCCGTAGGCCGCCCCGTAGATCCGGGCCAGCCAGGCTCGCAGCCGCCGATACCGGGCGACCTCGTCCGGCCCGCACGCGCGAGCCACTTCGGCGGCCATCTCGTCCGGATCGGAGAACACCGAGATGACCGATTCGTCGGCGAACCGCGCCCGATAGGCCGGGGCGAGCCGATGGATGCGCAGACCCCGGGACGCGCTGTCGGCCCCGACCGCGCCCAGCGCCTCGTCGATGAGTTCGGGAACCGTGAGAACCGTTGCCCCGGAATCGATCTCGTAATCCGGCCCGCGATACACCCCGACCCGTCCGCCGGGATGATCCGCCCGCTCGAGCAGGGTGACCGTGCGCCCGGCGCCGGTGAGATGCAGGGCCGCGGACAACCCGGACAAGCCCGCGCCGACCACGATGACGCGGTCGGTGCGTCCGGTGACGGTCCTCATGCGACGCGTCGGGTGGCGGCCAAGGCCATCGCCTCGAGCCGCCGCTTGGCCTCCGGCGTCGCCGAACATCCGGCCAGCGCCGCCAGACCGCGATCGGTGAGGTCGTCGATGCGGCGCTCCACGTCCTGGACCGCGCCCAGTCCGGTGATGACCTCGCGCAACCTGCCCACCTCGTCCGAGGTCAGGTCGGTGCCCAGCCGGTTGCGCAGCAACGCTGCCGCGGCCGGGTCGGTGGCGTCGGCACGGCGCAGCGCCTCGGCGATCAGCACGGTGCGCTTGCCCTCGCGCAGATCGTCGCCGGAGGGTTTACCGGTCACCGCGGGATCGCCGAAGACGCCGAGCAGATCGTCCCGCAGCTGGAAGGCCAGGCCGATATCGGTGCCGAAGGTGCGGTAGGCCGTGATCAGCGCCGGATCGGCGTCGGCCAGGGCCGCACCCAGGTGCAGCGGCCGCTCGATCGTGTAGGAGGCGGTCTTGTACCGGTTGACCCGCATCGCCGACTCCACCGAGTCGTCCTCGCCCGCCTCGCCGTGGATGTCCAGCAGCTGCCCGCCCAGCACCTCGGTGCGCATCGCCGCCCAGACCGGGGTGAACCGGGCCCGCGCGGCCGGGTCGAGCCGGGCCGCGGCGACCATGTCGTCGGCCCACGCCAGAGCCAGATCGCCGATCAGGATGCCGACGCTGATACCGAAATGTCCTGCGTCACCGCCCCATTCGCGCGCGGTGTGCCGACGTTCGAAATCCACGTGCACGGTCGGGAAGCCGCGCCGGGTGCGCGAGGAATCGATGATGTCGTCGTGGATCAGCGCGCACGCCTGTACCAGTTCCAGCGCCGCGCAGGCATGCAGCACCGCCGTGGCCTGCGGGCCGTCCGGATCGCCGCCCGCGCCCAGCCAGCCCGTCCAGGCGAAGGCCGGACGGGTGCGTTTGCCGCCGCGCAGCACGAAGTCCTGCAGCGCCTCGCTCGCATCGACGAAGACCGGGCCCAGCTGGGCGACGATCTCGCGGCGCGTGGCGAAGAACCGATTCAGCGCCTCGGCGACGGCGCCGACCAGCCCGGCCGCATCCGCTGCCGGACCCGGACGTGTCGAGGTATCGGCCGACAACGGAACCTCCCAGGTGACTTGCCGCGACAGCACCGATGAAAAACGCTGACGCATATGGTTCGGACGCGCGGGCGTCCCTGGATGGGAACGATACTGCGTCCGCTTCTGCCCCGGTCGCGGCGGACGGTCCCGTCGGGCCGGGGGCGTCCCACTAGACTGGTCCGGTGAGTTTCGACAACGTACGGGGACGCTCGACCCCAGGCCGACCCCGCCCGCCGCAGGTTTCCGGAACTCCGTCCGTCGTGGGTCGGCTGGGGCCGCGTCCCGACGGCAGCATCCCGTTCTCGGTGGAGTTCAACCCGCCGCGCGATTCGGCCGCGGAGGCTCGACTGTGGCGTGCGGCACGTGAATTCGAACGCATGCATCCCGCCTTCGTCTCGATGACCTACGGCGCGGGCGGCTCGACCCGCGACCGCACCGCGCGGGTCACCGGGGAACTGGCGCAGGAGACGACACTGCTCACGGTCGCGCATCTGACCGCCGTCGCGCACAGCGTCGCCGAACTGCGCTCGATCGTGGGCGTGTACGCCGACGCCGGGATCCGCAATCTGCTGGTGCTGCGCGGCGACCCGCCCGGTGATCCGCTGGGGGAGTGGCAACGGCACCCCGAGGGCGTCGAATACGCCGAGGAACTCGTGCGGATGGTGCGCGATCTGGGCGACTTCCACGTCGGGGTGGCCTCCTTCCCGCAGGGCCATCACCGGTCGCCGGACCTGGACCACGACACCCGCTACCTGTGCGCGAAACTCCGTGCGGGCGCGGAATATTCGATCACGCAGATGTTCTTCGACGTGGACCACTATCTGCGTCTGCGGGAGCGGGTGAGCGCGTGCGATCCGGTACAGGGTGACAAGCCGATCATCCCGGAGTTGATGCCGATCACCTCGTTGCGGACCGTGCAGCGCGCCGAGGAACTCTCCGGTCGTCCCGTGCCGCCCGCGCTGATGGCCCGGTTGGAGCGGGCCGCGGGCAACGACCCCGAGGCCAACCGCGACGCGGTGCGCGAGGTCGGTATCGAGATCGCCACCGAGATCGGTCAGCGGTTGATTGCCGAAGGTGCGCCGTGCCTGCATTTCATCACGCTGAACTTCGCCAAGGCCACCACCGAGGTGCTCACCAATCTCGGATACACCGTGGCCCCGACACCGGTCGAAGCCTAGTCGGCGTTTCGCGGCCGGATTAGCGGTTGATGTGCTGATCCGGCGCGTACGATCACGCGCACCCGTGAGGAACCGGGACCCGTGACGACTAGGAGAGTGCCGATGGCCGTATTGCGCAATCTCGTCCGCGTCGCCGGTGTGGTGGGAGTATCCGCCGCGCTGGCCTGCACCGGTTTCACCGCCGCGTCGGCGGCGCCACCGGGCCCGTCCGCGGCCGCCGCCGCGTCGGCGGTGACCACTGCCTGGCACGGCGCCATCGCGCAGACCGATGCGCTGGGCGCCTATCACCGGGCGATCGAGGGATTGCAGCAGTTCGGGATGGATCCGTTCCTGTACCCCTCGGCCTCGGCGTTCTGCGCGAACGGCAGCACGCTGGGCCTGGTCCCGGCGATCGCCGGCGCGGTGCCCGGCCCGTGGCCGAAGACCACGGTGAGCATGCCCGGGGAGGATCTGTCCGCGGTCAAGGCCGGGCACACGATGTTCGCCTTCGTGCCCTACGGACTCGGCCCCGACAGCACCGACACCTCCGGGATGCAGGTGGCCTGGTTCAACGCCAACACCGGGCGCAGCGGCATGACCCCGATGGGATCGGTGGCCGCTGTGGCCGCATCGATGGTCCCGCCGCAGGTGGCTCCGGCGATGCGCCCGCTCGCCCAGCAGGCCATCGAGAACTTCCTGGGCACCGCACTACCGTCGGGCGGAGTGCGTGCGGTTCCGGTCGACACCGGCTCGGGAACCGTCCTGGCCGCGGTCTTCGGCACTGTGCACAACGGGGACCGGACCTGCCTGTTCCTGCCGACCGTCGGCGTCACCCGAGTCGCCTGAGCCGATTCGCCGAGCCCGCCCGAATGTCGAATCAGCCGGGCGGGCAATCGAATCCGAGAAGCAGCAGACCCGGCGTGCGGACCACGCGGCTGCACCGATCGGCCGCGGGTTCGTCGTTCCGCACCGGGTCCGCGTGAGGGCTCGAACATTCCAGCGGGCAACCGGATTCATCGAGATCAGCTGACGCGTTCGGCGACCGCGCGCCCCTTCCAGGTCAGGCCGCCTGATCGGTGCAGCCGATGAGAGCGGATGGACAGCCGTAGGTACGCCGCCACCGAGAGGGGATGGGCCAGTGCCGCCGGGACGTCCGGGAGGGCCAGTGTCCCACCGGATTCCAGGGAGCGGGCGGCCAGGCGGCTCGCGACGGCGCAGGCGTAGCCGACCAGCCCGACGCGACGGGTCACGCCCCGGCCGAACAGTGCCGCCAGGGGCGGGACCCAGTAGGCCAGCACGGCCGTCGCGCCGACCGCGGCACTGCCTGCCGCGGAGCCGTACGCCGACCACAGCCACCGCGTGTATCCGGTGTCGAGTTCGGTTGCGCCCCGGTACATCCGGGTGTTCGCGATGCGGCCCGCGGAAACCAGGACGGTGCGCCGCCCGGTGCGCCGTACCGCTCGCGCCAGCGCGAGATCCTCGGTGACGTGCGTGGCCACCGCGGCATGGCCGCCCGCCGCGCGGTAGGCGGCCGCGTCGAAGGCCAGGAACTGCCCGCAGGACACCGCGGTGGAGGGGCGCAGACTGCGCCCGGCCAGGCGCACCGGCAGCGTCGCGGCCCACGACCAGCACAGCAGTGGCTGGACCAGCGTCTCGGCGAACGATCCGGCCAGCTGGCGCGGCCAGGGCGACACCAATCCCGCACCGGTGCGGCGCAATTCGCCGACCGCGGCGGCGATCGCACCCGCGCCGATCCGGACGTCGGCATCGAGGAAGATCAGCGCCCCCGCGGGCGGTTCATCGGAATCCGCACTGGCCCAGGCGATCTCGGCCAGCCGGGCGCAGGCGGAGGATTTTCCGGTCCAACCGGGCCGCGGCTCGCTCTGTGCGGTGACGATGGTGAAACGCTCGTCGTCCCCGGTCGCCGCGACCGCCGCGGCATAGGTGCCGTCCCCGGAGCTGTCGTCCATGATCAGCACCCGCATCCGCGAAACTCCGTGCTGGCCACGCAGATCAGCGATCAGGCCCGGCAGTCGCACAGCCTCGTCCCGCGCCGGGACGCAGACGGTCACCGGTTCGATCACCGGCGGGCCCACCACTCCGAGCCGTCGCACGGTGAGCCGGTTCAGCACCGTCAGGGCACAGCCCGCCGCTGACACGGCCGTCCCGGCGACCACCGCTCGTCTCACCAGAGTGCTTCTCATACGCTTCCGTTCTCGCGGGTTTCCGCAGTCGCTCCGCCCGATCGTCTCCTGCGGGTCAGACCTTCTCCCGCGTGCGCGGCTCGCGCAGCCGGGAGACGTAGTTCGGGGTCGGGTTCCGGCTCAGGTACGCGATGACGGCGACCAGCGCGGCGACGGCGAGGGTGATACCGCCGACGATCCCGGCCCACCCGGCGAACGAGCGGGTGTTCGGATCGGCGTAGCTGGCCTCGGCGTGCACCGTGCTCTCATCACCGGCGGGCAGCTTCCAGGACACCACCGAATCGCCGTCGCGGGTGCCGTTGGTGGTGGCCACCCGGGCCGGGAACGCGATGGTGAACTGGATGTCCGACCCCTGGGGCGGCACCGACTTCAGGTCCGCGCGGCCGTTGAGCGTCACCAGATCGCCGGTCCGGACGAACTGCAGGGTGAACATGCCCTGCGTCTGATCGGACAGACCGCCGAGCTCGCCGATCTCCCCGAAGGTCAGATCGTCGAAATACACCTGACTGCCCACGTAGCCGTCCTGGCTGTACGACTGGACGCGGACCTTGCCGGCCAGCGGACCGGGCACCTTCAGTTGCGGCCCTTTGTCCTTGTCGTTGGCCGGGACCACCGCGACGACGATATGGCCGGACACGCGGTCGTTGGAGGACACGCCCATCGAGACCTGGACCCGCAGGCAGCCGGCCAGCAACGGCAGCAGCATGGCCAGCAGTAATAGCGCCGACCAGGCGCGACGGCGCGTCGGGGGCTTCGTGCCGCGGCGCGGGGGTGCGCTCGTGACGTCGGGCATCGGTGGTGTCGGACTCGGCTGCACGGGTCACATCGTGCCATGGCCCGCCGAGCGGACCGGCATGCGACGGGCCGAGGTGTACAGCAGCGGAATGCCGAGCAGGCCGAGTCCGAGGAATCCGTACCCGGCCGAGGCGGGCAGGCCCAGGAAGACCGCGTGGGCGAGGGTGGAGCCCAGCCAGGTCCACAGGAAGACCACGACCGGGACAGCGACCCTGCGGTCCGCCGGGGCGTCGCGGCGGTCCAGCGCCTCCAGAAGCGCTGCCATCAGCAGCGCGACGGCGAACCAGCCCAGATAGTTCGTCACCGGGATGTGTGGTGTGCCCGGCAGTCCGGGCAGCGGCGAGCACCAGGACCACTGTCCGGCGGACACCATCTGCGGGTCCAGGAACAGATCCCAGCCGACCGCGCCCAGTGCGGTCAGCGGGATACGTGTCCGGGCCCGGGGTTTTCCCGGCCGACACAGCAGTCCGGCCACGATCCAGACCGGATACACCCCGCCGGTCCAGGCCAGCGGCACGAGCAGCGGCACACCGGCCAGTTCGGGACCGAGCCGGTGCTGTGCGTAGGTGTAGCAGCCGAAGGGGAATCCCGTTGCCACGCCCACGATCTCGGCGGCCAGTCCGAGTCCGGACACGATCAGCAGCAGTCCGGCGGCCCAGCGCGGACCGCGGGTGGCCCAGGCGTGCGTGAGTGCGGTCAGCGCGGACAGCAGTACCACGGCCGCGGTCACCAGGTCCCGCCCGATGCCCGTGGTCAGCGGATAGCTGATCTGGGTGAGGATCAGCAGTACGGCCGTGATCGCGGGCGCCCAGCGCAGCGCGGCGCGGACCGTCCGCGGATTCACCACCGGCGCAACCGCGGACGACGCAGATCCCGCAGCGCCAGCCGGGCGGCGCTGCGCCCGCTGGCTCCCGAGACGCCCCCGCCGGGATGGGTCGAGGCCCCGGTCAGATAGACCCCGGGAGCATCCGGCACGCGCTGTCCGGACAGCTCCGGCAGCGGCCGCCAGAAGAACATCTGGTCCAGCGACATCTCCACATGCATGACATTGCCGCCGATCAGGCCGAGTTCGCGCTCCAGATCGGCCGGGGTCTGCACGAACCGGTCCAGCACGGTGTCGGCGAAACCCGGTGCGGCCGCGTCGAGTTCGGCGATGATGCGGTCACCCTCGCGTTCGGCGTGCGCACTCCAGTCGCTCCCGTCGGCCAGGTGCCGCGGGTGCCACTGCGCCCACAGCGAGAGCTGATGCTGTCCGGCCGGGGCGATACTCGGATCGAGTGCGCTGAAGCTCATCGCCAGCACCACCGGCCGCGGCGGCAGCTCCCCGGCCAGCGCCGCACCGTGTGCCAGACGCAGTTGCCGCCGATCGGTGGTGAGCAGTTGCAGTCCGCGGGCCGAGTCGTCGGCCGTCGCACCCGGATAGCAGGGGAGTGCGTTCGCGGCGACCCGCACCACCATGCCGATCCCCGGCCCGACCCGGATGCGCCGCCGCCAGTCGTCGAGCGCCCCGGCGTCGAATCCGCCGCGCTGCAGCAGATCCAATGTGGTCAGGATGTGCGTGCCCGCGATCACGGTGCGCGCGAACAGCTCTCGGCCCGAGGCCGTGCGGACCCGCCAGCCGGTGCCGTCACGGCGCAGTTCGGTGACCGCGTCACCACAGGTCAGCACCCCGCCGTCGGAGCGCAGCCGCGCGGCCAGAGCCGTTGTCAGAGCGCCGCTTCCGCCGACCGCGCGACCGGGCGGCAGCGTGTGCATGAGCGCGGCGAATCCGACCATCGGCGCGGTGCCCGGTTCGGACATCGGCGGTCCGGACTGCGCACCGAACCAGGCCAGCGCCGCCTTGAGCCGCTCGTCGTCGAAGAGGCTGTCCAGCAGCGCATCTCCGGATTGCAGGAATTCCCGCGACAGCGCGCTGCCGCCCGCCCGAGCGTCCAGACCCCAGAACGAGCGCAGCAGCCGCCCGGGTCCGGGCGGCCCGGCGAACGCGCGCATCACCCGCTGCGCGCGCGGTCCCCACACCCGCACGAAACGGCGGTACGCGTCCGCGTCGCGGGCGCCGCAGGCCACCGCGATGGCCGCGCAGGTGCGGTCCAGGTCGCGGTGGAACACGATCGGGGCGAGATCGGTTCCGGGCGGTGCGGGTGCGAAACCCCAGGGATCGCAGTCGATGTAGCGCAGCCCGAACCGGTCGAGCCCGAGCTCCTCGATGATCCCGGTGTGCCGGATCATGATGTGCGCCGAGGAGCCGCGATCGACCAGATGTCCCGGGAACCGCTCCACGGTCGAGACCGCGCCGCCGGGTACCTCGTCGCGTTCGAGCACCTCCACCTGCTCGCCCGCCCGCGCCAGATAGCAGGCCGCGACCAGCGCGTTGTGGCCCGAACCGAGGACCAGGACCGTCACGGCCGCGGGCCCGGCACGGGCGGTTCGGCGATCGGCGGGCTCTGCAGCGGCAGCGGACGGCCCAGCACCGCGAAGCGCCGGGTGTCGCCGGAGAAGACGAAATGCCTTACCACGTCGGTGAATCCCTGTCGGCGGTACAGCCGCCAGGCGCGGTTGGCCTCGCGATCCACCTCGGGGGTGGACAGCAGCGTCGCGCGTTCGGGGCGGCTGCGCAGCAGCCGGGTCAGCAGCATCTCGCCCAGGCCGTGGCCCTGCGCGCTGGGATGCACATGGAGTTCGGTCAGTTCGAAATAGTCCGCGAGCAGATCGCGGGCGGCGTATTCGGTCCACCCCGAGCGGCGCATTCCGTTGTGCACCTGCTGATGCCACCACTGGTGCGGCGCACCGTGATAGCCGTAGGCGATGCCCACGATGGGCGCGCTGCGCAGGTCGAACCGGCCGGTCTCGTCGGGGACCACGGCGGCCACGGCCTGCCAGCCCGGCCGGGCGGTGTGCTCGGTCCACATCGGTGCGCGGTGGTATTCGGTGCCGCGGGGATAGTCCATCGCCGCGACGTAGACGGCCAGTGCGTCGTGCAGCCGGGAGCGCAGCGCGGCGGCCGAGAGGTCGATGACGACGGGGGCGGGTGCGTGAGGAAGTCTGGCGGCTGTCATATCCGGTCGGCGCGGCTCTCGTTCGGCCCGGGCGCTCGCCGCGAGCGCGAGCGCGAAAGTTTGTCGGTGGTCGTCTCTATATTCACACTCATTGAAACGTTCGAATATCTGTTCGGTTCGCGTGGTCGGCGATGTACCGCGCTAATCAGGGTGTACGACGGTAGGGAGGTGCCGTGATGGCAGGTCGGATGGAGCATCCGGGGCGAGCGGGCGGTCTGCTGGACCGTGCCGACGGGCTGCTGCTGCAGGCCGCGGCCGAGCCCGATTCGCGTGAGCGATTCCGCACCGCATATCTGGCGGCCCTGCGCGGGGCGGGGGCGGTGCTCGCGCTGACCGGGGCCGACCGCGCGCCGCGGGCCCGCTCGCGCAATGCGTGGGTGCTGATGCAGCAGGCCGCACCGGAATTCGTGATGTGGTCGGACTATTTCAGCTCCTTCTCCGAGACCCGCGCGGCCATCGAGGCCGGGCTGGACCGTCCGGTCGATGCTCAGGTGGCCGACGAGTTCGTTTCCCGGGTAGGGGCATTCCTGCACGACGTGGAGGATTCGATCAGCGCAGCGGCCCGGATGCGGCCGATCACCGGCTGGCTGGCCGACGGCTCGGCGTGAACATCGGCGAGTAGGTGGTACCGCGCTGATCGAACTCGTATCATGGTGACAGAGAGCCGCCAAGGTCGGCTGTCCGTCGCCTACCCGGAGGCGACCACCACACCTAGTGCCGGGGGAGGTACCGTGCCACTCTCCGAGCACGAGCAGCGCATGCTCGAACAGATCGAGAGCGCGCTCTATGCTGAGGATCCCAAGTTCGCCTCGACCGTCCGAGGCGGACGTCTTCGTTCTGCTACGGGCAGACGTAGATTCCAGTCGGCCGCACTCTTCGTCCTCGGCCTCTGCCTGCTGATCGCGGGTATCGCCCTGCCAGTCAAGCCAGGCGGCTTCCCCATCATCAGCCTGTTCGGCTTCATCGTGATGTTCGGCGCCGGAGTGCTGCTGCTCCTGGGTAGCTCGGGCGCGTCGGGCGGCGGTCGCCGCGGCGAAGAGGCCCAGCAGGGCGGCGGGCCCACGGCCGGCCGCGGCAAGCAGCGCAAGCAGGGCGGCGGTTTCTCCGCCCGCATGGAGGATCGGTTCAGGCGCCGGTTCGAACAGGACAACTGACAAGGCCCGGATCCGTTTGACGGATCCGGGTTTTGCGCTGCGCCCTATCAAGGGCGGATAACACGACACGCCGCACGTTGTGCGGCGTGTCTTTCTTTTCCCAGGGTTCGCGCGACGCCGCGGCCGGATCCCCACCTCGCCCCACACGATTCCCCACCTCGCCCCACCCGCGCTCGCGCCGGTCGCGTTTCGTGCAGTTATAGCAGATGCGTTCAGGGGGTTTGCTGGCGGTTTTCGGGTCATGCGTTCAATCGTGCTCGCGTGTCGTGTATCTCGGAAAAATCTCCCCACCGGCCCGATAGCTGGTGTGACCAGCGGAATCCGGTACGCCGGCCGTGAGATCGCTGCGGCTTTCGATTGAAAGTGGGGGAAAGTGGGGTAATGTGGAGCGCGCACGAGCGGAGACCAACCAGACGGGGTGATCACGCGGGAGGTGTCGAGAAGTGTTTCTCGGTACCTACACGCCTCGCCTGGACGACAAAGGGCGACTCACGTTGCCCGCGAAGTTTCGGGACGAACTGGCGGGAGGGTTGATGGTCACGAAAGGGCAGGACCACAGCCTTGCCGTGTATCCGAAGGAGGAGTTCACCGCGCTGGCGCGGCGAGCCGCCGCGGCGTCCCGGAGCAATCCGCAGGCACGGGCTTTCGTCCGGGCCCTGGCGGCGTCCACGGACGAGCAGCGTCCCGATGCCCAGGGGCGCATCACGTTGTCGGTCGAACACCGCCGCTACGCGAGCCTGTCCAAGGACTGCGTGGTGATCGGCTCGGTCGACTTCCTCGAAATTTGGGACAAGCAGGCGTGGGAGTCCTACCTCGCCGAGAACGAGGAGGACTACTCGATGGCCAGAGACGAGTCGCTGGGCGGAATCTTCTAACCCCGCGAGCGAGGCGAGTGTCCTGCGGCCTCTGCCCGACACGGACCCTGACGTACTTCCCCAACGCCAGGTGCCGTGCTTCGGTCAGAGACCCCGGGACATTGGCCGTCCGACCTAGTGAGTTCGATGCGCACAGCGACGCCGCGACAGGGGCGAGGAGGATCTGGAGGTCGAGGTGGATCTTGCCGATCACACACCCCGCCATGTTCCGGTCCTGCTCCGTCGTTCGGACGAAATCCTCGGTCCCGCACTGCAATCCGGCGGTGTCATGGTCGATGCCACACTCGGTCTGGGCGGTCATTCCGAGCACTTCCTGCGTACCTATCCCTCGATTCGGCTCATCGGATTGGATCGTGACACCGAGGCACTGAGGCTGGCCGCCGCGCGGCTGGCGCCGTTCGAGGATCGAATCACGCTGGTACACACCAGATATGACGGCATCGCCGCGGCGCTGCACGAGGCAGGTCTGGCCGAAACCGATTCCGTGCGAGCGATTCTGATGGATCTGGGCGTGTCCTCGATGCAATTGGACGAGGCCGACCGAGGTTTCGCCTATTCGGTCGACGCGCCGCTGGACATGCGGATGGATCCGACCACCGGCCCGACCGCCGCCGACGTGCTCAACACCTACAGCCACGGTGAGCTGGCCCGGGTGCTGAAGGTCTACGGGGAGGAACGTTTCGCGGGCCGCATCGCGAGCGAGATCGTCCGGCGGCGGGCGCAGCGACCCTTCACCACCAGCGCCGAGCTGGTGGAACTGCTCTACGCCGCGATCCCGGCCGCGACCCGGCGTACCGGCGGGCATCCGGCCAAACGCACGTTCCAGGCGTTGCGGATCGAGGTCAACCGGGAGCTGGAATCGCTCGAGGCCGCGGTGCCCGCGGCCCTGGACGCGCTCGAGATCGGTGGCCGCATCGTGGTCATGTCCTATCAATCGCTGGAGGACAAAGTGGTCAAACATGTTCTCGCGGAGCGATCGACCTCGCGCACACCGATGGACCTGCCGGTCGAATTACCCGGTATGGGACCGGAATTCAAGGTGCTGACCCGTGGTGCGGAGAAGGCCACGGCCGCCGAGATCGAGGACAACCCGCGCGCGGCGCCGGTCCGGATGCGCGCGGCGGAACGAATTCAGGCGTCGCGATGAGTTCGGGCGACGTGCGAACGGTAGGGGAGGCGGGACTATGAGCGTGCGGACACGGGTGGACGCACCACGACGTGGCGGGAAGACCACGGAGCGGCGGAACGCGCCGAGCCGGGTGCACGATCCCGAACACGTGACATCGGGTGCGGCCAAGCGGGCCTACGCCCGGCGCCGCAATCGCGTCGGGGGCGGTCCGGTTCTGCCGCCGCTGCCGGGGCGCTCGGTGATGAGCGGCCGAATCCCGTTCGTGGTGGCCATTCTGGTGCTGTTGGGCTGCGGCCTGATGTGCACGCTGCTGCTGACCACGCGGTCGGCCGAGGACAGCTACCAGCTCAGCGACGCGCGCCAGATCAACCAGCAACTCTCCGACGAGCAGGCCGAGCTGCAGCGTCAGGTGGCCGCGGCCGATGCCGCGCCGGAATTGGCGACCCGGGCGCGTGAGCTGGGCATGATCCCGGCCAAGGATCCCGCGCGCCTGATCGTCGCGCCGAACGGCGCGGTCACGGTGATCGGTAAGGAGACCGCGCAGCTGGGCCCGCCGGCCCCGCCGCTGAACACCACCCCTGCCGCGCCGACTCCGAATCCGGCTCAGGCACAAGGGGAACGGATCGTTCCGGTGACGGCGTTGCCGAATCAGAACCCGGCCGACGGGAACTCCGCGCACGGTCCGGCGCAGCCGACCACCGGTCCGACCCCGTCGGCACCGGCCGCGACCCAGACCCCGGCTCCGGCTCAGAACCCGGCCGCGGCTCCGACGACCCCTGCCACTGCTCCCGCGCCCGCGACGGCAGCGCGGCCCGCGCCGACTCCGGCTCCCGCAGCCCGCGTCGATCAGACTGTGCCGGTACCGAATCCGGCCGCGCCCGCCGTGACGCCGGTTCCGGCGCCCGGGGGCGGGCAGTGAGCCCGGGTGCACGCGGCCGCGGTCGCACCCCCTCGGGCCGTCGCACCACGCGCGCGGCGCGGCCGCGACGGACCGCTGGAGCCCGCGGCGGGGCCGGGATGGATTCCTCCTCGCGATTACGGTTCGGCACCGGCCGGATCGTCATGCTGGTGGCCCTGCTGGTCGTCGCGCTCCAATTGCTGTGGATCCAAACGGTTTCCGCACCGAAGCTCTCGGCCGAGGCGGCGACGCAGCGCACCGTGCACAAGGTGGACTACGCGCTGCGCGGTTCGATCACCGATCGGAACGGCAAGGCGCTGGCCTTCACCGTCGCCACCCAGTGGCTGACCTTCCAGCCGGTCGTCGTGCGCAAGGAACTCGCCGAGGCGCATGCCAAGAGTCCCAAGGCGCCCGATCCCGACACGCGGTTGAAGGCCATCGCCAAGGCCATCCACGACAAGATCGGCAAGGACGCTCCCTCGGAGCAGGATCTGCTGAGCAACCTGAAGAGCAAGGACTCGTTCGTCTATCTCGTGCGGGATGTCGATCCCCGGATCGCCACCGAGATCACCGACGAATTCCCCGAGGTCGGCAAGGAACGGCACGACAAGCCGGTCTACCCCGGCGGTTCGCTGGCCGCCAACATCATCGGCGCGACCGGTTGGGACGGACACGGGCAGATCGGCCTCGAGTCCGCGCTGGATTCGAGTCTGGCGGGCACCGACGGATCACACACTTACGATCAGGGTTCGGACGGGGCGATGATCCCGGGCAGCGAACGCAATCGCCATCCCGCGGTGAACGGCACCGACGTGGAGCTCACCCTCGATTCGGATCTGCAGTACTACGTGCAGCAGCAGGTGCAGCAGGCCAAGGACATGTCCGGTGCGAAGGACGCCTCGGTCGTGGTGCTGGACGCACACACCGCGCAGGTGCTGGCGATGGCCAACGACAACACCTTCGATCCCGCCAAGGGACCGCAGTTCTGGGGTTCGGCCAATCTGGGCAATCCGGCTGTCACCGACGCCTTCGAACCGGGTTCGGTGAACAAGATCGTCGACGCCTCCGCGGCCATCGAATACGGCCTGACCACGCCGGACGAGGTGCATCAGGTGCCGGGCAGCATCGAGATGGGCGGGGTCACCGTGCACGATGCCTGGTCGCACGGCGTGATGCCGTATACGACCACCGGAATCTTCGGCAAGTCCTCGAACGTCGGCACCCTGATGCTGGCGCAGAAGATCGGCGAGGACCGCTATGCGGACATGTTGAAGCGGTTCGGGCTCGGTCAGCGCACCGGCGTCGGCCTGCCCGGCGAGAGTGCCGGCCGGATCCCGCCGCGCGATCAGTGGTCCGGTTCCACCTTCGCGAATCTGCCCATCGGACAGGGTCTGTCGATGACGCTGTTGCAGATGACCGGGATGTATCAGGCCATCGCCAACGACGGCGTGCGAATTCCGCCGCGCATCGTGAAGTCCGGGACCGGACCGGGTGGCAGCGCCACGCAGGAGAAGCAGCCCGACGGCGTCCGGGTGGTGAGCGCCAAGACCGCGCAGACGTTGCGGCAGATGTTCCAGTCCATCGTGCAGAAGGATCCGATGGGGTATCAGCAGGGCACCGGTACGCCCGCGGCGATCGCGGGCTACCAGGTCGCCGGTAAGACCGGCACCGCGCAGCAGATCGATTCCGCCTGCCACTGCTACTCCGAGAGTCGCTACTGGATCACGTTCGCCGGAATGGCGCCGGCGGACAATCCGCGCTACGTCATCGGCATCATGCTGGACGCGCCCGTGCGCAGCTCCGACGGCAGCGGCGGGCAGTCCGCGGCCCCGCTGTTCCACAACATCGCGTCGTGGGCGCTGCAGCGTGACCGGGTGCCGCCCTCGCCCCCGGCGAAAGAGCTTGTGCTGCAGGCGATGTGAACAGCCGGGCGGTGTCGGGTCCGGATCGGCGGGCCAATATCATGCACGGGGACCCACGCAATACCCAGCCGCGTTGCCCGGCTGTGATCCGGCGTCGGTACCCTGACTCGTCGATCCGAAACCCGTCCACGGCGGATTTGCCGAGCAGAGCCGCATTGTGACTGAGAGGAGCCTCGTGCCCGTGCAGCCCAGCCCGCAGGTGCTGCGTCCGGCGGTCCCGCCGTCGACGGAGCTGCAGACGGTCGTCGAGCTCACGGACGCGCGCCTTTCCGGCGTCGGCGCCGATGAGCTCGCCGGGGTCGTGATCACCGGTATCGAGCAACGCTCGAACGCGGTGCAGCCGGGTGATCTGTTCGCCGGACTCGCCGGTGCGCATGCGCACGGCGCCCGGTTCGCCGCCGACGCCGTGGAACGCGGCGCGGTCGCGGTGCTCACCGACGCCGCCGGCGCCGAATCGATCGGCGCACTCTCCGTGCCCGTACTGGTGCACGAGAATCCGCGTTCGGTACTGGGCGAGCTGTCCGCGTCGATCTACGGCAACCCGTCGCAGCGGTTGCAGGTGCTGGGCATCACCGGCACCTCGGGCAAGACCACCACCTCCTATCTGGTCGAGGCGGGTCTGGTCGCGGCCGGACTGCGCACGGCGCTGATCGGCACCATCGAGACCCGGATCGGCGGGCAGCGGGTGCCCAGTGCGCTCACCACGCCCGAAGCCCCGCAACTGCACGCGATGTTCGCGCTGATGGTCGAGCAGGGCGTGCAGGCGGTGGTGATGGAGGTGTCCAGCCACGCGCTCGCCCTGGGCCGGGTGGACGGTGTGCGATTCGCGGTGGGCGCGTTCACGAATCTGTCCCAGGATCATCTGGACTTCCACGCCGATTTCGAGGACTACTACGCCGCCAAACGCAAACTGTTCGTCCCGGATCCGGTGTCGGTGGATGGGCCCGCCTCGTCGTCCCGGTCGGTGGCCGCGCAGACCTGCGTGATCTGTGTGGACGACGCCTGGGGTCGGCGTCTGGCCCGCGAGGTGGGCGGGCGCGCCCCGGTGGTGAGGGTGTCGACCGGCTCCGGTCCCGCCGGTGACGGTGCCGAACCGGATTGGACCGCGGTCGCCGCGAGCACGCTGGACGGTGGCGAACAGCAGTTCACCGCCGTCGGTCCGGGCGGTCGGTCCGACGATGCGCGTCCGGCCGCCGAGTCGGCCGAGGTTGTGGAAGTCGGTGTGCGGCTGCGTCTTCCGGGCCGCTACAACATCGCCAACGGCCTGCTCGCGATCGCGGTGTGCGCGGCGGCGGGCGTGGACGCCCGGGTCGCCGGGCGGGCGCTGGCCGAGGTCGACGTGCCGGGCCGGATGCAGCGGGTGGATCGTGGGCAGGATTTCCTGGCCGTGGTCGACTACGCGCACAAACCGGCCGCGGTCGAGTCGGTCATCGCGACACTGCGCGAATATCTGAAGGGTTCGAGCGGTCGGCTGGCCGTGGTGGTCGGTGCGGGCGGTGACCGTGACCCCGGCAAGCGCCCGCTGATGGGCGCGACCGCCGCACGCGGTGCGGAACTGGTGATCATCACCGACGACAATCCACGCAGTGAGGATCCCGCGACGATTCGCGCGGCGATCGGCGCCGGGGCGTTCGGTATGGCCGAGACCGAACGCGGTGAGGTCACCGAGATCGGTGACCGCGCGGCGGCCATCACCGCGGCGGTGGACTGGGCGCGGTCCGGCGATGTGGTGCTGGTGGCCGGTAAGGGGCATGAGACAGGGCAGGAGATTGCGGGTGTGAAGTATCCGTTCGATGACCGCGAGGTGCTGGCGGAGGCCCTCTGCCGGCGATCGGCGCCCGATGACAAGGACCTGACGGTTTCATGATCGAGATGACCCTGCGGGAGATCGCGGAGATCGTCGGCGGCACGCTGCACGATGTTCCCGATCCCGCGGTGACGGTGACCGGTGCGGTCGAATTCGATTCGCGCCGAATCAATTCCGGAGATCTGTTCCTGGCGCTGCCGGGTGCGCGGGTCGACGGGCACGACTATGCGGCCGGTGCGGTGGCCGCCGGTGCGGTCGCGGTGCTGGCGGCGCGGCCGGTCGGGGTGCCCGCCGTGGTGGTCAGTCCGGCCGGGCAGCAGGCCGACGGCGGTTCGGCGTACGTGCTGGCGCACGATACGGACGGCTCGGCGGCCGCGGTGCTCGCCGCGCTGGCCAAACTGGCCCGCGCGAGCGTGGATCGCCTGGCCGCGAGCGGTGAGCTGACCGTCGTCGGCGTCACCGGTTCCTCCGGCAAGACCTCGACAAAGGATCTGCTGGCTCAGGTGCTGGCCCCGCTCGGGACGGTGGTCGCGCCGCCGGAGTCGTTCAACAACGAACTCGGTTTCCCGTGGACGGCGTTGCGCGCCGATGCCGGCACTCGTTTCCTGGTGCTGGAACTGTCCGCGCGCGGGCCCGGACATATCAAGGCGCTCACCGAGATCGCGCCTCCATCGATCGCGGTGGTGCTCAACGTCGGCACCGCGCATCTGGGTGAATTCGGCAGCCGTGCGGCGATCGCGCAGGCCAAGGGCGAGTTGGTGGAGGCGCTGGCGCCCTCGGGGGTGGCGGTGCTCAATGCCGACGATCCGAATGTGGCGGCCATGGCCACGCGCACCGTGGGGCGGGTGGTGACCGCCGGGCAGTCCGAGAGCGCGGATGTGCGTGCGCTGGACGTTCAGCTCGACGAGTCCGCACGCGCCCGGTTCACGTTGCGCGCCAATGGTTCCGAGGTGCCGGTGCATCTGTCGGTGCACGGCGAGCATCAGGTCGCCAACGCACTGTCCGCGGCCGCGGTCGCCCTCGAATGCGGTGCGGACCTCGAGACGGTCGCGCGGTCGCTGTCGAGTGCGCGGGCGGCTTCCAAGCATCGGATGGATGTGCGCACCCGCCCGGACGGCGTCACCGTCGTCAACGACTCCTACAACGCCAATCCGGATTCGGTGCGCGCCGCGCTCAAGGCGCTGGTGACCATGGCCCGTGCCGGTGCGCACGGCGGTCCCGGCGGGAAGCGGCGCAGCTGGGCGGTGCTCGGCGAAATGGCCGAGCTGGGTGCGGATTCGGTGGTCGAACACGATCGCATCGGCCGTCTGGCGGTCCGGCTGGACGTGGACCGGCTCATCGTGGTCGGCACCGGACGGCCCTCGCACGCATTGCATCAGGGGGCGGTCATGGAGGGCTCCTGGGGTGAGGAGTCGATCCTGGTCCCCGATATCGCCGCCGCACTCGAGGTGCTCGACGAGGAGCTCGCGGCCGACGACGTGGTGCTGGTCAAAGCATCCAACTCCGTCGGATTGTGGGCGGTGGCAGAGCATCTCGCGCCGGGCATCGCAGCGCCCGGCGCCGGTACGGAGGGCTCGGAAGTGCCTCCTGTGGACACGGAAGCGGGCCGATGAGGCAGATTCTTTTCGCGGCGGCGATCGCACTGGCGGTGTCGATCCTGTTGACGCCGTTGCTGATCCGGATGTTCGCCAAACGCGGCTTCGGTCAGGAGATCCGGATCGACGGACCGGCCAGCCATCAGGCCAAGCGCGGCACTCCGACGATGGGCGGCGTCGCGATCCTGGCAGGACTGTGGGCCGGATACTGGGGTTCGCACCTGATCGGCATCGGCTATCGCGCCGAGGGGCCGACGGTGTCGGGCCTGCTGGTGCTGGCGCTGACCACCGCACTGGGCGGGGTCGGATTCATCGATGACTTCATCAAACTGCGCAAGGGCCGCAACCTCGGTCTCACCGCGGCGGGCAAGTACATCGGACAGCTTTCCGCGGCCGTGGTGTTCGGTGTGCTCGCGCTGCAGTTCCCGGGGGCGAACAAGCAGACACCGGCGAGCCGGCACCTGTCCTACGTCCGCGACATCACCACTGTCTCGATGGGGGTGATCATCTTCCTGGCCTTCGTCTGTCTGGTGGTGGTCGCCTGGTCGAACGCGGTGAACCTCACCGACGGTCTGGACGGTCTGGCCGCGGGGTCGATGAGCCTGGTGCTGGGCGCCTACGTGATCATCACCTTCTGGCAGTACCGCAACGCGTGCTCGGTGCACGCCGAAGCGGGCTGCTACAACGTGCGCGACCCGCTGGACCTGGCGCTGATCTGCGCCGCGGGTGCGGCCGCGTGCATCGGGTTCCTGTGGTGGAACGCGGCTCCGGCGAAGATCTTCATGGGCGACACCGGTTCGCTGGCCCTCGGCGGGCTGATCGCCGGGCTGTCGCTGCTGTCGCGTACCGAACTGCTGATGATCGTGATCGGCGCGCTGTTCGTCGCCGAGACCACGTCGGTCGTCCTGCAGGTCGCGGTCTATCGCACGACTCGCAACCGACTGTTCAAGATGGCGCCGTTCCACCACCACTTCGAACTCAGCAAATGGGCCGAGACTACGGTGATCATTCGGTTCTGGTTACTCGCGGGCATAGCGTCGGCGATCGGACTTGGCTTGTTCTACAGCGAATACCTCTCTCAGGTCGGGTAAAGCAGCAATGGTCGAACACACTCCGCGGGCCCTGCGATCGCCGGGCCCCATGCTCGAATTCCTGCGTGGCCGTGATGTTCTCGTGGCCGGTTGGGGAATATCGGGTCGCTCACTGATCGATCCGCTGCGCGATATCGGCGCGACCCCGGTGGTCACCGACGCCGGTGCGAAGGCGATGGCCGAGGCGGCCGAACTGGGCCTGGACACCGCCACCGGGGAGAGTCTGCTCGAGCCCGGCGGGCTGGACCGGTTCGCGCTGGTGATCACCAGTCCGGGCTGGCGGCCGGACTCGCCGGTGCTGGCCACCGCGGTCGCCGAGGGCGTGCCGGTCTGGGGCGACGTCGAATTCGCCTGGTGGGTCGATCAGGCGCGGCTGTACGGGCCGGTGCGCAAATGGTTGGTGATCACCGGAACCAACGGCAAGACCACCACCACCCAGATGACGCACGCGATCCTGCGCGCGGCCGGAGTCGCCAGCGTCGCCTGCGGCAATATCGGCCTGCCCATTCTGGACGCGCTGCGGCGCACCCCGGGACCGCAGGTGCTGGCGGTGGAGCTGTCCTCCTTCCAGCTGCACTGGGCGCCCTCGGTGCGTCCGGAGGCGGGTGTGGTGCTGAACGTGGCCGAGGATCACCTGGATTGGCACGGCGGCCTGGACGCGTACGCGGCCGCGAAGTCGCGGGCGCTGATGGGCCGGGTCGGCGTCGTCGGCCTGGACGATCCGGTCGCCGCGGCGCTCGCGCGCAAATCCCGGGCCCGGCGCACGGTCGGCTTCCGCGTCGGCGTCCCGGCCGACGGTGAACTCGGCGTCGTGGACGGCAAACTGCTCGATCGCGCGTTCACCAAGGCGGCCATCCTGGCCGAGGTGCGCGATATCAGCCCGCCCGGTCCGGCGGGCGTGGCCGACGCGCTGGCCGCGGCCGCGCTGACCCGATCCATCGACGTCGCACCACAATTCGTCAAGGAGGGCCTGCAGGAGCACAAGGTGGGTCCGCATCGCGCCGCCTCGGTGCGCGAGCTGTCGGGCGTGGAGTTCGTCGACGACTCCAAGGCCACCAATCCGCATGCGGCCAGGTCCTCGATCCAGGCGCACGCCCAGGTCGTCTGGATCGCCGGGGGGCTGCTCAAGGGTGCACACGTGGACGATCTGGTCGAGGAGGTGGCCGAACGGCTCGTCGCGGTGGTGCTGCTGGGCAAGGATGCCCCGGTCATCGCCGCGGCATTGGCGCGACACGCCCCCGATGTCCCGGTCGTCGAGCTCGGTTCGGGTGACGATGCTGGGATGGGTGCGGAACTCACGTCCGAGATAGATGGGGCGGACGCGGTCATGGCGCGGGCCGTGCGCATCGCCGCCGGATACGCCACCAACGGTGACACGGTGCTGCTCGCCCCGGCGGCGGCGTCGCTGGACATGTTCGCCGACTACACCCACCGGGGACGAAGTTTCGTCGCCGCGGTGCAGGCGCTGGACGAAGGAGATATCGGGAGCCCTTCGTGAGCAGATGTGACGCGGCGGTGATCCGTGCGGCGGGCCCCGGGCGCGCCGCGCTCTGGGAGGCCCGGTGACCAAGGCGCGCAAGGGTTCGGGTACGTGGTTCGGTGCCTGGCTGGCGCGTCCGCTCGCCTCGTTCCACCTGGTCGTCACGATCGCCACGCTGCTCACCGTGCTCGGTCTGGTGATGGTGCTCTCGGCGTCGAGCGTGGAGTCGTACGCCGACGACGGTTCGGCCTATTCGCTGTTCATCCAGCAGTTGCTGTTCGCCGTGCTGGGTGCGGTGCTGTTCTATCTCGCGTTGCGAATTCCCTTCCGCACCTTGCGCCGACTGTCCTTCCCGATGTTCGCGGTGTCGGTGCTCGCGCTGGTGCTGGTGCTGATTCCGGGCATCGGCTCGCAGGCGCAGGGTTCGCGGCGCTGGTTCGACATCGGGTTCGTCCACGTGCAGCCCTCGGAGATCGTCAAGGTCACCCTGATCATCTGGGGTGCGCATCTGCTGGCCACCCGTCGCGCGGAGAATGCCGGGTACAAAGAGATTCTGATGCCGCTGGTTCCGGCGGGGCTGCTGTGCTGTCTGCTGATCGTGCTGGAGCCGAACCTGTCGACCACGATCGCGGTGGGCATCATCCTGGTGGCGCTGCTGTGGTTCGGCGGGTTGCCGGTCCGGTTGTTCGTCGCGATCGGTGCCTCCGGTGTGGTGGCGGCGCTGGTGCTGGCAATGACGGCCGGGTACCGCTCGGATCGCATGCGCGCGTTCTTCAACCCCGGTGACGATCCGCAGGGCATCGGATATCAGGCGCGTCAGGCGATGTTCTCCCTCGCCGACGGCGGGATCTGGGGTCGCGGGCTCGGGCAGAGCCGGGCCAAGTGGAGTTATCTGCCCAACGCGCACAACGACTTCATCTTCGCCATCATCGGCGAGGAGCTCGGATTTCTCGGCTGTGCCCTGGTGCTGGGCCTGTTCGCGCTGTTCGTCTACACCGGTCTGCGGATCGCGAGCCGTTCGGCGGATCCGTTCCTGCGGCTGCTGGTCGCCACCGCGACGACCTGGATCACCGGTCAGGCGCTGATCAACATCGGCTATGTGGTGGGTCTGCTGCCGGTGACCGGTCTGCAGCTGCCGCTGGTCTCGGCGGGCGGTTCCTCGCTGGCGATCACCCTGCTGATGTTCGGCATCATCGCCAGCGCCGCACGGCACGAGCCCGAGGCAGTCGCGGCCCTGCACGCCGGACAGGACGGCCGGTTCAGCCGGCTGCTGCGGCTGCCGAAGCCGGAGATGTACCCGCCCTCGCGCAACGCGGCCTCGCGCCCGCGCGGCGGATCCCGGACCTCGCCGTCGCGGCGCGAATTGCCACCGGCTCGCCGACGGGTAGATTCGGATTCTGCCCGGCGCGAACGCCGCGGCACCGCATCGCTGCGGACCACGCGGGCCTGGGAGCCCAGCTATCGGACGACACATGCGAGAGAACGGGGTAAGTCCAGGTGACCAGTAGCGACGGCGTCGGGCCCGATATCGGGGGACGGGCGCTTTCGGTGATCGTCGCGGGCGGTGGCACCGCCGGTCATATCGAACCGGCCATGGCGGTCGCGGACGCGTTGCGCCGCCTCGATCCGAACATCCGGATCACCGCTCTGGGCACCCAGCGCGGACTCGAGACGACCCTGGTGCCCGAACGCGGCTATCCGCTCGAGTTGATTCCGCCGGTTCCGTTGCCGCGCAAGCCGACCGCGGATCTGCTGCGGCTGCCGGGCCGGGTGCGGGCCGCGATCGCGCGCAGCCGGGCGGTGATCGATGCGACCGAGGCCGACGTGATCATCGGATTCGGCGGATACGTGGCGCTGCCCGCCTATCTGGCGGCCGGGCGCGGGTTGCGCGGTCGCCGGTCGGTGCCGGTGGTGGTGCACGAGGCGAATGTGAAGGCGGGTATCGCGAACAAGGTCGGCGCGCGCCGGGCCGCGCGCGTGCTGGCCGCGGTGGCGAATTCGGGTGTGCGGGCCTCGGGGCGCGCGGATGCGGAGATCGTCGGGATTCCGGTGCGCGAGTCGATCGCGACGATGGACCGGGCGGGTCTGCGCGCACAGGCGCGCGAGCATTTCGGCTTACCCGCCGACGGGCCGGTGCTGCTGGTGTTCGGCGGTTCGCAGGGTGCGCGCACGCTCAACGAGGCGGTCTCGGCCGCCGCGCCGCAGTTGCTGGCTGCCGGGATCTCGGTGCTGCACGCGCACGGTCCGAAGAACACCTTGCAGATCGCGGAGCAGTCGGGGCCTGATGACAAGGCGAGATATGTTGCGGTGCCGTACGTCTCGCGGATGGATCTGGCCTATGCGGCGGCCGACGCGGCGGTGTGCCGGTCGGGCGCGATGACCGTCGCCGAGGTGTCGGCGGTCGGGTTGCCCGCGTTCTACGTGCCCCTGCCGCACGGTAACGGTGAGCAGGAGCTCAACGCGCGTCCGATCGTGGCGCAGGGCGGCGGCCGGATCGTCGCCGACGCGGAGTTGACCGCGAAATATGTGATGGATGAGGTGATTCCGCTGCTCACCGACCCGGTGCGGCTGTCGCAGATGTCCGCGGCCGCCGCGGGAGCCGGGCATCGGGACGCCGCAGACGCGGTGGCGCGGATCGTGGTGGAGGTGGCCGGGCGATGACCGACGAGCAGGACACGACCGTGGTGGCGGCCGAGCTACCGCCGTTACTGCAGCGGGTGCACATGGTCGGTATCGGCGGAGCCGGGATGTCCGGGATCGCCCGGATCCTGCTCGCCCGCGGCGGATCGGTCTCCGGCTCCGACGCCAAGGAGAGCCGCGGTGTGCTCGCGCTGCGGGCCCGGGGCGCGCAGGTCCGCATCGGGCACGATGCCGGGGCGCTGGATCTGCTGCCCGGCGGGCCCAGCGCGGTGGTCACCACATACGCGGCCATCCCGAAGACCAATCCCGAACTGGTCGAGGCAAAGCGGCGCGGGGTGCCGGTGCTGCTGCGCCCGGCCGTCCTGGCCGAACTCATGCACGGCCATCACACGCTGCTGGTGTCCGGGACGCACGGCAAGACCTCCACGACCTCGATGCTCGTGGTGTCGTTGCAGCACTGCGGATTCGATCCGTCCTTCGCCGTGGGCGGCGAGCTGAACGAGGCGGGCACCAACGCCCATCACGGCACCGGCGGCTATTTCGTGGCCGAGGCGGACGAGTCGGACGGCTCACTGCTGCAATACGATCCGGACGTCGCGGTGGTCACCAACATCGAATCGGACCACCTGGATTTCTTCGGCACCGACGAGGCGTACGTCCAGGTCTTCGACGACTTCGTGGATCGGCTCACCCCCGGCGGGCTGCTGGTGGTCTGCCTGGACGATCCGGGTTCGCGAGCGCTGGCCGAGCGGGTTGTGGCCCGTTCCGACGAACTCGATATCCGCGTACTGGGTTACGGCTCCGGCGATCTGGCCGACGCTCCGGTTCCGGTCGGGGTGCGGCTGCTGTCCTGGGAGCCGCGCGACGTGGGCGGAGTGGCTACCTTTCGGCTGGCCGACGAGTCCGCCCCGCGCACGCTGCGGCTGTCGGTGCCCGGACGGCACATGGCGCTCAACGCGCTGGCCGCCCTGTTGGCCGCGCGGGACGCGGGCGCCGATCTCGGCGAGGTCCTGCAGGGACTCGAGGGTTTCGGCGGGGTGCATCGGCGATTCCAGTTCGTCGGCCGGGAGAACGGCGTGCGGGTGTTCGACGACTACGCGCACCATCCGACCGAGGTCCGTGCGGTACTGGGCGCGGCGTCCGAACTGGTCCGGCAGGAGGCCGCCGACGGCGCGCGTTCGCGACAGGGCCGGGTGATCGTGGTGTTCCAGCCCCATTTGTACAGCCGCACTGCGACATTCGCGACCGAGTTCGGCGCGGCCCTGGATGTCGCGGACGAGGTCGTCGTGCTGGACGTGTTCGGCGCGCGGGAGAAGCCGCTGCCGGGCGTCAACGGCGCCCTGGTGGCCCAGTCGGTCTCCAAACCCGTGCACTACCAACCGGATATGTCGCGGGTGGGCCGTCAGGCGGCCGGACTGGCGCGGCCGGGTGATGTGGTGATCACGATGGGCGCGGGCGATGTGACGATGCTCGGCGGGCAGATCCTCGACGGATTGCGGGTGCGCCCGCCCACCGGACGATGATCACGATGCGTCTGCGACCGCCGTCCCGCCGAATGGCCCTGTGGGCCTTGGCGGTTGCCGGGGTCGTGGTCGTACTGGCCGTGGTGGCGTGGTTCACGCCGCTGCTGGCGGTGCGGACCGTCACGATCGATGGGCTGGAGACGGTGCCGGAGAAGCAGGTGCGGGACGCGTTGCAGGTGCCCGAGGGCGTGTCGATCCTGCGCCTGAACACCGATGAGATCGCGCATCGGGCGGCGGCGATCCCGAAGGTGCATTCGGTGCGGGTGCGGCGGGTGTTCCCCGCGACGGTCCGGGTGACGGTCGAGGAGCGCACCGCGGTGCTGTACTTCGATTCTCCGCAGGGGCCGCATCTGCTGGACGCGGACGGCGTCGAATTCGCCATCGAGCCACCGCCTCCCGGCGTGCCGAAACTGACCACGAGCCGGCCGGGCGATAGCGACCCGGTCACTCGTGCGGCGGTGACAGTGCTCACTGCGGCATCGCAGGGGTTGCGGGGTCAAGTGGGTGAGGTTGTGGCGCGGTCGGTTTCGGATATCGAGCTGAAACTGCGAGATGGGCGCACCGTGCTGTGGGGCGGTGCGGCCGACTCCGCGCGCAAGGCGGAGGTGGTCGTGCCGGTGCTGACTCGGCCCGGACAGGTATACGACGTTTCGACTCCGGATCTGGTCACGGTAAGGTGAGTGATACCCGTTGTGCCGTTGGTGTTTTCGGTGCGTGTCACGATGCGCGTCGATTCGCCGGGGCCGCCGGTGACGATTCCCCCTGCCTGGAGCGGCTGTTCGCGATACGATGCGGGGCGGGCTCGGACGAGACGGATCGCACAAGATTCTGGTTCTCGCGTCGGCGCGCCTGCGCGCGGATTGCGGCGGGTACGAATAGCGTTCCGCAGCAGTCGGATACTTGACATAACGCCAACCCTATGGTTGAGGTTGAGGGTTTGCTCGGGCGGGAGCCCGGGTTAGCCGGATCGAAACCATCCGCGGCTCGGCGCTCTGCCGGGAATCCACAAACGACAGGCTTTAGATCGAAGGAAGGCGAGAGCCCATGACGCCCCCGCACAACTACCTTGCAGTGATCAAGGTCGTCGGTATCGGCGGCGGCGGCGTGAACGCCGTCAACCGAATGATCGAACAGGGACTCAAGGGAGTCGAGTTCATCGCCGTCAATACCGACGCGCAGGCGCTGCTGATGAGTGATGCGGACGTCAAGCTCGACGTCGGGCGTGAGCTCACCCGCGGCCTCGGCGCCGGTGCGGACCCGGAGGTGGGCCGCAAGGCCGCCGAGGATCACAAGGACGAGATCGAAGAGGTGCTCAAGGGCGCCGACATGGTCTTCGTCACCGCCGGTGAGGGCGGCGGCACCGGAACCGGCGGCGCGCCGGTGGTGGCCAGCATCGCCCGCAAACTCGGCGCCCTGACCATAGGTGTGGTGACGCGCCCGTTCTCCTTCGAGGGCAAGCGGCGCAGCAACCAGGCCGAGGCCGGAATACAGGCGTTGCGCGAGTCCTGCGACACGCTGATCGTCATCCCGAACGACCGGCTGCTGCAGCTGGGCGACGCGGCGGTCAGTCTGATGGACGCCTTCCGCTCCGCGGATGAGGTGCTGCTCAACGGTGTTCAGGGCATCACCGATCTGATCACCACCCCGGGTCTGATCAACGTCGACTTCGCCGACGTCAAGAGCGTGATGTCCGGGGCCGGATCGGCCCTGATGGGCATCGGCTCCTCACGCGGTGAGGGCCGTTCGGTGAAGGCGGCCGAGGCGGCGATCAACTCGCCGCTGCTGGAGGCGTCGATGGACGGCGCGCACGGCGTGCTGCTCTCGATCGCGGGCGGGTCCGATCTGGGCCTGTTCGAGATCAACGAGGCCGCTTCGCTGGTACAGGAAGCCGCGCACATCGAGGCGAACATCATCTTCGGTACGGTCATCGACGATTCGCTCGGCGACGAGGTGCGCGTCACGGTGATCGCGGCCGGATTCGACAGCGGCGCACCGACCCGTCGCTTGGACGCGCCGGTCACCCGCTCCACGATCGGTTCGGCGCGTGCCGGAGAGGTCGGCCAGACGCACTCCCGCGGCACCGATTTCCCGAGCCGTACCGCGGACCCGGCACCTCCTCCCGCGACCCCTGTCTCCCGGGGCCCCGCCCCCTCCTATGAGCCCCGCCCGGCCGTCGAACCCACGGTTGCGCACAACTCCCGCAGCCACATCCAGCCGCCCGACGAGGACACCGACGACGACGTCGACGTGCCCTCGTTCATGCGCCGGTAGGCTGCCTCTCCGACAAGCGCCCGCCCCCCACAGGGGAGCGGGCGCTCCCGTGTCCGCCCCTCTCGGAGGAGGGCTACTAATCTCAGGTGTATGCCAACGCAACAACTGATCTCGGGTGCACATGGGTAACTCGTCGGGAACGTCCAGAATCCAACCGGTTTCCCGAACCGTCGGCCCGACGCATGAGTCTTCGGGCAGCTCGCTGCACGCTGAAGTCGCGGAGAGGCGGGGGAGGACTCGCCGGGTCACCACGACCCGTGCCGGTGGCTTCTCCCGCGCGCCGTACGACTCGTTCAATCTGGGTGATCATGTCGGTGATGATCCGGAGGCGGTGCGGCGCAATCGGGTTCGGCTGGCGGAGGGGATCGGGCTGGCGCCGGAGCGGCTCGTCTGGATGGAACAGGTGCACAGCCGCACCGTGACGATCGTGGACGGGCCGCAGGCGGAGCCGGTGCCGGTGACCGATGCGCTGGTGACCACCGTCCCGGAACTCGCACTGGTGGTGCTGACCGCGGACTGCGTGCCGATCCTGCTGTCCGATGACGAGGCCGGGGTGATCGCCGCGGTCCACGCCGGCCGGGTCGGTGCGCGGATCGGAATCGTGCCGCGGGTGCTGGAGGCGATGATCTCGGTCGGCGCGCAGCCCGAACGCATCGGCGCATTCCTCGGCCCGGCCGCGAGCGGCGCACGGTACGAGGTGCCCGCCGCGATGCGCGCGGACGTCGAGGCCCATCTGCCCGGTAGCGCCACCACCACCGCGCAGGGCACTCCGGGCCTGGATCTGCGCGCCGGAGTTCGCCGTCAGCTCGAGGCGGCGGGGGTCGGCGGGGTCGCGGTCGATCCGCGCTGCACGATCGAGGACGCCACGCTGTTCAGTCATCGTCGTGGTGCGCCGACCGGTCGCATCGCCGGGGTCATCTGGCGCGAGCCCGCGGATTCTCCGGCCTGATCCGGCCGCCGCTCGGGTACGTCGCAGGACGTACCCGAGGGTGCAGTGCGGGCCGATGCGGACACGGTGTCCGAAAATTGACGGGACACGCCCGAACGGATCGTGATAGGAATCGCATTCGAGGGAGAGGAATCATGATCGGCGAATTCGATAGGGCCACTACGGAATCCGGCACGCGGACAGCCGAGCTGTCGACCGCGCTGGCCGGGTTGCTCGGACGTATCGATGCGGCCTGCCGTGCGGCCGGGCGTGATCCGGCGCAGGTGCGATTGCTGCCGGTCACGAAGTTCTTTCCGGCCTCGGACGTGGCGATTCTGCACGGGCTGGGACGGCGTGAATTCGGCGAATCCCGCGAGCAGGAGGCGACCGCCAAGGCGGCCGAACTGGCCGATCTGCCCGGTGTCGAATGGCACATGATCGGCCGCCTGCAACGAAACAAGGCCAAAGCCGTTGCCCGATGGGCCCATACGGTCCATTCGGTGGACAGCGCCCGCCTGGCAACGGCTCTTGACGCGGGTGTGCGGGCCGCCCGGGAGGCCGATGTTCGCGGGGGGCCGCTGCGGGTTCTGCTCCAGGTCGGCCTCGATCGCGATCCGGGCCGCGGCGGCATCGCCCCGGACGATTTGCCCGCACTCGCCGATCATGTTGCGGGTCTGGAGAATCTGCAGCTCGCGGGCCTGATGGCGATTCCGCCGCTGGATTCGGATCCGGATGCCGAGTTCGCTCGGCTGGCCGAGATGCAGGTCCGATTTCTAGCGCAACATCCCACGGGGACCGAGCTGTCCGCAGGCATGTCGGGAGACCTCGAGGCGGCGATTCGACACGGGTCCACCTGTGTGCGTGTCGGTACTGCCTTGATGGGCGCTCGACCGATAACCTCGGGATAGCAAACAAACCTCATCAGTCACATTCGAAACATATGCTTGAGACTGCGAGGATTGAGCAAGACTTCAACACCCCAGGTCAACCGGGGCCGTAGGAAGGTCGACCAGGATGAGCGAGCGCAGCGAGCGAGTCGTCAAGGCAGTCACGAGCGTGCTCGTGCGGGGAGGCGTCAGCGAGGTGGGAGAATGAGCACGCTGCACAGGTTCAAGGCGTACTTCGGCATGGTGCCGCTCGAAGAGTACGAAGACGACTACGTCGATGATCGCGGGCCTCGGGGGATCGAGGATCGGCCCGCGCGTCGGTCGCGGGAGTTCTCCGAGTCTCGCTACGACGGCGGGGGGCGTTCGCGTTTCGACGACGATCGCTACGAGTCCGAGCAGAGTTACCCCGAGCCCGCCTACAAGGCGCCGTATCAGCCCGGGTACACCGTGTCGCGGCGTAGCGAATTCGCCGACGACGGTTATTCCGACGATCGATACGAGTCTCGCCGGCCCACCCGAATCGAGTCCGCGCCATCGGGGCGCTCGCGCGGCCTCGGTAGCGGACCGTCGATGATCCGCGGTACCACACACGGCGCGCTGGCGGTCGACCCGGAGGTCGAGCGGAGGATGGAAGAGCGGCGGCTGGAGGAGCGCGCTCGTTTCGAGCCGGCTCCGCGCCGCTCGCCGGTCTTCGAGGACGGAGGCCCGTTGTCCAAGATCACGACTCTGCGGCCGCGCACCTTCACCGAGGCGGCCATCATCGGCGAGCGGTTCCGCGACGGCACACCGGTGATCATGGATCTGGTGGAGATGAGCAACGCCGACGCCCGGCGCCTGGTCGACTTCGCCGCGGGCCTGGCGTTCGCGCTGCGCGGTTCGTTCGACAAGGTCGCCACGAAGGTGTTCCTGCTCTCACCGGCGGATGTCGACGTATCGGCCGAGGAGCGCCGGCGCATCGCCGAAACCGGTTTCTACAACCAGAAATAACGCTCGAATCGGACGTCGTGCCGTGGCCGTCACCGGCCGGTGCGCGACGCGCGGGGGAAGCCGCGCCGCCTCGAGACGGCGCGGGGAGTTTGCAGGACACCGAATCTGAGGCAGAGTGGGCGGGGTGGCCCTGTTCAGTGTGTTGAACTACCTGCTGTTCGTCTTCTGGTTGCTGCTCATCGGCAGGATCATCGTCGAGTTCATCCGCAGCATCGCCCGGGACTGGCGCCCGCGCGGCGCGGTCGTCATCGGGCTCGAGGTGATCTTCACGATCACCGACCCTCCGGTGAAACTGCTGAGGCGGCTGATACCTCCGGTCAACTTGGGGGGAATTCGGCTGGATCTGTCGATTATGGTGTTGATATTCATCGTGTTCATCTTGATGACGGTCACGGGCGGGCTCGGGCAGGCGCACGCGCCGGTGTGACAGAATGGGTCGTGAAGAATAGCTTGCAAGATCTACCGCTAGACCTCCGTACGAAGCGTGAAGGGATCCTTCCATGCCGCTGACCCCAGCCGATGTGCACAACGTCGCGTTCAGCAAACCGCCGATCGGGAAGCGCGGCTACAACGAGGACGAGGTCGATGCCTTCCTCGATCTGGTCGAGCAGGAGCTCTCACGTCTGATCGAGGAGAACGCGGATCTGCGCCAGCGGGTTGCCGAGCTGGATGCCGAGCTGTCCGATGCCAAGGCGGCCCCCCGCCCGATGCCGCAGGCGGTGAAACCTGCTCCGCCGCAACCGGAACCGCCCAAGCCCGTTCCGGTGCCGCCGCCGGCCCCCATGCCGGTCGCCGCGCCCGTGCCGGTCAAGGATCCCGGCGCCGCGGATGCCAACCTGCAGGCCGCCAAGGTGCTGAGCCTGGCCCAGGAGATGGCCGACCGGCTCACCACCGATGCCAAGACCGAGGCCGAGACGTTGCTGTCCAACGCGCGGGCTAACTCCGAGCGACTGGTCACCGAGGCGCGGACCCGCTCCGACGGCATGGTCTCCGAGGCTCGGCAGAAGGCCGAGACCTTGTTGTCCGACGCGCAGAGCCGTTCGGACAACCAGCTGCGCCAGGCCAAGGAGAAGGCCGACGCCCTGCAGGCCGACGCCGAGCGCAAGCACACCGAGATCATGGCCACCATCACCCAGCAGCGCAGCGTGCTCGAGAGCCGCATCGAGCAGCTCAAGACGTTCGAGCGCGAGTACCGGGTGCGGTTGAAGTCCTACCTGGAGTCCCAGCTCGAAGAACTCGAGAACCGCGGTTCGGCGGTACCGGTCGACGGTGGTGAGGCCTTCGATGGCGCCAACAACAACCATGCCTCTGCGTCATTCGCCAAGGGCGGCAAGTAATTTCGCTTCGGCTGTCCGCCGCTCCCGGCAGCTCGGGTTCGGTACGCGCAGCCGCGGTCGTGGTCGGAAGTTCGTCGAGCCAGTAGGCCCGCCTAGGGGGTGACCATGCTCGTCCTGACACTTGTTCTCGCGGCTATCGGATTCGGCCTCCTGGTCGCCGCACTGACCACCGGTTCGGTGGTGTGGGCCTGGGGATGCATTGTGGTGTGCGTCATCGGCGCGGTTCTGCTGCTGGTGAGTGCCCTGTCGATGCGCGACTCCGACGATGACACCCAGACGCGTCCAGGCCGACACGTCAAACGGTGAGCGATGTAGCCGCTCGATGCGAACTCAACCGCGGTCGGAAATAGTTTTGACCGTAGTGGCTACAATCAAACCTGTAACTACGGCACTGATCCGGCAATCACCGGGGAGCCTTCGGAAGAACGGCTACGCGGCCTCGTGAGCTGCGACGCTCAGTAGAACCGAACGGGTGAGCCCGTCACAGCTCACAACGAGAGGTCCGGTGCTATCACCAGTGCGCCGGGCAAGCGGGGTGGTACCGCGGTCTCGGCGCACCGGCGCCGATATTCGTCCCCGTGCCCATGGATTGCGCCCACGGCGCATACGGCACGAGGAGAGACGTCCCGACATGGCGGACGAGACAACCCCCCGCAAGGCAGAGCCCAGCGATGTCCGGGACACCTATCCACGCGTCGATCTGGGCGCCGGGGGACAGGTTTCCTTCCCGGAGCTGGAGCAGCGCGTCCTGGACTACTGGGCCGCCGACGACACCTTCCGCGCCAGCATCGACAACCGTTCGGACCGTGCGGAGTTCATCTTCTACGACGGTCCGCCGTTCGCCAACGGTTTGCCACACTACGGTCATCTGCTGACCGGGTACGTCAAGGATTTGGTCCCGCGTTTTCAGACGATGCGCGGCAAGAAGGTCGATCGCCGATTCGGTTGGGACTGTCACGGGCTGCCTGCGGAACTCGAGGCGGAGAAGCAACTCGGTATCACGGACAAATCACAGATCGAACAGATGGGCCTTGCGGAATTCAATGCCGCTGTCAAATCCTCTGTGCTGCGCTACACCGGTGAGTGGCGCGATTATGTGACCCGTCAGGCACGGTGGGTCGATTTCGACAACGACTACAAGACCCTCGATATCGACTTCATGGAGTCGGTGATGTGGGCATTCAAAACCTTGTACGACAAGGGGTTGGTGTACCAGGGATTCCGGGTGCTGCCGTACAGCTGGTACGAGCAGACGCCGCTGTCGAATCAGGAGACCCGGCTCGACGACGCCTACAAGATGCGGCAGGACCCGGCCGTCACCGTGGACATGCGGCTGCGGGTGCCCGAGGATCATCCGCTGCGCGATCTGGACGGCGCCAACGCGCTGATCTGGACCACCACTCCGTGGACGCTGCCGTCCAACTTGGCGATCGCGGTGCATCCGGACGTGACCTACGTCCAGGTGCGCGGGCAGGACGACAAGCGCTATCTGCTCGCCGCCGAGCGGGTTTCGCAGTACGCCCGCGAACTCGGCGCGGAACCCGAGGTGCTCGGCGAGTACGCCGGTGCGGCCCTGGCCGATCTGCGGTACGAGCCGCCGTTCGAATTCTTCGTGGGCCACCCGAACGCGCATCGCGTGCTGACCGCGGACTACGTCACCACCGAATCCGGCACCGGGATCGTGCATCTCGCGCCCGCGTTCGGTGAGGAGGATATGGACGTGGCCTCCGCCCACGGGATCGAGCTGGTGCAGCCGCTGGATCCGGGCGGGCGGTTCACCTCGATGGTGCCGCCGTACGAGGGCATGATGGTGTTCGACGCCAATCCGGTGATCATCAAGGATCTCAAGGCGTCCGGAAAGCTGTTGCGGCACGAGACGATCGAGCACTCCTATCCGCACAGCTGGCGCTCCGGGCAGCCACTGATCTACATGGCGGTGCCGTCCTGGTTCGTGGCGGTCACCGAATTCCGGGACCGGATGGTGGAGCTGAATCGGCAGATCACCTGGGTGCCCGAGCACATCCGCGACGGGCAGTTCGGCAAGTGGCTCGAGGGCGCCCGGGATTGGAACATCAGCCGCAACCGATACTGGGGCAGCCCGATCCCGGTGTGGCTGTCGGACGATCCGGACTACCCGCGCATCGACGTCTACGGCTCGCTGGACGAACTCGAGCGCGACTTCGGGGTGCGTCCGGACGATCTGCATCGGCCCGGCATCGACGAGCTGACCCGGCCCAACCCGGACGATCCGACGGGCAGGTCGACGATGCGCCGGGTGCCGGAGGTGCTCGACTGCTGGTTCGACTCCGGATCCATGCCGTTCGCGCAGGTGCACTACCCGTTCGAGAACAAGGAATGGTTCGACGGCGCTGTGCCCGATGGCGAGCAGCCGGGCCACAACCCGGCCGACTTCATCGTCGAGTACATCGGCCAGACCCGCGGCTGGTTCTACCAGATGCACGTGCTCGCGACCGCGCTGTTCGATCGGCCGGCGTTCAAGACCGTTGCGGCGCACGGCATCGTGCTCGGTGACGACGGCCTGAAGATGTCCAAGTCCAAGGGCAACTACCCGAACGTCAACGAGGTGTTCGACCGCGACGGCTCCGATGCCATGCGCTGGTTCCTGATGAGTTCGCCGATCCTGCGCGGCGGCAACCTCATCGTCACCGAGCGCGGTATCCGCGAGGGCGTGAGCCATGCGCTGCGGCCGCTGTGGAACGCCTGGACCTTCCTGCAGCTGTACGCCTCCAAGCCGGGGAGCTGGCGAACCGATTCGTCGAATGTGCTGGATCGGTACATCCTGGCCAAGCTGGCGCGCACTCGCGACGTGATCACCGAGGCGCTGGACGTCTACGACATCGCCGGGGCCTGTGACGAGCTGCGCGGTTTCGCCGACGCGCTCACCAACTGGTATGTGCGCCGGTCGCGTTCGCGGTTCTGGGAGGAGGACAACGACGCGATCGACACCCTGCACACGGTGCTCGAGGTGACCACCCGGCTGGCCGCGCCACTGCTGCCGCTGGTGTCGGAGGTGATCTGGCGCGGGCTGACCGGTGGTCGCTCGGTGCATCTGACGGACTGGCCCGAGGCGGGAGATCTGCCCGCGGACACCGAGCTGGTGTCGGCCATGGACGAGGTGCGGACGGTGTGCTCGACGGTGCTGAGCCTGCGCAAGGCGCAGAACCTGCGGGTGCGGTTGCCGCTGTCGGAGCTGACCATCGCGGCGGCCGACGCGGAGCGGTTGCGGCCGTTCACCGATATCGTCGCCGACGAGGTGAACGTCAAGCGGGTCGACCTGACCGCCGACGTCGCCGCGCACGGCCGTTTCGAGCTGGTCGTGAACGCCCGCGCCGCCGGTCCGCGCCTGGGCAAGCAGGTGCAGACGGTGATCAAGGCGGTCAAGGCCGGGGAGTGGTCCGAGAGCCCCGACGGGGTGGTCACCGCGGCCGGGGTGGAGTTGCTGCCCGAGGAGTACACCCAGCGCCTGGTCGCCGCGGAACCCGAATCCACCGCCGCCCTGCCCGGCAATTCCGGTCTGGTGGTGCTGAATTCGGAGGTGACCGAGGAACTCGAGGCCGAGGGCTGGGCTCGCGACCTCATCCGCGACCTGCAGGAGACGCGTAAATCGCTGGGCCTGGACGTCTCGGACCGGATCACCGTGGTCCTGGACGTGCCCGCCGATCGCGCCGAGTGGGCTCACACCCACCGCGACCTGATCGCCGGTGAAATCCTCGCCACCACACTCACATTCGGTGATGCGGGCCAGGATGCGGCCGAGATCGTCGGCGGGGTGCGGGTGTCGGTCGCCAAGGCCTGAGCGCACTGGGCGTCGTCCGACCGGTGGCTGCGTCCGTGTGGATCGTGGGATCTGCACGGACGCATCGGGTCTCGGTGTTCTGATCACCGATGAAGTTCGCTCGAGCTGTCCGTAGGCAGTGCTCGGCACCACCGTTGCGGGGCGTTCGGAGGCCCTGTCCGCAAGGTCGGGATGATTCGGCGGCCTGTGTGGCCATGGTGAGTAGCGGCAGGTCGGAATGCGAACCGCCGGATCACGGGGAACGCTCCGATTGTCGGATAACTGCTGGTCGGTAGGGGTGGGGCTGGGTAGCCTGCTGGTATGGACGATCGGTTGCTCAATGTCGTGGATGTGGAGGCCACGTGCTGGGAGGGGGCGAGTCCCGATGGGCAGCCCAGCGAGATCATCGAGGTCGGGGTGTGCGTGCTGGATATGCGGACGCTCGAGCGGGTGGGGCGGGACAGTATTCTGGTGCGGCCCGCGCGGTCCTCGGTGAGTGAATTCTGTACGCGGCTGACCACTCTCACGCCCGAGCAGGTTGCGGCGGGGGTGGATTTCGCGAGTGCGTGTGCGCTGTTGGGGCAGCGGTATCGGGCGAGCGAGCGGGCGTGGGCCAGCTGGGGGGACTACGACCGACGGCAGTTCGAAAGGCAGTGTGCCGCAACCGGTGTGAGGTATCCATTCGGTGATCGGCACACCAATGCCAAGCGGATGTTCGCCGAATCGCGCGACACCTCGAAACGTTTCGGGATGGATGCGGCGTTGCAGGTCGCGGGGCTGCCCTTGGAAGGGACGCATCATCGCGGCGGTGACGACGCGTGGAATATCGCCGCGCTGATCATCGACATGTCCCGGCGCGGGCGGTGGCCCGCTAGTAGTGGGTAGTGACGCTTTCCGGTGCGGCTCAGTGCCGGGTTTCGGCCGGAGGTGGCGCGGACAGGCGGTGCACCGCGAGTTGGATTTCCAGCAGGAGGCGGTCGGGGGCGCAGTCCAGATCCAGGCCCATCAGCTGGGTGGCGCGGCGGACCCGGTAACGCAGGGTGTTCGGGTGGATGCTGAGATCCGTTGCGGCCGTGCGGACGTCGCCGTGGCGGGTCAGGTAGGCATCCAGGCTCGCGAGCAGATCGGCGGAGTACTTCGCGTCGTAGTCCACCAGGGTGTCCAGGCGGGGGTCGCGTAGCTGGGGCTGATCGCCGATCAGGGTGAGGATCTCGGCGAGCAGGACCGTGGTGCGCGAGCGGGCCAGGGTGGTGACGGTATCCGCGTCGGTCAGGTCGGCGGTGCGGTCCAGGACCCGGTCGACCTCGGCGCGGGCGCGCGCGGCATCGGCCAGTCCGTCCACGGGCGAGGCGATGGCCGCGCGCAGCCGCAATCCGGATCGTTCGGCGAGCTGCTCGATCACCTGCCTGGTCCACGAGGTCACCCGATCGGCCGAATGATGTTCGGGGAAAAGTACATACAGCCGATCGCCGATCAGCGTGGTGAGGCAGTCCTGACGAAAGGCGCTGGCGTGCAGGCGAAGTGTCACCGCGCCGCGGTGGACGGCCTCCTGTGCGCGCTGGGCCGGTTCCTGTTCGTCGGTGTGCCGGGCGAAGCCGACCACGGCGGCTCGCCCGTCCGCCGCGACCCCGAAGGTTTCGGCGAAGGCGGCCACGTCGACGTCGCCGCCGTGCGCGCCGAACAGGCGCTGGACCAGCAGTGCATCGGTGGTCGGCGCGTGCCGGGTGCGCCAGATGACCCGTGCGGCGATCGAAGCCGCCCCGCGCAGCACCCGCGGACTGTCCGAGTGCAGCGGCTCGGCGCCCTCCTGCACCCAGATCGTGCCCAGTACCGTGCGCGGGCGGATACCCGGTGCACCCGGCTCGCGGATGCCGATGGCTATGCGGCGCTTGGTCTCCCACTCCTGCTGCGCCGGAACCTCCACGGTGTCACCGGTATTGCGCAACCGATCGAAGATGCCCTCGCGCTGCAGCCAGTGCAGATATCCCGGCGGTCCCTGGCGGCCCAGCACCGACAGCCGCCGCACCGCATCGGCGCAGGCGCTGCTGTCCGCCGAATAGGCCAGCACCCGGGACTGGTCGTCCTCGATGGTGACCAGTCCGTGCGTGGATTCGGCCACCGACGCCGCGAGGCCGAACAGATCGGTGTCCAGCACGGGCGCGGAGGTCACGGTCAGCGGTCCGCCGCCCTGTCCGATGATCCGCCCGACGAGCGCGTGCACCATCTCCCAGCGGGCCTGCGGATGCACCGCCACCAGCGCCAGCCCGGCCTCGCGGGCGGCCTCGCGCAGTTCGTCGGCTCCCTTGGAGAACACCGCGCGCGGGCGATACTGCGCCGGACAGTGCCGGACCAGTTCGCGCAGCCAGTGCACCGCATCGGCGTTCGACACCCCGACCTGCAGATAGAGTTCCGGCAGCGGCTGGGCGGGCGCCGCTTCGGGGTTCGGATCGTCCAGATCCAGGAAGGCCACCGATCCGACGACCACGTCCTCGCCCTCGGGCGCGTCCACCAGCGTGACGACCGAGCTGGTCAGTGCTGACAGCAGTTCCGGGAGTGGTATGAACTGGTTCACACTCTTCATTCAATCCGACTAAAACAAGTCCCGCAATTCATCCGAACGAACAAGGGGCAGGCGGTCGGTTCAGTGTTTATTTCCTGCTATGGACGCGATCACCACGGTCCCCGCACCGACCAACGAACCCGTGCACTCCTATGCGCCCGGCACCCCCGAACGCGCACGTCTGCGCGCCGCTCTCCACGAGCTGGCCGCTGATCCCACCGAGATCTGCCACGTGATCGACGGCATACACCGCCCTGGCACCGGAGCCGCGGTGAATGTGGTGCAGCCGCACCGGCACGAGGCGGTGCTGGGCACCCTGCACCTGGCCGAGGCGGACGAGGCCCGCGAGGCCGTGGCCGCCGCGACCGCCGCCGCATCCGCCTGGCGTGCACTACCTTTCGACGAGCGCGCCGCGATCTTCCTGCGCGCGGCCGACCTGCTCGCCGGACCCTGGCGTGAGCAGATCGCCGCCGCGACGATGCTCGGCCAATCCAAGACCTGCTACCAGGCCGAGATCGACGCGCCCTGCGAACTGGTCGACTTCTGGCGCTTCAATGTGCATTTCGCCCGGGAGATCCTGGCCGGTCAGCCGATCTCCTCACCGGGGGTGTGGAACCGCACCGACTACCGCCCGCTGGAGGGGTTCGTCTACGCGATCACCCCGTTCAACTTCAGCGCGATCGCGGGCAATCTGCCCACCGCACCGGCCCTGATGGGCAATACCGTGATCTGGAAGCCCTCGCCGACCCAGGCGGTGGCGGCCTATCACACGATGCGGCTGCTCGAGGCGGCCGGACTGCCGCCCGGTGTGATCAATCTGGTGCACGGCAACGGGCCCGAGGTGTCCGATGTGCTGCTGGCCGATCCGGGGCTGGCGGGCATTCATTTCACCGGCTCCACGCGCACCTTCCAGCACCTGTGGCAGGAGGTGGGCAAGCGGATCGACCGGTATCGCGGCTATCCGCGGCTGGTCGGGGAGACCGGCGGCAAGGATTTCGTGCTCGCGCACTCCTCGGCCGATCCGGATGTGCTGACCACCGCGCTGATCCGCGGCTCGTTCGAGTACCAGGGACAGAAGTGCTCGGCGGCCTCGCGGGCGTTCGTGCCGCGCTCGGTGTGGGCCCGCATGGGCGCGGAGCTGATCGACAAGGTGAGCGCGCTGCGGTACGGCGACGTCACCGATTTCACGAATTTCGGTGGCGCGGTGATTGATCGGCGGGCCTTCGACCGGCTCGCGGGTGTGCTCGAGCGCGCGAAGTCGACCGCGAGCCTGACCGTCGCGGCGGGCGGCACGTGTGACGACAGCGTCGGTTATTTCGTCGCCCCGACTCTGCTGCTCGGCGACGATCCGGGTGACGAGGCGTTCCGCACCGAGTATTTCGGCCCGATCCTGGCGGTGCACGTCTACGACGACGCGCGACCCGGTGCGTTCGAGGACGTGCTGGACGTGGTCGATTCGGGTTCGCCCTACGCGCTGACCGGGGCGGTCATCGCCCAGGATCGCTACGCGATCGAGAAGGCGGGCGCCGCACTGCGTTTCGCGGCCGGGAACTTCTACGTCAACGACAAGCCGACCGGTGCGGTGGTCGGTCAGCAGCCCTTCGGTGGCGCCCGCGCCTCGGGTACGGACGACAAGGCCGGATCTCCGCTCAATCTGCTGCGGTGGGCCTCCCCCCGTTCGCTCAAGGAGACCTTCGTCGCGGCGACCTCGCACGAATATCCGCATCAGGCCGTCGAATCCGGGGAGGTGAAATGAGCGCCGAATTCACCCGCCCGGCCGACTCCGCGGCGCACCGTCCGGCACTCGTGCTCGGCAATCCCCTGCGCCCGGCTCTGCTGGCCGCGGCGCGGTCGGCCCGTGCCGAACGCGGCCTCACCCGGATGCCGGTGACCAAGCGGATCGTCGACCGGTTCGTCGCGGGCGACTCTCGGGATATGGCGCTGCAGACGGTGCGAGAGCTGTTGCGGCAGAACCGCTTCGTCACGATCGACTATCTCGGCGAGGACACCGTCGACCCCGAACGGGCCGAGCAGGTGGTGCAGGAGTACCTGCTCCTGCTCGAGGCCCTGGCGCAGCTTCCGCAGGGATCCGCGGATGCGCCACGGCCGCTGGAGATCTCGGTGAAGCTGTCCGCGCTCGGACTGGTTCTCGGCGAGGACGGTCACGCCGTGGCGCTGCGCAATGCGCGGGTGATCGCCGAAGCCGCTGCGGCAGAGGGGATCTGGATGACGGTGGACGCCGAGGATCATGCCACCACCGATTCGAGGCTGGCGATCGTGCGCGCGCTGCGGCACGAGCATCCCGAGACGGTGGGCACCGTGCTGCAGGGGTATCTGCGTCGGACCGAGGCGGATTGCGAGGCGTTCGCGCAGGAGGGCGCCCGGATCAGGCTGTGCAAAGGGGCTTACGACGAACCGGAGTCGGTGGCCTTCCGGCGCAAGCGCGAGGTCGACGCGTCGTATCTGCGCTGTCTTCGTATTCTCATGCGGGGCAAGGGATATCCGATGGTGGCCACGCACGATCCGGCCATGATCGAAGCCGCCGCACTGCTGGCGACGGCCGCCTCGCGCGGGTGCGCGGACTTCGAGTTCCAGATGCTGTACGGGATCCGCCCCGCCGAACAGGAGCGGCTGACCGGCCTGGGACAGCATCTGCGGGTGTACGTCCCGTTCGGTGAACAGTGGTACGGCTACTTCGTGCGCAGGCTCGCCGAGCGACCGGCGAACCTGCTGTTCTTCCTGCGTTCCGCGATGCCCGAAGCCCGTGGGCAATATTACTGGACCGTTAAATAGTGGTATGTACCACTGAAAGATGGCATATGGTGATACAGTTCGTGACGAGGTAAGGAACACTGGGTCGGCTCCCATGAGGGGGGAGCTGAACCGGCGACCTCGATGGTCTTCCCCAGCCCGATCGGCGGGGAAGTGCAATGCTGCTCGGCGGATGTTTCCCCTAGTGACGCCAACTGGTGCATCCGCCGAGCGGCTCACGTAACCGCATCCCGGCTGCTGGGCGGCACTCGCGTACCATGGCGCGGTTCGACCGATGCGATGAGGGAAGACCGTGAACGATTCAGCGCCCGCCGCCCCGCGGCCTTCTGGCGAGAGCCCCGCTCCCGCCACGCCATCCGTCGCATCGGAGGTCGACACCCCGGGCAAGGGGTCGGGCCGGACCATCGCGATCGCCAGCTTCATCGGCACCGCGATCGAGTTCTACGACTACTACATCTACGGCACGGCCGCGGCGCTGGTGCTGAACAAACTGTTCTTCCCAGCGCTGTCACCGGTCGCGGGCACGCTGGCCTCGCTGGCCACCTTCGCCATCGGATTCATCGCCCGTCCGGTGGGCGCGATCGTCTTCGGGCACTTCGGTGATCGCATCGGCCGCAAGGCCACGCTGGTGGTCTCACTGCTGCTGATGGGACTGTCCACGGCCTTCGTCGGATTGCTGCCCGGATATTCGAGTATCGGTGTGGCGGCGCCGATCCTGCTGGTCGTGCTGCGAGTGCTGCAGGGAATCGGCCTGGGCGGCGAATGGGGCGGCGCGGCACTGCTTTCCACCGAGTACGCGCCGAAGGGCAAGCGCGGACTGTACGCGGCCGCGCCCCAGATGGGTTCGCCCATCGGCTTCTTCGCCGCGACCGCGGTGTATTGGGCGCTGTCGGAATGGCTTCCGAAGGGTGCGTTCGAATCCTGGGGCTGGCGGGTGCCGTTCCTGCTGTCCTTCGTCCTGGTGGCCGTCGGGCTGCGAATCCGGTTGCGGGTGGCCGAAACTCCGGCATTCGCGAAATTCCTGGCGACCGAACACGCGGTGCGGGTGCCGACGCTCGAGGTGATCCGGCGCTATCCCAAACAGTTGCTGCTGGGTGCGGGCGCCATCGTGGTGGTGTACGTGATGTTCTACACGGCCTCCACATACTGCCTCACCTACACCACGAAAACCCTTGGTGTGCCACGGAATACGATGCTCGGCCTGACATTGATCGCGGTCACGGTGCTCGGCGTGGCCACCTTCGTCGTGGCACAGCAGTCCGATCGGCTCGGCCGGCGCAGGCTGCTGCTGGGCGGGGCGGTCTTCAGTCTGGTGTGGTCCCTGGTGATGTTCCCGCTGCTGAACACCCGCAACCCGATCCTCATCGCGGTCGCCCTGTCCGGCGCGCTGCTGTGCATGGGTATCGGCTGGGGACCGCTGGGCGCCTATCTGCCCGAACTCTTCGGCACCGATGTGCGGTATTCGGGGGCCGGAATCGCCTACAACCTCGGCGGCGTCCTGGGCGGTGGGGCGGCTCCGCTCATCGTCGCGCAACTCGGCCAGACCCGCGGTACGGGCGCGGTGGGGTTCTTCATGGCCGCCATGGCGGTGATCTCGCTGCTGTCGCTGCTGGCTCTGCCCGAGACACGACATCGGGAACTGAGCGAAGTGTAGTTCCAGCGAACTACCCTCCCGGTCTTCGCGACACGCGCACCCGCCGACGAGTACCCGCATTGCCGCAGATCAATCCGTTTCGGCATGAAATCCCCGAAGGTCGTTACAGGGGAGGTCTTGTGTGATTGATGGGACATACGGTACAACAGCTATGTCGGGGCAACCCTGATGCTCTAGTTGAGCTTCGCGCTCTCACCGATATCTCTCCAGTTCGACCTCCAGCTGAGAAGAATGCACTGCCAGGCATGTGGTCCCGGCCGAGATGCCCGTGGGGAAGCGGTCATCCGAGAGTTCTTCGTCTGTGCCGATCGGTCGCCGGGGCACTGGCCTCGGTGGTGTCTGCACACCGAAGGGCGAGACCATGTCAAGTAAGGCATCGCGTGGCAGATTCACCCGCCTGCTGACCGGGGCACTGATGGGATTCCTGGTCGCGGGCGCAGTAGCCGAGACCGTTCCGGCGGGGATCGCCGGCGCGGATCCGGGCATACCTGTTGTCGCGAACAGCGGCAGCGCCGAATCCGGCAGCGCCTCGGACCCGGTCGCGGGAGGTTCGGGCAGCGCATCGTCCGGTTCCGGGACGGGTTCGGGCTCCGGCAGCGCCAGCGGTTCGGCGAACCTTCCGCTGGCCAGTCCACGAGCGATGGTGGCGCTGGCCATCGCGAAGTCCCAGACCGGCAAGCCCTACCAGTGGGGCGCGACCGGGCCGAACGCCTACGACTGCTCCGGCCTGGTGCAGTGGGCGTACCGCTGGGTCGGCATCTTCCTACCGCGCACCACCTGGCAGCAGGCGCGCGCGGGCAGCCCGGTGCCGCTGAGCGCAATTCAGCCGGGCGATGTCGTGGTGCTCAACGCCGACGGCTCGCACGAGGGCCTGTACGTCGGCAACGGCGCCGTGCTCAACGCCTACGACTACGGCGTGGGCGTGGTGTACTCGCCGTTGAGCCAGTTCAAGATCTACGCGATCCGCCGCTTCTTCTGAGCCGGCGGATCGCGCGGATCATTCGGTGACGAGCTGGCGCAGCAGCGGACCGTACTGCGGGTGGTTCAGGGCCGTGGCGAACTGCGCGGTCAGGTAGTCCGCGGGATTGCCGGTGTCGTACCAGCGACCGCGGATCACCTGGCCGTAAGCGGCATTCGCACCGGCGAACGCGTTGATCGCATCGGTGAGGTAAACCTCACCGGTGCGATGCGAATACCACTGGGCCACCTGCTTGTCGAGTTCCTCGATGATGCCCGGGGTGACCACGTAACCGCCGACCGCGGCGAACGTCGACGGCGCGTCCTCGGGCTTGGGCTTCTCCACCAGTCCGGTGATCCGCATCAGCCCATTGTCGAAGGTCTCCTCGACGACCGGGACGCCGTAGCGCACCGAATCGCCGGGTTCCATCGGCATCAGCGCCAGGACCGGCGATCTGGTCTTGTTGTACGCGTCGATCAGCTGCTGGGCGCGTGGCACCTCGGCGACGAACACGTCGTCCGGCCAGAGCACCAGCATGGGCTCCTCGCCCAGATTGCGCGCGGCGTTCAGGACCGGGGTGCCGTTCCCGTAGGGACCGTGCTGGTCGAGGTAGGTGATGTGGCCGAGGCGGCCGAGTTCGCCGACCTCCTCCACGGCGTCGGCGTAGGCGGACTTGCCGTCGGCGCGAAGCTGGGCCACCAATGCCGGATTGGGGCGGAAGTGGTCCTGTATCAACGACTTTCCGGCGCTCACCACGATAGTGATGTCGGTGATACCGGAGGCCACCAGCTCACGCACGGTGTGCTCGATGACCGGTTTGTCACCGACCGGAAGCATCTCCTTCGGGATCGCCTTCGTCAGCGGCAGCAGGCGCGAGCCGATGCCGGCGGCGGGGATCACGGCCTTGCGGATAGTCATGATCCGATCATCACATACGGGCACGCCCGAACATGTCGGTAGCCGAGCGTAGATTTCCCGGTATGACCACCGACTCCGACCCGGCTACGACACGGCTTTTGCCAGGTCAACCGGTATCTTCCGGGGTCGTCGGAGTGGCTGGTGGGCAGCGTGGGCCCCGGACATCGGTGCAGGAATCGGGCAGCAATCTCGCGGGCGCGCCGGATATTCGGGCAGATTCCGAGCCGGTGGCGCGGCGCTGGGTGCTGCACATCGATATGGATGCCTTTTTCGCCTCGGTCGAGCAGCTCACCCGGCCCACGCTGCGGGGCCGTCCGGTGCTGGTCGGGGGAACCGGCGCGCGCGGCGTGGTGGCCGGAGCCAGTTACGAGGCACGGGTTTTCGGGGCGCGCTCGGCGATGCCGATGCATCAGGCGCGGCGGCTGGTCGGGGTGACCGCGGTGGTGGTGCCGCCGCGCGGGGTGGTGTACGGCGAGGTGAGCGGACAGGTCTTCGAGACGTTGCGTTCGCGGATTCCGGTACTCGAGACGTTGTCCTTCGACGAGGCGTTCGGCGAGCCCGTCGAACTGGTCGGCACCACCGCGGGGGAGGTGCTGGAGTTCTGTGAGTCGTTGCGGGCGTTGGTGCGTGAGCGCACCGGGCTGGTCGCCTCGGTCGGCGCGGGCACCGGCAAACAACTCGCCAAGATTGCTTCGGGGCTGGCCAAACCCGATGGGGTGCGGGTGATTTCGCCGCGCGAACAGCAGGAGCTGCTCGCCGCGCTGCCGGTGCGCAAGTTGTGGGGCGTGGGGCCGGTGGCGCAGAGCCGGTTGCGGTCGGTCGGCATCGAGACCGTCGGCGCGTTCGCGGCACTGCCGGAATCGGAGGCGGTCTCGCTGCTGGGCGGTAGCGTGGGCGCGGCACTGCACCGCCTTGCCCGCGGACTGGACGATCGCCCGGTCGCCGAGCGGGCCGAGGCCAAACAGATCAGCGCCGAGACCACCTACGAGAGCGATATCGCCACCCTCGGCCAGTTGCGTCCGGCGATCGAGGAGATGGCCGCTGCCGCGCACCGCCGGCTGATCCGCGACGGCCGGGCCGCGCGCACCGTGGTGCTCAAACTCAAGAAGGCCGATATGAGCATCGTGACGCGCTCGTTCACCCTGCCGTACGCGACCGAGGATCCGGCCACGCTCACCGCCGCCGCCCTGCGCTCGGCGCTCGATCCGGCCCGGATCGGGCCGATTCGCCTGGTCGGCGTCGGCTTCGGCGGGCTGTCGGCGGTGCGGCAGGAGTCGCTGTTCCCGGAACTGGACCAGGCGACCGAGCCGCGCGAGAGCGCCGAACTGGACGAATTCGTCGCACCGGAGCCGACGGTCACGCTGGCCACCGATATCCCGGGCACGTCCGACGCGCCGGTGCCGCCTGCGACGCGCTCGTACACCACCGAATATTTCTATCCCGGACGGGATGTGACCCATCGCGAACACGGCCACGGCTGGGTGCAGGGTAGCGGGCACGGCCGTGTCACAGTGCGTTTCGAGACTCGCTCGACCGGTGCGGGTCCGGCGCACACCTTCGCCGCCGACGATCCGGATCTGGGTCCGGCCGATCCACTCCTTAGTCTTCTTTGAAAGTCTGCGGGTAGCGTGAGGCCACTCGTGCAACCTCACCGGTCGGGTGGTAGTTGTCACAGAGCACGCAAGAGACCCAACTCGAAGGTAAAGGACGAGCATTGAAGCTTCAGAGGACTGGACGCGTCGCGGTTGCCGCATTGGCCGTGGTGGCCGCGCTCGGCATGTCGGCCTGCGGTAGCGGTGACAAGCACTCGAGCTCCAAGGCCAAGACAACGACGGCTGCGGCCGCGACCAGCAGCAACTATCCGGCGGTTCCGACGGTGGCCCAGCTGAACCAGGAACTGTCCCAGACGCTGGACGCGAGCGTGCCCTCCTCGCAGAAGGTGCAGTATCTGGAGGACGGCGCGACGGCCCTGCAGAAGGACCCGGAGATGATCAACAAGCTCATCACGGCCTACAAGCAGAACAACGCCAAGATCTCGGTGACCTCCGTCAGCTACCTGGGCGGGCCGACCCTGACCGCGAACGCGAACTTCTCGGTCAACGGCGGCCAGAACAACGTGGCGACCGTGCCGTTCGTCGCGCAGGACGGCAAGTGGAAGCTGCAGAAGCAGTGGGCGTGCAGTGGTTTGCAGAACCTGAACCAGACCTCGCCCGCCTGCAGCTGAGCGAAGGCGTCGGCCGTGGGGCCGGTATCCGTGCGGATACCGGCCCCCGGTTGTTTCGCGATCGTGGAGTCTAAGCGCAGACTGAGAATCGTCAAGCGATTTCGCCGGTTACGAAGCGGTCACGCTAACATCTGCCTCCGTGACAGACACGATGGTGCGGGCGGATGAGGCGCCCGCGGCACGCGAACAACCCGGTACCGCGGCACGATCCGGCAGGCAGTGGGCCACACCGGTGGCCTTCATCGCAGGTCTGCTCGCAGCGTTGTTCGCTATCGCCGTACCGCTGCTGCCGGTGCGGGTGGATCACACCACTCTGTCTTGGCCACAACAGGATTCGCCGCGCGGCATCACCGCGCCGCTGGTCGGTTACGCACCGCTGACGTTCGATGCGTCGATTCCCTGTGGCGCGCTGAAACAATTGGCCCCGCACGGCGGTGTGGTCACCTCGACCATGCCTGCCGGTGCACCCGACCTGGATCGTTACGGCTTTGTCGCACGGGTGAATCCGGCTCGCGCCGGACAACCCGCGCAGTTCGAGGCGGTGCTGCGCAACCAATCGTTGCTGAGCGTTCCGCTGAACCGGCTCGGTGACTGCGCGTTCACCGTGCATGCCGACATGTCTTCGGCCACAGCCACTCTCACCGGTTCGACGGTGAATCCTGTGACACTGAACGGTGATTTGCGTCCGCAGTTGGTCGGGATCTTCAGCGATCTGAAGACCACCGCGGGTGCGAAGGTCACCGCGCAGGTGGACAGCCGGTTCTCGGTCGTGCCGACCTTCGCCAAGCGCGCGGCGACGATTCTGGCGATCGTGTGCACGCTGATCGCGCTGGTCGCGCTCTATCGGCTCGACACGCTGGACGGACGCCGGGTCCGGCGGGTGCTGGCCCAGCGCTGGCGGACCTTCGGCCTGGTCGACGGCGTCGTCTTCGCGACGCTGGCGGTCTGGTACTTCATCGGGTCGACCACCTCCGACGACGGGTACCAGTTCGGCATGGCCCGGGTCTCGCTGGTGTCGGGCTATATGGCCAACTACTTCCGATACTGGGGTGTGCCCGAAACTCCGGTCGGCACACCGTGGTTCGATCTGCTGGCGCGGATGTCCGAGCTGAGCACGGCGAGTCCGTGGATGCGGCTGCCCACGCTGCTGGCCGGGGTGCTGTCCTGGTTGCTGATCAGCCGGGAGGTGATTCCGCGGTTCGGCGCGGCCGTGCGGCACGACCGGGTGGTGCGCTGGACCGGTGCGTTGGGTTTCCTGGCGGTCTGGCTGCCCTTCAACAACGGGTTGCGTCCGGAACCCGTTGTCGCGGTGAGTGTTCTGCTCACCTGGTGTCTGGTGGAGCGGGCGATCGCGGTGCGGCGGTTGCTGCCCTTCGCACTGGCGATCATCGTCGCGGCCTTCGCGTGCACCGCGAACCCCTCGGGCCTGATCTGCTTCGCGCCGCTGCTGGCCGGGCTGCGACCGGTGTGGCGGTTCGGCGCGACGCGGGCTCGCGCACTGGCCGGGGCCGCGCACGGGGCGAAGGTCACGGTGTGGGCGTGGATCCGCGCGTACGGCGCCGTGCTCGCGCCGCTGGCCGGGGCCGGAACGCTGATCGTCGCGGTGGCCTTCTCGGTGCTGCCGCTGTCGGACATGTTCGAGACGAATCGGGTGCATCAGATCGCCGGACCGGCGTCGCCCTGGTACGACGAATATCTGAGTTATCAGTGGCTGTTCATGCCCAACGCCGACGGGTCGATCGGGCGTCGCTTCGGCATCGTCGCGATGTGGCTGGGCCTGCTGGTGTGCGCATTCGTGTTGTTGCGCAAGGGCGGACGGATTCCGTTCACCACACCCGGGCCGACCAAGCGGCTGCTGGGCCTGACCTTCGGCGCGATGCTGTTGCTGGCGCTCTCGCCGACGAAGTTCACCCACCACGACGGCGTGTACGCCGGGCTGGCCGGATCGGTCGCGGCGCTCACCGCGGTCGCGGTCGGCCCGCGGGTGTTGCGCTCGCCGCGGAACCGGGCGTTGTTCGCCGCGGTGGTGTCGTTGATCCTGGCGCAGGTGTTCACCAGCATCAACCAGTGGTGGTACGTCTCGAGTTTCGGGATTCCGTGGAACGACAAGGCGCCGTCGGTGCACGGTTTCCTGATCGAGAAGCTGTTCGTCGGCATCGCGGCCCTGTGCCTGCTGCTGGCGGCGTGGTGGCATGTGCGAGCGCCGGAACCCGGTACCCCGCACCGGATTTCGCCGCACGCCTGGAAACTGGCGAAGATCCCGCCACTGACCGTGGCGGCGGCGATCCTGGTGCTGTTCGAGGTGGCTTCGTTCGCGAAGGGCGCGGTGGCGCAGTATCCGGGCTTCTCCCTGGCCGCCTCGAATGTGAATGCGGTACTGGGCAAGCCGTGTGGTCTGGCCGACCACGTGCTGGTGGAGCCGGACCCCAACGCCTCCATGTTGCCGCCGCTGACGGGCAACCGGTTCAGCGCATTCGCCAATGGCGCAACGGGATTCGTGCCGAACGGGATCGGCGACCTGAGCCCGGACGGTCAACCCGCCGCGGCGAGCAGTCTCGCCAGCACGAATACCTTCAACACCAAGCCCGGTGGTGATGTGGGCACCCAAACCGGCGGTGCGCCACTGCCTTTCGGCCTGAACTCGGCGACCACGCCGGAGCTGGGCACGTCCGGGCAGACGGCACCGTCGGATCTGACCACCGGCTGGTATCGCCTGCCGGCCGCGGGCGAGCGCAGCGGCATCGTCGCCATCGCCGCAGCCGGGCGCATCCGCTCGGCGGACAAGGACGGCGTGATCACACCGGGGGAGCCGGTGGAGGTCGAATACGGTACGAGCGATTCGGCCACGAGCGCGCATCCGCTCGGACGGCTGACGCCGATCGATATCGGACCCGCGCCGTCGTGGCGCAACCTGCGCGTGCCGATGGATCAGATTCCGGCGCAGGCCGATGTGATTCGCATCGTGGCCAGTGTGCACAGCCTGGATCCGGGGCAGTGGATCGCGCTGACTCCGCCCCGGGTGCCGCACACGGTCACGCTGAACGAGCTGATCGGATCCTCGCAGCCGGTGCTGCTGGATTGGGCGGTGGGCCTGCAGTTCCCGTGCCAGCGTCCGTACGACCACAAGGACGGCATCGCCCAGGTTCCGGGCTGGCGCATTCTGCCCGACCGCGGCGGCGCGCACGACACCAACCTGTGGGAGAGCCACGACGGTGGCGGCCCGCTCGGCTGGAGCCAGCAGTTGCAGCGCTCGAGCACCCTGGCCACCTACCTGAAGGACGGCTGGCGTGAGGACTGGGGCGAATTGCAGCGGCTGACCCCGATCGATCCGTCCGCGGTCCGGGCCACGCCCACGGTCACGCAGGACACGCACGGCGGCATGTGGACTCCGGGGCATATCAATACGGCCTGGTGAGACCGCCCGAGCCGCACCCGTGCCGGGCAGGTTGCCGGTGTGGCGAACCGGCCGGCGCGGGTGCGGCGACTTCAGCCGCGGCGGTAGTTGTTGTGCTTGCGCGCGGGCGGAGTGTTCTGTGACCCCTGGGCAGGGAGCTTGAAGCCCGGGATCGACTGTTGCTCGGTGCGTTTACCGCGACGTTCACGTCGCGACATGGGCGCGGGAGCGGTGGTATCGGAGTGGCGGAGTGGGGATTGCGCGGGCATGGCGCCTCCTAGGGGTTCGTGGCCGACTCATCGCATGACGGACCGCCGGCCTGGATGGAATGCCGGACTGCGACAGAAGCTGCACCCTGGGCCGGAACGGTGCGGGCACGAGCGAGAACACGCTCAGGAGAACAGTGCGAACCACATGGCGACGACGGTAACAACGAACCGCCGTGGCGCGCATCCGATTTATTGCCGGAGATTCCTACGGGCCGGAGATGCCCTGCAGACGCTGGATCTGGGTGCCGGTGATCGAGCGCAGCGCGGCCGGGTCGACCGGTTTCTGACCGGCTCGCGCGATCTGTACGACCGTGCTGCCGACCAGGGCGACCGTCGCCGCGGAATACAGCGTCAGGCCCTGGCTGCTGGTGCGTACCTGGAAGGAGACCGAGGCGTCCCCGGCGCGGGGCTCGTCCAGTCCGCCGACCTGATAGCTGACCGAGGTGCCGTCGGCATCGGTGCCCGAATAGGATCCGCATCGGTGCAGCAGATCCTGCACCGCGCCGAACGCCTCGGCCGCCTTGGCACTCGGATAGCTGGCCGCATCGATATCGATACTGTCGAAGCCGGCCGTCGAATAGTGCACCGCCCCATGGGCGCTCGCGCCCGGCACCTGATCATTCACCGCGTCGAGCACCTTCGCGCAGGCGGCCGGATCGGTGTGTGATCGGTCCGGCGCGGTCGTGGTCGGTGCGCCACCGCCGCCCGAGCCGTCGTCGAGCGCCTGGTAGTCGGGCGGAATATCGGTCCCGGACAACAGCTTGGCCTGCAAGGCCGCCGAATCGGTGAGCGGGGCCGCGGTCACCGAGGAGGGTGCGGGCGCCGGGCTCACCGGCGGTAGCGCGGAACCGCCGTGCTGTGAGCTGCATCCCGCGGCGAATACCGCCACGGCCGCGAGCAGGGCGCGGCCGGTCCACGTCCGGCGTGCCGCGGGCATCGCGTCGATTCCGCTCACCGGCCCCACTGCACCTGTGTGCTGATGTTCTGATGCAGCAGGATCGCACTGTGCGGATCCCGGTAGGACTGGCGGCCCGCGACCGTGACCGATCCCGAAACTGGCAGTGGCAGACCGAGATCCACGGTGATGGTGCCGGTGCCGTGCATCGCGTAGTCGACGATGTCCAGATTGCCCGCGTTGCTGGGCAGCGACCACACCTTGGCCTTGGGCGTCTGGGTGACGTCCAGTTGAATGGTGAGCAGATCACCCTCGCGCTTGGTGAGCGTCGCGGTGGTCACCTGATCGAGCGGGACGCCGCTGGTCACCTGCTGGTGCACGGTCCACACCGCGCCCACGCCGACCGGATCCACGGGGAACGCGATCGACTGGTAGACCGCCTGGTAGAAAGCCTGTTCCAGGGCCGCGCAGGCGGCGTCGGGGGTTTCCGGCTTGGGCGCCATCCGCAGGGAGGTGATCGCGCCCACATCGCTCATCTCGAAACCCGCGTGCGAGCCGTCCGCCGACTGGAGTTGTTCGGCCAGGCGGGGATCGGAGGACGTGGGGTTGCCGAGCGTCAGGTCGACCCCGTCCCGGCCGGTCTGCGCGGTGAGCGGGATGGTGACCGTCGGCGGGGAGAAATCGTGCGGGACCTGATCGTTCATCTGCTGTTCGATGTGGTGCACGGTGTGCAGGGTCACCTGCTGGGCGTTGCCCACGGCGAACGAGCGCCGCAGCAGCTCGTGCGGTTGCGCACCCGGTTTGACCACCGTGGTCACCACCGCCGCGATCGGCATGGTGACCTCCTTGTCCAGGGTCGGCGGCTCGATCTCGGCCTCGCTGCGGGTCTCGGTGACGTCGCTGCAGCCGACGCCCATGGTCGACAGCGCGACCGCGAGCACCATGAGTAATACGCCCGGACGGGCGGACCGCACGGCCGTGCGAGAGTGAGAAGACAACACCGTCACGCCAGACAGGTTACGACCGGTACCTGAAAATCTGCTTTGACGCCGCCGCCGAGTCCGCTGCCCTGCCGAGCGACAGGGGCGCAATCGCGATAGGGAATGATGGGGGCTGTGAGTATCGACCGGCCGCGCGAGCAGCACACCGACGAGCACGAGGAGCCACCCCGGGATATCGCCGCCGAGGGCGATCGACAGGTGGCCGCGGGGGGTGCGGAGCCGGACGGTGTGACCGAATCCGCGCCGGAGTCCGACTCCGGCGCGGACGAGGAACCCGCTGTGCTTGCGCGGCGCACGCTGCCGGTGTTGCTGGTGATCGCGGGCGTGGCCTTTCTGCTGGATCTGGGGACCAAGGCCCTGGTCGTCGCGAAAATGACACCGGGCGAGCCGATTTCGATCATCGGCGATGTCGTGCGGCTGACCCTGGTGCGTAACCCGGGCGCCGCGTTCTCGATGGCCACCGGGATGACCTGGCTGCTGACGTTGATCGCCGCGGCCGTCGTGGTCGGGGTGATCCGGATCGGGCGGTCGCTGCGGTCGGTGAGCTGGGCGATCGGGCTCGGGCTGGTGCTCGGCGGCGCGGTCGGCAATCTGATCGACCGGCTGTTCCGCGCACCCGGGCCGTTGCAGGGACATGTGGTCGATTTCATCTCGGTGACGCGCTGGTGGCCGGTGTTCAACGTGGCCGACTCCTCGATCGTGTGCGGGGCGATTCTGCTGGTCGCGCTGACCGTCTTCGGATTCGAACCGGACGGCACCCACTCACGTCGCGCCGAAGACGGTGATCGGGAATGAGGGAGACGCGTGCCATGCCGGTGCCCGACGGCCTGGACGGGCTGCGGGTCGATGCCGGGTTGTCCCGGCTGCTGGGGCTGTCCCGGACGGCTGTGGCCTCGCTCGCCGAGGAGGGCGCGGTGCAGATCGACGGCTCGCCCGCGGGGAAATCCGACCGGCTCGCCGGTGGCGCCTGGCTCGAGGTGGAGTTTCCCGAACCCAAACGCGAGTTGACGGTCGAGGCCACGCCGGTGGAGGGGATGAAGATCCTCTACGCCGACGACGACGTCGTCGCGGTCGACAAACCGGTCGGGGTGGCCGCGCACACCGGGGTCGGCTGGTCCGGGCCGACAGTGGTCGGCGGGCTGGCCGCGATGGGGTACCGGATCTCCACCTCCGGCGCGCACGAGCGGCAGGGCATCGTGCACCGGCTGGACGTGGGCACGTCCGGGGTGATGGTGGTGGCCCAGTCCGAGCACGCGTACACCGTGCTGAAGCGGGCGTTCAAACAGCGCACCGTCGACAAGCGTTATCACGCACTGGTACAGGGACATCCGGATCCCTCCAGCGGCACCATCGATGCGCCGATCGGCCGGGCGCGCGGCAACGACTGGAAGTTCGCGGTCACCGCGGACGGGCGTCCGAGCGTCACCCACTACGACACGGTCGAGGCGTTCCAGGCGGCCAGTCTGCTCGACATCCATCTGGAAACTGGTCGCACACACCAGATTCGGGTGCACTTCTCCGCGATCCGGCATCCTTGCTGCGGTGATCTGACCTACGGCGCGGACCCACGGCTGGCGCAGCGGCTGGGCCTGGAGCGGCAATGGCTGCATGCGCGTGCGCTCGGCTTCGCGCACCCCGCCGACGGACGCTGGGTGGAGATCACCAGTGAGTATCCGGCCGACCTGGAGCATGCGCTGGACATCCTGCGCCATGCGTGAGCGGTTACACATCGCCGGATTCGCCGGTGTCGCAGTCGCTCTGGTGCTGCTGATCCTGGTGCTGGGCTGGGCGTACCCGCCCCGGGCCTCGGTGATCGGAACCGACCGTCTGGGACCGGATTCGGGCGAGGCCGTCACGGATTACCTTGCCAGGGCCCGTGATTCACTGCAGGGCGACGAGGACACCGACGAGCACTGGGCACTGGTGGCCCTGACCGCCGCCGTCGTTCCCCGGGACATTCCGAAATCGGTTGCGGGCCTGCGAGTCGCGCGGGTCATCTACCACGTCCCGATCAACCACGTCTACACCTCGCCGATCACCGTCCCCACTCCCGACGACGACGCGGCCGTCATCGATTCGGCCCGCGCCGCGGCCGGTGTCCTGGACGCCTCCCAATCCTTCGACGACCGCACCGCCCGAAGCACCGCGGTCATGGCCGCCCGCCTGCACGCGGGCTGCGCCTGCGCGGCGGACCTGATCGTCCGCGGCACCCTGAACCAGCTTCGCACCCTCACCACACGCCCGAACATCCGCGCGGTCCAGGCCCTGCCCCCCGACGCCGCCGCCGGAGCCTTCGCGGTGATCCCCCTGCTCCCCGAGCAAACCGACACCGCCGTCCCCGGCCCCGACGACGGCCCGGTCCCCGCCCGCTGACGCCCGCGACAGCCTGCCGTCGACGAGTCCGACCAGGCCGGCCTGCGGCATCATCCGGGTGGCATAGCGCATGTCCGTTGGGACGCCGGGCTCGATACGGCGTGCAGCAACGGTCCAGCTTTCGAGGTCGCGGCCGGTGGGCGTTCTAGGCTGGTGCGCATGGCGAGTGTCGAGCGGGTGGTTCGGGCTGGCGGGTTGAGCAGGGCCGAGGTGGAGCAGCGGGTTCGGGTCGGGCAGACGAACGATCTGCCGGATCGGACCGGGCGGTCGGTCGCCGACATCGTGCGGGCGAACGTCTTCACGCGGATCAACGCGATTCTGGCCGTGCTGTTCGTGCTGGTGCTGGCCACCGGATCGCTGATCGACGGGATGTTCGGGCTGTTGATCGTGGCCAACAGCGTGGTGGGCATCGTGCAGGAGCTGCGGGCCAAGCGGACGCTGGACAAGCTGGCGATCGTGGGGCAGGCACAGCCGGTGGTGCGGCGCGAGGGGGTGGCGCGGGCGGTCGCGCCGGGGGAGGTGGTGCTGGACGATCTGATCGAGTTGGGGCCCGGTGATCAGATCGTCGTGGACGGCCAGGTGCAGGAGTGCTCGCAGCTGGAGATCGACGAGTCGCTGCTGACCGGTGAGGCCGACGCGATCGGCAAGGGCGTGGGCGATCAGGTGTTGTCGGGCAGTTTCGTGGTGTCCGGGTCGGGCGCCTACCGGGCGACCAAGGTCGGCCGGGACGCCTATGCCGCACAGCTGGCGGCCGAGGCCAGCAAGTTCACGCTGGTGAACTCGGAGCTGCGCAACGGGATCAACACGATTCTGAAAGTCATCACCTACCTGTTGATTCCGGCGGGTCTGGTGACGATCTACAACCAGCTGTTCTCCAGTCACGAATCCTGGCGCTCGGCACTCAACGGCATGGTCGCCGCACTGGTGCCGATGGTGCCCGAGGGGCTGGTGCTGATGACCTCGATCGCGTTCGCGGTCGGCGTGGTCCGGCTCGGGCAGCGCAGATGCCTGGTGCAGGAGCTGCCCGCGATCGAGGGACTGGCCCGGGTGGACGTGGTGTGCGCCGACAAGACCGGAACCCTCACCGAGAACGGTATGCGCCTGGCCGAGATCCGCGCGTTGGGCGATGCTCCGGCCGAGCGGCTGCGCGCGGCGCTCGCGGCCATGGCCGCCGACGATCCACGCCCCAACGCCAGCGTCGTGGCCATCGCGGAGGGCTGCCCGGACGCGCCCGTGTGGCAGCAGACCGCGGTCGCGCCGTTCTCCTCGGCCAAGAAGTGGAGCGGAAGCTCCTATGGTGAGTACGGGAACTGGCTGCTCGGCGCACCCGATGTGCTGCTGGCCCCGGACTCCGCGGCCGCCGCGACCGCGCAGGAGATCGGCGCCACGGGCCAGCGGGTACTGCTGTTGGCCGAGAGCGATCGTCCGGTGGACGCGCCCGGCGCGCCCGGTACGGTCACTCCGCGAGCGCTGGTGATACTCGAGCAGAAGGTTCGCCCGGACGCTCGCGAGACGCTGGAATACTTTGCCGGGCAGAACGTCTCGATCAAGGTGATCTCCGGCGACAATGCGGTGTCGGTGGGCGCGGTGGCTGCCTCGCTGGGCCTGCCCGGCGGGCAGGATCCGGTCGACGCGCGTGAATTGCCCACTCGCCGTGAGGATGTGGCCGACGTGGTGGAAGAGCACACCACCTTCGGCCGCGTGCGCCCGGATCAGAAGCGGGCCATGGTCTCGGCCCTGCAGTCCCGCGGGCACACCGTCGCGATGACCGGCGACGGCGTCAACGACGTCCTCGCGCTCAAGGATGCGGACATCGGCGTCGCGATGGGCGCGGGCAGTCCCGCCACCCGCGCGGTGGCGCAGATCGTGTTGCTGGACAACAAGTTCTCCACGCTGCCCTACGTCGTGGCCGAGGGACGCCGGGTGATCGGCAACATCGAGCGGGTCTCGAATCTGTTCCTCACCAAGACGGTGTACTCGGTGCTGCTCGCCTTCCTGGTCGGCGTGGCCGGAATCGGCTCGCAGATATTCCATTACGACCCGATGCCGTATCCGTTCCTGCCGCGGCACGTCACCATCGCGGCCTGGTTCACTATCGGCATTCCCGCGTTCATCCTGTCGCTCGCGCCCAACAACGAAAGGGCGCGAACGGGTTTCGTGCCGCGGGTGTTGCGCCTGGCGGTGCCGTCCGGGGTGGTGATCGGCGTGATGACGTTCATCGCCTACCTGATCGCGTACCAGGGGGCCGGGCAGACCGAGACCCAGAAGGTGCACGCGAGCACGACCGCGCTGATCACGTTGCTGATCATCGCGGTGTGGGTGCTGGCGATCGTGGCCCGGCCGTGGGCGTGGTGGAAGATCGTGCTGATCGCCGGATCCGTTGCGGGCTACCTGATTCTGTTCAGCGTGCCGTTCACCCGGCACTTCTTCAAACTCGATCCGTCCGATACCGCGCTGACCGGAGCGGCGGTGGTGTGCGGGCTGATCGGCATCGTGCTGGTCGAATTGGCCTGGTGGTTCAGTGCCGCCCCGACCGGGGTGGCCGGGCGGCTGCTGGCCGAACACGGTGACCGGAACGGCTGAGCCGGAACGGCGCGTCGTGGATCGAATTGTGTCGCTCGGTATTCGACACGGGTACCTTCGGCTGTATGGAGGTGTTGCTGCATCAGATCGACGCGTTCGCCGACGCACCGTTCACGGGTAATCCCGCGGCGGTGATGCCGTTGCTCGCCTGGCTGCCCGACGAGCTGCTGCAACAACTCGCCGAGGAGAACAATCTCGCCGAAACCGCCTTCTACACTTCGGCTCTGCCGCCGGAGGCCGGTGAGCCGCCGGGTATCGGGCCCGCCTACCACCTGCGCTGGTTCACCCCCGGCAGGGAGGTGGACATGTGCGGTCACGCGACGCTGGCCACCGCGGCGCATCTGGTCGAGGACATCCATCCCGGTGCGGACCGGGTGCAGTTCTTCACCCGCAGCGGCTGGCTCGCGGTGGATCGCACGGACGACGACGAACTGATCCTGGACCTGCCCGCGGTCGAATCCCTGGACGTGATACCGGATCCCGAGCTGGTGGCCGCACTGGGAGTGCGTCCGGTGCGCGCGCTCAGTGGTCAGGACGAGGTACTGGTCGTGGCCACCGAACGCGAAGTGCGCGAGGCCCGCCCGAATTTCGCGGCGTTTCCGAAACTCGAACGCGGGGCGGTGCTCACCGCACGCGGCGATTCGGCCGACTTCGTCTCGCGGATGTTCGCTCCCGGCGCCGGTATCCTCGAGGATCCGGTCACCGGGTCCGCGCACGCCCAGCTCACCCCGCTGTGGGCCGCCGAGCTCGGGCGCGCGACGTTGACCGCGCGGCAGCTGTCCCGCCGCGGTGGTGCGCTGCGCTGTCGGCTCGACGGCGATCGCGTCCTGCTGGCCGGACGATGCCGGCGATATCTGGACGGCGTGGTGCGGCTGCCGGGGTGAGCCGGCGGGGCTCAGTCCTGCTCGGCGATCGCGGGGAGCCGCACGACCTGTCCGGCGTATGCCAGGCCCGCGCCGAAGCCCAGCAGCAGCGCGGTGTCACCGGGTTTCGCCTCGCCCGAGCGCAGCAGCTGTTCCATCGCCATCGGAATGGATGCGGCGCTGGTGTTCCCGGTTTCGGCGATGTCCCGGGCGACCGCGACGCGCTCGGGCATACCCAACGCCTTGACCAGTGCGTCGGTGATGCGGCTGTTGGCCTGGTGCGGGACGAAGGCGTCCAGATCCTCGACGGTGACCCCGGCATTGTTCAGCGCATCGCGACATGCCTTGTCCAGGAAGGTGACCGCCCATCGGAACACCGCGGTGCCGTTCATCCGGATGTAGGGGCGCTGCGAGGTGCCCCCACTTGCCTCGGCGGCCGCGACCTCGGCGAAGTATTCCTGAAAGTCCTTGTCCTGCTTGATCGCCGCGGTCTGGCTGCCGTCCGAACCCCAGGCCACCGGGCCGATGCCCTCCGATTCGGCGGGTCCGACCACGACCGCGCCCGCGCCGTCGGCGAAGATGAACGCGCAGGTGCGATCGGTGGGATCGAGCAGGTCCGACAGGCGTTCGACGCCGATCACCAGCACGTTGCGGGCCTGACCCGCGCGCACCAGATTCGCCGCATTGGCCAGGGCGTAACAGAATCCGGCGCACCCGGCGGAGATGTCGAACGCGGCGGCGTTGTGCATGCCCAGTTCGGTGGCGACCACCGCACCCGCGGAGGGGCCCAGCACCATCTGCGAGGAGGTCGCGAGGACGACCGCGTCCACCTGGTCGGCGGTCAGATTCGCGGCGGCCAGCGCCTGCCGGGCGGCCGCGGTACTCATCGTGACGATGGTCTCGTCGGGTTCGGCCCAGTGCCGTGCGGCGATCCCGGATCGGGATCGGATCCATTCGTCGGAGGAGTCGATGCGGTCGACGATCTCGGCATTGGGGACGACCCGGCGCGGCCGGTAGACGCCGATGCCCAGAGGTGCGGCATGGGCGTTCGGTGCGGCGGTGGCGATGAGCGCGGGCATGCGGATCCTTACTCTCTGTGTGAACCATTCGGTCCATGCAGAGAAAAGGTCTAACATGAACCGATCGGTTCAGGCAAGGGTAGGAGGGAGATCCCATGGCAGCGGGACCGCGCGCTCGGTTGATCGCCAGCACCATCTCCACGGTGCAGGAGCACGGCGTGCACGCGGCCGGCCTGAGCGAGCTGCTCAAACGCAGTAACGCCTCACGCAACTCGCTGTACCAGCACTTCCCCGAGGGGAAGGGGGAGCTGGTCGAGGCGGCCGCGAGAATCGTTGCGCGCGTGGTGTATTCACACGTCGCGAAGATGGCCGACGCATTGGAGTCCGCGTCCTCGGCCGAACGCTGGCTCGACGAGCTGCTCGCGTTCTGGCGCGGTCCGCTCGAAGTCAGCGACTACCGCGCCGGATCGTTCATGATGGCCGCCGCGCTGGACGAGATGAATCCCGCCGTCCAGTCCACGGCCGGACAGGCGTTCGCCGAATGGACCGCCCGGCTCGCGGACGGGATGGTTGCCAGGGGGATGGAGCAGGCCACCGCCTGCTCGGTGGCGGGGATGCTGCTGTCCACGATCGAGGGCGCCATCGTGCAGAGCCGCGCACTCAAGTCCAGCCACCCCTTCGACGAGGTTCGCACCCAAATGTCCATCCTGCTGCGACACCACCTGAGCTGAGCTGTATCTTCGGCCTCCGCTTCGCTCCGGCGGTTCGCGGCCCCTGGAGTCTCGCCGCTCGGCCCCGTGTCGGGCACTCGTTCCTCGCACCCGCCACGCGTCCGAGCGGCGAGACGGGCCGCGAACAGGTGGGCGTTGTTCGAATTTGGCGGAACGGGGTGTGAAGTGTCCGCAACGGTGAGCTGGTGTAGCTCGGGTCCGAACTGAGTTGCGGCCTCCGCTTCGCTCCGATTCGTGAATGGTCGGGGGCTGTGCCGACCAGGTTGCCCGGACGGTCAGGCGGTGGCCGCGTCGGAGGCGATGTCGTCGGCCAGGGGAGCGACGGCGCCGATGATCTGGGCGACGATGTCGTCCGGTACGCCCGCTGCCTTCAGCGAATCGGTCAGGTGGCCGGCGACCAAGTTGAAGTGCTTCATCATGATGCCGCGGCCCTGGTGCACCTGCTTCATCGGCGCACCCGTGTACGGGTCGGGTCCACCGAGGGCGGCGGCGAAGAATTCGACCTGGCGGCCCTTGAGGCGGGACATGTTGGTGCCGGTGAAGAAGTCCTTCAGTTCGTCGTCGGCGAGGACTCGGACGTAGAAGTCCTCGACGACCGTCTCGAGCGCCTCGTGTCCGCCGATCTTCGCGTAGATGGTCGGTTCTTCCGGAGTGGTGTTCTTCGATTTGAAGAGTGAGGGAATTCGCATGTTCCAAGGACATCAGCGAGCTGTTGCCGGTCGGTTAGTCCGCTGTCGCGGGCCGATTACCGTGCATGGCAAGCGAATTGCCGCACCCTCACTCGCGCTGCCCGCGGGTTGTGAGGTTCGTCTCTGCTATGACGCCCCGGTGCTACGGCCATTATCCGCTAGACACTATTACCGTACGGAAGTACCGTTCCGGCGTGCGCGTGCGATCGTCCGAGATAGCGGTGGAGTCCGAATCCAGCAGCCGACGGGCGCGGTGGGGCAGTGGCGGCGCGGTGTTCGGCGCTACCGCCTACATCCTGTGGGGGTCGTTCCCGGCATTCTTCGGATTGCTGGAGTTCACCAACCCGGTCGAGATCCTGGTCGAACGCATCCTGTGGACGCTGGTGGTGGTGCTGATCATCCTGCTGCTGGCGGGGCGGATCCGCGAACTGTTCGAGATCGATCGGCGGACCTGGCAACTCGCGGCGGTGGCCGCGGTCGCCATCGCGATCAACTGGGGTGTGTACGTCTACGGCGTCACCTCCGGGCACGTGGTGGAATGCGCCCTCGGCTACTTCATCAATCCGCTGGTGACCGTGCTGTTCGGGGTGGTGTTGTTCCGCGAGCGGCTGGCCTGGCCGCAGTGGGTCGCACTCGCGCTGGGTGTGCTGGCGGTGCTGGTGCTGACCGTCGACTACGGCCGCCCGCCGGTGATCGCGTTGGTCCTGGCCTGCTCGTTCGCCACCTACGGCCTGGTCAAGAAGGTGATCCGGCTGGACCCGCTGCGCAGTGTCGCCGCGGAGGGGCTGGTGTCCGCGCCGTTCGCACTGATCGCCGTGGTCGTGCTCGGCGTCACCGGACATGCGGCCTTCGGTCACGGCCTCGGACATTCGGCACTGCTCGTCGCGGCCGGTCCGGTCACCCTGATTCCGTTGCTGCTGTTCGCGCTCGCCGCTTCCCGGACGCCGCTGTCGACCATGGGCCTGCTCCAATACCTCACTCCCGCACTACAAATGGCCTGGGGTGTGCTGGTCGGGCACGAGCCGATGCCCGCCTCGCGGTGGGCCGGATTCGGGTTGATCTGGCTCGCGCTGGTGGTGTTCACCGCTGATGCGCTACGCAGACGCCGCACCAAGGTTCCCGCGCGGTAGAGCCATCGTTCGTTGCGGATGTTCGGTGCTCGGGACTAGTTTCGAAGTGTGGCGATGCTCCCGTAGGCCGACTCGCACCGGTCCGGGGTCGGGGTCGTCACGATCGAGGGGAGTGACCACTGTCCATCCACTTCAACCACACCATCGTCGCCTGTCACGACGCGGCCGCGAGCGCCCGGTTCTGGGCCGACATGCTGGGGCTCGAGATCGGGAAACAATACGGTCCGTTTCTGCCCGTCACGGTCGATAACGGCGTCACTTTCGACTTCGCGCTCGATTCGCCCGCGGTGGGGGAGATCCCGACCATGCACTATGCCTTCCTGGTCTCCGAGGAGGACTTCGACGCGGGTTTCGCGCGGATTCAGGAGCGGGGCCTGCGGTACTGGGCCGATCCGCACGCGCAGCACGAGGGCGAGATCAACCACAACGACGGCGGCCGGGGCGTGTACTTCCGCGACCCCAACGGCCATGCGCTGGAATTCCTGACCGTCCCGTACGGCGGCTGGCCCGAAGCGTAATCCGGCCGGAGTCCTTGCCGGACAGTGTGATCGGCGAGTTCGGTGCGGGCCGCACCACCCCTCATCCGTGGTGCGGCCCGCGACCGGGTTACGAGGTGCCCGCGGGCACCCGGCCGGCGAACTCGTTGGTGTACGTCCTTGCCAGATCGATGCGGTCGCGCACCGGTTTCACATTCGCCGAGTACTGGCCCAGGATCTTCAGGACGTTCTGCGCGCCTTCGGATTTCATCAGGCCGTCGCCGTTGAACATGCCGATCGAATCGTGAATGGACCGGACGTACAGGTCCTTGCCGCCCGCGGCGTACTGCGGAGGCATCTTCGCCGCGATCTGCTCCGGGGTGTGCGTCTTGATCCAGCGCAGCGTCTGCACGAAGGCGTTCACCAGCTTCTGCACGATCTCCGGATGCGACTGCACGGTGTCGCAGCGCATGTACAGCGACGAGGCCGGATACAGCCCGCCCAGTGCCGCGCGGGTGCCCGCTTCGGTGCGCATGTCCAGCATCACCCGGGCGGTTCCGGCCTGCACCATCTGTGCGACCGTCGGATCGGTGGTCATGCCCGCATCGATGCCGCCGTGATTCATTCCGGCGATGAACGTCTGTCCCGCACCGACTTTCACCCGGTCGTACTGGGAGGTTCCGAGACCGGCCTGGCCGGCCAGGGCCTGGGTGATGAAGTCGGTGGACGAACCCAATGAGGTGATGCCCAGCTTCTTTCCGGCGAAGTCCCTGGGCGAGTTGATCTTTCCGCTCTGCGCCTTCGCGACCAGTTCGACCTCGCCCGGCACGTCGGAGAGTTGGGCCACCGTGCGCAGGCACTGATCCTTGGACTGCAGATCGATGGTGTGGTCGTAGAAGCCGACCACCGCCTGCACGTCCCCGGTCAGCAGCGTGGTCTCCGCGGTCGCGCCGGACTGCTGGTCCAGCAGTCGCACGTCGATGTCGTTGTCCGCGAAGTAGTTCAGCCGCTGGGCCAGCATCGCGGGCAGGTAGATCACCTTGTCGATGCCGCCGATCATGATGGTGATCTGCGGTCGGCCGTTCTTGGTGGGGATGACCCGCGAATCACGGCATCCGGTCACCAGCAGCAGGGAGCAGACGGCGAGCATCGCCACCGCGATGTGCTTGCGATATTTCATCTCTCACACCTCGTGCGCCGACTGTGCCTGTGACGGACGCCATTTCAGCAATCGGCCCTCGGCGATTCCGATCGCCCACTCGGCCACCAGCGCCACCACGGTGATGATGATCATGCCCGCGTAGATGCCCGCGGAGTCGAAGGTGTTCTGCGCGTTGGAGATCAACAGACCCAGACCCTTGCTCGCACCCGCGTACTCGCCGACCACCGCGCCGATCAGGGCGAATCCGAAGGCGGTGTGCAGGCTGGACAGAATCCAGGTGGTCGCGCTGGGGAGCACGATCTGCGACAGCACCTGCCAGCGGCTCGCGCCGAGGATGCGGGCGTTGTCGATGACGTTGCCGTCCACCTCGCGCGCGCCGGTGAAGGCGTTGAAGAAGACCGCGAAGAAGGTCAGCACGACGACCGTGGCGACCTTGGACTCCAGTCCCAGCCCGAACCAGATGATGAACAGCGAGGCCAGCACGATGCGCGGAACCGCGTTGAGCGCCTTGATGAACGGCGAGGCGACCTCGGCCCAGTACCGGCTGCGTCCCAGCAGCACACCGAGCACCACACCGGCGACCGCGCCGATCACGAAGCCGACCACGGCCTCCTGGACGGTGGTGAGGATCTGCAGCCAGATCGAGCCGAACTGTGTTCCGCTGCTGAACCATTCGACCAGCCGGTCCCAGATCAGCGACGGTTTGGAGTAGAAGAACGGGTCGATCCACAGTGTGGCGGTCAGCTGCCACGCGCCCAGCCACAGCACGATGATCGCGATGCGCAGACCCCAGGTGCGCAGGCGCGACCGCAGGGCGCGGCGACGGGCCGCGGCCAGGATCTGCTCCTCGGACTCGGCCTCGAATTCACCTGTCGGCGAGTCGGTTGCGGTGATCTCAAGCGACACGGTCGGCTCCCTTCGTGCGGGCGGCCTCGACCTGATCGCGCAGCGTGCCCCAGATCTCGGAATACAGCGTGCGGAACTCGTCGGTCAGCCGGACCTCCTCGACATTGCGCGGACGCGCCAGGTCGACCCGGTAGTCACCGCAGACCGTCGCGGGGCTCGCGGTCATCACCACCACCCGGTCGGCCAGGGCGATGGCCTCCTCCAGATCGTGGGTCACGAATATCACCGCGGCACCGGTGCCGGACCACACGCGCAGCAACTCGTCCTGCATGAGCTGGCGGGTCTGCACGTCCAGGGCGCTGAACGGCTCGTCCATGAGGATGATCTCGGGATCGTTCACCAGGGTCTGGGCCAGTGCGACGCGTTTGCGCATACCGCCGGAGAGCTGATGCGGGTAGTACTTCTCGAATCCGGCCAGCCCGACCGTGCGGACCCATTGCGAAGCCTGTTCCCGGGCCCGCGATTTCGACGTGCCGCGCAGCCGCGGCCCGAACGCGACGTTGTCCAGGACCGTGCGCCACGGCAGCACCGCATCCTGCTGGAACATGTACCCGATGCCCTCGGGAATTCCATCGACGTCCTTGCCGCGCACCAGGGTTCGTCCCGCCGAGGTGCGCTCGAGCCCGGACACCAGCGACAGCGTGGTCGATTTGCCGCAGCCGGTCGGTCCGACCACGGCGACGAATTCGCCCGGGTCCACGGTGAAGTGCAGATTGCGCACCGCCGTGTGGATACCACCGCCGGTCCCGGGAAAGCGCTTCGTCGCGCCCCGGAACTCGATGACAGGGTTGGTCATGGCCTACTCCTGAAACACTCTCGCCGCACCTGACGTGCGACCGCCGACCGACCATAAAGTGTGCCGGGTCACATCTGCCCGGTTGTGCGCACAATCCGCCTAACCTGCAATATCCGCGTTCTGCTCGTTCTGCTCGAGGTGACCGGGTCGCTGCTTCGCCGCTTGTGCTCGTTTTGCTCGAGGTGATAGAACGTGGGCGATGTTCGTGTTCGGCCGCGGCGTGCGGTTGCGGACGCAGATCGTGTTACTGCAAGTAGTGCTCGTCGCGCTGACGCTCGGTATCGCGTTCGCCGTGTTCGCGTATGTGAGTGAGCAGCGGTTGTCCGGGGAGTACGGACAGCGTGCGCTGGCGATCGCGCGTACCGTGGCGGCGGATCCGGCGGTTCGGGACGAGGTGAACAGTTACTCGTCGGCTGCGGCGCCGCGCGGGCCGGTATCCGATGGCGAGTTGGCCAGGGGGCGGCTCGAGCGGATCGCGGAGGACACCAGGACGCGGACCGGTGCGCTGTATGTGGTCGTCACCGATGACACGGGGATCCGGTTGGCGCATCCCACCCGCGACCGGCTCGGGGAGATGGTGAGCACCGATCCTTCGGCGGCATTGCGCGGCGCGGAGGTGGTGATCCAGGAGCGCGGCACGCTCGGAGAGTCGGTGCGGGCGAAAGTGCCTGTGCTGCAACCTGATGCGACCAAGGTCGTGGGAGAGGTGAGCGTCGGCATCTCCACCGCGGCCGTGCACGATCAGTTGCTGCGGGATCTGCAGCGCGCGGGTCTGCTCGCCGGGGTGGCGCTGTTCGCGGGTGTCATCGGATCGCTGCTGCTGGCGCGGCGCTGGCACGAACTCACCCTGGGCCTGCAGCCGCCGGAGCTCGCGGACCTGGTACGTGAGCAGGCGGCGGTGCTGCACGGTATCGGCGAAGGGGTGGTCGCGGTCGATACCCAGTGGCGCACGACGGTTGTCAACGACGAGGCGCGGCGGCTGCTCGGCATCGACGGCGCGCCGGGAGTCAGCGTCGACGAGATCGGGCTGACGCCGCGGGTCGTCGAGGTGTTCCGGGCGGCTCGGGCGAGTCCGGTGCCCGCGGCGGTCGGGGACCGGCTGCTCGTCGTCACCGCGCGCACCGTCAGCCGTGAGGGGCGTGCGCTGGGCGCGGTGCTGAGCGTGCGGGACCGCACCGATGTCGAATCGCTGACCCGCCAACTCGATGCGGTGCGGTCCATGAGTACGGTGCTGCGAGCCCAGCGGCACGAGTTCGCCAACCGCCTGCACCTGCTCAACGGGCTGCTGCACGGCGGCCGCCCGGAGGAGGCCGCGCAGTACATCGAGGAGCTGCTCGGCTCGGGACCGCTCGGTGCGGCGCTCGCGGGTGTGGACGCCCTGCGTGACCCGTATCTGCAGGCATTCCTGGCCGCCAAGGCCGCCCACGCCCGCGAGAGCGGGGTGGGACTGCGACTGGGACCCAATACCTGGGTCGATGCGAATCTCGCTGTGCCCGTGGATGTCACGACGATTCTGGGCAATCTGCTCGACAATGCCATCGAGGCGGCGCGGCTGGACGATCGCGCCGACGGCGAACGGGTGCAGCCGATTCGGGAGAACAGCCCCGGTCCCGCTGCTGCGCCGGCTGCTACGGCCCTGTCCGGGCAGGTGGAGGTGGAACTCGTGCAGGAGGGCTCGACGCTGCACATCACCGTCGTGGACAGCGGCGCGGGCGTTCCCGTCGAACTGGTGGATTCGATTTTCACCGAGGGGGTTTCGACACGTCCGGACAACGGGGCGCCGGGCGGGCGCGGTGTGGGGCTGGCGCTGTCGCGGCAGGTGGCGCGGGCGCTCGGCGGGGATCTGGTGCTGGCCAGTCCGGGCGGCGGCGACAGTGCGCTGCGCGGAGCGGAATTCATCGCCCGGTTGCCCGGGGTACTGGAGGAGACAGGCACGGCATGAGTACCGAACTGCGGGTCCTGGTTGTCGACGACGATTTCCGGGTGGCGAATCTGCATGCCGGAATCGTCTCGGCGCTACCGGGTTTCACGGTCGGGGCCACGGTGCACAGCCTGGCGCAGGCCCGGTCCGCAATCGCGGCGGCGCACTACGATCTGACGCTGGTCGATGTGTACCTACCCGACGGTTCCGGGGTCGATCTGGTGCGGGAGATCTCCTGTGACGCAATGATGCTCACCGCGGCCACCGAGTCCGAAACCGTTCGGGCGGCATTGTCCGCGGGCGCGCTGGCCTATCTGGTGAAACCGTTCGATCATGCCGCGCTGGCCTCGCGCCTGGCCGGATACGCGCGGTATCGCAAGCTGCTGTCGGTGCCCGTGGTCACGCCACGGGACATCGATGCGGCCCTCGAGGCGTTGCGGCCTGCGGGCCCGTCCGGCGCGAATTCATCCGGATCCGCCGCCGTTTCAGGCTCGCCGACGAAGGATCTGGTGTTGCGAGCCGTGCGGGATTCGCCCGAGGCGCTGTCCGCGGCGGAGGTCTCGGCCGCGACCGGTGTCTCCCGTGCGACCGCGCAACGCTATCTGGCCACGTTGGTGGGCGTCGGCGCACTGCGTATGCAGTTGCGCTACGGCAGCACCGGTCGGCCGGAACAGGAGTACGTCGCGGTGAGCGGTGGTGTCGCAGGGCCGTGACGGAGTGCGGTCATGCCGATGCGGCGACCCCGAGGCTCAGTGCGGCAAGGAATTTCGGCCCCGGCTGTTCGTAGAAGCAGTCGATGTCCTGGATCTCGAATCCGGCGCGTTCGAGCGTGCCGCGAATATCACGGTCCAGATGACATCCCCCGAACAGCGTGCGCTGCACCGGATCCAGGCGATGCTGCCAGGTCTGTACCGGGGCGTCCGGCGCGAGTCCGTGCTCCACGAAGTGCAGCGTCCCGCCCGGCACCAGCACCCGGCGCAATTCCGCAAGCGCCGCATCGACATCCGGAATCGTGCACATGGTCCACGTCGACAGCGCCGTGTCGAAACTGTTGTCCGCGAACGGCAGTGACTGCCCGTCCAGCCCGGCCCGCTGCACCGGCACGGTCGCCGCGGCCAGCCGCTCCTTCGCCAGGCGCCACCCCAGATCGGCCGGTTCCACCGCGCTCACCGATTCCACCGCCTCGGGATAGAACGGCACATTGCGCCCGGACCCGAACCCGATCTCCACGACCCGCCCGCGCAGCCCCGCCACCGTCCGCCGGCGAAGCCCATCGTGCTGCGCCCGCCCACACGCCACATCGACGATCCGCGGCAGCACCCGTTCGCTGTAGATACCCATACCTCGACTCTGCCACCATCCGCCGCCCTGAGTTGCGATCTTGCGGCGGACAACTGCCAGATCCGCGTCCAGCCTCGGTACCGTGAGGCTGGTGGAGATCCGCATCGACGATTCGCGCCGTGCGAGCCGTTCGGCGACTATCGGCCCGATCCGTTGAGCGTGTTCATGACCAAGCGAATATCCGAAGCATGATGGCGGTCCGCGAGTGCGAGTGGTGCGGCGGTTGTCCGACGATGAGCGGCTCCGCATACGCGGTCGAGCGCGCGTCCGGCCTGGCGAAGCAATTGGGAGAGGTGAGGGTGTGAGTCGGTTCGAGGTGTGGGCGCCGGGGGCGGGGCGGGTGCGCGTCGAGGTGGACGGGGTGATTCATCCGATGCGGGCCGACCCGGGTGGGTGGTGGTCGGGGGAGGTCGATGCGGGGGTGGGGGCGCGGTACGGATTTCTGCTCGACGATGATTCGGTGGTGTTGCCGGATCCGCGATCGCCGCGGCAGCCGGACGGGGTGCACGGTCGATCGGCCCGGTATGTTCCGGATCCGGTGGGCTGGACCGATTCCGGTTGGGCTGGAAGGCAATTGGCGGGATCGGTGTTCTACGAGCTGCATATCGGGACGTTCACGCCGGAGGGGACGTTCGACGCGGCGATCGAGCGGCTGGGGCATCTGGTGGAGCTGGGGGTGACGACTGTCGAATTGATGCCGGTGAACGCCTTCAACGGGGTGTGGAACTGGGGATACGACGGTGTGTTGTGGTACGCGGTGCACGAGCCCTACGGTGGCCCGGACGGACTGCAACGATTCGTGAATGCCTGCCACGGAAGAGGTTTGGCGGTTGCATTGGACGTCGTCTACAACCATCTCGGTCCATCGGGCAACTACCTGCCGAGGTTCGGGCCGTATCTCGGCGCGGAATCGAACACGTGGGGACAGCGCCTGAATCTGGACGGGCCCGATTCGGACGAGGTGCGCCGCTACATCATCGGTAACGCGCTGCGCTGGTTCGATGAATTCCACATCGACGCACTGCGATTGGATGCGGTGCACGCCCTGGCGGACCATCGCGCGATCGGGCTGCTGGAAGAGTTGGCCACCGAGACCGCCGCGTTGTCCGCCCGGCTCGGTCGCCCGCTGACTTTGATCGCGGAGAGCGATCTGAACGATCCGCGCCTGATAACCCCGTGTGCGGCAGGCGGTTTCGGTCTGCACGGCCAGTGGAACGACGATCTGCACCACGCCGTGCACGCCGCTGTATCGGGTGAAAGGCAGGGATATTACGCAGATTTCGGATCGATGCGCTGTCTGGCGGACACCCTGCGGAACGGATTCTTCCACGCCGCAACATATTCCAGCTTCCGTGGCAGAACCCACGGCCGACCGTTGGACACGCGAACCCTACCGGGCAGCGCCCTGCTGGGGTACACCTGCACGCACGACCAGATCGGTAATCGAGCCCTCGGCGATCGCCCGTCGGCCTATCTCACAGACGGTCGGCTCGCGGTGCAAGCGGCTCTGATCCTGACCTCGCCGTATACCCCGATGCTGTTCATGGGGGAGGAGTGGGGCGCGCGAACTCCATTCCAGTACTTCACCTCTCACCCCGAGCCGGAGTTGGCTGCCGCGGTCGCCGAAGGTCGTGTCGCCGAGTTCGCCGATCACGGCTGGCCTGCGGCGGATATCCCCGACCCGCAGGACCCGGCCACCTTCCACCGCTCGAAACTGGACTGGTCCGAGCCGGAGAAACCCACCCATACCCGCCTGCTGACCTGCTACCGCGCACTACTGACCCTGCGCCGGACCCAGCCGGGCCTCGCCGACCCCCGGCTGGACCGCCTCACCGTCGAGTACGACGAGACCGAACGCTGGATCATCGTGCACCGCAACGGCATCCACCTCGCCTGCAACCTGTCCGAGCGCTCGGTGCAGCTGCCGATCACCGGCGACCCTCTACTGGTCTGGGATCCCGTACAGCAAACCGATTCGCACACAACGCTTCCCGTGCACTCGTTCGCACTCCTGGCTGGGGTACCCGCCCGGACAGTGATCCCGAGATGAACGACGGGCCCGCTACCGGCCTGTGATCACCGGCGGGACGCGCCGGCCGAGCCAGTCGGTGACGTATGCCAGAACCTCCGGGGCGATGGTGATCTCGATCTGCCCGTATTCGTTCGGACTGCCCGTGGTCGCGGGCTGCATGAGGTGGTTGAGGCCGTCGAAGACGTGCACGTCGGCATCGGGGTCCGCGGCCAGGAGAGTCCGCGCCAACGGCGCGTTCTGATCGACCGGAACCTGCAGATCCATCGAACCGTAGAACGCCAGCACGGGCATGCGCAGGGCTCGCAGAGCCGCAGCCGGGTCGCAGCCCACGAACGAGGCGAAGTTCGCGTTGACGATCCGTTCTACGGCGGATTCGGGCTGGCGTTGCTCCGGCGGGAGGGCGGCGTTGTGTTCGATGGCGTACTGCCTGGCCCGGTCCGGATCGCCGTCGAGCAGGAGTGTGGTGAGGGTGTCCACGAAGCCGATCTGCGCGGCGACCTCGTCCGCGGATGCGTTGCGGACGGCGAGCAACGCGCGATTCTGCGCGAGCAGGACCTCCTTACCGGAGGCCGCCGGACCGGCCATGGTGATCATGAATGCGATCCGGTTCCGCGGCTCCGCGGCGACCAGCGGCGCGAGGAAGCCGCCTTCGCTGTGCCCGAGCAATCCGATGAGATCGGGGTCGATGTCCCGCTGCGAACGCAGGAAATCCACTCCCGCGACGACGTCCCCGGCCAGATCGTTGTAGGTGGCGTCGGCCAATACACCGCCGGTGCCGCCGACGCCGCGCTTGTCGGTGCGCAGCACCGCATATCCGGCCCGGGTCAGCGTATCGGCCAGCAGCAGAAAAGGTTTGTGCCCGAACACTTCCTCGTTCCGGTCGTTCTTCCCGCTGCCGTTGAGCAGAATCACCGCCGGATGCGGACCGGGTGCCGACGGGAGTGTGAGCGTTCCGGCGATGGCGATGTCGCCGCTGCGGTACGTCACATCCGTGGAGCGGTAGGGCCACGGCGGGGCCGGTTCCTGCGGACGCGGCGGCACCGGGACCGTGCCGCGGTGCAGCGTCAGCGGCAGGTCGTGGCCGGATTGGGTGAACGTCCCGGTGATCATCGAACGCGCGGCGTCGTAGTGACCTTGGAAGGCGGGCGTGCCGGGCAGGCCGGGAATGACGAAGGCGACCTTCTCCGGCGAGGCATGCACCTGGGCGAGCGGGTGCGCGAACAGGCTCTGCGCCGGAATCGAGAGCGTCGCGCTGTCGTCGTCGAAGGTGACGCCCAGCGCGAGCGGCTGCCCGGGAATCTCGAGCGCCCCGGTCCAGTCGCCCGCCACGGGATCCTCGGTCTCCTCCGGAGTGGGGCGACGAGCCTGCGGTGCGCCGTCCGCGGCCGCGATGATCAGCAGAATCAGGCCCAGGACCCGCAACAATCGCATAACTCAGCGTAGCCGGACGAACCGGACACCCGTACCGTGGAGATGTGAGCAACGACGCTTTCTCTTCCGGCCTCGCGGCCATGCCCGAAGGGGTGCGTGGATCCGCGGTCGCCGGATTCGCACCGCTGGTGCGCGCCTTCGCGACTTTCGTGGGCGGCCGCCCCGGTGCGGGAGGCAGTCTCACGGTCATGCGGCACGGCGAACCGCTCGTGGACATCTGGACCGGGCAGGCATCGCCCGGCACCGATTGGTCACGCGATACCGGCGCCATCGTTTTCTCCGCCACCAAGGGAGTCGCCGCCACGGTCGTGCACCGGCTCGCCGATCGCGGCCTGCTGGACTACGACGCACCCGTCGCCGAGTACTGGCCGGATTTCGGCGTCGCCGGAAAAGAACGAATCACGGTGCGGCGCTTGCTGACCCACCGCGCCGGACTCTCCGCCCTGCCGTCGATAGCGGTCGGGGCCGACGATGTGCTCGACCACGAGCTGATGGAACAGCGGCTGGCCGCGGCCTCGCCCGACCGGCTGCTGGGCGTCCCGGCGTATCACGCGCTCACCTTCGGCTGGTTGCTGGCCGGGCTGGCTCGCGCGATCACCGGCCGCAGCATGGCCGAACTCTTCCGCATCGAGGTCGCCGAACCGCTCGGCATCGACGGTATCCATCTCGGCCGCCCTCCGCAGGGCTCGCCGACAACCGTCGCGGCACTGACCGGTTCGCGGTTGTCGGCGGTGCGCGCACCGCTGGGCGCGATGTTCTTCGGCCACGCCTACGGGATTCCCGGCACCCTCGGTGCGGCCACGCGATCACTGTTCCTGCCGGGTGTGGAGACCATCCTGGAGGGTGTGGAGCCGCCGATCCTCGACACCGAGATGGGTGCGGGCAACGGTGTATGCACCGCGTCCGCACTGGCCACGCTGTACGGCGCGCTCGGTGACGGCATGATCGGCGGCCGCAGATACCTGTCCGCGCGCACCGTGCGCGCGCTGCGTCAGGTGGAGACCTACCGTCTGGACCGCACGCTGTTCTACATGCCGATGATGTGGCATCTGGGCTACCACTCGATGCCGACCACCGGATCGCGCGCCGGATTCGGTCACATCGGCCTGGGCGGATCGTTCGGCTGGGCCGAGCCGCGTCAGGGCCTGTCCGTCGGGTTCGTGCACAACCGCCTGGACGGAAGCCGGTTCGCCTGGGACCAGATCGCTTCGAGCTGGATCCTCCCGCTGGTCGTGCGCGGCGCCCGCGCGGTTCCGCCGCTCGGGGACTTCGGCGAGTCGTTGGGCGCCGCCTGACCCGCGTTGCGGGCGGGCGTCTGCCGGTCATCCATCCGGTTCGCGTCTACTACTGCACTCCCGGGCAGGTCCGCGTCGACTCCGACGACGACTACCCGCGGACGTTTCGGAGCCGGCCCCCGCGATATGCGCTGAGCGTGCGCGCACGGCTTTTCCCGATGGCCGGGAGGACACCGCCTGGTGTCCTCCCGGCACATCAACTCGGGCAATACCTTTCGATCACACCGCACGCCCGCTTTCCGGGCGCGGGGCTAGGTGAGATAGCGGTACGCGGGCGAGCCGGGATCGAGGCGTTCGCACTGTAGCGGGGAGGCGTGCATGCGCTCGAGCAGGGAGTGCAGACCGTCGGGGGAGCCGAGTTGGACGCCGACCAGTGCGGCGCCGGTCTCCCGGTTGTTGCGCTTGACGTATTCGAACAGGGTGATGTCGTCGTCCGGGCCCAGGACCTGGTCCAGGAATCGGCGCAGCGCACCCGGCTCCTGCGGAAAGTCCACCAGGAAATAGTGCTTCAGGCCCTGATGTACGAGCGATCGCTCGATGACCTCGCCGTAGCGCGAGACGTCGTTGTTGCCGCCCGAAATCAGGCACACCACGGTCGAACCCGGCGTGACGCCGATCTCGGCCAGGCCGGCCACCGACAACGCGCCGGCGGGTTCGGCGATGATGCCCTCGTTCTGGTACAGCTCCAGCATGGCCGTGCAGATCGCGCCCTCGTCCACCAGCATCATGCGGAAAGAGCCCGCGCCCCTGGGGGATTCGGTCGCGGTCAGCAGGGGCAGGGAGGCGTGCGAGATGACCCGGCCGCCGAAGGCGGAGACCGCGGCGTAGGGCAGATCGCCGATCCGTCGCACCGCCGCACCGTCGACGAACGGGTCGACCTCGGGCAGTGTCACCGGTCCTCCGGCCACCAGTGCGGCGGTCATGGAGGCGGCTCCCGCCGGTTCCACCGCGAGAATGGCGGTCGCGGGGGAGCGTTCGCGCAGGTAGGTGCCGATCCCGGCGAGGCAGCCGCCGCCGCCGACCGGAATGATCACCAGATCCGGTGCGCGGCCGAGCTGTTCGAGGATCTCGGCGGCGATGGTGCCCTGTCCGGCGGCGGTGCGGGGATCGTCGAAGGGCGGCACCATCGTCGCGCCCGTGCGGGCCACATCCGCGGCGGCCGCGGCGGCCGCGGCGTCGAACGTGTCGCCGATGGCGTGCAGTTCTACGAATTCGCCGCCGTGCGCCCGGATCCGGTCGCGTTTCTGCTTCGGCGTCGTGGTCGGCACGTAGATGCGCCCGGCGATGCCCATCGCCCGGCAGGCGAACGCGACGCCCTGGGCATGGTTTCCGGCGCTGGCCGTCACCACCCCGGCTGCTCGTTCGGCGTCGGTGAGCTGCACGATCAGGTTGTATGCGCCGCGGAGTTTGTAGGAGCGCACGGCCGTGAGGTCCTCGCGCTTGACGTAGACCTCCGCACCCGTCAGCGCCGAGAGCCGTTCGATCCGCTGTAGTGGGGTCGGCTCGATAATGTCCGAAATTCGCTTGGCGGCCGCGTCGATCTCGTCCGCGCTCAGTTCGGGCAGCGGACCGGTCAGCTTTTCTGCGATATCAAGCGGTTGGGACACCCGAACATGCTATCCGGGCCGCGACGGAGGGTCGCGTGCGCCCGCCGTCCCCGCATCGGCCGGGTAGGTAGCTCGATAACCGCCGGTCCCGGCGATGACCTCGTCGGTCTCCGGCAACCCTGGAAAGAAAAGTTCGGTAGCCCGAACTTGGTAATCCGTGTACCCTGACAAGATGACCGTGGTGAACCCCCCGCAGACCGTCGCCCGCGGTGTCCGGAAGGTCGACATCGCCGGCTCGCAGTGGCCGCTGTACAAGCTCGAGGCGCTGGCCCTGGGGGTAGTGGCCGGTCTCGTGTTGGCACTGGTCACCGGGTCGCCGCAGGTTGCCGTCCTTACCGCCGCCACGGTCGCCGCAGCGCGCTGGATCGCGGCCGTCGTCGTTCGCTCGAACCGTCCGGCTCGCTGACTCTCCGCATCCCGGCCCGCGCGGTACGTCGTCGGTACCGGCGGATGCTACGCGGTGGGGCATGTCCGGCGTGAGGTTTCCAGACTTTTCTCTCCGTGCGTAACGAAGCCGCGTCTCTCGACGAAACGCTGTTGATGTTGAAAATGCGCCCCGGTGTGTCGAGATGTACGACGGGATGTCTTGGGCGGCAGTCGCTTCCGGTTCGTGTTCGAGCTCGCCGGTCCGGATCCCCGAATTCCGGCCGTGTGATCGTTAACATTGTCCTGTCCGGAATCCGGCTCCGCAACGACGCGAGCTACGCCGCCACCGGTATCGCTTGAGGCGCAGAGTGATTCGCCTCGTCACGGGCAGCCGGTCGGTGCGGCAGGCGCGGGCGCTAACCTGAATCATGGATCGACGCCGGTAGTCCGGCACGGAAGGTGGGGATGTGAGAGACCGGAACGGGCGCCCCCCGGGAAAGGCAGGCCGTCCGGCGGTGATGACGGATGTGGCCAAACTGGCCGGTGTGTCACATCAGACCGTCTCGCGGGTGCTGAACGACAGCCCTCAGGTGCGCGCCGAGACGCGCGAACGCGTCCTGGCCGCCGTCGAAGCGCTGGGCTATCGCCCCAATGCGATGGCCCGTGGCCTGGTCAGCCGCCGTTCCAAGGTGCTGGGCGTGGTCACCTTCGACACCGTGCTCTTCGGTCCCGCGTCGATGATGCTGGGTATCGAAAGAGCCGCGCGCGCAGCGGGTTACGGCGTCAGCATCGCCACCCTGGAGACCGTGGACCGGCCCAGTGTGCTGGCGGCGGTCAACACCCTCGCCGATCAGGGAGTGGACGGGGTGATCGTCATCGCGCCGCAGCAGACCACCGCGGCCGCCTTGCACTCGATGCCCCGCCAGCTGGTCGTCGTCGCGGTCGAGGCCGGACAGGACGCCGGACTCCCCGCGGCGGCGGTGGACCAGTTCGAGGGCACCCGGCTGGCCGTGCAGCACCTGCTGGACCTGGGACATCGCACGGTCTGGCACGTCTCCGGCCCGGCCGGTTGGCTCGAGGCGCGCGATCGTGCCGAGGGCTGGCGGCGCGCCCTGGAGGCGGCCGGCGCGGAGATCCCACCGCTGATCGGCGGCGACTGGAGCGCCCGCTCGGGCTACGAGGCGGGCGTGGTGCTGGCCGCCCAGACCGGGGTCACCGCGGTCTTCGCGGCCAACGACCAGATGGCCCTGGGCCTGCTGCGCGCCTTCGCCGAACGCGGTATCCGTGTCCCGGAGGACGTTTCGGTCGTCGGCTTCGACGACATCCCCGAAGCCGCCTACCTGACCCCGCCGCTGACCACCATGCGCCAGGACTTCGACGAGGTAGGCCGCCGCAGCATGCAACTGCTGCTCTAACTCCTCGAATCCGACACCGACGTCCCCGAACCGCCCCCGGTCGTGCCCACCATCGTCGTTCGCGAAAGCACCGCCCCGCCGCCGCACTAGGTCTCCTGTCGACCGAGCCGTCCCGGTGCATCCGCACACAGCTGCGCTGAAGCGACAGAGCCACCGCATCCATCGGTCGGATGCGGAGGCTCTGTCGTCGGATCCATCGGCTAACCGGCCAGGCACCCCGGGCCGAGCAGCGCCTTCAGGTCGCCCATGAGGGCGGAGGACGGGGAGACGCGCAGGTTGTCGGCGACCTTGAGCAGGGTTGTCTTCTCCCGGGATCCGACGTGGCGGATGTGGACGTCGGCGGTGCCGGGGTGGCTGGACAGCACGCGCTTGAGGGCGCTGACCTTGTCCGGGGTGCACAGGCGGGTCGGGATGGTGACGGCGAGGGGTTTCTCCACGCCGATCGCGGACAGATCAGGTACCACCAGATCGTTGGCGATCAGGGAGACCCGGTCGTCGCGGACCGAGACGCGGGCCTTGACCAGCACCACGGCGTCGTCGACGATGTCCATGCCGTACACCGAATAGGACTGCGGGAAGAACAGCACCTCGATCCCACCGGTGAGATCCTCGAGCTGGGCCGAGGCCCAGGGCAGGCCGTTCTTGTTGACGCGGCGGTTCACCGAGGCCAGGATGCCGCCGATGGTGACCTGCGCGCCGTCCTTGACATCGCCCTGCAGAATCGCCGGAATCGGCGTATCCGCCTGTGCCGCGAGGACGTGCTCGACACCGTTGAGCGGATGCCCGGACACGTACAGCCCCAGCATCTCCCGCTCCAGCGCGAGCTTGTGCTTGGACTCCCACTCCTCGTCGGGCACCTTCACATCGAAGACCGAGGCCATCGATTCGTCACCGTCGTCCAGCCCGCCGAACAGGTCGAACTGGCCGATCGCCTCGGCCTTCTTGGTGGACATCACCGCGTCGATGGCATCGGAGTGCACCAGCAGCAGCCCCTTGCGGGGATGATCGAGCGAGTCGAAAGCGCCTGCCTTGATGAGGGATTCGGTGACCTTCTTGGTGCAGGCGACGGTGTCGATCTTGTTCAGGTAATCGGAGAAGTCGGTGTACTTCGACTTCTCCTTGCGGGCGGCGATGATCGAGGCCACCACGTTCGCGCCGACGTTGCGCACCGCACCCAGCCCGAACCGGATATCCGCGCCGACCGAGGCGAAGTTGTGCTCGGACTCGTTCACATCCGGCGGCAGCACCGTGATCCCGAGGCGACGGCAGTCGGACAGGTAGACCGCGGCCTTGTCCTTGTCGTCGCCGACGCTGGTGAGCAGGGCGGCCATGTATTCGGCCGGATAGTTCGCCTTCAGATACGCGGTCCAGTACGACACCAGGCCGTAGGCGGCGGCGTGCGATTTGTTGAACGCGTATCCGGCGAACGGGAGGATGGTGTCCCACAGCGCCTTGATCGAGGCCTTGGAGAATCCGTTCTCCAGCATGCCCTTCTCGAAGCCCTCGAACTCCGCCTCGAGGACCTCGGCCTTCTTCTTACCCATCGCGCGGCGCAGAATGTCCGCTCGGCCGAGCGAGTATCCGGCCACCTTCTGCGCGACGTGCATGATCTGCTCTTGATAGACGATCAGGCCGAAGGTCTCACCCAGGATGTCCTTCAGCGGCTCCTCGAGCTCCGGATGGATCGGCTTGACCTCTTGCCGGTCGTTCTTGCGGTCGGCGTAGTCGTTGTGCGCGTTCATGCCCATCGGGCCGGGGCGGTACAGCGCGCCGACCGCCACGATGTCCTCGAACGCGGTGGGCTGCATGCGGCGCAGCAGATCTCGCATGGGCCCACCATCGAGCTGGAACACGCCGAGAGTGTCGCCGCGCGACAGCAATTCGAAGGTGGCGGGATCGTCCAGCGGCAGATTGTCCATGTCGAGTTCGACGCCGCGGTTGGCCTTGATGTTGTCCAGCGCGTCACCGATCACCGTGAGGTTGCGCAGGCCCAGGAAGTCCATCTTCAGCAGGCCGATGGCCTCACACGACGGGTAGTCCCAGCCGGTGATGATGGCGCCGTCCTGCGCGCGCTTCCACACCGGGATCGCGTCGGTGAGCGGCTCGGAGGACATGATGACCGCGCAGGCGTGCACGCCTGCGTTGCGGATCAGGCCCTCGAGTCCCTTGGCCGTCTGATAGATCTTGGCGATCTCCGGATTGGTCTCGATCAGGGTGCGGACCTCGGCGGCTTCCTTGTACCGCTCGTGCTCGGGATCGGTGATGCCCGAGACCGAGATGTCCTTGGCCATGATCGGCGGCGGCAGCGCCTTGGTGATCTGGTCGGCGATCGCGAAACCGGGCTGACCGTGCAGGACTCGGGCCGAATCCTTCAGCGCGGCCTTGGTTTTGATGGTGCCGAAGGTGATGACCTGGGCGACGCGGTCGGTGCCCCACTTCTCCGAGGCGTAGCGCACCATCTCACCGCGGCGGCGATCGTCGAAGTCGATATCGATATCGGGCATCGACACGCGCTCGGGGTTCAGGAACCGCTCGAACAGCAGACCGTGCGGCAGCGGGTCGATATTGGTGATGCCCAGCGCGAAGGCGACCAGCGAACCCGCCGCGGAACCACGGCCGGGGCCGACGCGGATGCCGACGTCGCGCGCGTGGTTGATCAAGTCGCCGACGACCAGGAAGTAGGCCGGGAAGCCCATCTCCAGGATGACGCCGATCTCGTATTCGACCTGATCGATGTACTTCTGCGGCGGGCCACCCGGAAAGCGGCGATCCAGACCGCGGCGCACTTCCTCACGCAGCCAGCTGGCCTGATCGTGCCCCTCGGGCACCGGGAAGATCGGCATCCGGTCGCGGTGTGTCCACACGTCGTCGTAGGACTGCACCCGCTCGCCGATCCACACCGTGTTGTCGCAGGCGCCGGGCACCTCGGCGTCCCAGATCGCGCGCATTTCGTCGGCGGACTTGAGGTAGTAGCCGCTGCCGTCGAATTTGAAGCGGGTCGGGTCCGAGAGCGTCTTGCCGGTCTGAATGCACAGCAGCGCTTCGTGGTTGGTGGAGTCGGTCTCGTGCACGTAGTGGCAGTCGTTGGTGGCCAGCGCGGGAATGTCCAGCTTCCGGCCGACCTCGAGCAGGCCCTGGCGCACCCGCGTCTCGATGGACAGGCCGTGGTCCATCACCTCGAGGAAGAAGTTCTCCTTACCGAAGATCTCCTGCCATTTGGCGGCGGCCTCCAGCGCCTCGCGCTCGTGGCCCAGGCGCAGCCGGGTCTGCACCTCGCCCGAGGGGCAGCCGGTGGTGGCGATGATGCCCTCGGCGTGCTCGGCGATGATCTCCGCGTCCATACGCGACCACTTGCCGAGCTGACCCTCGATCGAGGCCAGCGAGGAGAGCTTGAACAGGTTGCGCAGACCGGTCGCGTTCTCCGCGACCATCGTCATGTGGGTGTAGGCGCCCGAACCCGAGACGTCGTCACCCTTCTGGCTCGGATCACCCCACTGGACACGTTTGGTGTTGAACCGCGACTCGGGCGCGATGTACGCCTCGATGCCGATGATCGGCTTGATGCCCTGCTTCTTGGCCGAGTTGTAGAACTCCGAGGCGCCGAACATGTTGCCGTGGTCGGTCATGCCGACGGCGGTCATGCCGAGCCGCTCGGCCTCCTTGAACAGGGGCGTTATCTTCGCCGCGCCGTCGAGCATCGAGTACTCGGTGTGGTTGTGGAGGTGAACGAATCCCGAGGCTGACACGGGTAGAGATTATGCCCCGGGTACGACAGGAATCGCCGGAGGTGGTCGAGGGTCCGCGGGAAAGGGCATGTGATAGCAGTGCGGTCGTGTCGGATACGCGTGCCCGATGCCGAAAACCAGTGTGTACGGCAGGGGTTTTGGGGGAATGATGTGCGTGTGCGCGAGATCCCCGGGACGATTCGGGTAGTTCGCTACGCGCGCAAGGCTTATGCGTGGGGCGGGAGGATCCAGTTATGAAACGTCTGGTTGTGTGCTGTGACGGCACCTGGGGATCGGCGAGCAATCCGTTGGTGTCCAACGTCGTCAAGATCGCGGAATCGCTCCGGTTGGACATCACGGCGGAAGCCGGGGGTTCGGTCGGGCAGCGGGTGTTCTACACCGATGGGCCCGGCTCGCGCGGGTACCTTCTCGACAAATACCTCGGCGGTGCGTTCGGCCTCGGTCTGGACGCGGGGCTGTCCACCATGTACTGGCAGTTGGTGCTGAACTGGGAACCCGGTGACGAGATCTTCGTCTTCGGATTCAGCCGCGGCGCCTACATCGCCCGCAGTCTCACCGGTCTGATCAACCGGATCGGTCTGCTGACCGCCGAGGCGATGATCGACGGCCGGTATCCGGAGGCGATGCGGATCTTCCGGCAGCGCAAGGAACATCCGGACGACGCGGATCCGCCCGAGTGGGCCGAGTTCCGCTCCCGGTACTGCCACAGTCCGGTGCCGGTCAAGTTCGTCGGCGTCTTCGACACCGTCGGCGCGATGGGCGTTCCCGGAATCACCTCGTGGCGCTATCGATTCCACGATCTGCGGCTGTCGCCGGGCGTGCACACCGCGCGTCAAGCACTGGCCGTCGACGAGCGGCGACGCATCTATGAGCCCTGCCTGTGGGAGGTCACCGACGAGGCCGGGGTCACCCAGCAGCGGCCCGATCGGGTCAAGCAGGTGTGGTTCGAGGGCTGCCACACCGATATCGGCGGTGGAATGCCCGACAGCCGGCTCTCGGACCGGACGTTGCGGTGGATGGTGCGCGAGGCGCGCGAACAGGGTCTGGAATTCGACGACGACCTGCTGGCCAAGATCTTCGAGCGCGGCGAAACCGCCACCGGGCCGGTACATCCGAGTAACAACCTGACCGTCGGCTACCGGTTCACCAACCTGATCGGACGGCTGTTCAATCCACGCAATCCGCGGTTCTACCGGGATGCCTGGCGTCGGCTGGCCGCACCCGAGGACAAGCGCGTGTACCTGGCCTCCTGCGCGAAACCGCATACGGAATACGACCCCCCGAACGTGCAGCGCTGGGGGCAGGAGTGCGGTGACCACATCCCCGTCGAGCACACCGGAAATCCCACTGCCACACCGAGTCCCGCCGGGCAGGAACAGGTCCCGGCCTGACGACGACACCACCCCGATCGATGAGATGTCTCACCACTAAAGCGCCGCGCAACGTGCCCGGACGGCGAAGCGTCTCCGTTCGCTGGAAATCGCCCGCGAAGCGAAAGGCTCAATAAGAACACCCCAAGGGTTTTCGGCGCGGGCTCGTGGTTCAGCCCTCGAAGCGCATGGCCGAAGGCCGAGTCTCGAGGGCTGAACGACGAGCCTTACAGCGCCGAAAACCCGCCGGAGCGAAGCGGAGGCCAAAATTACCGCACCAGCAGCGCTACCGGTAGCCGGGTGAACAGCTTCTCCAAGCGAACGCGCGTGGTGAAGGTGTGCCCGGTGAGGCGATCGGTCCAGGTGCCCGGCGGTAGGTCCAATGCCGCATCGCCCCAGCCGGTTTCGTTCAGCCGGACGCTGTGGCGGGTGGCGGCCACGATCACCTGCGGCGGCTCGTCCACCCGGCCGCGGGCGTAGGCGATCAGATGTCCGGCGCGGTCGCCCGCGGCGAACAGCGGCGTGTACGCCCCGCCGACGAAGCATTCGGGACGTTCGCGCCGCAGCCACAGCGCGTAGGCCACGATCCACATCTTGGCCGCGCCGCTGGAATCCAATTCCGGTGTGCCGGTGAGCGATTGCAGCATCGAGAGGCGATGACCGAAATCGACCGGGCGACGGTTGTCCGGATCGACGAGTGAATCCTCCCAGAGTTCACAACCCTGGTAGATGTCCGGGATGCCGGGGCCGCAGAGCTGAAGCAGCTTCTGCGACAACGCATCCGACCACGCGTGCGGTGCGAGCTTGATCACCGTCTCCGACAGTCCGCCGCCGACCTGGCCGTCGATCACCGCGTCGATCCACTGGTGCAGCGCGGACTCGAATTCGAGATCCGGTTCCTCCCAGGAGGTTTTGGTGCCTGCTTCGCGAGCCGCTTTCTCCGCGAACAGATGCAGCCGCTCGCGCAGGCCCGCGACCGTCGCGGCGGGCCGCCCGTCGTTGGGCCACATGCCGAACATGTTCTGCAGCAGGAACAGCGCCGTCGCCTCGTCCGGCGGCGGAGTGTTCTCGAACCAGCGGGGCACCGATTCGGCCCACAGCTCCGCGGCCTGGGACAGCACCCCGATCCGGGCGCGCACGTCCTCGCCGCGTTTGGTGTCGTGCGTGCTCAGCGTCGTCATCGTGGCGGGCCAGCGTTGGGCGCGTTCGGAATTGGCGAGATGGAACTCCAGCACCGACCGGCCGAACCGGGCCGGATTGCCGCCCACCTCCTGCAGCGAGACCAGTCGCGCGCCCTGGTAGTACATGGTGTCCTCGACCGCCTTGGCGGTCACCGCCCCGCACACCTGATGCAGCCGCACGGCCGCCTCGCCGTTCGCCGCCAGCGCGGTGACCAGCACCGACAGCGGTGCGGTCAACTCGCTGTTGCGTTTGCACACCTTCTGGACCACCGCGGTGATCATCCCCGCCAGCGGTGCGTAGTCGGTGCGGTACACCGGCATGAACGAGAGCACCTCGATGGTGGCGTTGGTCAGCGCCATATCGCTGATCGGCACGGTGTCGATGCCGCTGACTCCCGCGTCGCGCTTGATCGCGGCGACGAGCCTGCGGATCTCGGGCACCAGCATCGTCTCGGCCACGGCGCGTTTGATGCGATGTTCGTTGTTGCCGATCCACGCGCCGTTGCTGCCGTGCCCGCAGTACTTGCGTGACAGCTCGGTGAGAGCCTTCTCGCCGTCCGCATCGATCAGCACCCCGCCCAGGTCCGCCAGTGCGTCGTAGCCGGTGGTGCCGTCGATGGGCAGCATCGCGTCGAGCGGCTCGCGATTGGAGAGCACCTTCTCCACCATCAGCAGCCGATGCGGGCCGATCAGCCGTCGCAGGCGGGCCAGATAGGCCGCGGGATGGGCCAGACCGTCCGGATGATCCACGCGCACACCGTCGATCACATCGTGTTCACACCAGGCGGACAGTTCGCGGTGGGTGATCTCGAAGACCGCCGGATCCTCCTGCCGGATCGCCGCCAGGCTCGACACCGAGAAGAACCGGCGGTAGGTGCAGATCCCGGCCTTCCAGCTGACCAGGCGGTAGTGCTGCTTGTCGTGGATCCGCAGCGCGTTCTCCCCGTCGGTGCCCGGGGCGATGGGGAAGCGCAGATCGTGCAGTGCCAGCATCGGTTCCGGGCCGCTGCGATCGACGGTCAGTGCGGCCGGATCGTTCTCGTTCTGCAGCACCGGCAACGCGAGGCGACCGCCCGCGCCGTTGCTCGGAGACCAGTCGATGTCGAAGAAGTGGGCGAACTGGGATTTGCGGCCGTGGCACAGCACGTCCCACCACCACGGGTTCTGTCGCGGATCGCTCACCCCGACGTGGTTCGGCACCAGATCGACGATCAAACCCATTCCGCGGCTGCGCAACTCGTCCGACAGGGCTTTGAGCCCGGACGGGCCGCCCAGTGCGGCGGACACCGTCGTCGGATCGGTGACATCGTAGCCGTGTGCGGAACCGCGCATCGCACTCATGACCGGGGACAGATACAGATGCGAGATGCCCAGTTGCTGGAGGTATTCCGCGATCGCACGGGCATCGGCGAAGGTCAACGCATCCGGTCGCAGTTGCAACCGATAGGTGCTGCGGACGTTCGTCTGCCGGAGCACCGGTGTGGTGTGGGACTCGGTGGAAGCGAATTCTGTCATCTCTGTCTTGATCTCATCATGGCGTGCGTGCGGCCCTACATCCTCGCCCACGTCGGCTCCTGCGCATCGTGCCGGTCGGTCCGGCGCAATACCAGCAGACAACGGTCGGGCACCTCGACCACGGCCGGCGTGTCGTAGTCGATCGGTGCGTGTCCGGTGGGGGTCGAACAATCCAGGGCCACCGACCACCGGGTGCCGAAATCCGGTCCCGGCAGGGTGAACTCGATGGGGGAGTCGTGGGCGTTGAAACACAGCAGGAACGAATCGTCCCGGATGCGCTCGCCGCGCGGTCCCGGCTCGTTGATCCGCGAGCCGTTCAGGAAGACCGCCAGCGTGCGACCGAATCCGGAATCCCAGTCCGCGGCGGTCATCTCGGCTCCGGAGGGGGTGAGCCAGGCGATGTCGGGGGCGTCCAGGCGACCGTCGCGGTCGTCGTCCGCGCCGGGTCGGCCGTCGAAGAAGCGGCGGCGGCGGAACACCGGATGCTCGGTGCGCAGTGCCAGGGCGGCGCGGGTGAACCGCAGCAGGTCCGAGTTCTTCTGCGCCAGAGACCAATCCACCCAGGACAGCGCGGAGTCCTGGCAGTAGGCGTTGTTGTTGCCGAGCTGGGTGCGGCCCATCTCGTCGCCGTGCAGCAGCATCGGGGTGCCCTGTGAGAGTGCGAGGGTGGCGATCATGTTGCGCGTCTGGCGATCTCGCAGCGCCAGGACTCCGGGGTCGTCGGTCGGACCCTCCACGCCGCAGTTCCAGGATCGGTTGTAGTTCTCGCCGTCGCGATTGTCCTCGCCGTTGTCCTGATTGTGTTTGTCGTTGTACGACACCAGATCCCGGAGCGTGAACCCGTCGTGCGCGGTGACGAAGTTGATACTGGCCCCGGGGCGGCGGCCGGTGGCCTCGTACAGATCCGACGAGCCGGTCAGCCGAGAGGCGAACTCGCCCAGCGTCGCCGGTTCACCGCGCCAGTAATCTCGCACGGTGTCACGGTATTTGCCGTTCCACTCGGTCCACAGACTCGGGAAGTTGCCGACCTGATAGCCGCCCTCGCCGACGTCCCAGGGTTCGGCGATGAGTTTGACCTGACTGACCACCGGATCCTGCTGCACCAGATCGAAGAAGGTGGACAGCCGGTCGACGTCGTGCAGTTCGCGGGCCAGGGTGGCGGCCAGGTCGAAGCGGAATCCGTCCACGTGCATCTCCAGCACCCAGTAGCGCAGCGAATCCATGATCAGCTGCAAGGTGTGCGGATGACGCACGTTGAGGCTGTTGCCGGTGCCGGTGTAGTCGACGTAGTGCTGCGGATCATCCTGTGCCAGACGGTAGTACGCGGCGTTGTCGATGCCGCGCAGGCACAGGGTCGGTCCCAGGTGATTGCCTTCACCGGTGTGGTTGTAGACCACGTCGAGAATCACTTCGATCCCCCCGGCGTGCAGTGCCCGCACCATGGCCTTGAATTCGGTGACCGCTGCCCCGGCGCGCGGATCGGCGGCGTATTCGTGATGCGGGGCCAGATAGCCGAAACTGTTGTACCCCCAGTAGTTTCGCAGCCCCTTGTCCAGCAGTAGGCGGTCGTGCACGAACTGGTGCACCGGCATCAGCTCGACCGCGGTGACGCCCAGTCCGACGAGATGATCGACGATCGCCGGATGCGCCATCCCGGCATAGGTTCCGCGCAGTTCGGGCGGCACCTGCGGATGCGTCATCGTCATCCCCTTGACGTGCGCTTCGTAGATGACCGTCTCGTGGTAGGGCCGCCGCGGCGCGCGGTCGTCGGCCCAGTCGAAGTACGGGTTGATCACCACGCCGGTCATGGTGTGCCCCAGCGAGTCCCGGCCCGGCGTGTAGAGCGACGGATCGTTGCCGAACTCGCCCGTGAACGCCTTGCCGTACGGGTCCAGCAACAGTTTGCTCGGATCGCAGCGCAGCCCGCGCTCGGGTTCGAACGGACCGTGCACCCGGAAGCCGTAGCGTTGCCCGGGGCCGATCGTGGGCACGTACGCGTGCCAGACGTAGCCGTCGACTTCCTCGAGCGGGATGCGGACCTCCGCGCCGTCCCGTCCGATCAGGCACAATTCCACCCGCTCGGCGACCTCGGAGAAGAGGGAGAAGTTGGTTCCGGCTCCGTCGTAGGTGGCTCCCAACGGGTACGCGGTGCCCGGCCAGACGCCGAGCGGCGCGACCTCACCGAGTGCGTCGGGTGCAACCATGCCTTCGACAGTAATGGGCGTCGCTGGGTACCCGGTGCGGGTGGGCCGCGAGATGTGGCATTGCACGCATCTCGGGCGGTGGCGCAATCACGCCGCGCGGTGCTCAGCGCAGTGCGCGCCGCCAGGTCTGCCCGAGCAGATCCTTGCCGAAGCTGTGGTGCGGTTCGGACTCGGCGAGTTCGAATCCGGCCCGCTGATAGATGTGCCGGGCCGAGGTCAGCACGTCGTTGGTCCACAGCACCATCTCGCGGTATCCGGCGGCGGTGGCGAACTCGAGGCAGTGCCGGACCAGTGCGGTACCCACGCCCCGACCGCGTGCGGACGGTTCCACCAGGAGCAACCGCAGCCGGGCGGTGTCGTCGTCCTCGTGCATGCAGAACACCGCGCCGAGCCGTTCGCCGCCGGATTCGGCGATCCAGGCGTGCTCGGTGTGCGGGTCGTGTGACTCCAGGAACCCGGTCACGATCCGCGCGACGAGGGTTTCGTAGCTGCCGTCCCAGCCGTATTCGGCGGCGTAGAGGGCGGCGTTTCTGGCGATCACCCAGCCGTAGTCCCCGGGGCGGGGCTCGCGGACGCGCACCGGTGCCTCGTGCCCGTCCAGAATCGCCTCGATGGTGTGCATGGCCTCGACCAGGCGAGTGTGGTCGGCGGCGGGATGGTCCGCGAGCAGGTCGGCGACGCCGCGGCTGGAGCGCTCGTCCAGATCGGCGAAGACCGCGCGGCCCCGGTCGGTGAGCTGCACCTGCTGGCGTCGCGCGTCCTGATCGCTGCGTCGTCGTCCGACGAGTCCGTCCTGTGCGAAACGGGCCAGGATGCGGCTCAGATAACCGGGATCCAGGTCCAGGCTCCGGCGCAGTTCGACCACGTCCGCGGTTTCGGAGTGGGCCAGTTCGAACAGGATTCGCGCTTCGGTCAGCGAGTAGTCGGTATCGACGAGGTGTTCGTGCAGGACGCCGATCAATCGGGTGTAGCGGCGATTGAATTCGCGGACGGCATCGATGTGCTCGGCGGCGACTTCGGCACTCGTGCTGACGGTGTTCATGAGGCTCCGCTTCCGGTTCGCTGATCCTTGACTCGGTCAGAATATTCTTTGACTCCGTCAAAAGATAGCTCTGCGACCTTCGTGTATGAACCGGTTTTCGCATGCAGATGCGGGGGAGTGGGTCGCCGATGGTAACTTGAACGACGTTCAAGGACGCCTTCGTGAAGGATTGCCGTGGCACTGACCCCCGACGAGATCACCGCGCTGGACGCCGCACACGTCTGGCATCCCTACGGCGGTTTCCCGGCTCCGACCGAACCGCTGGTCGTCGCCTCCGCCGCCGGAACCAAACTCACCCTGGCCGACGGCCGCGAGTTGGTCGACGGGATGAGCTCCTGGTGGGCCGCGGTGCACGGTTACCGGCATCCGGTGCTGGACGCGGCGCTGACCGAACAGGCACAGCGGATGAGTCACGTCATGTTCGGCGGCCTGACCCACGAACCCGCGGCGCGACTGTGTCAGTTGCTGGTCGAGCACACCCCTGACGGGCTGGACAAGGTCTTCCTGTGCGACTCGGGTTCGGTGTCGGTCGAGGTGGCCGCCAAGATGTGCCTGCAGTACTGGCGGGCGCTGGGCAAGCCGGGCAAGCGGCGGCTGTTCACCTGGCGCGGCGGCTACCACGGCGACACCTTCACCCCGATGAGCGTGTGCGATCCCGAGGGCGGCATGCATTCGCTGTGGACCGATGTGCTCAGCGAGCAGATCTTCGCCCCCGTCCCGCCGAAGGAATACGAGCCGCAGTACGTCCGCGAACTGGAACGTCTGCTGGCCGAACACGCGGACGAGACCGCCGCGGTGATCGTGGAACCGATCGTGCAGGGCGCGGGCGGTATGCGTTTTCATCACCCGGACTATCTGAACGACCTGCGCCGCCTCTGCGACGAACACGGCATCCTGCTGGTGTTCGACGAGATCGCCACCGGATTCGGCCGCACCGGCACGTTCTTCGCCGCGGAAAGGGTCGGCGTGCGCCCCGACGTCATGTGCGTCGGCAAGGCCCTCACCGGCGGATATCTGACGCTGGCCGCGACCCTGTGCACCTCGCGGATCGCCGAGACGATCAGCGCCGGGCACGGCGGGCTCATGCACGGGCCGACCTTCATGGGCAACCCGCTGGCCTGCGCGGTCGCGGTCGCCTCGATCGAACTGCTGCTCTCGCGCGACTGGTACGGCGAGGTCGCCGGGATCGAGGCCCGGCTGACCGCCGGATTGGCTGCGGCGCAAGAAGTTCCGGGCGTGGTGGAGGTCCGGGTGCAGGGCGCGATCGGCGTCGTGGAACTCGATCATCCGGTCGATATGCGCAAGGCCACGCACGCCGCCGTGGATGCCGGGGTCTGGCTGCGGCCCTTCCGCAACCTCGTCTACACGATGCCGCCGTTCATCAGCAGTCCGGACGATATCGCGCGCATCACCGCGGGCGTGGTCGCCGCCGCCGCGAGCTGAGTGCGTTCGAGCCGAAACATACCCAGCCTTGCTCCTGAACGGCGTTCAAGTATGCTTCTCTCCTGTGAGTAGCGATCCGTTGAGCTGGTTGGACGAGCGGGCCACCGCGCGGGTGAGTGCCGGACTGCGGCGGGAACTGCGGGCGCGCCGGCCGCGGTCCGCGGCGATCGATCTGGCCTCCAACGACTATCTGGGGCTGTCCCGGCATCCCGAGGTGATCGCCGCCGCGGTCGATGCCGTGCGCACCTGGGGAACCGGGTCGACCGGGTCGCGGTTGGTGACCGGGACGACGACCGCGCACGAGGAATTCGAGGCCGAACTGGCCGAATTCGTCGGCGCGGAGGCGGGATTGGTGTTCGCCACCGGATACGCCGCCAACCTCGGGGTGGTCACGGCACTGGCCGGGCGCGGATCCCTGGTGGTGTCCGATGCGGGCAGCCACGCCTCGCTGGTCGACGCCTGCCGCCTCTCCCGGGCCCGGGTCGAGATCGCCCCGCACTGTGACGTCGACGCGGTGGATCGCCTGCTGGCCGAGCGCACCGAGGAGCGGGCGCTGGTGCTCACCGATTCGGTGTTCAGTGCCGACGGTGATCTCGCGCCGCTGACCGATCTGCATCGCGTGGTCAGCGCCAACGGCGCGGTGCTGATCGTCGACGAGGCGCACGGTATCGGCGTGCGCGGCGAGGGCGGGCGCGGGCTGGTGCACGAGGTGGGCCTGGCCGGGCTGCCCGATCTGATCGTCACCGCGACACTGTCCAAAGCCCTTGCCGCGCAAGGTGGTGCGGTGCTGTCCAGCGAGCGCGTGCGGGCGCATCTGATCGATTCGGCGCGCACGTTCATCTTCGATACCGGTCTGGCCCCGGCGGCCGTCGGCGCGGCGCGCGCGGCACTGGGACTGTTGCGCCGGGATCCGGAGATGGGCGGGCGCGTGCTGACCCGCGCGGCGCAGATCGCGCGTATCGCCGGTGTGTCGCAGCCGGATTCGGCCGTGGTGTCGGTGGTGCTCGGTCGGGCGCAGGTCGCCTACGACGCCGCCTGTGAATGCCGGGAGCGCGGACTGAACGTCGGATGCTTCCGCCCGCCGTCGGTGCCCGAGGGCACCTCGCGGCTGCGGCTGACCGCGCGCGCGGATCTCACCGATGCCGAGATGGATACCATCGCAACGGTTCTCGGCGAGGTGCTGGCGCAGGCGCGCGCCGGAACGCTGGATCGGGAGCCGCAACCCGCCGGTGTGTCCGCGTCCGCGTCGTAAACGTTGTTTCCTGCTGTAGGAGTGAGGATCTCGTGAGTGTTCTGATCGTGACCGGCACGTCGACCGATGTCGGCAAGACGATCGTCACCGCGGCGCTGGCGGCCGCGGCGCGCTCGGCCGGACGTTCGGTGGCGGTCTGCAAACCGGCCCAGACCGGTGTGCAGCCGGGCGAGCCAGGCGATCTCGCCGAGGTCGGCAGGCTCGCCGGTGTCACGCGCACACTGGAATTGGCCCGCTATCCGGACCCGCTCGCCCCCGACACCGCCGCCCGTCGCTGCGGCAGTCCGCTGCTGACCCTGACCGAGACGGTCGCGGGCGTGGAGTCGCTCGCCGACGCCGATCTGACGCTGGTGGAGGGTGCGGGCGGACTGCTGGTCCGGATGGGCGATTTCACGGTGCTGGATCTGGCCCAGAAGATGAACGCGCCCGTGCTGGTGGTCGCCGCCGCGGGCCTGGGCACCCTCAATCACAGTGAGCTGACCACCCGTGCGTTGTCCGCCGCGGGCGTGCCCTGCGCGGGTCTGGTCATCGGATCCTGGCCCGTCGCACCGGATCTGGCCTCCGACTGCAACCGTGCCGATCTGCCCGCGGTCACCGGTGTGGACCTGGTCGGCAGCATTCCGGAGGGTGCGGGCCGCTGGACTCCGGAACGTTTCGCGAAGTCCGCCCCGGGCTGGTTCGAGCCCGCGTGGACGCAGCGCTATCTCACAGCGTGATCGTCACCGAGGGTGGCCGCATCGAGTCGGTTCGCTTCGCCGGGTCCGAGCTAAGGCCCTCGGCCTGATCGCCGCCGGGCCGGTGCTCAGCGCACCCGGCTGCCCAGCAGGTGCCGCACACCGCCGAGGAACAATTGCAGACCGAAATCGAAACGATCGGTGGCACTGGGTGTTTCGCCGTCGGTGAGTGATTCGTGCACCGGCGAGGACTCCTCGGCCAGCGCGCCCGCCGAATCCATCTGCATGCGCGACTGCTCGTCCACCGTCCCGCCCAGCACGTAGTACAGCAGTGTGTAGGCGGCCTGATCGGCCTCTTCGCGAGTCATCCCGCCGCGAATCAGCGCCCCGGCCAACCGTTCCCGGCCCTTGCTGGTGGTCAGGCGGGAGGCGTAGGTGGCCGAGACCACCTCGGCCCCATCGCGGTAGGCCAGCAGGCACGAGCGCAGCCGATGGGCGAGTTCGGTGACCTGTCCGGACCAGTCGTCCGCATCGACCGTGTCCTCCATCGGCGCGAGAATCCGATCGGCCACCGCGCCGAGCAGGGCCTGTTTGTTGGGGAAGTGCCAGTACAGCGCCCCGGGTTGGACGTGCAGGGAGGTCGCCAGCCGGCGCATCGTCAGATCGGCCAGTCCGTACTGGTCGAGTATGGCGACGGCTCCGTCGACGACGTCGGTGCGGTGCAACTGCACGGGGTGGCCCTTTCTGACGACCTTCTTTTTTACGAGCTTTGACTTCCTGTCTGCAGGTACCTTAGCCTGAACACCGTTCAAGTACATTGTTCACGTTGCGCGGCCGCCCCGGCCAGAAGAAGGGATTCGTGCTGTGACCCAGGCACCCGTCAAGACCGACGTCGATATTCTGGCGACCGCTCGCGAGCAGGTGCTCGAGCGCGGCGTCGGACTCACCCAGGAGCAGACCGTCGAGGTGCTGCGGCTCGGGGATGATCGGCTCGAGGAGCTGCTGGGCCTGGCGCACGAGGTGCGGATGCGCTGGTGCGGTCCCGAGGTCGAGGTCGAGGGCATCATCTCGCTCAAGACCGGCGGCTGTCCCGAGGACTGCCACTTCTGCTCGCAGTCGGGCCTGTTCCAGTCGCCCGTGCGTGCGGCCTGGCTGGATATCCCCTCGCTGGTCGAGGCCGCCAAGCAGACCGCCAAGACCGGCGCGACCGAATTCTGCATCGTCGCGGCCGTGCGCGGCCCGGACGAGCGGCTGATGGCGCAGGTCGCGGCCGGCGTCGAGGCCATCCGCAACGAGGTCGACATCCAGGTCGCCTGCTCGCTGGGCATGCTCAACCAGGAGCAGGTCGACCAGCTCGCCGCGATGGGCGTGCACCGCTACAACCACAACCTGGAAACCTCAAAGTCGCACTTCCCGAACGTGGTCACCACGCACACCTGGGAGGAGCGCTGGGGCACCCTGCGCATGGTGCGCGAGGCCGGTATGGAGGTGTGCTGCGGCGGCATCCTCGGCATGGGTGAGACCATCGAGCAGCGTGCCGAGTTCGCCGCGCAGCTGGCCGAACTCGAGCCCGACGAGGTGCCGCTGAACTTCCTGAACCCGCGTCCGGGCACCCCGTTCGGGGATCTCGAGGTGCTGCCCGCGGCCGAGGCGCTCAAGGCCGTGGCCGCCTTCCGGCTCGCGTTGCCGCGCACCATCCTGCGTTTCGCGGGCGGCCGGGAGATCACCCTCGGTGATCTGGGCGCCAAGCAGGGCATCCTCGGCGGCATCAACGCCGTCATCGTCGGCAACTACCTGACCACGCTGGGCCGTCCCGCCGAGGCCGACCTGGACCTGCTGGGTGAGCTGAAGATGCCGATCAAGGCGCTCAACGAAACTCTCTGATCGCGCCGTGACCGAGCCGGGCGCGGACCGCCGGTACGGTGAAGGTATTGTCGAGCAGCCCTACCGCTGCACTTCATCGAGGGGTTTTCGCAGAAGTGGTCGTCGATATGGAAGAGCGCTACAACCCGTTCACGGGTAAGCGAATCGTCGCGGGCCTGGATGATCCGGTCCCCGCGGCAGCCGCGCTGGGCCTCGAGCCGCCGCGGTTCTGTGAGCAGTGCGGACGCCGGATGATCGTGCAGGTGCACCCCGAGGGCTGGTGGGCCAAGTGTTCCCGGCACGGCGTGGTCGATTCGAAATCCCTGGATCGTCGCTGATGGTCCAGCAGGGTGTCGCCGGACCGCCCGCCTCGCGGCGGCGTGAAGTGCGCGCCGCGCTCGCAGTGGTACTCGCGGTGCTGCTGGTCAGCGCGATCGGCGGCGTGGTCTGGGCGGTGCTCGCCCCGACCGAACGCGTCGTCGTCGTGCAGCCCGGCCGCGGTGCGGCGCTGACGGGGGAGAGCGCGCACCGTTTCGACGCGATGGCTCTGTTCGTGTGCGTCGCGATGGTGGTCGGTGTGCTGACCGCCGCCGCGGTGTGGCGGCTGCGCCGGGTGCGCGGCCCGATCATGCAGTGCGCCTTGCTGTTCGCCTCACTCGTCGGCGCGGAACTGATGTCCTGGTTCGGTGAACTGGTCGCCCGCTGGATGCATCCGCACTCGTCGAATCCGCCGCTGCACACCATCGTCGCCATGCCGCCCACGGTCGATGGCTGGCGCAACCTCGTCGAGCACTGGATCCACTCGGACCTCTCCGCCGGAGCGTGGACGGTCGTGCTGGTCCAACCGTTGTTCGCGGCCCTGGTGATCCTCCTGGTCGCCGCTTTGAGCACCTCCGAAGACCTCGGAGTGGGCCCCGTGTATCCCGCCTACACCTCCGAGATCTCCTACGGTCCCTACGGGACGCCGGTGGCGAATGGCATCTCACTGGGCCAGACCGGCCCCTTCGAGGGCGCCGACTCCCGCTGAATCACTGATCAGCGGCCATCTCCGAATCCTTGCGGTCCGCGGCGCATGGTAAGCCGCTGGTGTCGACCGATGACACGAGACGATGGACGAGTCTCCCGGTCGGGGGCACAGATCCCACGGCGGTGAGAATTCCACCCGGCCGATGGCGTCGTCAGGTGTCAGTGCCTGGTTCACCACGGCGAGGCCCTGGAAGTGCTCCGGCGCTGCGGCAGGGTCCGTTTCGCGGTGGATCGGTGATTCGTCGAGTCGAAGGTGTCCGGTCCGGAACTGCGATCACCCCGTCCGGCCTGCGGGTTCGTCGATCACGGCGACCGTGCGAGCGGATTCGGGGACAGGCTGCCTACAGTTCGAGCGAGTGCTGGGATGTGTAGGAGGACACATGGATTCGGGGTCGGCAGGGCGGGGGCGGTTGCGTCCCTCACCGAGGACGCAGTTCTCGGAACGGTTCGTGGAGTTGTTCGAGGCGGCGGGGAATCCGACGTTGCGGCGGGTCGCGGCGGCCTCCGGTGCGCGGATGCGGGCCGCCCGTGCGTCGGGGCAGCCGGGTGGGGTTCCGGTGCAGCGGATCAGCGATTGGAAGGCCGGGCGGAATGTTCCGGCCAAATTCGAGACGCTGCTGCCGGTGTTGCTGACGTTGATCGACGAGGCGCGCAAGTCCAGCCGTCCGGTGCGTCCGGCACTGCTGGATGTTCGGGAGTGGCAGCGGCTGTGGACCGCGTCCAACGAATGGGATCCCAATTCCGACGCGGCGGATGTGGTCTGCCCGTATCTGGGATTGTCGGCGTATCGGGCCGAGGACGCCGAGGTGTTCTTCGGGCGCACCCGGCCGACCACCGAACTGGCCGAGCTGGTCCGCACCACGACGGAATCCGGCGACGGCGGGATGGTGCTGCTGGTCGGCGCATCGGGGGCGGGCAAATCCTCGCTGTTGCAGGCGGGTCTGATTCCCGCGCTGGCAGATCCGGTGCGGGAGTGGGCAGTTGCCACGATGACGCCGGGCGACGATCCGGTGGCCGCGCTGCTGAGCGCGATCACCGACAGTGGTGGGAACGATCCGGGTGAGACGGACTCGGATACAGCGGATCCCATCGCGTCGGCACTGGAGCAGTGGGGTCGGGGTCGACGCCGTCTGCTCGTGGTCGATCAACTGGAGGAACTGTTCACGCTGTGCCGCGACGAATTCCGTCGCGAGACGTTCCTGTCGATACTCGAGAACCTCGCCATTCGCGGTGAATCCGATACGACCGCAGTGGTTCTGGCAGTCCGGGCCGATTTCTACGCGCGCTGCCTGGACGAGCCGGTGCTGGAGGACGCGCTCAAACACCGCAGCTATCTCCTCGGCCCGATGCGCCTGGACGAACTGGCCGAGGCGCTCACCAAACCCGCGGAGGTGGCGGGGTACAAACTGGAATCCGGCCTGGACGAACTGGTGATCAGCGAACTGTGCGGGCTCGGCGGCGGAGGGGACCGCCGAAGCTACGATCCCGGTGCGCTGCCGCTGGTCTCGCACGTGATGGAGGCGGTCTGGCAGCGCCGGGAGGGTTCACGTCTGACCATCGACGGATATCGTTCGGCCGGTGGGGTTCTCGGCTCGGTCTCGGCCACCGCGGAGAAGGCGTGGGCTCAACTCACGGACTTCCAGCAGGGGGTCGGCAAGCAGGTACTGCTGGGTCTGGTCGCGGTCGGTGACGATTCCCGCGACACCCGCCGCAAGGTCTCGCGCGCCGAATTGCTCAGGCAGACAGTGGATGCCGCGGACGCGGCGCTGGATGCCCTGGCCCGAACCCGGCTGATCACGCTCGAGGCCGATATCGCGTATCTCACGCACGAGATCGTCCTGGACGCCTGGCCTCGCCTGCGGTCGTGGATCGATGCGGATCGTGTCGGCTACCTGGAACGGCAACGGCTACAGGTCGATGCCGCCGACTGGATCGAACACGGCCGCGATCCGTCGCTGCTCTACCGAGGTGCGCGGCTGGCCACCGTGGGCGAACACGCCCGCAAGGGCCCACTCGGTCCGGGCGCGGAGGAATTCCTGGCCGCATCCGAGACGGCGCGGCGGCGTGCCCGGCGACGTTCGCAGGTCCGCCGCTCGGCGTTGGTCCTGTTGACGGTGGTGTCGGTCGCATTGGCGGGCGTCGCATTCCTGCAGAGCCGCAAGGCATCCGAGCAGCGGGACAGTGCGATATTCAATTCGGTTCTGGCCGAAGCAGATCGGGTCGAGACGAGTGATCCTTCGCTGTCCGCGCAGCTGGACCTGATGGCGAATCGGCTACGTCCGGGAGATCCGGAAGTGCGGGCGCGACTGGTGAATTCGGAGGGGACGCCACTGGCCAGTGAGCTGGCGGCCCAGCAGGGCGCCATCACCGGAACGGCACTGCGTCCGGATGGCCGAGTGCTGGCATCGGTCGGAAGCGATCAGTCCGTTCGACTGTGGGATACGTCGGACCCTCGAAATCCTCGTCCGATCGGGCAACCCCTGACCGAACCCCCCAATGTCGGTGGCGCTCTGGCTTTCAGTCCGGACGGGACGACGCTGGCGGTGCTGGGTGCGCATCACGGTGTCGCACTGTGGGATGTCCGCAATCCAGTGCGTCCCACGCGCATCGGGGACCTGATACCGGCAGGTTTCGTCGATAGAATCGCCTTCGCCCCGGACGGTCGAACGCTCGTCGTCCCGGGTAAGAGCGGTGGCATCGAATTCTGGGATATCACCGATCCGCGGCAGCCCCGGCTGCTCGGTCCGCCGGTCTCGAACGACACGGTCCGTTCGATCGCTCTCAGTGCGGACTTCCACCGATTGGTACTCACGAGCGACGACGGCGTGCAACTGTGGCAGCTCGATGACCATTTCGGCCACGCGACACTCATCGACCGGATCACGGACAGCTCGCACACCGTGAGTCTGAGTCCGGACGGCCGAACCGTCGCGACCTTGGCCGACGATTCGATCGCGCTGTGGGACGTGTCCGTGCCGGGCGATCCGCAGCGAATCGGCCGACCGATCACCGGCGCCCAGGATTTCGTCGGTTCGCCGCTCGTGTTCAGTGGAGACGGCCGCACTTTGGCTGCGGTGGGTTCCAATGGCCAGGTCATGCTGTGGGACCTGAACCATCCCACGCAACCGGTTGCCGCCGCGGCGCCGCTCGCAGGAGCGAAGGGGTTCGTCGATTCGATCGTGTTCGCTCCGGACGGCCACGCGATAATGGCCGCGGGACAGGACGGATTGATCAGGCTCTGGTCTCGGCCCGAATCCGTACTGCGGCAGTTGCCGCAGGGAAATGTTCTGGCAGCGGAGTCGAATGTTGTTGCGGTCAGCGATGGTTCGGCCATCGAGGTCTGGCGGATCGATGCGGCGATGTCCGCGCATCGAATCGGCCGAATCGAGACCGGGGAAGCGGATTCCGGAGTGCAGCCGCAGATCAGCCCCGATGGAAGGACCCTTGCCCTCTTCCCGTCGTCGGGCGATTTTCGACTCTACGATCTGTCGGGGTCGGGGGGAATCCAGCCGCTGGCCACGATCGAGAAGAGCGGATACATGTACACGGCGGCGTCGTTCAGTTCGGACTCCCGCTCATTGTTCCTCGGCGGGCAGCCGCTCGCCACAGGCTCGGACCATGGCCAGTTCCAGGTCTGGGATATTGCCGATCGTGCACATCCGGTGCCGACCGCGGGGCCTGTCATTACCGGTACCTTCGTGATGGCTGGTCGATTCCTGCCGGGGAACCGATATCTCGCGATCGGTGATTTCAGCGGAACTGTGGATATCTGGGACACATCCGGTTCCTCATCTTCGACCCGCGTGGCGCAGCTGGAGGCCGGGCAGGCCGTGTCCGGGATCAAGTTGCGTTTCACACCGGACGGTCGTGCGCTCATGGGTACGGCCGATGACGAGTCGATACATGTCTGGGATACGACCGATCCGCGCAAACCTGTACTCAGCGGACCGCCGCTGGCCGGTCACGATGCGTACATCGGTTGGCTGGCAGTGGATTCCGGGAACCAGCTCATCTCTGTGGACGTCATCGGCACGGCGCGATTGTGGAATCTGACCGACCGTCGACACCCGACGGGAACCCGCCACGCGCTCATCAGTGCCGCCACCGCTCGCCCGGGACCGGTGACATTCCTGCCCGACGGACACCACCTGGTCGGCACCGGCGCGGACGGACGAGCTCGGCTGTGGGACTTGGATACCGATTCCGCCGTCGCCAGAATCTGTGACATCACCCGGACGACGCTGACACCCGAGGTGTGGCGAGAGCACCTCCCGGACCTGCCGTACCGCCCGCCGTGCCGGTGAGTTCGGTTCTCGGACGGAGATATTCACCGATCGTCGTGCCCGCCGGCTCGTCCGGCGGGCATCGATCCGTCGAATGCCGTTGCACGCCAGTGGATCTCGGGACCATCACTCGATGATCAGGCGCAAGGTGTCCTGAAAGAGATCGTCCACCGTCCGGCCATCCTGGAAATATTCACTGATTCCGGCGATGACCGTGGGGTGCTGTGCGGCGAAGGCGTCGGCGTCGAAGTCGCGCAGCGCGTCCTCGTCGGGTCGGGGGGACTGTTCCTCGAGCACGTGACCGACGGTGAACCGCTCCACGGCGAGCACTCGCAACCGTGCCTCGCGCAACGGAATATCTTGATCCACGAGGGTTTTCATGGCGACCTCGGAAATGCGGTTCATCCGCGTGGAGAGCTGGGCCGCGGAGATCACGCGAGCGCCGTCGGGGTGGGCGAGCAGGGCGCGGCGCAGGCGGGTGGCCAGTTCGGTCAGCCATCGCTGCCAGGGCTCGGCCGGATCCGGTGGGCGCAGGTCGGCGAATTCCTCGGTCAGGATGGCCTCGGCGAGGGCGGTGATCAGCGCGGCCTTGTTGCGAATGTGCCAGTACAACGTCGGCGCCTGCACGCCGAGCCGCTGGGCGAGTTTGCGCAGGCTCACGCCGTCCAAGCCGTTCTCGTCCAGCAGTGCCACGGCCTCCTCGACGACCCGCTGCCTGTTCAATGCCATTCGCACAACCTCTCTGTCGCAATCACTCTATCAGTGTTAGAGTCGACTCTCTAACGGTGTTAGAGAGTCGGTGGAGGCATCATGAAGGCAGCGGTATTGCACGAGGTCGGCGGCGTTCCGAAGTACGAGGACTTCGCCGATCCGGTCGCCGGGGAGGGCGAGGTCGTGCTCGAGGTCAGGGCGGTCGCGGTCGAGAATGTGGACAAGATGATCGCGGCCGGGCAGCACTACGCCTCGAATGCGTATGTGGCCCGGCTGCCGATGATTCCGGGATTCGACGGCGTCGGCGCACTGCCGGACGGCACTCTGGTCGGATTCGCGAATCCGGTGCCGCCCTACGGCGCGCTCGCGGAGCGCACGGTCGTGACCACCGGCAATCTGGCCCCGATACCCGAGGGACTCGATCCGGTGGCCGCGGTCACGCTGGCCTCGGCCATGCCCGCGATGTGCCTGCGCACCGCCGCCGGGCTCACCGCCGGGGAGACGGTGTTGATCCAGGGGGCGACCGGCGTCGCGGGACGGCTCGCGGTGAAGGTGGCCCGGCTGCTGGGCGCGGGGCGGATCGTGGCCACCGGCCGAGACGATCAGGCGTTGAGCGAGGTGGCCGCGCTCGGCGCCGACGCGGTGATCAACACGGCCGTCTCCGATGCGGAGCTGTGCGCCGCGTTCACCCGGGCCGCCCCGGACGGGTATGACGTCGTGCTGGACTTCCTCTGGGGCCGACCCACCGAACTCCTGCTGCGCACCCTCGTTCCCGAGTCCTTCACCCTCGCCGCACCGACCCGGCTGATCCAGGCCGGGGAATCGGCCGGTCCCGCGATCACCCTGCCGGCCGCAAGCATGCGCACCTCCGGCGTCGAGATCTACGGCGCGGGCAAGGGCGCGGACCGGCAATCCATCGGCGCCTCCTACCGACAGGTCGTCGGATGGGCCACCACCGGCGAACTCACCTTCGACGTCGAGCCGGTCACGCTCGGTGAGATCGAATCCGCGTGGCAACACCCCGCACCCCGAGGCAAACGCCTCGTCGTGCAGCCCTGAGGGGAACAGTCGCCGAACCCGCTGTCCCGCAGGAAATTCGGTAGCCGTCCCGTTGGTTGACGGTTACCGTGGCCGACGAACAGCCGACGACGAATGGAAAGGAGGTCGGCGATGAACCACACGCAGGATCGTGCCCGCCCGGCGGACCGATCGACCGAACGCCCCGCCGAACGCGCCGACCTCACCGCCTGGCGTGCCCGCCACGAGCTGCGCAGATCCAATGCCGCACAACCGATTGCGAACAAGCGGACCTACCGTCGCACCTCCAAGCACCGCAAGCGGGATGCCGAGTGACGACCGTCAGGTGCCGCGGGCTCGGCATCGGGGTTTTCGATGGCGTCGACCGTGCGTGCAGGAGTTGAGCCGCTCGACCTCGGACTGGCAGTCCTACCGGTGCAGAGAGCTTCGATCGGATGGGGGAACCCGGCCTCGGCTGGTTCGTCCGCGTGTCCGCCCGAGATCGGCAGGTCGGGGGATGGGGGAGGTATAGAACTGATGGATGACCGCTGATCTGTTCGATCGTGCTCGTGCTGCGCTTCGGGACGCACCGGTGGTGGACGGGCACAATGATCTGCCGTGGGCGATGCGCTCGCATGTGCGCTACGACCTGGATGCGCTGGATCTGGCGGGGGACCTGTCCGGAACTCTGCACACCGATCTGAACAGGTTGCGCGACGGTGGGGTCGGTGCGCAGTTCTGGTCGGTGTACGTGCCGTCGAGTCTGGCGGGGGACCGGGCGGTCAGTGCGACGCTCGAGCAGGTTGATTTCGTGCGGGCGTTGATCGCGCGGTACCCGGATCGGCTGCGGGCGGCGTTCGGCGCGGACGATATGGCGGCCGCACGGGCGCAGGGCAGGATCGCCTCGCTCATGGGAGCCGAGGGCGGGCACAGTATCGACTGCTCGCTGGCCACCTTGCGGTCGCTGTATCTGCTGGGCGTGCGCTATCTGACGCTGACCCACAACGACAATGTGCCGTGGGCGGATTCGGCCACCGACGAGCCGAAGGCGAACGGGCTCACCCGATTCGGCGAGGAGGTCGTCCGGGAGATGAACCGGCTCGGCATGCTGGTGGATCTGTCGCACGTCTCGGACGACACCATGCGCGCGGCGCTCGCGGTGTCGCGAGCGCCGGTGATCTTCTCGCATTCCTCAGCGCGGGCGCTGTGCGATCACCCGCGCAACATTCCCGACGACGTGCTGAAGTCGTTGTCCGCCAACGGCGGTGTGGCGATGGTGACCTTCGTTCCGCAGTTCGTCCTGCCCGCCGCGACGCGCTGGGTGGTGGACGCCGATGCGAATATGCGTGAGCACGGCTTCCATCCGCTCGACACCGGTCCGGCCGCGATGGCCTGCCAGCGGACGTTCGAGGCCGCGAATCCGCGGCCGGTGCCCACGGTCGCCGATGTGGCCGATCACGTCGATCATGTGCGGGAGGCGGCCGGGGTGGATCATGTCGGCCTCGGCGGCGATTTCGACGGAATCGCTTTCGTCACAGCGGGTCTGGACGATGTTTCCGGATATCCGAATCTGATCGCCGAACTCCTGGGGCGCGGCTGGTCCACGTCCGATCTGGGAAAACTCACCTGGCACAACGCCGTTCGGGTCCTACATGATGCCGAGGACGTCGCCCGCGAGTTGCGGCGCACCCGGGCGCCGTCGATCGCGACCATCGATCAGCTGGACGGAAACGACTGAGCAAGTACTCGCGGTCGAACGCACTCAGTGCGGTTCCGGCGCGTTCTCCCCGTGCGCGGTCTCGTACTCGGCCTCGATCACCTTGGCGTGGCGGCGTTCGCGCACCTTCCACACGATCAGGCCGACGACCACGATGACCACGACCGCGATGGTCATACCGCGGCCCACGGTCGAGGCGAGCTTCTCGTAGGACTGCCCGGCGAGATATCCGAGTACGACGAAGGTCGTGCCCCAGACGATGCCGCCGGTGGCGTTGTAGGCCAGGAATCGGCCGTAGGGCATGCGGGAGGTGCCGACCAGCGCGGGCATGACCGCGCGGAAGAATGCCGTGAACCGGCCCAGGAACACCGCCCAGCCACCGCGGTGGGCCAGGAACTCCTGAGCGCGATCGAGTCGTCCCCGATAGCGATCCAGCATGGACATCCCCAGCAGCCGTGTGCCGAAATGCTTGCCGACCTCGTACCCCACGCTGTCTCCGACGATGGCGGCCAGCACCACCAGCAGAATCATCGCCCACAGCTGCACATGGCCCTGACTGGCCGCGACCCCGCCGAGCACCGCCGCGGTCTCGCCCGGGATGACGAAACCGATGAAGATCGCGTCCTCGGCGAACACCAGCAGTCCCACGGTCAGGTAGACCCATACCGGTGCGATCTCGAGGATCCGCTGCATCAGCGAGTTCATGTCGGCAACGGTACCCGGCTATCGGAGAGCACAGCGTGTCCCGCGGCCGGGCGCTGATAGCTGCGCCATCGCCCGGAGGTTGCCCGGTCGTCCCGCCGGGGTTTGCTCAGGTGGGCGGGCGGAGCGCGGCGAACTCGTCGGTGACGCGCAGGCCGTCGTCCGAGAAGCGGTAGAGAGCGGCGGGGCGGCCGCCGGATTTACCAGGGGTGGAGGTGGCGCCGGTCGGGGTGATCACCTTGCGGCGGGTCAGGACTCGTTGCAGGTTCGTCGTGTCGACGTCGTATCCCAATGCCGCGCAATAGATTTTGCGCAGGGTGGACATGGTGAAGCGCGACGGGGCAAGGGCGAAGGCGATATTGGTGTAGGACAGCTTCGCGGCCAGCCGGGTGCGGGCGTGCCGGGCGACGGTGCCGTGATCGAAGGACATCGCAGGTAGGGCCGAGACCGGATACCAGCGGGTGTCGTCCGGCAGCTGCGGGTCGGCGGTCAGCGGTACCAGCCCGAGATAGGCCGAGGCGATGCGCCGCGGCGGCGGCACCCGGTGCGGATCGCTGAACACCCAGACCTGCTCGAGATGGGACACCTCGCGCACGTCGACCTTCTCCGCGAGCTGGCGGCGGGCCGAGAAATCCAGATCCTCGTCGTCGCGCAACCGTCCGCCCGGCAGTGACCAGGTGCCGGTCTGCGGTTCCATCGCCCGCTGCCACAGCAGCACGCCCAGTTCGGTGTGCCAGCCGGATGCCGATCGGGCCGCGTCGGGGTCGACCGGCTCGTTGCTGTGCTGACCTGCGGTGACGGTGTCGCGGAAGCGACGAACTTGGAACACTGCGGTGAGCGATTCGTGAATGGTGCTACTATGGGGCACGTTTTCGATTATAAGTCGAAAACCGGTTGGATGCGAAATCGGCGGAGACGCCGGTCGCAGAAGAGAAGGAGCCATGCCATGGCGACTATGACGTTGACCGGGCGCGTCACGGACGGTCCGTCGGGGTTCACGGGTGTCGAGGCGACCCCGGAGTGGGCGGCGGAGATCAAGCGACTCGCACGCGAGCGCAATGCGACGATCCTGGCGCACAACTACCAGCTGCCCGAGATCCAGGACGTCGCCGACCACGTCGGCGACTCGCTGGCACTGTCCCGCATCGCCGCCGAGGCCCCCGAGGACACGATCGCGTTCTGTGGGGTGCACTTCATGGCCGAGACCGCCAAGATCCTGAGCCCGGACAAGACCGTGCTGATCCCGGACCAGCGCGCGGGCTGCTCGCTGGCCGACTCCATCTCCGCGGACGAGCTACGCGAATGGAAGGCCGAACACCCTGGGGCGCTGGTGGTTTCGTACGTGAACACCACCGCCGCGGTGAAGGCGCTCACCGACATCTGCTGCACCTCGTCCAACGCCGTCGACGTGGTCGCCTCCATCGACCCCGACCGCGAGGTGCTGTTCCTGCCCGACCAGTTCCTCGGCGCGCACGTCAAGCGGGTGACCGGCCGGGAGAACATGCACATCTGGGCGGGCGAGTGCCATGTGCACGCGGGCATCAACGGTGACGAGCTGACCGAGCAGGCGCGCACCCACCCCGACGCCGAACTGTTCGTGCACCCCGAATGCGGTTGCGCCACATCGGCGTTGTACCTCGCGGGCGAGGGCGCCTTCCCGGCCGAGCGGGTGCACATCCTGTCCACCGGCGGCATGATCGATGCCGCGAAGGCCGCGACCTCGCGCGAGGTGCTGGTCGCCACCGAGATCGGCATGCTGCACCAGTTGCGCAAGGCCGCGCCCGGCATCGACTTCCAGGCCGTGAACGATCGCGCCTCCTGCAAGTACATGAAGATGATCACCCCGGCCGCGCTGCTGCGCTGCCTGACCGAGAATCGCGACGAGGTGCACGTCGATCCGGAAACCGCTGCGGCGGGACGTGATTCGGTGCTGCGCATGATCGCGATCGGTAATTCCGGTGGTGGGGAGTGACAATTCCCGATCCCGGATGTGGTGAACCGCGATGAGCGCCCCGGTGATCCGGTGGGAGGACGAGGCGGATCTGGTGGTGATCGGCGGCGGCGTCGCGGGTCTGACCGCGGCGCGCACCGCCTCGCTGCGCGGACTGCGGGTGCTCATCCTGAGCAAGGGCGGGCCGGCGGATACCTCCACGCAGTACGCGCAGGGCGGCATCGCCGTCGTCGCGCCGCACGGGGATTCGGTGGATTCCCATGTCGAGGACACGGTCGTGGCCGGTGTGGGACTGTGCGATCCCGCGGCGGTGCGATCGATCGTCGAAGGCGGTCGCGGCGCGGTCGCGGCGCTGACCGATCTGGGTGCGGTCTTCGATCTCGGCCGGGACGGCGAGGTGTCGCGCACCCGCGAGGGCGGGCACAGCACTCGGCGCATCATCCACGCCGGGGGCGACGCCACCGGCGCGGAGGTGCAGCGGGCGCTGAACGCGGCCGGCCTGCCGGTGCTGTTCGGCGCCGCCGCGGTGCGGATCATCACCGGACCGCGCGGAGTTCAGGGCGTTGTCGCGGTGTCGGACAAGGGTTTCGGCGTCGTGCACGCACCCGCGGTACTGCTGGCCACCGGCGGTCTGGGACAGCTGTACGCCTGCAGCACCAACCCGCCCGGGGCCACCGCCGACGGGATAGCGCTGGCCCTGCGGGCCGGTGCGACCGTCGCGGACCTGGAATTCGTCCAGTTCCATCCGACCGTGCTGTTCACCCCGGGCGGACTGGGCCGCCGGCCGCTGATCAGCGAGGCCGTACGCGGCGAGGGTGCGAAACTGGTGGATTCCGAGGGAGATTCGGTGACCGACGGAGTGCATCCGCGGGGTGATCTCGCCCCCCGCGATGTGGTCTCCCGGGCGATCGCGGCCCGGCTGCGCGCGCTGGGAACCGATCACGTCTTCCTCGACGCCCGCGCGATCGAGGGCTTCCCGCAACGGTTTCCGACCATCACGGCCTCGTGTCTGGCGGCCGGAATCGATCCGACCGCGGATCTGATCCCGGTCGCCCCGGCCGCGCACTACCAGTGCGGCGGGATCCTCACCGACACCCATGGCCGCACAACGGTTCCCGGTCTCTACGCCGCGGGCGAGGTCGCGCGCACCGGCCTGCACGGGGCGAATCGGCTGGCCTCCAACAGCCTGCTCGAGGGCCTGGTCGTGGGGGAGCGGGCCGGTGCCGCGGCCGCGGAGCGGCTCGACGAACCCGGACGCGTCGGCGAGATCGGCGACTGGGAGTTCCCGCGCGCGGACCGGAAGTTGTTGCAGGAGTTGATGACCGAGAGCACGGGTGTGGTGCGCGACGGCGACGGCCTGCGCGGGGCGGTGCTGCGGCTGCTACACCTGCTCAACGATCGCAACGGCGGGGCACGCGCCCTGTCCGCGAATCCTCCCGAGGCTCCGGACGACCCGGAGCGGGCACAGGACGTCGGCGGTGTGATCCCCGACATCGAGGACGCGGCGTTGACGCTCACCGCCCGCGTCATGCTCCTGGCCGCGAGTGCGCGCACCGAGACCCGCGGCTGCCATACCCGGTCCGATCACCCCGAAACCCGGGACGACCTGGGCCGCAGCGTTCCGGTGCGACTGGGCCCGGACGGGCGGCCGCAGCTGATCACCACCGGCGCCGAGCACGACACCGAGTGGGGTGCGCCGGTGCCGAGGGCGTCGTGAGACCGCGACCGAACGAGACGAATGCAGGAGTGGACCGATGAGCTTGGATCCCGGACTCGATCGTAACGAGATCCGCACCCTGATCCGTACCGCGCTGGATGAGGACCTGCGGTACGGACCCGATATCACCACGGCCGCAACGGTTCCCGAGCAGGCCGTGGTGAAGGCGGCGATGGCCTCGCGGCAGCCGGGCACCGTCGCCGGAATCGATGTCGGGCTGCTGGTGCTGGACGAGGTGATCGGCGCGGGGAACTACGAGGTCACCGACCGGGTGCCCGACGGCACCCGGGTCGCCCCCGGTGACGCCGTGCTGAGCTTGCTCGCCCCGACCCGCGGCTTGCTCACCGCCGAGCGCACGATGCTCAATCTGGTGACCCACCTGTCCGGCATCGCCACCGCGACGGCCGCCTGGGTGGACGCGGTCGCGGGCACCGATTGCCGTATCCGCGACAGCCGCAAGACCCTGCCGGGCATGCGTTCTCTGCAGAAGTACGCGGTGCGCGCCGGTGGCGGGGTCAACCACCGGATGGGTCTGGGCGATGCCGCGCTGATCAAGGACAACCACGTGGTGGCCGCCGGATCGGTGGTAGCAGCCCTGCAGGCGGTGCGCGCGCTGGCGCCCGGCATCACCTGCGAGGTCGAGGTGGACACCCTCGAACAACTCGATGCCGTCCTAGCGCACGACGTGGAACTGGTTCTGCTGGACAACTTCCCGCTGTGGGCCACCCAGGCCGCCGTGCAGCGCCGCAACACTCGGGCCCCACGCACGAAACTCGAATCCTCGGGCGGACTTTCGCTCGACATGGCCGCCGAATACGCCGGTACCGGCGTGGACTACCTCGCCGTCGGCGCACTCACCCACTCGGTCCGCGTGCTCGACCTCGGCCTGGATATGTAGCTGGATCCCGTGCGGGAGGATTCGAGCTTTCGCCCGCTGCGGTGAACGCAGATGTGCGAGTCGGCCCGACAACGGTGGGTGGTCGTTGACGCTGATGCCCTCGCGGTAGGGGAAGCCGGGTTGCCCGCAGTCGTTGCTGCCACGACCCGGGCGCAGGCGTGCGCCGGTGACGGTCAGTTGGTTGCCAACGCGGCGAGCACCGGGAGCGATATGGCCAAGCCGTTGTTGACGCCGTGCACGACGACGCCCGGCCACACCGAACCCGTGCGGCGCAGCAGCAGGGCGTTGATCACGCCGACCACGAACGCCACGGGCAGCACAGGGTTGATGCCGTGCGCGAGGGCGAAGATCGTGGCGCTGACCAGGACGCTGATCCAGGCTCCGTAACGGCTCAGGGCATTGGCCAGGACACCGCGGAACAGGAATTCCTCACCGATCGGGGTGGCGACGAATCCGGTGACGGCCGTCGCGAGGTACCAGAGCATGCCGCCCGCCGCGGCGGAGTGGTAACCGGTCTGGATGTTCCGGTGGTCGCCGGTGAGGGTCTGGTAGAGCAGCGAGACGATCGCCGACAACAGGTAGGCCAGGACGCCGAATCCGATGGCGGCCAGGAGCGATCGTCCGCTGGCGCGCCGCACGCCGAACGGTGCGAGCCTGCGGATTCGCAGCAGGGCGGCGACCGCGAACGCGCCCAGGCCCATCGCCGCGGAGAGCGAGAATTCCACGACTCCCGATGCGGCGCCCGGCAGGTTCGCGTGCGTCAGATAGCAGATCACCCCCGCGTAGAGGACCCCGTAGGCGGCGAGTCCGGCCACGATCTCGGGTCGGCCGGGACGCGGTCCGGCGTGCGACGTCTCGGTCGGCATCTCGGCCGGAGCGGTGCGGGCGGTCTCGTTCATTCGATGCTCCCTGATCGGCGTTACGGCATTAGCACAGTGTGCTAGTGCGATGAACCGTACACCGTGCTAGCACACTGTGCTAGTCTCGCTTTCGTGAATACGAGCAGGCGGGAGGAAATCCTCGCCGCAGCCCTGCGGCTGACGTCCGAGCACGGCGTCGGAGTGTTGAGCGTCCGATCGGTCGCCTCTGCGGCGGGTGTCGGTGCGAGCACGTTGCGGCACTACTTCCCCTCCCAGGCGGACCTCTATCAGGCCGTCGCGAGCCGGGTGGTCACCAGCGTCCTGTCCGATCTCGACATCGCCGACGACACTCGCGATCCGGCCGACCGCCTGTACGACTGCCTGGTCCAGTTCCTCCCCCGGCCCGCCGAGCAGATTCCGGCGCTGACCAGCTGGGCCGAGCTGGTCAGGGCGGCCCTCGGTGGCGATGCGGGCGTCGCGCAGATCCTCGCGGTCGGGCGCGAGGCCTCACGCGCGGCGTTGCACGGCTGGCTGGACGTGCTCGCCGGTCAGGGGCATATCGCGGCGCAGGACGTGGCGGCTCACGTCGTGCGCGTACTCACCCTGGTCGACGGGCTGAACCTCGACATGTTCCTGTTCCCGGACCGCGTCGACGCGGCAGCGGCGCGAACGGCGATGCGCTGGTTCGCCGACCACATCGTGAGCTGAATTCCCTTGACTACCCGGTGAGTTCGCGTTCGAGAGGCGTCCGGAACCGGGGGATCGCGCGGACATCGCCGTACCACCCCTCGATGCGGGCAGCCTCCGCGGCAATGCTCTCGGTCGCCTCGCGGCCGATGTCCTCCAGCGCGCGCCAGACGACCTCGCCGCTGGAGCGCTGGGCCCAGCCGCCGACGACGCGCCCGCCCCACCAGACGGTCGGGCCGACATTGCCGTTGCCGTCGAAAAGTGCCGTGCGGTGCGGGCCGAGGAACCATTCGCGTTCCTGCCAGCCCATCGGCGTCGGGTCGAGCGCGGGCAGCAGCGCCGGGCCCGGCTCGGGTTCGGGGACCGGGTCGAGATCCTCGGCGAGCAGCACGCCGGTGCCGCCGTCGAGGTCGATCTCGACGATATCGAGCTGCGCCAAGGTCTTTCGAACCTCGCCGAGCGTCCAGCCGGTCCACCACTTCAGATCCGCGACCGGCGCGGGGCCGAATGCGTGCAGCCAGCGGCGCACGAGTTCGGCGCGTGCGGCATCCGCGGACAGCGCGGGAACTCCTGCGGGCAACCAGGATTCGATCGGCTCCCAGACGTACTGGGTGCTGCCCCAACTGCCGTTGGGGCGGCCGCGCACGATCCGGCCCTCACACCCCAAGATGAGCAGAACCCAGGTGGTGATGGCGGTGGGCTTGGAATACGGCTTGCCGGGTGCGGTGTCGACCTGCGTGCGCAGTCGCGGCACCGCCGCACCGAGTTGTGCACCGGTCGCGCTGCCGCGAGCCAGGAGTTCGCGATGAGTTTGCTCTTCCACCTCCGCGAGCCAGGCGTCGATATCCCCGTCGACGACCTGTTCGAGATGACGCGCGTAGGTCCGGCGCTGCTTGACCGCCTGTGCGTCGGCGCACGAAGCCTGTAGCGCGGGCACCAGGTCGATCGGCGCGACGAACATGGTGCGGCGCATCGCCAGCATCCGCAGCAGGGTCCGGTCGGTGTACAGGGCCTTCTCGATCTGCGCGGGCTCCAGCTCGCGGCTGCGCGCGGCGATCGATAGGAAGACCGTCGCGGGATCGGTGGCGTGCAGTACCACCAGTGAACGGGTGATCGCGGCGGCGTCGTCCACCCGGGCCGCCGCGGTGAGCCGGTGCCGAACGGCCAGGCGTGCCCGCCGCTGTGCGGCATCGATCGAACGCATGGGCGAATACTAGCGGCGCGGATCTGTGAAATCCACGACAGGGACGCCGATGATCTCGTTTCGGTTGCGCGATGATCTCCTGCGTATTGCACAGCGGTTCCACATATTTCTCCCCGATCACGCTCCGGCGTCGGCGTCGTCCGCACGGCCCGCTACACTCGTGCGGGAACACGCGTAGGTGACTGCGCGAGGTAAGTCATGGATCGCGGAGAATTCGGAGTAGTGCCATCGAAACCGGCCAAGTGATCGCAGGGCATTACCGCCTGGTCGAGCGGATCGGTAGCGGCGGCACAGGCGTCGTGTGGCGCGCCGTCGACGAGCGGCTCGAACGGTCGGTGGCGATCAAGCAGATCCTCACCCAGCCCAGTCTGCCTCCGGGTGAGAAGGAGATCGTGCGGGCGCGCGCCTCGCGCGAGGCGCGTAACGCGGCCCGATTCCAGCACCCCAACGCGATCGTGGTCTTCGACATCACCGACCACGAGGGCGATCCCTGCCTGGTGATGGAGTACCTGCAGTCGCAGAGTCTGGCGATGGTGCTGTCCTCGCAGGGCGTCCTTCCGCTGGATCAGGTAGCGCGGATCGGCGAGCAGGTGGCCTCGGCCCTGGTGGCCGCACATCGCGCCGGGATCGTGCACCGCGACGTCAAGCCGGGCAACGTGCTGCTCGGGGAGAACGGCACCGTCAAGATCACCGACTTCGGCATCTCCAAGGCCAAGGGTGATGTCGCGCTGACCGCGACCGGGCTGATCTCCGGCACCGCCGCCTACCTCGCCCCCGAGGTGGCGCGCGGCACCGACCCGACGCCGGCCGCCGATGTCTTCGCCTTGGGCGCAACGCTTTTCCACGCCCTCGAGGGTGAGCCGCCCTACGGCAGCAACCCCAACCCGCTGGCGCTGCTGTACGCGGCGGCCAACGGCCAGCTCAGCCAGCCCCGCAACGCCGGGCAGCTCACCGACCTGCTGCTGGATCTGCTCAGCTTCGAGCCCGAGGACCGGCCGAGCATGGTCGAGGTCCGCGATCAGCTGGCCGAATTCGCCGATATGGCCGATGACGCCGTGCCGACCCGCATGCTGGCCACGCACCGACCCGCCTCGCGTCGTCAGGCCACCCGCACCCTGGACCGCCGTGCCGAGCAGGCCGAGATCTCCACTGCGGAGATGATGGCGCAGGAGCCCCCGTCGGAGCCGAGCCTGCCGCCCGTGCGCCCGGCCCGATCCAACGGCCACCCGACCCGTTCGCATCCCGTGCAGACTCCCGCGCCGGAGGAGCCGGGCAACCGCCGGACCCTGCTGTTCGTCGGCGGTTTCGTGGCGGGCCTGGTGATCGTCGGTGTCGCGCTGTACCTGCTGTTCGGCGGTTCGCCGCCGAAATCCCCGTCCGCAGAGGCGAATTCGACTCCGACCAGTGCCGCGGCGCAGACCACCGCGCCTTCCGGTGCATCGCTCGGCCAGACCAAGAGTGCGGGTAAGGCCAGCGTGGGTTCCGCGGCAACCTTGATCCAGAACTTCTACAACGCCCTGGTCGGCAGCGACGGCAGCCCCAGCAGCGCGTGGAACATGTTGACTCCGGCCGCTCAGCAGGTCTACGGCAGCGAGTCTGCCTTCGAGAACTACTGGACGCAGAATCCGGTGACCAAGTGGAGTTCGGTCTCCGGGTCCGGCGACGGCGCCAACGCGGACGGATCGGTCGACATGTCCGTCGGCAACGTCACCAATGCCGGACATTCCCGGTCGGTGTCGCTGCGCGTGGTCGTCGGCAGCAGCGGCAAACTGCTCATCGACAGCGATACGAAGTCCTGAGCGGTATCGGGCGTGTCGCGAATACGCCCGATGGCGCAATCGCGCACCCTAGGGTTTGCCGCATTCGTTGTCCCGGTTAGCCTTCCACTGTGGATATACGGCAGATGCTCAGAGAGGAGCGCGCCGAACTGGTCGCGCTGCTGCGTTCGCTGAGCGACGAGGAGTGGGAGTCGCCGTCGCTGTGCGCGGGGTGGCGGGTGCGCGATGTGGTGGGGCATCTGTTGTATGACGCGATTCCGTTGCCGGAGTACGCGATGGCGGGCGTGCGCTGCCGCTTCTCCCCGGACCGGGTGAACAACACACTGGTCGATCGGACGAAGGCTTTGTCCATCGAGGAACTGTTGGACAAGCTCGAGCACAACCGCGAACACATCACGCGGTTGGTCCCGAAGGTCGGCCTGGCCGATATGTTCGTCCACCAGCAGGACATTCGCCGCCCCCTCGGATATCAACGCACCGTGCCGCCCGAGCGCCTGCGTGCGGTGCTGGCCCATCCGGATCCGTTCGCCCGCCCCGGCCGGTACACCAGCGGCATACGATTCGTCGCGACCGATGTGGAGTGGTCGCGCGGCGTGGGTCCCGAGGTCAGTGGTCCGGGCGAGGCGCTGGCCCTGGCGATGGTCGGGCGAACCGCCGCCCTGGACGATCTGACCGGCGACGGAGTGCCGATCCTGCGCCTGCGTCACGGGTGAACCGCCCGCAGCCGCGCATCGTGCGCGGGGCTCATCGAGAATAGTTGCAGCCGAACGTAATTCATCATCGCGATGACGGCGGGGTGCCGGGCCGCCGCACGGTGCGGAGCCCGGCACCCGGCGAATGCTCAGTCCCGGGTGACGGCGTATCCCGACACGTGCGTCGGGCGGATCGCCAACTTCACGCGGTCCTGCGCATCGGGTGGCACGATCGGCCCGCCGCCGTAGCGCTGGGACAGGCTGGTGTAGAGCGAGCCCTCCGGGTCGGGGTCGATGTGGTCGACCACCCCGCGGACCTCGATGTACCGGTACGGCTTGTCCGGATCGAAGATCGAGACCGAAACCCGCGGCTCGGCGGCGAGATTCCGGAACTTCTGCCGGGCGTTGGTGTGGGTGAACCAGATCAGGTCGCCGTCCCAGACGAACCACATCGGGTTGACCTGCGGCGCTCCGTCGGGCCGGGTGGTGCCCAGGCTCGCGAAAATGGGCCGCTCCAGCAGGTCGCGGGCCTTCGCGGGGATTTCGACCATCGTGCCTCGTTCCTTCGTCGGTGTTCGGTGTACGTCCGGATCGAACCACGAAGGACGCTCGACTATGCCCGTACCGAAGCACCCGGTCGGGCGGCGGATGGCTCGCGGCGCGGACCCGATAGTCTGGTATGTGGTCCGGGGCCATCCTGCCTCGGGTGTGATGACCAGCACAGACAAGGATTCCACACCGCTATGACATCCCGCATCGAGCTCGCCCGCGTCGATCTGCGCGGTCGTACTCCCACCGCCGGCGAGCTGCGCACCGCGCTGCCGCGAGGGGGAGTCGACGTCGACTCGGTGCTGCATCATGTCCGGCCGGTCGTGGAGGCGATCCGCGATCGGGGCGTCGAGGCGGCCCAGGAGTTCAGCGAGAAGTTCGACGGGGTTGTGCCCGCTTCGATCCGGGTGCCCGCCGACGAGCTGGACCGGGCGCTGACCGAACTGGACCCGGCCGTGCGCGCCGCGCTGGAGGTCGCCATCGAGCGGACCCGCAAGGTGCACGCCGATCAACGTCGCACCGACACCACGACCGAGGTGGTGCCGGGCGGCACCGTCACCGAGCGCTGGGTTCCGGTCGAGCGCGTCGGGCTGTACGTGCCCGGCGGCAACGCGGTGTACCCCTCCAGCGTCGTGATGAACGTGGTGCCCGCCCAGGCGGCCGGGGTCGGCTCGCTCGTGGTGGCCTCGCCGCCCCAGGCACAGTTCGGCGGGCTGCCGCATCCGACCATCCTGGCCGCGGCGAAACTGCTGGGCGTGCAGGAGGTCTGGGCCGTGGGCGGCGCTCAGGCGGTCGCACTGCTGTCCTACGGCGGCACCGACACCACCGGATCCGCGCTCGAGCCCGTCGACATGATCACCGGCCCCGGCAACATCTACGTCACCGCGGCAAAACGCCTGTGCCGCGGCCTGGTCGGCATCGATGCCGAGGCCGGCCCCACCGAGATCGCCGTCCTGGCCGACGCGACCGCCGATCCGGTGCACGTGGCCGCCGATCTGATCAGCCAGGCCGAACACGACGTCCTGGCCGCGAGTGTGCTGGTCACCGACAGCGCCGCACTGGCGGATGCCGTCGAGGCGGCGGTGAACGCGCAGCTCGACGTCGTCAAACACCACCACCGGGTGGCGGAGGCGTTGTCGGGCAAGCAGTCCGGCATCGTCCTGGTCGACGACATCGCTCAGGGTCTGCGCGTGGTGGACGCCTACGCCGCCGAACACCTCGAGATCCAGACCGCCGACGCCGCCGCGGTGGCGGCCCGAGTACGCAGTGCCGGAGCGATTTTCGTCGGCGCGTGGTCACCGGTGAGCCTGGGCGACTACTGCGCCGGATCCAATCACGTCCTGCCGACGGCCGGATGCGCCCGGCACTCCTCGGGATTGAGCGTGCAGACCTTCCTGCGCGGCATCCACGTCGTGGAGTACTCCGAGGCGGCGCTGAAAGATGTTGCGGGCCATGTGGTCGCGCTGTCGAAGGCCGAGGATCTGCCCGCGCACGGTCAGGCCGTGCAGGCTCGATTCGAGGCTCTGTCGTGACGAGTGTGGCGAATATCCCGGGGTCGGCGATATCCCTGGACGATCTGCCGCTGCGGGAGAACCTGCGTGGTAAATCCCCCTACGGCGCACCGCAGTTGACCGTGCCGGTGCAACTGAACACCAACGAGAATCCACATCCGCCGAGCCGGGCGCTGGTCGAGGACGTCGCCGAATCGATCCGGGCCGCCGCGGCGGATCTGCATCGCTACCCGGACCGCGACGCGATCGCGCTGCGCACCGATCTGGCCGCCTACCTGACCCGGCAGACCGGCGTCGCCCTGGACGTGTCGAACGTGTGGGCCGCCAACGGTTCCAACGAGGTGCTGCAGCAACTGTTGCAGGCATTCGGCGGAGCCGGCCGCAGCGCAATGGGTTTCGTGCCGTCGTATTCGATGCACCCGATCATCTCCGAGGGCATCGACACCGAATGGGTGGCGGCCAGGCGCGACGCCGATTTCACCCTGGACATCGACTACGCGATCGCGCACATCGCCGAGCGTCGTCCCGATGTGGTGTTCGTGACGAGTCCGAACAACCCGACCGGGCACAGCATCGCCCAGGCGGATCTGGTCCGGATCCTCGAGGCGGCGCCGGGCATCGTCATCGTCGACGAGGCGTACGCCGAATTCTCCGATGCCCCCAGCGCGATCGAGCTGATCGATCGGTTCCCGGCCGAGCTGGTGGTCAGCCGGACGATGTCCAAGGCGTTCGCCTTCGCCGGTGGCCGCCTCGGCTACATGGCTGCCGCACCCGCGGTGATCGACGCGATGTTGCTGGTACGCCTGCCGTATCACCTGTCCGTGGTCACGCAGGCGGCCGCGCGGGCGGCCCTGCGGCACGCCGACGAAACCCTCGCCAGCGTTGCGGAATTGGCGGTGCAGCGCGATCGGGTCGCGAAAGCCCTGGGGCAGATGGGATTCCGGGTCGCGCCGAGCGATGCCAACTTCCTGCTGTTCGGCCCCTTCGCTGATGCGCCGCGCGCCTGGCAACGGTACCTGGACGAGGGCGTGCTGATTCGCGACGTCGGCATTCCCGGGCATCTGCGCGTCACCATCGGCCTCACCGCCGAGAACGACGAATTCCTGCGCGTCAGTGAGCTTCTGGCGGCCACCGAGCGGGTGATCCCGTGACCGCGAACACCGATACGGCCGCCGACACGTCGGCCGAGACCAGTCCCGAGGCGAGAGCGAGTATGCACCGAACTGCGCGGGTGGAGCGCACCACCAAGGAGTCCAGCATCGTCGTCGAGTTGGATCTCGACGGAACCGGCCGCACCGAGATCTCCACGGGCGTCCCCTTCTACGACCACATGCTGACCGCACTCGGCGCGCACGCCAGTTTCGATCTGACCGTGCGTTCGGAGGGTGATATCGAGATCGAGGCGCATCACACCGTCGAGGACACCGCGATCGTGCTCGGGCAGGCGCTGGGCCAGGCGCTGGGCGACAAGAAGGGCATCCGCCGCTTCGGCGACGCGTTCATCCCGATGGACGAGACGCTGGCGCATGCGGTCGTGGACGTGTCCGGGCGGCCCTACTGCGTGCACACCGGCGAGCCGGATCACCTGCTGCACACGATCATTCCCGGTTCGGCGAGCTCCGGTTCGGCGGGTTCTGCGCTGCGTCCCGGCGCGCCGTACTCCACCGTGCTGAATCGGCACGTGTTCGAATCCATCGCACTCAACGCACGCATCGCACTGCACGTGCGGGTGCTCTACGGCCGCGACCAGCATCACGTCACCGAGGCCGAATTCAAGGCTGTGGCACGGGCATTGCGTGCCGCGGTCGAATTCGACGCGCGGGTCAGCGGTGTGCCCTCGACGAAGGGGACGCTGTGACGGTATCTCCGGGGCGCTCGGCAGGCGCCGCGCCCAGTGTCGCGCTGTTGGACTACGGCTCGGGCAACCTGCATTCGGCCAACCGCGCGCTGATCCGCGCAGGCGCCGAGGTCACCGTCACGGCCGATCCCGAAATCGCCTTGGCCGCCGACGGTTTGGTGGTTCCCGGCGTGGGAGCGTTCGCCGCGTGTATGGCCGGACTGCGAGCGGTGCGCGGTGAACGCATCATCGGCAAACGTCTCGCGGGCGGGCGTCCGGTGCTGGGTATCTGCGTCGGCATGCAGATCCTGTTCGAGCGCGGCGTGGAATTCGGCGTGGAGACCGAGGGCTGCGCGGAGTGGCCCGGCACGGTGGAGCAGCTGCCCGCGCCGGTCCTGCCGCACATGGGCTGGAACACCGTGCGCACCCCCGCGGACAGCGTGCTGTTCGCGGGAATGGACGAGCGGACCCGGTTCTACTTCGTGCACTCCTACGCCGCGCAGAAGTGGGCCTGGAACGACGCGGACACCGCGATTCCCGCCGCGAAGCTCACCTGGGCCGAACACGGCGGACCGTTCCTGGCCGCGGTCGAGAACGGCCCGCTCAGCGCGACCCAGTTCCATCCGGAGAAATCCGGCGACGCCGGTGCGCTACTGCTGCGCAACTGGGTGAACTCGCTGTAGTCCACGGTCCGGGTCGTAGGTTGGCCGAGGAATTGCGGTTAGGGTCGAACCCGGTCGGGACCATGCGGCGAAAGGGACTGCTGTGAGCGAGCTCGAGAGCAATTCCGGCACGGACGCGGTGACATCGTGAACGCGCTGGCCACGGCATTCGACCTGCCGATGTGGCTGGGGTACATCAACACCGGCTCGGCGGGGATTCCGCTGCTGAGCGGTTCGGCGTCCGGGTCGGCGGCGGCCGGATCCAGTTAGCGGATCCGGCTCAGTCCGGCGGCACCGGGTCGACGCGTTCGGCCAGCCAGCGGCCGCCGACGTTGTCCAGGCTCACGTGCATCACCGTGCGTCCAGGGCGGGGGATACCGAAGGTCGCGTCGCTGCGGGTGGTGTGGTCCACCGACACCACCATCTGCGCGTGGCCGGGGTCGGCGGTCTGGGTGCTGCACTCCACCGACAGCACGTCGGAGGTGGTGTGTGACCCGACCACCCGATTGCGCCGGTCCGCGCTGGAGTTCTGGAAATCCGCGTGGAACGTGCCGGTGGAGTTGTCCAGGACGCGCTGGTTGTAGGCGTCGTAATCGGTGAACGTGTAGGTCGTGAGCTGGCGGCCGAATTCGCAGGCGGCCATCTGCGCCGGATCGGTCGGATCGGCGGCGGCGGGGCCGGCCAGCAGACCGCTCACGGGGATCACGCTGATGCCCGATGCGGCCAGTGCGACCATGCCGATTCCGGTGGCCGGTCGTGGCAGGCCCCTGTGTCGCAGCGTTCTCCGGGACATACCGCACCCCTTGTTGCTCGACAATGTTTGCGAACCCGTGTCCTCGCCCCCGTGCAATGACACGCGCCCATTTCATATTGCCCAACGAGCGGCGCGGCAAACCTGATCAGCGGTCCAGTTCGGCTCGCGGGCGTGTCGTCGAACTCGCGGTGCGCCGCCGCGACGAGGTGGGTGCTGCGCCGTCGCACGGGCCGTGCCCGATCGCGCTCGAAGTCCGGTCGACACCCCTGGGCCTGCGGCGGGTCCGGCCCGGAGCCCGGAGCAGCACGGTTGCCCAGTAGGCTACTGCCGTGAATCTTGTGCTGCTTCCCGCCGTCGATGTCGCCAATGGTGAGGCCGTTCGCCTGGTCCAGGGGGAGGCGGGCAGTGAAACGAGTTACGGATCGCCGCGCGAGGCCGCACTGGCCTGGCAGACCGCCGGCGCCGAATGGGTCCATCTGGTCGACCTGGACGCCGCCTTCGGGCGCGGCTCCAACCGGGACCTGATCGCCCAGGTGGTCGGCGAACTCGATGTGAAGGTCGAACTGTCCGGCGGCATCCGCGACGACGAGTCGTTGAAGGCGGTCCTGGCGACCGGATGCGCCCGGGTGAATCTGGGCACGGCCGCGCTGGAGGATCCGGCGTGGGCGGCCCGCGCGATCGGCGAATACGGCGACCGGATCGCCGTCGGCCTGGACGTGCGGCTGACCGAGGGCGAATACCGGCTGCGCGGTCGCGGCTGGGTCAGCGACGGCGGCGACCTGTGGGAGGTGCTCGAACGGCTCGAGCGCGACGGCTGTTCGCGCTACGTCGTCACCGACGTCACCAAGGACGGCACTCTGACCGGGCCGAATCTGGATCTGCTGCGCGAGGTCTGCCAGGCCACCGAGGCTCCGGTGGTCGCCTCCGGCGGCGTGTCCACACTGGACGATCTGCGTGCCATCGCGGGGCTGGTACCCGAGGGCGTCGAAGGGGCGATCGTCGGAAAAGCCTTGTACGCCGGGCGATTCACCCTGCCCGAGGCGTTGGACGCGGTGCGCTGAGGTGATGACCGCACAACCGGACAGTCAGGCGCTGCTCGCCGTCGCGAGCGAGATATTGGATTCGGCCGCACCACGTTTCGTCCAGGGGCTCGGCGCGCCCAGCGCGGTCGAGAAGGGGCGCGGCGATTTCGCCACCGCACTGGATCTGGAACTCGAGCGAACCCTGTCCGACGTGTTGCTCGAACGCACCGGAATCGGTGTGCACGGCGAGGAATTCGGCGGCCCGTCCCTCGAATCGGGCACCGCGTGGGTACTCGATCCGATCGACGGCACGTTCAACTACTCTGCGGGACACCCGCTCTCGGGCATCCTGTTGTCGCTGGTGCACGACGGTACGCCGGTGCTGGGCCTGACCTGGCTGCCGCTGCTGGGGCGCCGCTATGCCGCCGCGGTCGACGGTCCGCTCCTGCTGGACGGGAAACCGCTGCCGCCCTTGGCCTCCGGGACTCTCGCCGACGCCATGATCGGTTTCGGCGCGTTCAATGTGGATTCGCGCGGGCGCATTCCGGGCCGGTTCCGCTTCGACCTGCTGGGCGCGCTGAGCCGGTTGTCCGGCCGGGTGCGCATGCACGGTTCCACTGGAATCGACCTGGCCTTCACCGCATCCGGGGTACTGGGTGGCGCGGTCGTGTTCGGACATCATCCGTGGGACAACGCCGCCGGGGTCGCGCTGGTGCGTGCCGCTGGGGGAGTGGTGACCGATCTGCGCGGCGAACCGTGGACCATCACCTCGGGATCGGTGCTCGCGGCCGCGCCCGGCGTCCACGAGGAATTGCTGGAGATGATCAATACCGCGGTCGACGAGGCCGCAGGGGAGACGAACCGATGACACTGGCCGTGCGCGTGATCCCGTGCCTGGACGTCGACGCCGGACGCGTCGTGAAGGGCGTGAACTTCGAGAACCTGCGTGACGCGGGCGATCCGGTGGAACTGGCCGCCGCCTACGACGCCCAGGGCGCGGACGAACTGACCTTCCTGGACGTCACCGCCTCCACCGGCGATCGCGGCACCATGATCGACGTGGTGACCCGCACCGCCGAGCAGATCTTCATCCCGCTGACCGTCGGCGGCGGTGTGCGCACCGTGGCCGATGTGGATCGGCTGCTGCGCGCCGGTGCGGACAAGGTGTCGGTGAACACCGCCGCCATCGCGAATCCGGAGATCCTGCGGCAGATGTCCGAGCGGTTCGGCTCGCAGTGCATCGTGCTGTCCGTGGATGCCCGGACGGTGCCCGAAGACACCGAGCCCACGCCCTCGGGCTGGGAGGTCACCACGCACGGCGGCAAGCGGGGAACCGGAATCGACGCGGTCGAATGGGCCGTGCGCGGCGCCGAACTGGGCGTCGGGGAGATCCTGCTGAATTCGATGGATGCCGACGGCACCAAGGCGGGTTTCGATCTGCGGATGCTGCGTGCGGTGCGGGCGGCGGTCTCGGTGCCGGTCATCGCCAGCGGCGGTGCGGGCAAGGTCGAGGATTTCGCCCCGGCGGTGCGAGCGGGCGCCGACGCGGTGTTGGCCGCGAGCGTGTTCCATTTCGGTGACCTGACCATCACGCAGGTCAAGGACGCCATGCGCGGCGAGGGAATCACGGTCCGCTAGCGTGGACGGCGTGAGTCTGGATCCCGCCATCGCCGCCCGCCTCAAACGCAACGAGGCCGGATTGGTCGCCGCCGTCGCGCAGGAGCGCGGCAGCGGTGACGTGCTGATGATGGCGTGGATGGACGACGAGGCCCTGGCCCGCACCCTGGCGACGCGCAAAGCCACTTACTATTCGCGCTCCCGGCAGCAGTACTGGGTCAAGGGCGAGACCTCCGGGCACACTCAGTACGTGCACGAGGTGCGTCTGGACTGCGATGGTGACACTCTGCTGCTGATCGTCGACCAGGAGGGCGCGGCCTGTCACACCGGCACGCACACCTGCTGGGATTCGGACGTGCTGCTGACCGATCAGGGCTGAGCTGATCCGGGTTCGGCGTCCTCGGTGACGGTGGATCGGCCGTCGGTGCGCCCCAGCCCCCGGGTGAGCCCCTCCTCGAGTTGCGCGACCATCGCCTCGCCGAGTTCGGCGAGCTGTTCGGTCTGCTGCTCGTCGAGGCCGTCCAGGACCAGTCCGCGCACGGCCTCGAGATAGCCGGGGGTGGCCTGCTGCACCTTCAGATAGCCGGTTTCGGTCAGTACCGCGTCCGCGCCGCGACGGCCGGTGGACATCTCGCGCTTGGCCCAGCCGAGCCGCTCCAATTTGGTCACCACATGGGACAGGCGAGATAGCGAAGCGTTTGCTCTGGAGGCCAGTTCGCTGAGCTGAAGTCGGCGTTCGGGTTCGGCGGCCAGTAGCTCGAGGACGAAGTACTCGAAGTGGGTGACGCCGGATTCACGCTGCATCTGCGTATCCATGGCGGCGGGCAGCCGGGTCGTGAGCGCGACCAGGATTCGCCACGCTCGCTGTTCGGTGGGGTTCAGCCACTTCGTCACTTCGAGCCTTTCTTACAGCCAAGTGACGTGATCTGGTTTGCGATACTGGTTGGTCTTGAATGGTCAATCCACGGTCACCTGCAGACACGTAGTTTGCCATGATTTCGCTCGATGGTCACGGGTGTTGTGAATGACGTGACATCTCTCACCCGTTGCGTTCCACGTCAGCGGGCTGAGCGGGAGGTGGCGGCGTGCTGGAATCCTTACGGTGCCGCCCGGCGTGGCGCGTGCGCCACCGCCCGCGCATCCGCAGGAACAGTGCGAGCAGAAAGAGCACGGCGGCGACGATGGCCCCGATCAACGATGCGCCGCGAAAGCCCGGCGCCTGCACGTCCAGTACGCGCTCCCCGGCATGTGCGGCGCTGCTGCCGCCCCAGACGATGGTCAGCGTCATCAGATTCGGCAGGGCCAGGACCAGTGCCAGCACGGCCGCGCATCCGGCCAGGAATCGCCCGCCCTTGCGCCGCCAGACCGTGACGACGCCCATCAGCAGGAACAGCGGGATGACCGTGCAGAAGAAGCCCAATCCCAGGCCCGACCAGATGCCCTTGGCGAAACTGCCGTGCCCGGACATGGTCGCGATGCGCTGCGCCCACCAGCGCGGGATGAAGGAGGCCAGAATGAAATAGGCGACGACCAGCGCCACGATCACGGCGACAATACCGATGATCCGATTTCGCCACGTATTGGTGCTGGATGATTGCTCCGCACTTTGCGAGGTCATGTGACCAGCGTAGGCGGAATTTGCCGAAGTACCGGGCGCGGCACACGCCCGGTACCGAAAAGCCGGTCAGACCCCGAGCAGCGTGGCCACTTCCGGATTCTTGATCTGCATGACGTCCAGGATGCCGTGCGCCTTCAGGAACGGCCTGAGTTCCTTGATGCGATCGGCGTGCTCGGCGTACTCGTCCGGGAATTTGCGGCGGTCCAGGCTCTCCAGAGCCTTCACATAGGTGACGAAGGAGGCCAGGGCGTCGGACCGGGGCCCGGTCGTCTGCGGGCCGCGCGGCATCATCCGAGGTGCCTGGCCGGGCGTACCGCCCAGCGGCTGCGCCGGGTATCGGGGTACCTCCGGTGCGATCGGTTGCGAGGGGTACATCGGTGTATGAACTCCGCTCTTGCTCGGGTGTCCCGCCGCGCCGCGCTGATCGAACTCGCGCCCGCGGAGGGCTTGAACTGATAGCTGGTCTAGCTGCTGGTGAAACGATGGCCCGCCCGGAAGAACTCGCCCAGCGGGCTTGGTGGGGTGGGGGCTCGGCGCATCCGCCGCCGATGACCTCGTCCGGCCGCGAACGGCGATGGTAAGGGTAACGCCCGGAACGCCCTCGCATGGTGCGAACCGGGCATGCTGGTGTGGGCCGCGGGAATCTCGGTTGCCCGTTCCTGAAATGATGGGCGGTATGCACGGCGCAACCGATCGTCCGGGGACCTCGACCACCACCACCCGCGAACACTTCCGTGCGCTCGCGGCCGAGCACCGTGTGGTACCGGTGACTCGAAAGGTGCTGGCGGACTCGGAAACTCCACTCTCGGCCTATCGCAAGCTGGCCGGCGACCGGGCGGGCACGTTCCTGCTCGAGTCGGCGGAGAACGGGCGATCGTGGTCGCGATGGTCGTTCATCGGCGCGGGCAGCCGGGCCGCGCTGACGGTCGTGGACGGCGAGGCCGCGTGGTACGGCGCGACCCCCGCCGACGCCCCGTCCGGCGGTGATCCGCTGCACGCGCTGCGGGACACGCTCGAGCTGCTGCGCACCGAGCGGTTCCCGGATCTGCCGCCGCTGACCGGCGGACTGGTCGGCTATCTCGGCTACGACATCGTGCGCCGGATCGAACGGCTGCCCTCGCTGGCCCAGGACGATCTGCACGTCCCGGAGATGGTGATGCTGCTGGCCACGGATCTGGCCGCCTTCGACCACCACGAGGGCGCGATCACGCTCATCGCCAACGCCGTCAATTGGAACGGCACCGACGAGCGCGTCGACGAGGCGTACGACGACGCGGTCGCCCGGCTGGACCGGATGACCGTTGCCCTGGCCGCACCGGCCGAGTCCACGGTTTCGGTGTTCGACCGGCCCGAACCGGAGTACCGGCGGCAGCGCAGCAGCGAGGAACACCACGCGGGTGTGCGGCGGCTGGTCAAGGAGATCGAGGCCGGCGAGGCGTTCCAGGTGGTGCTCTCGCAGCGATTCGAGATGGACTACGACGGCAGCCCGCTGGATCTGTACCGGATGCTGCGGGCGTCGAATCCGAGTCCGTACATGTATCTGATGCACGTTCCGGACGCGTCCGGCGACACCGCGTTCTCCATCGTGGGTTCGAGCCCGGAATCGCTGGTGACCGTCAAGGACGGCATCGCGACCACCCATCCGATCGCGGGCACCCGGTGGCGCGGGGCCACCCCCGAGGAGGATGTGCTGCTCGAGAAGGATCTGCTGGTCGACGAGAAGGAGAATGCCGAGCACCTCATGCTCGTCGACCTGGGCCGCAACGATCTGGGCCGGGTCTGCCGCCCCGGCACGGTGCGTGTGACCGACTATCGCCACGTCGAGCGGTACAGCCACGTCATGCATCTGGTCTCGACCGTCTCCGCGCAACTGGCCGAGGGCCGGATCGCCCTGGACGCGGTGCAGGCGTGCTTCCCGGCGGGCACGTTGTCCGGTGCGCCCAAGGTGCGGGCGATGGAGTTGATCGAGGAGTTGGAGCCGACGCGTCGCGGGGTGTACGCCGGAGTGGTGGGATATCTCGACTTCGCCGGTGACGCCGACACCGCCATCGCCATCCGCACCGCGGTGCTCAAGGACGGCATCGCCTATGTACAGGCCGGTGGTGGCATCGTCGCGGACTCCGAACCCGAATATGAGGACACCGAGTCGCGCAACAAGGCGATGGCGGTGCTCAACGCCGTCGCGGCCGCCCGCACGGTTCGCGCCTTCACCCCGGACCAGGATTCGGCGGGCTGAGATGAGTTCTCCGGAATCCCAACCGGCCCAGCCGGATTCGACCCCCCAGGACCACGCCGCACCGGCCGATGACCAGGTTCCGAGCGTCGGCGCCGAGCGCGCGCTTGCGCCCGAGGACGTCCCCGGGCAGCCCGAAGCGCCTGCCCGTCGGAAGAATCCGATCGGGCCGGTGGTGCTGCTGGTGCTGGCCGCCGCCGCGCTGTGGGGCGCGTCGCGGATGACGTGGGTGACGATCTCGTCCTCCGACGGGCTCACCGAACCGGCGACGCATCGGCTCGACGGCGGTGTGTGGTTCGGCGCGCTGACCCCGGTGGCGCTGGTGCTGCTGGCCGGTGTGGCGGCCGTCTTCGCGACGCGAGGGTGGCTGCGGCGGCTGGTCGGGGTGGTGGTCGCCCTGCTCGCCGCGGTGGCCGCGGTCCCCGGATTCGCGTTGCTGACCCATCACGGCAAGACCGCCGAACGGGCCGCAACGCTGGCTCAGCTACCTGCTCGCGCGCACGTGGACCACGTCACCACCGCGGCGTTTCCGGCAGTGCTGAGTCTGGTCGGCGCGCTGCTGGCCTTCGCCGCGGGCGTCCTGCTCGCGCGGATGCCCGAGGCCACGGCCAGACTGTCGGGCAAATACGATAATCCGGTGTTCCGGCGGGCGGCCGCTGCCGAGCAGGTCGCGCGGCAGCGCGGCAACGTCGCGGAACCGTCGTCGGCGAACTCTGGGCAAGCATCGGCCGGGACTACGGAATCCGGTGCGCCGCAAGCGGGTTCCGCCTCGAAGGAGCCGTTGTCCGAGCGTGTCCTGTGGGATGCGCTGGACGCCGGGGCCGACCCCACCGACGACGGGGCCGAACGTGACCGGTGAGTCATATCCGCCCAGGTGCGACGCGGAACACCCCGCCGTCGGCGTCGCGAACATAGCCATTTACTCTTTATCAAGTTCGGTGAGAGACAACGGCCTGGGGGGATTCTCAGGCATCAACTCCGTCTCCCCAGAAAGGATTCGAGCCAGATGACGGTACTCGACTCGATTCTCGACGGGGTCCGCGCGGATGTGGCCGCACGGGAAGCCCACCTGGATTTCCAGGCCGTCAAGAAGGCCGCCGCGGCGGCCCCGTCCCCACGCAACGCGCTCGCCGCGCTGCACCAGGACGGTGTCGGAGTGATCGCCGAGGTGAAGCGGTCCAGCCCCTCCAAGGGTGATCTGGCCGACATCCCGGACCCCGCCAGTCTGGCGAAGTCGTACGAGGACGGCGGCGCGCGGATCATCAGCGTGCTCACCGAGCGGCGCCGGTTCAACGGCTCGCTGGACGACCTCGACGCGGTGCGCGCGGTCGTCGACCTGCCCATCCTGCGCAAGGATTTCGTCGTCGGTCCCTACCAGATCCACGAGGCGCGCGCACACGGTGCGGACGTGATCCTGCTGATCGTCGCGGCCCTGGAGCAGGACGTGCTGTCCTCGCTCATCGATCGCACCGAATCGCTGGGTATGACCGCGCTGGTCGAGGTGCACACCGAAGTGGAGGCCGATCGGGCCCTGGAGGCGGGAGCCTCGGTCATCGGTGTGAACGCGCGGAACCTCAAGACGCTCGAGGTGGATCGCGACGTGTTCGCGCGGATCGCGCCCGGCCTGCCCACCGAGGTCATCCGCGTCGCGGAGTCCGGTATCAGCGGTACCGCGGACCTGCTGGCCTACGCCGGTGCGGGCGCGGATGCCGTGCTGGTCGGCGAGAGCCTGGTGACCAGCGGTGATCCGCGTGCGGCGGTGTCCGAGCTGGCGACCGCCGGAACCCACCCGTCCTGCCCGCGCCCGCTGCGCCGGGGTGCGGCCCGATGACCCGGACGCAGGAGCCGGTGCTGCCGCAGGCCAGCGAGGGTGTGACCCAGCGCAGCCACGAACCCGATGCGGGCGGCCATTTCGGCGTCTACGGCGGGCGGCATGTGCCCGAGGCGTTGATGGCGGTGATCGAGGAGGTCACCGCCCAGTACGACAAGTGCCGCGTCGACCCGGACTTCCTCGGGGAACTGGACCGGTTGCAGCGCGACTACGCCGGACGTCCCTCGCCGCTGTTCGAATGCCGGCGTCTGGCCGAGTACGCCGGCGGAGCGCGCATCTTCCTCAAGCGCGAGGATCTGAACCACACCGGCTCGCACAAGATCAACAACGTGCTGGGCCAGGCCCTGCTCGCCCAGCGGATGGGCAAGACCCGGGTCATCGCCGAGACCGGCGCGGGTCAGCACGGTGTCGCCACCGCGACCGCGTGCGCTCTGCTGGGCCTGGACTGCGTGGTCTACATGGGTGCGGTGGACACCGCCCGCCAGGCGCTCAACGTCGCCCGGATGCGGCTGCTGGGCACGAAGGTCGTCTCGGTGACCACCGGTTCGCAGACCCTCAAGGGCGCGATCAACGAGGCGTTGCGCGACTGGGTCACCAATGCGGACGACACCTATTACGCCTTCGGCACCGCCGCGGGCCCGCACCCGTTCCCCCTGCTGGTGCGCGATTTCCAGCGCGTGGTCGGGCTCGAGGCGCGGGCGCAGATCCAGGCGCAGGCCGGGCGGCTGCCCGATGCGGTCGCGGCGTGCGTGGGCGGTGGATCCAATGCGATCGGCATCTTCCATCCCTTCATCGACGACCCGGGCGTGCGCCTGATCGGTTACGAGGCCGCGGGTGACGGTGTCGAAACCGGAAGGCACGCAGCCACGTTCACCGGTGGTACACCGGGCGCGTTCCAGGGCGCGTACTCGTATCTGCTGCAGGACGAGGACGGGCAGACGATCGAGTCGCACTCGATCTCCGCGGGTCTGGACTATCCGGGCGTCGGCCCGGAGCACGCCTACCTCAAGGACATCGGCCGTGCGGAATACCGGCCGATCACCGATACCGAGGCGATGGACGCGCTGCTGCTGCTGTCCCGCCGCGAGGGCATCATCCCGGCGGTCGAGTCCGCGCACGCCGTGGCGGGCGCGCTGACCCTGGGACGTGAGCTGGGCGAGGGATCGGTCATCCTGGTGAACCTGTCCGGCCGCGGCGACAAGGACATGGACACCGCCGCGAAGTGGTTCGGCCTGTTCGATGAGGACGTGTGATGACCATGATTGCGGGTTGCGGCGACAAGGACATGGCAGTGGCTTTGAGGAGCGCCGCCGCGAAGTGGTTCGGCCTGTTCGATGAGGACGTGTGATGACCATGATTGCGGGTTGCGGCGACAAGGACATGGCAGTGGCTTTGAGGAGCGCCGCCGCGAAGTGGTTCGGCCTGTTCGACGAGGACGCGCGATGACCATGCAGGAGGAGCAGAAGTGAGCCGGTTGGCCGAGATGTTCGCGGCGTGCCGCGAGGAGGACCGGGCCGCGCTGATCGGTTATCTGCCCGCCGGTTACCCGGATCTGGCAGGTTCCATCGCCGCCTGCACCGCAATGGTCGAATCCGGTTGCGACGTCATCGAAGTCGGTGTCGCGTACTCCGATCCGGTGATGGACGGACCCACCATCCAAGCCGCCGCCGACCAGGCGTTGCGCGGCGGAGTACGGGTGCGGGACGTGTTCGCCGTGGTCGAGGCGATCACCCGGGCCGGTGGCAAGGCCGTGGTGATGACGTACTGGAATCCGGTGCTGCAATACGGCGTCGACCGGTTCTCGCGTGATCTGGCCGCCGTGGGCGGCCTGGGCATCATCACCCCGAATCTGATTCCGGAGGAGGCCGACGACTGGTTCGCTGCCTCCCGGGCGCACGGCCTGGACCGGATCTTCCTGGTCGCGCCGTCCTCTACCGAGGAGCGCCTGGTCAAGACCATCGAGGCCAGCAGCGGATTCGTCTACGCCGCCTCGACGATGGGCGTGACCGGTGCGCGCGCCGCGGTGTCCTCGATGGCGCCGGAGTTGTGCGCGCGGATCCGGTCGCACTCCGATATCGCGATCGGCGTCGGCCTGGGTGTGCGCAGCGGTGCGCAGGCCGCGGAGATCGCCGCCTACGCCGACGGTGTGATCGTCGGCTCGGCCCTGGTCACCGCCGCTGGTCAGGGGCTGGCCGAGGTCCGGGCGTTGACCACGGAACTGGCCGAGGGCGTGCGTTCGGCGGCCGTCGCCTCCTAGTTCGCCGATGTCCGGCCGACCGCGCCGAATGCGGCGCGAGTGGTTTCCGTTACGGTGGGGCGCGTGACCTACCGAGTCCTGGCCGAGAGTGTTGTCGACAGTGCCATGCACGGCTCCGTGCTGGCCTATATTCCGAGTCCGCCGCGTGGGGTCTGGAATCTGGGCCCGTTACCGCTGCGGGCGTACGCGTTGTGCATCATCATCGGCATCATCGCCGCGATCTGGTGGGGTGAGCGGCGCTGGCAGCAGCGCGGCGGCCGCGCGGGCGCGGTGCTGGACGTGGCGATGTTCGCGGTGCCGTTCGGTCTGGTCGGCGGGCGGCTGTACCACGTGTGCACCGACTGGTACCGGTACTTCGACACCGGCAAGGATCCCTGGGACGCGCTGAAGGTCTGGGACGGCGGCCTGGGCATCTGGGGCGCGGTGCTGCTGGGCGGCGTCGGCGCCTGGATCGGTTGCCGGGTCTACCGAATTCCGTTGCCCGCCTTCGGCGATGCGATCGCGCCCGGCATTCTGCTGGCGCAGGCGATCGGCCGGTTGGGCAACTACTTCAACCAGGAACTGTACGGCCACGACACCACCAAGCCGTGGGGCCTGGAGATCTACCTGCGCTTCGACCACAACGGCCAGCTGGACATGATGAACGGTGTGTCCACCGGCGTCGTCCAGCGCATCGTGCAGCCGACCTTCCTGTACGAGCTGGTGTGGAACCTGATCGGGGTGGTGCTGCTGATCTGGGCGGACCGGCGCTGGCGGATCGGTCACGGGCGGCTGTTCGCGCTGTACGTCGCGGTCTACACCTTCGGCAGGTTCTGGGTCGAGTTGCTGCGCGACGACGACGCCACGCACATCTTTGGCATCCGGATCAACTCGTTCACCTCGACGATCGTATTCGTCTGCGCCATCGCCTATTTCCTGCTCGCAACCAAGGGCCGAGAGGCCGCCGAGGCATTGCAGCCCGGCGGGAAACGCCCGTGGCCCTGGCAGTTCGGCGCTCTGCGCACGCACGGCGCGGAGTCGGCGCAGGGTTCCGACGAGAACCCCGGGAAATCGGATGCGTCGAGCGAGAAACCGGAGCACGCTGAGCCCGAGGACTCGTCGGAGGAATCCGGGACGGACGAGCAAACCTCCGGTAGCGAAAACGACGCCGCCGACGATGACGAGTCGACGGTGTCCGCCGCGGCGGAGTCGACGGGGACACCGTCGAAATCCGCCGAGTAGGACCGGCAGCGATATCCGATCCGCCACGATGCGGCGGGACGGGGTGAGGTGGGGTGGCGTGGTGCGCCCCGCGGACGAGGAGGACAGGATGATCGAGCACAGCGGGGTGCGGCAGTGACCGACCCCTATCAGCAGCCTGGCTATGGGCCGCAGTACGGCGCACCGGGTACGGGCCCGGGTATGGGCGGGCAGCCGTACGGCCAACCGCAGTACGGTCCGCAGGACGCGTACGGTCAGCCGCAGGACGCCTACGGCCAGTCCAACCCGTACAACCAGCAGGTGTACGCGCAGCAGCCGGGCGGGTACCCGCAAGCCGGCTATCCGGCCGGTCCGTACGGCCAGCCCGGGATGGATCCCCAGGCGCCGTTCGGCCGCGACATGTACGGCATGCCCTACTCGGACAAGTCGAAGTTGGTGGCGGGCCTGCTGCAACTGTTCCTCGGCGGCTTCGGAGCCGGCCGGTTCTACCTGGGCTACAACGGGATTGCCGTCGCACAGCTGCTGGTCACCATCTTCACCTGCGGTCTGGGTGGCATCTGGCCACTCATCGACGCGATCATGATCTTCATCGGCAACGTCCCCGACCCGTACGGCCGCCCGCTACAGGAAAGCTGACGGCGCCGGCGAGCGGCGATACCTCGCGGGAATTCGGCTCATCGCGAGCGAAATCCTCCGGACGACGTGCGCGCATACCGTAGTCTGTGCCGGTTCTCCTCTCCTCGGGCCCGAGGAGAGGAGACCTGTCTGCTGGAGAGGTAATCCATTGCGCCGCAAGCTGTTCGCCGCCGTGCTCGCGCTCGCTGCCATCGTCGGGACATCCGCCGGGTGCAGCAGCAGCGATCCGAACGTACTGAAGGTCGGGACCGAGGGCACCTACGCGCCGTTCAGCTATCAGGGCAGCGATGGCAAGCTCACCGGATACGACATCGAGGTCGCGCAGGCCGTGGCCGGCAAGCTGGGTAAGAAGGTCGAATTCACCCAGACCCCTTGGGATTCGATCTTCGCCGGGCTGACGTCCAAGCGATTCGACCTGGTCGCCAACCAGGTGACGGTGAATCCGGATCGGCAGCAGAAGTACGCCCTGTCCAAGCCGTACACCACTTCGGAAGGCGTCATCGTCACCCGCGCCGACGATCACTCGGTGCACGGGCTGCCCGATCTGCGCGGTAAGACCTGCGCCCAGTCCTCGACGAGCAACTGGAGTCAGGTGGCCGCCGCGGCGGGCTGCAAGGTCGAGGCCGTGGAGGGTTTCGTGCAGGCGATCCAGCTGTTGAAACAGGGCCGCGTGGACGCCACGGTCAACGACACTCTCGCGGTGGGTGAGTACACGAAGAAGACCGGCGACACCGCCGTGCAGGTCGCGGCCAAGACCAGCGACACCAGTAAGCAGGCCTTCGCCGCCCGCAAGGATTCCGGGGCGCTGATCGGCCGGATCGACGACGCGCTGAACCAGTTGCGCGCGGACGGCACGCTGGCCCGGATCTCCGTGAAATACTTCGGCTCCGACGTCAGCAGATAGGTCGGTTGCCGATCCATGGACTCCCCGACCTGGGAGCTGATCCGTCACAATCTCGAGCCGATGCTCGTCGCGACGGTCACCAAGACGTTGCCGCTGACGGCGATCAGCTTCGGTATCGGCCTGGTCCTCGCGTTGTTCGTGGCGCTGGCCCGGATGTCGTCGGTGCGCCCGGTCGCCGCGGTGGCACGGTTCTATATTTCGATCATCCGCGGCACGCCCTTGCTGGTGCAGCTGTTCATCGTCTTCTACGCGCTGCCCGAGTTGAACATCGTCATCGATCCGTTTCCGGCGGCGGTGATCGCGTTCAGTCTGAACGTGGGTGGCTATGCCGCAGAGGTGATTCGGGCGGCCATCCTGTCGGTGGCACGCGGGCAGTGGGAGGCCGCGGAGGCGCTCGGGTTGTCCTATCCGCAGACGCTGCGGTTGATCGTGCTGCCGCAGGCCGCGCGAATCGCGGTGCCGCCGTTGTCCAATACCCTCATCTCGTTGGTGAAGGACACCTCGCTGGCATCCACGATTCTGGTAACCGAACTGTTGCGGGTGGCGCAATTGGCGGCTGCTCCGACCTTCGATTTCTTCGCGCTCTACGGTGTGGCCGCCGTCTATTACTGGGTGATCTGTCTGGTGCTCGGATTTGCGCAAACTCGTGTCGAGACCCGGCTGGCCAGACATCTCGTGGGGTGAGCCGCACAATAGGCTCGCCCTATTGATAGCGAAGGGTATGCCCACTCGGCGAAGCGCATCGAGCAGGACTAGGCTCGAGCCGTGATGCGACGGACAAAGATTGTATGCACCCTCGGGCCGGCCACAGCCTCCGAGGACCGGATCCGCGAACTTGTCGAAAGCGGCATGGACGTGGCCCGGCTTAATTTCAGTCACGGCGAACACGCCGATCACGCTGAGAACTACGAGAAGGTGCGGAAGGCCGCGGATCACCTGGGTCGCGCCGTCGGCATCCTCGCCGATCTACAAGGCCCCAAGATCCGGCTCGGCCGGTTCACTGACGGCCGGACGATGTGGGCCACCGGTGAGGAGGTGCGCATCACCGTCGAGGACGTGGAGGGCACCCACGACCGGGTCTCCACCACCTACAAGGAACTGGCCGCCGACGCCAAGGCGGGCGACCGGCTGCTGGTCGACGACGGCAAGGTCGGGCTGACCGTACTGCGCGTCGAGGGCGACGACGTCGTGTGCCGGGTGACCGAGGGCGGCCCGGTGTCGAACAACAAGGGCGTGTCGCTGCCCGGTATGGATGTTTCGGTGCCGGCCTTGTCGGACAAGGACATTGCCGATCTGGAGTTCGCGCTGAAGCTGGGCGTGGACTTCATCGCGCTGTCGTTCGTGCGCTCCCCGGCGGATGTGGAACTGGTGCACGACGTGATGGATCGCGTCGGCCGCCGGGTGCCGGTGATCGGCAAACTGGAGAAGCCCGAGGCGATCGACAACCTCGAGGCGATCGTGCTGGCCTTCGACGCGATCATGGTCGCCCGCGGCGATCTGGGCGTGGAGTTGCCGCTCGAGCAGGTGCCGCTGGTGCAGAAGCGCGCGATCCAGATGGCAAGGGAGAACGCCAAACCGGTGATCGTGGCGACCCAGATGCTGGAGTCGATGATCACCAACTCCCGCCCGACCCGCGCCGAGGCCTCCGATGTCGCCAACGCGGTGCTGGACGGTGCGGACGCGGTGATGCTCTCGGGCGAGACCTCGGTCGGCGAATACCCGATCGAGACGGTCCGCACGATGGCACGCATCGTGCACGCCGTGGAATCCGAAACCTCCACGCGGGTACCGCCGTTGACGCACGTGCCGCGCACCAAGCGCGGTGTCATCTCCTACGGCGCCCGCGACATCGGCGAGCGGCTCAACGCGAAGGCGCTGGTCGCGTTCACCCAGTCCGGTGACACCGTGCGCCGCCTGGCCCGGCTGCACACCCCGCTGCCGCTGCTGGCGTTCACCCCGCTGCCGGAGGTGCGCAGCCAGCTCTCGCTGAGCTGGGGCGTGGAGACGTTCATCGTGCCGACCGTGCGCACGACCGATGAGATGATCGGTCAGGTCGACAAGGAACTGCTGTCGCTGAATCGGTACGCCAAGGGCGATCTGGTGGTCATCGTGGCCGGCTCCCCGCCGGGAACCATCGGTTCCACCAACCTGATTCACGTGCATCGGATAGGCGAGGAGGACCACTGAGTTGAGCGCGTCACTGGGCGAGTCGGTGTCTACGGGAACAGGCGATCTGGAGGTGCTGCTCGGTCTGCTCGACCTGGAGCAGACCGGTGAGGACACGTTCCTCGGGCAGCACCCGGAGAAGGTGTGGAGCCGGACCTTCGGCGGGCAGCTGGTCGCGCAGGCGATCATCGCCGCCGGCCGTACCGTCGGCCCCGGGCGTCCGGTGCACGCGGTCAACGCGCATTTCGTGCGCGGCGGCGATGTGAAGAAGGCGATCGAGTACCGGGTGGAACGTCACCGGGACGGCCGCGCCTTCGCCAATCGCACCGTCACCGCCTATCAGGACGATCAGGAGCTGTTCGTCATGCTGGCGGCCTTCCAGGACTACGGCAAGGGCCTCGAGCACGCCACTCCGCAGCCGCAGGTGCCCGATCCGGACGGTCTGCCCCGGGTCGAGGAGTCCTTCGAGGGACTCGAGGACCGGCTGCAGATGTTCGTCCAGGCTCCGCATCCGATCGATATGCGGTATACCAACGACCCGGCGTGGATCCTCAAGGGCACCGGTGAAACCCTCAACCACAACCGCGTGTGGATGAAGGCCGACGGCACCCTGCCCGAGGATCCGCTGATTCACGTTGCGGCGCTGGGTTATTCGTCGGACACCACGGTGCTGGATTCGATCATCACCACGCACGGCTTGTCCTGGGGCTTCGACCGGATCGTCGCGGCGACGGTGAACCACTCGATCTGGTTCCACCGCCCGTTCCGCTTCGACGAGTGGGCCCTGTACGCGACCCAGTCGCCCGTCGCCGCCGGGCAGCGCGGCCTGGCGATGGGGCATTTCTATTCTCGCGCAGGCGAATTGCTGGCGACAGTTGTCCAAGAGGGCGTCATCCGGCACTTCCCGGCCAGGCGCTGAGCCCTCCGGGGAGTACTAGATCAGTTCGCGGTTCTCTTCGAGGTCGAAGCTCTCCCGGTGGAGGGTGTGGATCTCGTAGGGGACCGCGTCCTGTGCGGAGATGCACAGCATCAGGCGGCGCTCCAACTGGGCCAGGTTGGTCTCGGTGAGCAGCTTCGCGTCACCGACCAGGCTCAGGGCGATCTCGTAGGTGCGTCTGTCGCCGGGGTCCTCGTCCGGATTATCCAGTCGCCATTGGGTTTCCAGTACCGCGTGGGTCGGCTGATCGGCATCGACCGGCAGAGTGAATCGCCACGCGAACAGATCGCGATCGGCCACGTGTTCGTCGACCACCTTGCGGACGGTGGCCACGACACGATCGAGGGTTTCGGGTGTCACGTAAACATGGAGTGAAACATCCGAAATGCGTTTCGGCATGTCGAGTCCTGTTCTTGTGTCGAACCTTTGGCGGAGCCATTCGCCCGGCAGTGTAGTCGCTCCCACAGGAAATGGGGAGGACACCTCCGTCGCCTGGAGCGTCGGCGCGAATTCCTCAGGCCTGTCGGCCGATTCGAGTGGTGTCGGTCACCGGCGGTACGTCCCGCCGTCCACCGGGCAGGACCACCAGATGCGGGCGGCCGCGGTCGTCGGTGGCGTGCCCGGCCGGCATGCACAGCCACAGCAGCAGCGGCGCGAGATTTTCGGCGATCCGGTCGCCGACCTCGCAGTATTTCTCCGGGGACAGGCCCACCGGATCGGCGATGTTCTCCCGGCCCACCAGTGCCAGATCGTTACGGGCGCGGTCCATCTCGGCGACGGTGCGAGCGCCGCTGACCTTGGCGATGCGGTACGCCTGCAGCAGTGTGAAGGTGCGCGGCCGGGCGCCGGGGACGTGCGCGACGATATCGTCGCGAATCTGTTCGGTCATGGCCAGGACCAGATCGGCGCGGTCGACCATCTCCGGTTTGAGGCGGCGGGCGCGGAAGCCGCTCGCATTCGCGCCGAGTCCGGTGATCGTCTGTGCCGCAAGCGGTTCCACACCGAATCCGACCAATGCCCGGGTTCCGGCGCTCTCCGCGGTCAGTTCGTCGTACAGTCCGTGTTCGTCCGCCAGCGCGCGGGTGAGGCGTTCGGCGATCACCGAGCGGCACACATTGCCGGTGCAGACGAACAGGACATGCATGGCAGGTACGGTATGCGTCCACGGGCGCGACGAGAAGACGGCAATAGCGGAAAACAGCCATTGTCGCCAGATGTTCATTTCCGTGTAGCGAGTCGCGCGTGAGCCGTTTGCCTGCGAGTCGCTGAACGGCCCGGAAATCGGTAAATCAATTCCGTCCGGAATCTTCGGTATGATGTGTCGTTTCTTCGACCGCCGGGTCGGCTTTCGGGGTCGCGCTCTCGACGCGTCCGCGGGGGAGAACAGTCGTCCGCGCATCGTCGCCGTCGGTGCGACCCGGTCGGAGTGGTCATATCGTCGTACATGGTGTCGATCCCGCCGCGCGGGAAGTACGACTCGTATGCCCGGATGGATGACGACCGGATCCGGATATTCGGACAGATCCGCGCGAGAGAATGGGGGAGCCGACCGAGAAGGGGGAGGCTTATCTGGTGCCGAGTGTGGGACTCGAACCCACACGTCCTTTCGGACAACGGTTTTTGAGACCGTCGCGTCTGCCTGTTCCGCCAACTCGGCGCACCGGGTGCAAATCATAGCCGGTGACCCTCCCGGGAACCGAATCGGTGTGATACTGCCCCGGTTCATGCTGGGTAGGTGGGTTCTCGACGGTGTCGAACGGTACGCTTCAGGGAACTCGGATGCGTGCGGTCCGTCGAGGGCGGCGTCGGACCGCATCGGAGCATCGGGTGTCGGCATCGGAATACGAGGGGTCTGTCTATGGGAACGTCAACAGGGGGCGCGAAGAAGGATGGGGCGACCGCCGCCAAGCGTGTGGTCGTGGCCGAGGACGAGGCGCTCATCCGGATGGACCTGGTGGAGATGCTCACCGAGGAGGGCTATCAGGTCGTCGGCGAGGCGGGCGATGGTCAGCAGGCGGTCGATCTGGCCGGGGAGCTGCGACCGGATCTGGTGATCATGGATGTGAAGATGCCGCGGCGCGACGGCATCGACGCCGCGGCGGAGATCGCGACCAATCGTGTTGCACCCGTTGTGATCCTGACCGCATTCAGTCAGCGCGACCTGGTCGAGCGGGCCCGGGACGCGGGTGCGATGGCCTACCTGGTGAAACCGTTCACCAAATCCGATCTGGTACCGGCGATCGAGCTGGCGGCCAGCCGTTTCCACGAGATCACCGCACTCGAGAGCGAGGTCGCGAGCCTGTCCGAGCGGCTCGAGACGCGCAAACTCGTCGAGCGTGCCAAGGGTGTGCTGATGCAGACGCAGGGTCTGTCGGAGCCGCAGGCATTCAAGTGGATACAGCGGACCGCGATGGACCGCCGCACGACGATGAAGGCGGTTGCCGAGGTGGTTTTGGAGAACCTCGCCCCCAAGTCGTAGTAGCGATGCATTTGCCACCATTAACACAGTGGTAACGCGATCGTGACGAATATTCGGGATCGAAGTAGGACCGATGGCCCGAATGTGATGCGGAGCTAACGTCACAACGCTATGTTCTGAGCTTGGCCGACATGGTCGGCCCTCTCGGCAACCCCGGGGGATCGAGGAACATAGAGGTGAATCGTGCTTGGTTCAATAACGCGGAGCACCACGCGGACTCGTGTGGTTCGCGGTGCGTTGGTGATCGGGGCGGCGGCCGTGCTGGCCGTAGCCGGTTGCAGCAGCAAATCGACGTCGAACAGCGCCGGTGGCGGGAGCGGAACCGGTCTGTCGATCAAGTCGCTGGTGCAGATCGATAGCCAGGGCAAGGCGGTGACCCAGACCGGTACGGCCCAGGCCGCCGATCCCGCGGGTGACGGCAAGGCCAAGTGCGCGCCCACCACGGCGATCGCGATGGCGGGTGCGCTCACGGGGGCGAATTCCGCGCTCGGCATCAACATCGAGGATGGCGTGAAACTCGCTGTCCAGCAGCACAACAAGGCCAACCCGGACTGCCAGGTGCAGCTCAAGCCCTTCGACACCGAGGGTGATCCGCAGAAGGCCAGCCAGGTCATCCCGACGGTGATCAGCGATCAGTCGGTGACCGCGCTGATCGGTCCGGCGTTCTCCGGTGAGACCAAGGCGACCGGCCAGATCATCAGCGACGCCGGACTTCCGGCGCTGACCTCCTCGGCCACCAACGCCTCGCTGACCAAGAACGGCTGGAAGACCTTCTTCCGCGGCCTGGCCAACGACGATCTGCAGGGTCCCTCGGTCGCGCATTATCTGACCGGCGCGGGCGGGTTCAAGAAGATCTGCGTGGTGCAGGACGACTCCGATTACGGTGTGGGCCTTGCCAAGTCGGTCATCGCCGCGCTCGGCTCCTCGGCCGACGAATCCTGCGCGGCCCAGGTGAAGACCGGTGACAAGGACTTCTCCGCGACGGTCTCGAAGCTGTCCTCCGCCAAGCCGGACGCGATCTTCTACTCCGGGTACTACGCCGAGGCGGCTCCGCTGGTGGAGCAGCTGCACTCGGCCGGGGTGAGCGCGACCTTCGTCTCCGACGACGGCACCAACGACCCGCAGTTCGTCAAGCAGGCCGGTGACTCCAGCAAGGGCGCGCTGCTGTCCTGCCCCTGTGGTCCGGCGCCGGACACCTTCGCCACCGCCTACAAGGCCCTGAACAACCAGGAGCCGGGCGTGTACTCGGTCGAGGCGTACGACCTGACCACGATCGTGCTGAAGGCGATCGACGCGGGCAAGGTCACTCGCCCCGAGGTGCTCGATTACGTGCGCAACTACGACGGCCAGGGCCTGGCTCGGCACTACAAGTGGGACAGCACGGGTGAATTGTCGAACGCCTTGATCTGGATGTACCAGGTCAAGTAGGGACCTACCCCGTATCGGCAACAGCGTGCACCGGAAGGCGAACCCATCGTCCCGGTGCACGCCCCTTCCATCACCTTGGCTGGGGGCACCCGTGATCTCCGCTCCGGCGGTCCGCATCGGGACCCGGGCACGCTGTTTCCCACGATGACGAGAGTGTCGAATGTCTGTAACCGTATTGGCGGATCCCGCGCTGTATGCCGGGACCATTGATTTCAACATTTCCGGGGTGGTCGACCAGTTCTGGCAGCTCACCGTCGACGGATTGAGCTACGGCGCGATCTACGCGCTTGTGGCCGTCGGCTACACCCTGGTCTACGGCGTATTGCGGCTGATCAACTTCGCCCATTCCGAGGTCTTCATGCTCGGCATGTTCGGACAGTATGTCGGATTGGAGCTGCTGGGATTCTCCGCCAGTGGGAATGTCTACTCCCAGGGTGTCCTGCTGACGATCGTCTACCTGCTGGTGGCGATGCTGATCGGTATGGCGGTGTCCGGTGCGACCGCCGTCGGCCTGGAGCGGGTGGCCTACCGGCCGCTGCGCAAACGCGGCGCCAAACCGCTGATCTTCCTGATCACCGCGATCGGCATGTCCTTCGTGCTGCAGGAGTTCGTGCACTACGTACTGCCGAAAATCGTGTCCGGGCTGGGCGGTACCAATCCGCAGCAGCCGATCAAACTCGTCGAACCCAAACAGGAATTCTCCTTGTTCGGAGCGTCGGTGACGAATGTGGCGATCGTGATCGTGCTGGCCGCGGTCGCACTGGCCGCGCTCACCGAGATCCTGATCAACCGGACCAGATTCGGCCGCGCCATCCGCGCGGTCGCCCAGGACCCCGACACCGCGACGCTGATGGGCGTCTCGCGCGAGCGGGTCATCATGCTGACCTTCCTGATCGGCGGTCTGCTGGCCGGTGCCGCCGCGACGCTCTACACCTTGAAGGTGCCGCAGGGAATCGTCTTCAACGGCGGATTCATCCTGGGCGTCAAGGCGTTCAGCGCCGCGGTGCTCGGCGGTATCGGCAACCTGCGCGGCGCGCTGCTGGGTGGTCTGCTGCTGGGCCTGGCCGAGGATTACGGCCAGATCCTGTTCGGTACCCAGTGGCGTGACGTGGTCGCGTTCGTGGTGCTGGTGGCGGTGCTGATGCTCCGTCCCACGGGCATTCTGGGTGAGAGTCTCGGAAAGGCCCGGGTATGAGTGAGGCTACGAAAGTTCCGGTGACTTCCACTGCGCCGCAACAGCGTCCGCGCGGTGTGGGTGATGCGATTCGCGGCTGGTGGGGCGGGTTGTCCCGGCCCGCGCAATGGGCGTTCGGCGTGCCGGCGGTCATCGTGCTCGGGCTGATCGCGCTGTTCCCGCCGCCGCTGATCAACACCCCGGGTACGAGTTTCGGCGGGGTGATGGCGCAGTTCGCGATGTACGCGCTCATCGCGATCGGCCTGAACGTCGTGGTCGGCCAGACCGGTCTGCTGGATCTGGGCTATGTCGGCTTCTACGCGGTCGGTGCGTATACGGTCGGCATCCTGACCAGTCCGAACAGCCCGTTCCATTCGAATTCCGGTGTCTTCGACTCGAAATGGGCGTGGCTGCTGTGCGTGCCGCTGGCGATCCTGGCGACCGCGGCCTCCGGCCTGATTCTGGGCACCCCGACGCTGCGGCTGCGCGGTGACTACCTGGCGATCGTGACCCTCGGATTCGGTGAGATCGTCCGATTGCTCGCCGACAACCTGGGCGGGGTCACCAACGGCAGCCTCGGCCTGGCGGGCATCGCGTATCCGCACCTGGGCGAGTCGAAAACCCATACCGGCGGCTATTTCTCGTCGGGTAACCTCGGCGATCGGAATTCCGGGAATCTGCTGGACCGCGCGAATTCCGGGGTCTGGTGGTTCTGGATCGGCATGCTGCTGGTGGTCGTGGTGCTGATCCTGGTCGGCAATCTGGAGCGCAGCCGCGTCGGCCGCGCCTGGGTCGCGATCCGCGAGGACGAGGACGCCGCGGAGATCATGGGCGTGCCCACCTTCAAATTCAAGCTGTGGGCGTTCACCATCGGCGCGGCGGTCGGCGGCCTGTCCGGCGCGCTGTACGCCGGTCAGGTGCAGTTCATCAATCCGACCGGATTCAACGTCATCAACTCGATGCTGTTCCTGTGCGCGGTGGTGCTGGGCGGTCAGGGCAACAAACTCGGCGTGATCGTCGGCGCGTTCCTGATCGTGTACCTGCCGAACCGGTTCATGTCGGTGAACGTGGCGGGACAGTCGTTGGGCGACTTCAAATATCTGTTCTTCGGTCTCACGCTGGTGGTGGTGATGATCTTCCGTCCGCAGGGGCTGTTCCCGGCGCGGCAGAAATTGCTCGCCTATTCCAGGCAGGTGTATCGAGCGGTGCGGCGGCCTGCGCAGGCCGCCGAGGCGACGGGAGCGGGCGCATGACCGGGCCGGGTGCGGGTGGCGCGCTGTTCGACAACGAGGACATGTCGGCGGGATATGCCAAGGAACAGGAGGTGGGTGCGGCCGGTGTCGTCGATGTCGGCGCCGTGCTCCCGGAACTGGCCGATACCCAGGTCGTCGCGGAAGTCGTTGCACCACACCGGGAAATCGAGACGGCGGTCGGCGAGCCGCTGCTGCGCACCGACGGGCTGACCATGCGGTTCGGTGGTCTGACGGCACTGGACGCGGTGAGTTTCGAGATTCGCCGCGGCGAGATCCTCGGACTCATCGGGCCCAACGGCGCGGGAAAGACGACCTGCTTCAACGCCATCACCGGTGTGTACCGGCCGTCGGCGGGCACGGTGTTCTTCGACGGCAAGCCGCTGACCAAGACCAAGCGCAATCAGATCACCCGGCTGGGCATCGCCCGGACCTTCCAGAACATCCGGTTGTTCGGGGAGATGACGGCGCTGGAGAACGTGGTCGTCGGCACCGACGCCCGGCACCACACCTCGGTACCCGGTGCGGTGTTCCGGTCCGCGCGGCATCGTCGCGAGGAGCGCGACGCGATCGAACGCGGTATGGCGCTGCTGGAGTTCGTCGGCATCGCGCCGCGGGCGGTGGAGAAGGCGCGCAACCTGTCCTACGGCGATCAGCGCCGGCTGGAGATCGCCCGCGCGCTGGCGACCGAGCCGAAGCTGCTGTGCCTGGACGAGCCCGCGGCCGGATTCAATCCGAGCGAGAAGTCCGCGCTGATGGATCTGATCCGCAAGATCCGTGACGACGGGTTCACGGTGCTGCTGATCGAGCACGATATGCGGCTGGTCATGGGTGTCACCGACCGGATCGTGGTGCTGGAGTTCGGGCGCAAGATCGCCGACGCGCTGCCCGAGCAGATCCGCGACGATCCGGCGGTGATCGCGGCCTATCTGGGTGTGCCGGACGAGGAGGCGGCGGCGGAATTGGCCGATGCCGCCGCCGAATCCGAATCCTCGGTATTCGTGAATCCGGCCGCGGTGGCCGATACCGCGGTGCTGCCGGTCTACCGGGAGGAGGATCACCGTCCGGCGGATGCCGCCGGCGCGGATCCCGATGTGCCGTTCCGGGTCCCCGAGAGCACCGGATCCGAGCGCGCGGCGAGCGGATCCGGCGCGGTGTCACCCGCCGCGCTGACCACCGGCGGTCCCGGGCAGGGCGGCTCCGAACCGCTGCTCGTGGTCGAGGACATGGTCGTCAGCTACGGCAGAATCCAAGCGCTGCACGGTATTTCGTTGCAGGTCGCGGAGGGTGAGCTGGTGACCCTGCTGGGCGCGAACGGTGCGGGCAAGACCACCACCATGCGCGCGCTGTCCGGGCTGCTGCCCCTGGGGCGCGGGCGGATCACGTTCGCGGGCAAGGACGTCAGCCGGATGCGGGCGCACGAGCGGGTGGTCGAGGGTCTGATCCAGGCCCCCGAGGGCCGCGGGGTGTTCCCGGGCATGACCGTGCAGGAGAACCTCGACATGGGTTGTCACGCACGGCCGTTCAAGCAGCGGGCGGAGTACGGGCAGACCCTCGAGCGGGTGTTCGAGTTGTTCCCGCGGCTGGCCGAACGCCGGAAACAGGTGGGCGGCACCATGTCCGGCGGTGAGCAGCAGATGCTGGCGATCGGCCGCGCGCTGATGGCCCGGCCGAAGCTGCTGTTGCTGGACGAGCCGTCCATGGGTCTGGCTCCCATGGTGATCCAGCAGATCTTCCGGATCATCAGCGAGATCAACGCCAACGGCACGACCGTACTGCTGGTCGAGCAGAACGCACAGCAGGCGCTGACCCGCAGTCACCGCGCCTACATCCTGGAGACCGGTGAGATCACCAAGACCGGCGGCGGCCGCGCGCTGCTGACCGATCCGGCGGTCAAATCGGCGTATCTGGGCGTCGCGTAACCGGTGCGGGATCCGGCCGTGCGATGCGCGGCCGGATCCCGACGAACCGCCTCATCCGGTCGCGGCGCGCGGGATCCGCGGAGGTCCGGCAACGCTTGTCGGTGCCTGTCCCTAGACTCTGTGCCGTGACTTCAGCCACCAGCGATCAGCGCCCGAGCACCGTGCCCGCAGCCACCGAAGGCGAGCGGCCGACCCTGTTGTTGCTGGACGGGCATTCGCTGGCCTATCGCGCGTTCTTCGCCCTGCCCGCGGACAACTTCAAGACGATCACCGGGCAGACCACCAATGCGGTGTACGGGTTCACCGCCATGCTCATCAACCTGTTGCGCGACGAGAAGCCCACCCACGTGGCCGCCGCGTTCGACGTCAGCCGCAAGACCTTCCGCACCGAGGCGTATCCGGAGTACAAGGCCAATCGCGCCCAGACGCCCGACGAGTTCCGCGGCCAGGTGGAGATCACCCAGGAGGTCCTGGGCGCACTGGGCATTCCGGTGATGGCGATCGACGGCTACGAGGCCGACGATGTGATCGCGACCCTCACCACCCAGGCCGTGCCGCAGGGTTTCCGGGTGCTGATCGTCACGGGCGACCGGGATTCGCTCCAGTTGGTGACCGACGACGTCACGGTCCTGTACCCGAAGAAGGGCGTTTCCGAACTCACCCGGTTCACCCCCGAGGCGGTGCAGGAGAAGTACGGCCTGACCCCGGCCCAGTATCCGGACTTCGCGGCCCTGCGCGGCGACCCGAGCGACAATCTGCCCGGTATTCCGGGCGTCGGGGAGAAGACCGCCGCCAAGTGGGTGCGCGAATACGGCGATCTGAACACCCTGGTGGAACGTGTCGATCAGGTGAAGGGCAAGGTGGGTGATGCGTTGCGCGCCAACCTGTCCAGCGTCGTGCTCAACCGCCAGCTCACCGAGATGGTCAAGGACGTCGCGCTGCCGTACACCCCCGATCAGCTGGCTCAGCAGCCGTGGGATCGGGACCGGATCCACCGCCTGTTCGACGATCTGGAATTCCGGGTGCTGCGCGATCGGCTGTTCGACACCCTCGCGGCGCCCGAGCCCGAGGCCGACGGCGGATTCGAGATCAGCGGCGGGGCCGTCGAGCCCGGCGGGGCTGCCGACTGGCTGGCCGAGCATGCCAAAGCCGGTGTGCGCCATGGTATTTCGGTAGTCGGCACCGGAACTCCGGTGAACGGTGACGTCACCGCGATCGCGATCTCCGCCGCCGACGGCGAGGGCGGCTATTTCGACGCGGTAGGGCTGACGCCCGAGGACGAGGCGGCGCTGGGCGCATGGCTGGCCGATCCGGCGATCCCCAAGGCCGTGCACGAGGCCAAGGCCGCCAAGCACGCGCTGCGCGGGCGTGGCTGGCGGCTGGCCGGACTGGCCAGCGACACTGCGCTGGCCGCCTATCTGGTCCGCCCCGGCCAGCGCACCTTCAATCTGGACGATTTGTCGCTGCGTTATCTCTCGCGCGAGCTGCGCGTGGAATCGGACGAGCAGCCACAGCTGTCCCTGCTCGACGAGGAGGGTTCGGTCGACGCCGAACTGGCCCAGGCCGAGATCCTGCGTGCCCGCGCGGTGGCCGATCTGGCCGAGGCGCTGGGCGTCGAGTTGGAGCGCATCGAGTCCACCAGGCTGCTCACCGAGATGGAGCTGCCGCTGCTGGGGGTGCTGGCCGAACTGGAGGAGGCCGGTATCGGCGTCGACGTCGCCGAACTCGAGCAGCTGCAATCCGAATTCGCCGATCGCGTCGCCGATGCCGCGAGCGCGGCCTACGGGGTGATCGGCAAGCAGATCAACCTCGGCTCGCCCAAGCAGTTGCAGGTGGTGCTGTTCGACGAGCTCGAGATGCCCAAGACCAAGCGCACCAAGACCGGATACACCACCGACGCCGATGCGCTCGAGTCGCTGTTCGAGAAGACCCAGCATCCCTTCCTGGAGCATCTGCTCGCGCACCGCGATGCGACCCGGCTGAAGGTGACCGTCGACGGCCTGCTCAAATCGGTCGCCGACGACGGCCGCATCCACACCACGTTCAACCAGACCATCGCCGCGACGGGCCGGTTGTCCTCGACCGAGCCGAATCTGCAGAACATCCCGATCCGCACCGATACCGGCCGTCGCATCCGCGACACCTTCGTCGTCGGGCCCGGCTGCGAGTCGCTGATGACCGCGGACTACAGCCAGATCGAGATGCGGATCATGGCGCACCTGTCCAAGGACGAGGGCCTGATCGAGGCGTTCAACTCGGGGGAGGATCTGCACAATTTCGTCGCCTCCAAGGCCTTCGACATCCCGATCACCGAGGTGAACCCGGAGCTGCGCCGCCGGATCAAGGCGATGTCCTACGGCCTGGCCTACGGATTGTCGGCCTACGGGTTGTCCCAGCAGCTCAAGATCAGCGCCGAGGAGGCCAAGGCGCAGATGGAGGTGTACTTCTCCCGGTTCGGCGCGATTCGCGACTATCTGCACGAGGCGGTCGAGCAGGCCCGCAAGGTCGGGTACACCGAGACGCTGTTCGGTCGTCGCCGCTATCTGCCCGATCTGGATTCGAGCAACCGCCAGCGTCGCGAGGCGGCCGAGCGCATGGCGCTCAACGCGCCCATCCAGGGCACCGCCGCCGACATCATCAAGGTCGCGATGATCAACGTGCAGCATGCGGTGCAGGAGGCCGGACTCGCCTCGCGCACGCTGCTGCAGATCCACGACGAACTGCTCTTCGAAGTCGCCCCGGGCGAGCGCGAGCAGCTGGAAGCCCTTGCGCGCGAACATATGTCGAAGGCGATCGAGCTGTCGGTGCCGCTCGAGGTCTCGGTGGGAGTCGGGCGCAGCTGGGATGCCGCCGCGCACTAGCGACGAAGAAAAACCGTGGCCGCCGGTCGGATGAGGGGGACGCCCGGCGGCCACGGAGTCGGTCGGCGCATCGCGGCGCCGGATCCGGTCGGGCCGGTGGGCCCGTTCCGGTATGGCTCGTTACCAGATCTATCGTGCGTCGCCCGCCTTACGGGCGGATGATAGCGACCTTCGAGAAGGCTGAGAACGTCATCCGGCGGCGGTGACCGTGCCCGGTCCGAGGCCGGATCAGGGCGCTGAATCCCGGCGAAACGGACATAAGAATCTGATTGCCTGAAGATTGCCCATGTGTCCCGCTGGGCGTGCAAGCGCTGATTTCCGCTCGTCGATCGGGTTGCTGAGCGCATCGTCGGCCGTTGGTTCGCTGTTTACGGACGATTGTGACGAAGTTACCCATCGGTTCCGCGCCGATGTGGTTGCTATCGGCCGTGACAGTCCATATTCTCGAATCGTGCCGAATCCCGCCGCTAGCCACAGCGCCGCTCGCAATGTCGCCGACCGCGACCGCGTGGCGCTAATGCCGCTGACCGCGATGGTGGCTACCGGTCGACTTCTCGTAGTTCTCCGCCGTAGCGGGGTCTGATTCGGACCGGCCCCTCGCTGCGGCCGTAGAACCTAATTACTGAGCTGGTCCCCTCTGTCAATCGGACACGACACGCCTCGGGAAGACCTAGTCATCATGACACTGACCATCGACACTGCCTTCATCACTGCCGCCCCTCGCGCCCTGCGCGCCGAGAGCGACGGCCTGACCCCCGCCGAGTTCCACGAGCGGTACTGCGACCTCGCAGGCCCGGTCAAGCTCGGCGAATGGATACCGGCCGGGCAGCGACATGCCTCGGCAACCTACACCGCCACACTCGAATTCAACGGCCACCTGCGGACCGTGGTGTCCGCGGGCAACCCGGTGGCCGCACTCACCTCGGCCCTCTACGACGAGGGTTATCCGGTCGAGATCCTGCAGTTCCACCAGCGGCAAACCGCTTCGGGCATAGCGACTTTCGTCCGTTGCGAGGTCAACGGTCGCCGTGGCTGGGGCGCCGCCCTCGCCGACGACGGCGCGGAATCCTCTGTGCGAGCGATGCTTTCGGGCATCAACTCGTTCGCCAACTGATACCCACAGCACTCGCCCCCGCCGCGTACGACGCGGCGGGGGCGAGATGCGTGCGATGGGTCGAGTCTTACTCGGCCTGGTCGGCGCCCTGTTCGGCCTGTTCGGCGATCTGCTTGCGAACGTCGTCCATGTCGAGCTCCTTCACCTGGGTCACCAGATCCTCGAGGGCGTCCGGGGGCAGCGCTCCGGGCTGTGCGAACACCAGCACGCCTTCGCGGAACGCCATGATCGTCGGGATCGAGCGGATGTTGGCCGCAGCGGCCAGGCTCTGCTCGGCCTCGGTGTCGACCTTGCCGTGCACCACGTCGGGGTGCTTGTCCGAGGACTTGTCGTAAGTCGGCGCGAACTGCTTACACGGTCCGCACCAGTCGGCCCAGAAATCGACGAGTACGACGTCGTTTCCGGTGACGACCTCATCGAAGTTCTGAGCGGTCAATGTCTGGGTGGCCATGGGGTCCTCTCCTGTTGGTATCGCCCATTACAACGCAAAACCATGCCCCGGCTGTTCCGCCTCCCCGGGAATGCGGTCCCGCCTCCCCGGGAATTCAGCGTGTCGTTGGGTGCCTCGAAGTGTTGGGCGTCGGTCCGGCGGTTGGGAGCGTGGTTGGGTTTCGGGCGTTCCCGGGGAGTTACCCATGTGCTCACGAGATCAATCGTTGCGGGGGCGGCTCGCGCCGCAGTTGCACGCTATCGCGTGAGGGTGACCTATTGCACGCTTGCGGGCGGGTGGGTGCCGATCACTGCTTGCCGGTGGGTTGCCTGAGAGTGGGGAGGGGTGACCCGGGTGTTGCCGGGGGCGGGTGGGCGTCGAGGATGGGGTGGTGACTTCGGAGATGGTTCGGCTGGGGTTGATCGACGGGGACGGTATCGGGCCGGAGGTGGTGCGGGCTGCCCGGGAGGTGGCCGACGAGGCGTTGGCGGCGGCGGGGGCTCCGGCGGCGGAGTGGGTGCGGCTGCCGATGGGGCAGGGTGCGATCGATGAGTTCAACGATCCGCTGCCGTTGGTGACGCTCCACGCGCTCGCAGAGTTGGACGGATGGATTCTCGGTCCGCACGACAATGCCTCGTACGCACCGGAATTCCGCACATTCGCACCACCGGGCGGGGCGATCCGCAAGCGGTTCGGCCTGTTCGCGAACATCCGTCCCGCGCGGGCGTTCCCCGGGGTGCGGGCGGTCGCGCCGGAGACGGATCTGGTGATCGTGCGGGAGAACACCGAGGGTTTCTACGCCGATCGCAATATGTTCGCCGGTTCGGGCGAGTTCCGGCCGACGCCCGACGTGGCGATGTCGGTGGGTGTGATCACGCGCGAGGCATGTACGCGGATCGCGCACGAGGCATGTGCGCTGGCCTCGGCCCGCCGCAGACATCTGACCATCGTGCACAAGGCCAATGTGCTGCCCATGACGATGGGACTGTTCCGCGACGTGTGCTACGAGGTGGCCGCGGGCTATCCGGACCTGCGAGTGGACGACGAGCACGTCGACGCGGCCGCCGCCCATCTGGTGCGCGCGCCGGGTGATTACGACGTGCTGGTCACCGAGAACCTGTTCGGCGACATCCTGTCCGATCTGGCCGCCGAACTCGGTGCATCGCTCGGCACCGCCGCCTCGCTGAACTGTTCACGCACCCAGGCGATGGCCCAGGCCGTGCACGGTGCGGCGCCGGTGCTAGCCGGACGCAACCGCGCGAATCCGGCGGCGCTGCAACTGTCTACGGCAATGTTGTTGCGCTGGTTGGGATCCCATCGCGCGGATCCGACCTTCACGCATGCGGGTGAACGTATCGAACGCGCGGTGGCGGCCGTCTTCGAGGCCGGTATCGCGACGGCCGATCTGGGCGGGCTCGCCTCCACCAGCGAGTTCACCGAGCAGGTCCGGGCGCGCGTGCATCGCTGGTGATAGGGTCCCGGATTCGGCGTGTATGGGTACTCGCCGCACCCGGCGAGGATTAACCTTCGGTAACCGACCGGCACAGTCGGTCCGAATCGCATACATTTCGAACGGCGGGCGATGTCGTGTTATCGCTCACCCAAACATGGAGGGCTGCTGTGTCTGTTCGATCCGGAGCTCGCGGGTACATTCTGCGAGCCGCATGTGTTGTCGCCGGCGGTGCATTGCTGCTGACGGGCTGTACCAAGAACACCGAGAGCACCACCCCGGCGGTGGCCAAGGTTCAGGTCAGCAAGGTCGACGCCCTGGCGGCGCAGGTGCCCGAGAAGGTCAAGCAGGCAGGCAAACTCGTGGTCGGGGTCAATATCCCCTACTCGCCCAACGAGTTCCGCGATCCTTCGTCGGGCAAGATCGTCGGTTTCGATGTGGATCTGATGGATGCGGTGGCCACCACGCTGGGGCTGAAGGCCGACTATCAGCAGGCCGATTTCGAGAAGATCATTCCCAGCATCCAGGCGGGCACCTACGACCTGGGCATGTCCTCGTTCACCGACAACACCGATCGTGAGAAGTCGGTCGATTTCGTCGACTACTTCTCCGCGGGCAGCCAGTGGGCCCAGCAGAAGGGCGCGTCCATCGACCCGAACAACGCCTGCGGTAAGAAGGTCGCGGTCGAGCGCACCACCGTGCAGCAGACCGACGAACTCCCGGCCAAGAGCAAGGCGTGCACCGACGCCGGTAAGGCCAAGATCGATATCGTCGCCTTCGACGATCAGGCCGCCGCGGCGAACGCGCTGGTGCTGGGCCAGGTGGACGCCTTCTCGGCGGATTCGCCGGTGACCGCCTACGCGGTCAAGCAGAACGAGGGCAAGATCGAGACGGACGGTCCGATCTTCGCCTCCGCGCCGTACGGCTGGCCGGTGGCCAAGGGCTCCCCGCTGGGCCCGGTCCTGCAGGCCGCGGTGCAGCATCTGATGGACTCCGGTGACTATCGCAAGATCTCCCAGAACTGGGGCGTCGAACAGGGTGTGATCACCAAGTCGGTCATCAACGGCGCCAAGGGCTGAGCTGGTGAGTTCACCGGACCCGGACAACACGCACGCCGCCGGGGCAGTCACCGAGCCCGCACCGATCAAGGCGGTGCCGCTGCGGCGGCCGGGCCGGTGGGTGGCCGCGATCGTCATCGCGATCCTGCTCGCACTGTTCATCTACGGCGCGGCCACCAACGACGGCTACCAGTGGAGCACCTACCGCGACTACCTGTTCGACGTACGGATCACCGAGGGCGCGCTGGTCACGCTCGAGTTGACCGTGCTGGCGATGGTGATCGGCGTGGTACTGGGCGTCACCCTGGCGGTGATGCGGTTGTCGCCGAATCCCGTACTGCGCTCGGTGTCGTGGGGCTACCTGTGGATCTTCCGCGGGACGCCGGTCTACGTGCAATTGCTCTTCTGGGGCCTGTTCCCGTCGCTGTACAAGGTTATCGAGCTCGGAATCCCGTTCGGCGGACCGCATTTCACGCACTGGAACGTGCAGCAGTGGCAGGCGCCCTTCCTGTTCGCGATGATCGGCCTCGGCCTGAACGAGTCGGCCTACATGGCCGAGATCGTGCGCGCGGGAATCAATTCCGTGGACGAGGGGCAGCGGGAGGCCTCGTACGCGCTGGGCATGTCCTGGTCGCGGACCATGTGGCGGACCGTACTGCCGCAGGCGATGCGGGTGATCATCCCGCCGACGGGTAACGAGCTGATCAGCATGCTCAAGACCACGTCGCTGGTGACGGCCATTCCGCTCACCACCGATCTGTACGGCCGGGCGCACGACATCTCGAGCGTCAACTTCAAGCCGGTGCCGCTGCTGCTGGTCGCCGCGACCTGGTATCTGGCGATCACCAGTGTGCTGATGATCGGGCAGTACTACCTCGAGCGGTACTACTCGCGTGGGGTGACCCGGCGGCTGACCGCTCGTCAGCTGCGTGCGATGGCCGAGACGACCACTCTGGGAGAGGTGGCCAAATGACCTCCGCCGCAACTGATTCCGCCGGAACCCAGAGTGCCTCGATGATCAGCGCCCAGCAGGTGTGCAAGAACTTCGGCACCCTGCAGGTGCTCAAGGGCATCTCGCTGGAAGTGGTGCGCGGGGAGGTGATGTGCCTGATCGGCCCGTCGGGCTCGGGCAAATCCACCTTCCTGCGCTGCATCAACCACCTCGAGCAGGTCAATGCCGGAAGGCTGTACGTCGACGGCGATCTGGTCGGCTATCGCGAGAAGGGTGGACGGCTCTACGAGCTGCATCCGCGGGAGGCCGCGCGCCAGCGGCGCGATATCGGCATGGTGTTCCAGCATTTCAACCTGTTCCCGCACCGCACGGCCCTGGAGAACGTCATCGAGGCGCCGACGCAGGTGAAGAAGATCCGCAAGGCCCAGGCGATCACTCGTGCCAAGGAACTGCTGGACCGGGTCGGGTTGGCGGACAAGGCCGATTCGTATCCGGCGCAGCTGTCGGGCGGTCAGCAGCAGCGTGTCGCGATCGCGCGGGCACTGGCGATGGACCCCAAGCTGATGCTGTTCGACGAGCCGACCTCGGCGCTGGATCCCGAACTGGTCGGTGAGGTACTGGGCGTGATGCGCGAGCTGGCCGCCTCGGGTATGACCATGGTGGTGGTCACCCACGAGATGGGTTTCGCCCGCGAGGTCGCCGATCAGCTAGTGTTCATGGACGGCGGAGTCGTCGTGGAGTCGGGCAACCCGCGCAGCGTGCTGTCCGATCCGCAGCACGAGCGCACCAAGGCGTTCCTGTCCCGGATCCTCTAGCTCGGCGTGCGGATGGCCGCGCGCGGAGCGAGTGCGATGCGGAGTTGACCGAGCAGCACTTTCGCGGCGGGCGCGGCCGGTCGGTCCGCGCGCCAGGTGAGGGCGAGGCGGCCGCGTAGTTCGGGTTCGATCTCGACCATGCGGACGCCCTCGGCCGCCGCGTGTTCGGGGGTGAGATCGGGGACCACGGCGACGCCGAGACCACCGGCGGCGAGACGGACCAGCAGCGGTGGTGCGGCGGCCTCGAATTCGACGCGTGGTTCGAAACCTGCCGCAGCACAGGCACGTTCGAGGACGCCGCGGATGCCGGTGCCGCGGGACAGGCAGATCAGCGGCCGGTCGCGCAGGTCCGAAAGTGTTGTCCGGGAGCCGAATTCCCGGTCGTCGGCGGCGACGGCGGCGTTGATCCGGGTGTCGAACACGATGTCCATACCCAGGCCGGGATCCGGTTCCGCGCCGGTCGACGCGATCAGCGCGATATCGAGATCTCCGCGCACCACCGCGGCGAGCATGCGTTCGGAGGTGTCCTCGGTGAGGCTGATCCCGACCTGCGGATGATCGCGGTGGAAGGTCGTGAGCACCGCGGCGATGTCCACCTCGCCGAGCGCCGCGCCGGAGATGAGCCCGATCCGGACGTGACCGCGCAGCAGGCCGGTGAATTCGTCCACGGTGTGCGAAATCTGCTGTGCCGCTTGTAATGCCGCGCGCGCATGGGGCAGGACCGCGGCGCCGGTCGCGGTCGGGGTGATCGACCGGCCGGACCGGTCCAGCAGTGGTTGGCCGACCTCCTTCTCCAACTGCCGGATCTGGGCGGACAGACCGGGCTGGGTCAGGTGCAGGCGAGCCGCGGCCCGGGTGAAGTTGGCCTCCTCGACCACGGTGACGAAGTAACGCAGCTGTCGCAGTTCCATAACTGATAATTATATCTTCGAGAAAAACTATCTGTTGTACTTCTGATTCGGGCGCGGGCAGAGTTCCAAATATGACGAACAGGCTTCCCGAACTTCCCGAAGTCACCGGCCCGCTGTTCCGTCCGGGCACACCCGGATACGACGAGGAGGTCGCGGGCTTTCAGACCGCCTACGCCCACCGGCCGGCCCTGGTGGTCGGCGCACTGCACGCCGAGGATGTCCGCAGTGCGGTGGAATACGCTGCGCGGCACGGTCTTCCGGTGTCGGTGCAGGCGACCGGGCACGGACTGTCGGTGGCTGCCGACGACGGCGTGCTGATCAGTACGCGGCGGATGCGGGAGATCACCGTCGAGCCGGCTGCTCGCACCGCGCGGGTGGGTGCGGGTGTGCAGGCCGAGGCGCTGATCGAGGCGGCCGTGGCACACGGTCTCGCGCCGTTGAACGGATCCTCGCCGAGTGTCGGGGTGGTGGGTTATCACCTCGGCGGCGGCCTGGGCATCCTGGCTCGGACCTTCGGCTATGCCGCCGACCATGTCCGGGCGATCGAACTGGTGACCGCCGACGGACGACTGCGCCGCCTCACTCCGGGTGAGGATCTGTTCGGCGCGGTCCTGGGCACCGGCGGCAATTACGGCGTGGTCACCGCGCTCGAGGTCGAACTCTTCCCGATCACCACCGTCTATGGTGGTCGGCTGATCTTCGACACCGGACTCGTGGAACCGGCCCTCGAGGGATGGCGGCAGTGGACCTGGGATCTGCCCGAGGAGATGACCTCGGCGATCACCGTGATGGCCATGCCCGATCTTCCGGTGATCCCGGAACCGTTGCGCGGCAGGTACATTGCCACCGTCAACATCGCGTACACCGGTTCGGGCAGCGAGGGTGAACGCCTCGTCGCGCCGCTGCGCGCGATCGGCCCCCGCCTGACCGACGACCTGCGTGTGATGCCCTACACCGACACCCACACGATCCACAGCGACCCGCCCTTCCCGCACGCCTACGCCGCGACCAACGCATTGCTGCCGGAGCTGACCGCCGATGCGGCACAGGCGTTTCTGGATGTCGCGGGTCCGGCGAGCCCGGTGCCGGTGGTCGCCGGTATCCGCCATCTCGGTGGTGCGCTGCGCCGTCCGGGGCCGGCGAACGTCGCGGTCGATCATCGCGACGCGGAATATCTCGCCCGATTCATCACCGGACCCGACACCGGCGGCACCGCGGTCGACGACCACCACGATCTGATCGCGAAAGCGTTGTCCTCCTGGGCCATCGGCCACAGCCCCACCTTCCTCTACGGTGCGGGCGATCGAGCCGGCGAGGCCCAGACCCGCGCCGGTTACACCCCCGCCACCTACCGCCGCCTGGCCGCGCTGAAGTCCGATCTCGACCCGGCCAACCTGTTCCGCTTCAACCGCAACATCCGTCCGGATCGTTCGTGATCGATCGGTGCGCTGCGCCGCCCCGGTGACCGTGGAGATGTCGTGCCCGGCGGTGCTGCCCCCGTGATTCGGGGCGTCGCCGCCACTGGACAGTTGAGACATCAGAACGCTATTGTAGTGATATCACTTCAATATTGGGAGGATGTCATGGAGTTGCGGCGGGCCTTTCGGGTCAACGGGTTCTTGATGCTGGTGGTGTTGCTGATCGTGGGGGCGGCCGGGCTGATCGGCGGGATCACCGCATCGGGATCGGCCGCGAACGGCGGTGGCGCCGAGGCGAGTGCCGGCGCCGTGATCGGGTACATCGTGCTGGGCGTGGCGGTGCTCGGGCTGACGGGTCTGGCGACCGTCGGGCCGAACGAGGCGAAGGTGCTGCAGTTCTTCGGGAAGTACATCGGCTCGGTCAGCGATGCCGGATTCTTCTGGGTGGTGCCGCTGACGGCCAAGCGGCGAATCTCGTTGCGAGTGCGCAACTTCGAGACGCAGAAGCTGAAGGTCAACGATTCGGACGGCAATCCGGTGGAGATCGCGGCAGTGGTCGTCTATCGAGTGGTGGACAGCTTCAAGGCGGCGTTCTCGGTCGACGACTACGAGGAGTACGTGCGCACCCAGTCCGAGACCGCGGTCCGGCATCTGGCGACCACGCACCCGTACGACGCCGCGCCCGATGCGGGTTCGCACCTGGTCACGCAGACGGCCGAGGCTTCCGCTGCCGACCCGTCGCGCACCAGCCTGCGCAACGGCGCCGAGGTCGCCGAGGAGCTGACCGCCGAACTGCGTGAACGCACCGAGATGGCCGGTATCGACATCCTCGAGGCCCGGATCACCCATCTGGCCTACGCGCCGGAGATCGCCCAGTCCATGCTGGTGCGTCAGCAGGCCAGTCAGGTGGTCGCGGCGCGCAGCCGCATCGTCGACGGCGCGGTGGGCATGGTCGGCATGGCCCTGCAGCGGTTGTCCGACGAGGGGATGGTCGAGCTCGACGAGGAACGCAAGGCCTCGATGGTGTCGAACCTGCTGGTGGTGCTGTGCGGCGATCGTGCCGCGCAGCCGGTGGTCAACACCGGGACGCTGTACTCCTGATGGTCGCGCGCGAGCCCAAGAAGGTGTTGCTGCGGCTCGATCCGGCCGTCCACGAGGCGATCGCCAAGTGGGCGGCCGACGATCTGCGCAGCGTGAACGCCCAGATCGAGTACGCGCTGCGAAAGGCCCTCGAGCAGGCGGGCCGATCGCCCAAACCGCGCGCCGCGCCGGGCGAGAACTGATCGGGTACGGGTGCGAAGAAGCCGGTGGGCCGTGGTTCGCGAACCACGGCCCACCGGCATGCGCGCGATTGGGGCGCGACCTGCCCGGGGAGGAAACAAACTAAACGTCGGTTTTGTCCAGGATTGGTTACCAACACGTCACGTATTGAGCACAAAACGCCCCAGGACATGCATGGACATCACGGATAGGTAGCGTGGTCGCGTGCCAATCTCGTTCGAAACCGGGGGACTGCAACAGCTCGACCAGAACACCTGGGGGGATCCGAAGACACGTGACATCATCACGCTGACGTACATCGATGCGGTGCCCGATCTGCCTGCGCCACTCGAGGACGAGGACAGGCTGCGCCGTCGGCTCACCGAGTTACAGGCCGAGTTCGGCTGTCTGCTCGAGGCGCACTCCATCACGGTGAACGGTCAGCCCGCGCTGTTGCGGCTGGAGAAGTTCCCGTTGCCGGACCGCGAATCCGGTCTCGGATTCACCGCCGGGATCGTGGTGCCCAAGGCCACCTGCAGCGCGATCCTGAAGATCATGTGTCCGGAGAACGGGCGGCCCGGCGCGCGGGAGGCGGCGGTCGTGCCCAAGGTCGGCTTCCCGAACATGTTCCCGCCGCACCCGTACGCACCGGACGTCCGGGGCAAGCTGCCCTACAACGCCGCCGACGACATGCGCTGGGACTCGATGTTCCCCGATCACGCCCTCAGCCGCGCCCGCGCCTGGATCGTGCACGCCAGCCGTACCGCCAAGATCGACCCTCGTTACGCCGCCCTGCCCGCGTTCACCGGCCCGTCCGCCGTCAGCGCGAGCGTGAGCACAGCCGATGCGAGCAGCAGCTCCAGCTCCAGCTCCAGCTCGAGTGTGACGATGACGACCGACGCACCGAGCGAAAGCGCCCCCACCGAAGCGATGCCGATCGCCTCCGCACCGGCCTCCCCGGAAACAATGCCGATCCCCAAAGCCTGAGGGACATAACGAAACCCACACCAACCACCACAACGTTCACGCTGTTTCCTCGCGCAACGCAACGCCTGATTCAGCAAGAACATGGGTAACTCCCAGGGCACGCCCAACAGCTGATTGCTCTCCCAACCGGCCGGCGCGAAGCGAAAGTCGCGAGGAACCCAACGACACGCTGAAGTCACGGAGAGGCGGGTCGGGCAGTAACGAAAATGGCTGTGCCGGGGAATATTTCGCCGCGAAGGGGGCTCCACTGGCCCCATTCGCGGTCGAGCCACTCCGGCCAGTCCGGTTCGATCAGATCGACCAGGACGAGTCCGGCCGCAACGATCTCGCGAACCCGGTCGCCCACCGTGCGGTGATGTTCGACGTAGGTCGGGTTGTCCTCGTCGTCGACCTCCACGTAGGGGGTGCGGTCGAAATACGGCATGGTCGCGCGCAATCCGTCCGGGCCCGGGTCGTCGGGGAAGATCCAGCGCATCGGATGGTTGACCGAGAACACCCAGCGCCCGCCCGGTCGCAGCACTCGCGCCACCTCGCGCATGACGCGCGCCGAATCGGCGACGAAGGGCACCGCGCCGAATGCCGAGCACGCCAGATCGAACGATTCGTCGGCGAACGGCAACTCCTCCGCACCGGCTTGTACCAACGGCACCCGCGGACCACCGCGTGCCATCGCGGCCAGCCCACGTTCGAGCATCCCGCGGGACAGGTCCAGGCCGACCGGTCGGGCGCCGTGCGCGGCCAGCCATCGCGAACACGGGGCCGATCCGCAGCCGATCTCCAGGATCCGCTTACCCGCGATATCGCCGAGCAGATGCCAGTCGCCCTCGTGCAATCCCTCGGGGCACCAGATGAATTCGCCGTCCAGCGAGTCCACTCCCAGGAAGTCGGCGTGTGCGTCGTGGTACTGCTCCGCATCGGCGTCCCACCAGGCCCGACTCGCCCGAGCGCTGGCGTCGGAATCGATGCGGGTACGGCTCACTCCGGCGGTGCCGAGCAGGGCGTTGGCCTGTGCGTGGCGATCTTCGGGCGAGAAATCGGGGCGGTCTCGAGGCATGATGGAAGGGTATCGACATACCGGGGGACCCTTGTTTGCTTGGTACAACGCACGTCGCGTACGCTGTTTCCCGCGAGTGTCTTCAGTGCTCGCGTACCTGGTACGTGATTGCTGATGTCACTCGTGAGCTGTGAGTCCAGGTAATGAGTACAGCGTTGTGCTGTGTCGCGGCGATGTGCTGTGCAGGTCCAACGTAGTTCCCGTGGCTGTGAGTAGCAGCGAAACCGAAAGTTCCAATGTCCACTACCGACCACAATCCGTCCGGAGCAACCCAACATATGCCCACCACCGTCACCTCGCCGCAGGTAGCCGTCAACGACATCGGCTCCGCCGAGGACTTCCTCGCCGCCATCGACAAGACGATCAAGTACTTCAACGACGGAGACATCGTTGAAGGCACCATCGTCAAGGTCGATCGCGACGAGGTTCTGCTCGACATCGGTTACAAGACCGAAGGCGTCATCCCTTCCCGCGAACTGTCCATCAAACACGATGTCGACCCGAATGAGGTCGTTTCCGTGGGTGATGAGGTCGAGGCCCTCGTTCTCACCAAGGAGGACAAGGAAGGCCGCCTGATCCTGTCGAAGAAGCGCGCGCAGTACGAGCGGGCGTGGGGCACGATCGAGGAGCTCAAGGAGAAGGACGAGGCCGTCAAGGGCACCGTCATCGAGGTCGTGAAGGGCGGTCTGATCCTGGACATCGGCCTGCGCGGCTTCCTGCCGGCGTCGCTGGTCGAGATGCGCCGGGTCCGCGATCTGCAGCCGTACGTCGGCAAGGAGATCGAGGCCAAGATCATCGAGCTGGACAAGAACCGCAACAACGTCGTTCTGTCGCGTCGCGCCTGGCTGGAGCAGACCCAGTCCGAGGTCCGCAGCGAGTTCCTGCACCAGCTGCAGAAGGGCCAGGTCCGCAAGGGCGTCGTGTCCTCGATCGTCAACTTCGGTGCGTTCGTCGATCTCGGCGGCGTCGACGGTCTGGTGCACGTCTCCGAGCTGTCCTGGAAGCACATCGACCACCCGTCCGAGGTTGTCGAGGTCGGCATGGAGGTCACCGTCGAGGTTCTCGACGTCGACCTGGACCGCGAGCGGGTTTCGCTGTCGCTCAAGGCGACTCAGGAAGACCCGTGGCGTCAGTTCGCCCGCACCCACGCCATCGGCCAGATCGTGCCCGGCAAGGTCACCAAGCTGGTTCCGTTCGGTGCGTTCGTGCGCGTCGAAGAGGGCATCGAGGGCCTGGTGCACATCTCCGAGCTGGCCGAGCGCCACGTCGAGGTGCCGGACCAGGTTGTCGCCGTCGGCGACGACGCGATGGTCAAGGTCATCGACATCGACCTGGAGCGTCGCCGGATCTCGCTGTCGCTGAAGCAGGCGAACGAGGACTACCACGCCGAGTTCGACCCGTCGAAGTACGGCATGGCCGACAGCTACGACGAGCAGGGCAACTACATCTTCCCCGAGGGCTTCGACCCCGAGACCAACGAATGGCTCGAGGGTTCGGACAAGGTCCGCGAGGAGTGGGAAGGCCGCTACGCCGAGGCCGAGCGTCGTCACAAGATGCACACCGCGCAGATGGAGAAGATGGCCGCCGACGCCGCCGCCGAGGCCGCGAACGGTGGTTCGTCGAACTACTCCTCCGAGAGCGGCGCGCAGTCGAACGCGTCGTCGTCGTCCTCCTCTTCGGAGTCGACCGGTGGTTCGCTCGCCAGCGACGCGCAGCTCGCCGCGCTGCGCGAGAAGCTGTCCGGCAACGCGTAATTCGCGCATCCGACGAAGGCCCCGGTCCATCGACCGGGGCCTTCGCCCGTTTTCGGGGGCGTCCCGGTATTCTCGGCGATGACATGTCCGAGTCTGCCGCGGAATCCGCACCGACCCTGTGGGAGCGCCGGAAGTACGAGGCGATGACCCGTATCCAGCAGGTTGCGCTGGATCTGTTCGACGAGAACGGTTATCGCGAGGTGACCGTCGAGCGGGTCGCCGCCGCGGCGGGCGTCTCGCCCAGTTCGGTCTACCGGTATTTCGGCACCAAGGAGATGCTGGTCCTCTACGACGAGGCCGATCCCAAGCTGCTCGACGTGCTGCGGACGGCGGGCGGAGGTGCGACCTTCGAGGTTTCCGCCCTGATCACCCTGGCCCGGAGCCTGGTTCCGGCGGTGGTCGATGCGCTGGTCACCGACGACACCGAGCAGCGGGTGCGCCGCAGTTTGCACTACGTTCGCACGATCGCCGAGGTGCGGGACGGCCAGATGCGTCAGATGCGGGAGATGGTGGACGAGGTCCGGATCCTCTTCGCGGACCGCTCGGGCCGCGATCGCAACGATCTGCGGGTTCGCTTGGCCGCCGCGACCGCGATCTGGGGAGGTGCGGCGGCCCTGGATCATTGGGCCGCAACGGGATTCCAGGCTCGGTTGCGGGACGTCTACCGGGATGCGGTGGGTTCTATCATCGATGCGGTCGAGGCCATCTTCCGTTGACGGCGTGCCGGTAGCCGCGGCAGCCACCAGTTCCAGCGTCCGAACAGTCGCATGAACGCCGGGACCAGGATCAGCCGCACGATCAGCGCGTCGAGGGCGATGGCCACCGCGAGGGCGAAGCCGATCTGCTTCAGTTCGAGTACATCGGCGGTGACGAAACTGGCGAAGACGGCCACCATGATGGCCGCTGCCGCGGTGATGGGGCGCGCGGTGCGCTCCAGGCCCTCGGCGACCGCGGATGCGTTGTCCGGGTGGCGATCCCACGCCTCGCGCATACGGCGGATGAGGAACACCTCGTAGTCCATCGACAACCCGAACAACACCGCGAACACCAGCATCGGCAGATAGACCTGCAGAAAGCCGGTGCTGTGGAAACCGAGTACGGATTCGCCGACGCCGTGTTCGAAGACCAGGACGGTCAGGCCCAGCGCCGCACCGGTCGCGAGCAGATTCAGCGCGATCGCCTTGAGCGCCAGCACGATACTGCGGAACGCGATCACCAGGAAGATCAGCGAGACGATCAGTACCAGGGCGATCACCCATCCGAATCGGCTGGTGATCCGCGCGGACACGTCGGCGAAGGTGGCTGTCGTGCCGCCGACCAGGATCTGCGCCGAGTCGACATCCTTTGCGCGGGAACGGATATCGGAAACGATCCCGGCAACCGCGGTGGAGTCGAACGACTCTCGCGGCACCACGACGGCGAGCAGCCTGCCCTCACTCGGCTGGGACAGCACCTTCGCGATACGCGGATCGCGGGACAGTGCGCCGACGAAGGTGTCGGCAGCGCTCAGGCCGGCCGGTGTGAGCACCGAATCGTCCGGACCGCTCGCGACCACCTCGATCGGTGCGAGCAGGCCGGGCCCGAAGTTCTCCTGCACCAGCCGGGTGGCCTGGCCGGAGGGCTGGTCGGCCACCGACCGCAGGCCCATGTCGACGCCGTAGCGCAATCCGGTGAGCGGCAGCGCGGCCACGGCCAGCACCGCGACACCGGTCAGCCCGAACAGCACGGGACGGCGCATGACCGTATGCGCCCACCGTGCCCAGCCGCGGGAGGCCGTCGCCGACCGGGTTTCGGCCGGGCGCAGCCGAGCAGGCAGCGCACCGCGGTTGATCGCCGGTCCCAGCAGTCCCATTGCGGCCGGGAGGAGGGTGAACGCGCTGGTGAGTGTGGCGAACAGCGCCGCGAGCACCCCGGCTGCGACACCGTTGAGCATGGGCAGGCCGACCACGACCAGCGAACACAGTGAGATCGCCACGATCAGCCCCGAGGCCAGGATGGTTCGCCCGGCGGTGTCCATGGCGATGCCGACGGCCTGGCCGATCGCCTCGCGCTCGCGTCGGCCGCGCACGCCGCGCCGGGTCAGCTCCTCGTTGAAGCGGCTCACGATGAACATCGCGTAATCGATCGCGGTCCCCGTGGCGATCATGGTCGCCACCGACAGCACGAGTGAGTCGAAGCTCAGAAATACGGTGAGCCCGAACAGGATTCCGACCGCGAGCGCGATCCCGGCCGCGGTCGCCGTGATCGGGATCATGGCCGCGGTCACCGCGCCGAGTGCCAGGGCGAGCAATACGGCGGCGACGGGCACGCCGATGGCCTCCGCGCGCGACATGTCGGCGGTCTCGGTCCGCATCAGATCCACCTGGACGGGGGAGTATCCGGTCACCGAGATCCGCACCGTCGAATCCGACACGGCCGCAACAGCATTCTGCAGGTGCTGGGCGACCTCGCTGCGCGCCGACATCGATCCGTCGATGCCGATCACGGCGAAGGCGGTGTGCCGGTCCGCGGATATCTGCATGGCCGTCGAACCCTCGAACGGCCCGATCGCGCTCACCACTCCGGCCACGCCGCGCACCACGGGCAGGGTCCGGTCGATCGCGGCTCGGAACTCCGGGGCGTCGGCGGTGTATCCACCGGAGTGGAAGACGATCAGATCCTGCTCGACCCCGGCTCGCGAGAAATGCTGTGCGACAACGTGGTCAACGGCCTGTGAGGCCGATCCGGGCAGGGCGTAGTCCGGTGCGCCGAGGCGTTCGTGCAGGGCCGGATAGCCCGCGCCGCACAGTACGGCCAGCAGCAGCCACGCGCACAGGACGATCCGGTGATGGCGCGCGATGAACCTGCCCCATCGCCCGGCAGCGCGGAGCCGGGGTTCGGTGGTGGCCGTCTCGGGCCGATCCGACGTGGCGGAATGTGTCATCGCCCCTCCCTGGTGAATACCTGAAAGTCACTATCAGGTGTGTCCCACCATAGGGACCCGCCGGGGATACATGCAAGTGACTGTCAGGAATCCCGAGGTGAATCGCGTGCGTGGGCGGCGTGGCGACGGGATAGGTTGTCGGATAGCGTTATCGGCAGAATTGAAACTGTGTAATTTCACAATTCGGAAGGTTTCTGGGCGGCATGGGTCTGTTCGACGGCATCAATCGGCGTGACTTTCTGGCCAAGGCGATGGCGGCGGGCGGAGTCGCGGCGCTGGCCTCGCTGGCGAATCCGATCATCGAGCGCGCGTACGCGGCCGATCCGGCCGGTATGGGAGGGCTCGGCGACATCGAGCACATCGTGCTGCTGATGCAGGAGAACCGCTCGTTCGACCACTACTTCGGGACGATGTCCGGGGTTCGGGGCTTCGGTGACAAGTCGACGGCCTGGCGGCAGCACGGCTATGCGCCGGGCGTCGGACCGACCGCGAACGGATTCATCCTGCCGTTCCGGCTCGACACCACCCGTGGCGCGAGCCTGGACGGGGAGTGCATCAACGATCCGGACCACAGTTGGCCCGGCATGCACGAGTCCTGGAACGGCGGGCGCAACGACCGGTGGATGCCGATGTCGATCGCGAGCGTCGGCGCCGGAAACGGTCCTGCCGCAATGGGTTACTACACCCGCGAGGACATCCCGATCCATCACGAACTGGCCGACGCGTTCACGATCTGCGACCACTACCACTGCTCGGTTCTGGGCCCGACCGATCCGAACCGGCTGTACTGGATGTCCGCGCACATCGATCCCGAGGGCGTGGCCGGTGGCCCGCTGGTGGAGACGCCCACGATCCTGCCGCAGAACGTCTACAGCTGGCGCACCATGCCGGAGAACCTCTCCGACGCGGGGGTCAGCTGGAAGATGTACAACAACCGCGACATCGGCCCGATCTCCTCGGTCTTCCTGGACGGCATGCTGGGTTGCTTCAAACAGGCCGCCGATCCGAATTCCGAACTCGCGCGGCGTGGTAAGACCCCGACGTTCCCGAACGAGTTCGCCGCCGACGTGGCCGCCGGCACACTGCCGTCGGTGTCCTGGGTGATCCCGGCGCTGATGAACTGCGAGCATCCGGCGCTGCCGCCCGCATTCGGCGCGGTCGGCATCATGCAGGTGCTGGACATCCTCACCTCGAATCCGCGGGTGTGGGAGAAGACCGCGCTGATCGTCAGCTACGACGAGAACGGCGGATTCTTCGACCACGTGACCCCGCCGACGCCGCCGCCCGGCACGGCGGGGGAGTATCTGACCGCCGATCTGAAGCGGGTGCCCGCGGCCAAGGGCGTCGCGGGGCCGATCGGCCTGGGTTACCGCGTACCGTGCATGGTCATCTCGCCGTACTCACGTGGTGGGCTGGTCGCCTCGCAGACCTTCGACCACACCTCCCAATTGCGTTTGCTGGAGCGGCGTTTCGGCGTGGACGTACCGAACCTGACGGCCTGGCGTCGCCGGACAGTCGGCGATATGACCTCGGCCTTCGATTTCGCCTCCGCACCGAACAAGGCTCGGCCGCGAATCTCCGACCCGAATTCCCGTACGGCCGCGGCATTGGCGCAGTGCGGTCCGAATATCGCGCTGGGCACGCAGGACAAGGGTGCTCCCTATCCGGTGCCGCCCAATGCGATGCCCACGCAGCAGCCGGGCACTCGACGTCGGCCGAGCGGGCTGGTGTAATTCGCGGCGGTCGCCATTGCGGCGGTATTTCCATCATTGTTCCGGCGTGCGCCGAGTGCGCGCCGGGCATCGGTGGTGAATGGGAAGGTGAACGGCAGGAGCCGGATTCGTCAGCCGATCGCGGTCGCGGGTACCCAGGGCACCGCGGCCAGGGTCGTGCGGCGTCGCATGGCCGCCCAGCTGTGCCGGGCCGGATTGATCAGTGCGGTGAGCCAGGTGCGGCGGTATGCGGCCAATGCGGTCGCGACGGCGGGGATTTCGAGGCAGTGCACCCCGCCCGGCGTGCCCAGTCGGTGGCGACCCGTCTGGATTTTCAGGATGCCCAATGCTGTTCCTTCGCTTGCTCGTCTGCGGCATGGATCGCCTGCGGCGAAAGATTAGCGGAACGAAAGTGTGTGATCGGCGATTTTGATCGACTTGTGTCCTTGCGTGTCGGAAATTCTCGAACCACAGGTCGGTATCGGGTGGAAAAAGTTGCGGATTGATATCGCTGCCGTCACGGAATGGGAAATGTACCGGGGGTCGCGTGAAATACGTTGCCCGTGTGGGTAATCGGCCTGTTTGCGCCGATGTCGCCGCCGGACGGGACCGGGGCGGGCGGGTCGGCGCGCCGACCGGATGCGAAACTGGTCCGATGTTGCGTATCGGTCTCACCGGAGGCATGGGAGCGGGTAAGTCGACGGTGGCGCGGCTGCTGGTGGAGCGGGGCGCGGTCCTGGTCGACAGCGACGCGATCGCCCGCGAGGTGGTGGCACCGGGTACCCCGGGATTGGCCGCGCTGGTCGATGCGTTCGGGGCCGACATCCTCTCCGCCGACGGCAGTCTCGATCGTCCGGCACTGGCGGCCAAGGCATTCGCCAGCGACGAGGCCCGGGGCACGCTGAACTCGATCACCCATCCGCTGGTCGGTACCCGCACCGCCGAGATCATCGCCGCCGCGCCCGCGGACGGCATCGTGGTGCAGGACGTTCCGCTGCTGGTCGAGAACGGGCTCGGGGCGATGACCAACCTGGTCGTCGTGGTCGAGGCGGCGCTGGAGACGCGGGTGCACCGCCTCGAGGAGTTCCGCGGGATCGCCCGCGAGGATGCGTTGGCGCGGATCAAGGCCCAGGCGACCGACGAGCAGCGGCGAGCGGTCGCCGATGTGCTGCTGGACAATTCGGGGGTTCCGGAGGATCTGGCGCCGCAGGTGAATGCGCTGTGGGACGAGCGGCTGGTGCCGTTCGAACACAACCTGCGCACCCGGACCCTGCCCGAGCGCGGTGCGGTGCAGGTGGTCGCCGCGGATCCGTCGTGGCCCGCGCAGGCGCAGCGGATCAGCGCCCGGCTCGCCCTGGCCTGCGGCGCCGCCGCGCTGCGCATCGATCACATCGGCTCGACGGCCGTGCCCGGACTGCCCGCCAAGGACATCGTCGACATCCAGATCACCGTGGCCGATCTGGAGACCGCGGACGGGCTTCGAGATGCGTTGCAGGACGCCGGGTTTCCGCGCGGTCCGTATCTCACCGACGATCCGAAGGCGGGTACCGATCCGGCGCTGTGGGCCAAACGGATTCACGGCAATGCCGACCCGGGCCGACCGGCCAATGTGCACATCCGGGTGGACGGCTGGCCCGGACAGCGCTTCGCCCTCGCCTTCCGGGACTGGTTGCGTGCCGAACCCGCCGCGCGCGAGGAGTACTTGGCGGTCAAGCGCAAGGCCGAGGCGAGTGCGGCGGGGCTGACCGGCGCCGCGGCGATCGCGGCGTACATCGACGGGAAGACCCCGTGGTTCGACGAGGTCTATCCCCGCGTGCTGACCTGGGCCGAGCAGGCGGGCTGACCGTTACAGCCAGGTCAGCGTGACGCCCTGGGACTCTTCGATCCAGCTGCCGAAGTCGTGCCCGTGCCGGGCGATGCCGTCGATCGCGGTCGTGGCGACCTCGATCGCCTGCTGCGCCTGGACCGGACCGAGATATCCGGCGGCGTGCGCGGCGAGGAGTTCGTCCACATCGAGCAGCCGCACGTCGCGGCCGGTGCGCACGACGAGATCCAGATAGTGGTCGATCGAACGCCACCGGCCCGGTTCGATCTCGGCGAATTCACCGATATCGATGTAGTAGTCCTGATCCCGGCGGTGTGCGGGGGTGTAGTGAAAGACGGTGGCGCGCAACGACACCGCGGGCAGGATCCAGGACTCCAGGTAGTGGAATTCGGGATGGTCGGCCGTGCGGGCCATGTACAGACCCCAAGGCTCGACGTGATACCGCTCCACGGTCCGCACGAACCCCTTCGGGTCGGTGTTGGTGAGCTCGCCGACATCGAAGTACTCGACCTTGGGTCGATGCAGATGAACCGCTGGCACCTGGGTCATATCCTGAGAATCTACCGGGCATCGCCCGGTAGTTCAGGATTCCCGCTACAACCAGGTGAGGGTTATCCCCTTGGACCCGAGCCAGCGCTCGACGTGGCGGTCGTGCGCGACGATGCCGGAGACCACCGAATTGGCGCGTTCGATGATGCGCTGGGCCTCGGCGGCGTCGACGTAACCCGCGTCGTGCGCGGCGAACAGGTCGTCCAGACCGTGAAGTTCGGGGGTGTGGCCGTTGCGCGAGACGATATCGATGTAGTGGTAGATCGCGCGCCAGCGCTTGGGCTCGAGGCGGGTGTACTCGCCGACGTGGACGTGGTAGATCGGATCGCGATCGTGTGCGTTGTTGGCGTGACTCATCGTGATCCGCACCGCGGGATCCGGTAGCAACCAGGTCTCGGTGAACCGATCGGGGGGCGTGTCGGCCGCGCGCACGAGGTACAGGCCCCACGGCTCGGCGTGATAGCTCTCCACGGCGCGCACGAAGCCGCGGGCGTCGGTCTTGGTGCAGTCGGCGATGTCGAAGTACTCGATCGACGGTTTGCGCGCGGTGCGCGCCGGTGCACCGGCAGGACCCGTATTCTGCGACGTGCCGTGCGTGTGCACGGTGGAGAGCAGGTTGCGTGCTGCATTGCGCAATGGGTTGAGACTCGTCATTGCACTGCCCCTATCTGGAACTGCCTGGGAAACCGGGTCGACAGTACACCGGGATTGCCTGCCGCGCGGGAGCGTAAACACACTTCTCGCGCGTCGTGACGAATTCGGCACCGAGGGCGAACTTCCTTGCGGCACCGGACATTTCGGACATTCGTTGATCATTCCCAGGTGGCCGGGGGTGGCCGCCGGGGCGCGCCGGGCCCGCGGGCGCGCGTATAGAGCGGTGAATGTTGTCGGTGGGTGGTCCTACGCTGTGAATCATGGCTTTCGCATCCGAGCTGCCCGCCGAGGGCAACACACCGCTGGCGCATTCGGAGTTCCGGCCCATCGGCGAGATCGAGCGGGCCGACGGGCGGTTCCAGGTGATCAGCGAGCACCGGCCCGCGGGCGATCAGCCCACCGCGATCGAGGAGCTCGATCGCCGGTTGGGGGCCGGGGAGCGCGATGTGGTCCTGCTGGGCGCCACCGGCACCGGTAAATCCGCGACGGCGGCCTGGCTGATCGAGCGCACCCAGCGTCCCACGCTGGTCATGGCGCCGAACAAGACCCTGGCCGCGCAGCTGGCCAACGAGTTGCGCGAGATGCTGCCGAACAACTCGGTCGAGTACTTCGTCTCGTACTACGACTACTACCAGCCCGAGGCGTACATCGCGCAGACCGATACCTATATCGAGAAGGACAGCTCGATCAACGACGATGTCGAGCGGCTGCGGCATTCGGCCACGTCGAGTCTGCTGTCTCGCCGCGACGTGGTGGTGGTCGCCTCGGTGTCCTGCATCTACGGTCTGGGCACGCCGCAGTCCTATCTGGACCGGTCCGTGCAGCTCGAGGTCGGCGGCGAAGTCGACCGGGACAGGTTGCTGCGGCTGCTGGTCGATGTGCAGTACACCCGCAACGACATGTCCTTCACCCGCGGCTCGTTCCGGGTGCGCGGCGACACGGTCGAGATCATCCCGTCCTACGAGGAGCTCGCGATCCGGATCGAGTTCTTCGGTGACGAGATCGAGGCGCTCTACTACCTGCACCCGCTGACCGGTGACGTGGTGCGGCAGGTGGATATGGTCCGGATCTTCCCCGCGACGCACTATGTGGCCGGTCCGGAGCGGATGGAGCGGGCCGTGGCCGATATCGAGGTCGAACTCGAGCATCGCCTCGCCGAATTCGAGCGTCAGGGCAAACTGCTCGAGGCGCAGCGCCTGCGCATGCGCACCCAGTACGACCTGGAGATGATCCGTCAGGTCGGCTTCTGCTCGGGGATCGAGAACTATTCGCGGCATATCGACGGCCGCGCGGCCGGATCGGCCCCGGCCACGCTGATCGACTACTTCCCCGAGGATTTCCTGCTCATCATCGATGAGTCGCACAACACCGTCCCGCAGATCGGCAGCATGTACGAGGGCGATATGTCGCGCAAGCGCAACCTCGTCGAATACGGCTTCCGGCTACCGTCCGCGGTGGACAACCGCCCGCTGACCTGGGAGGAGTTCGCCGATCGCATCGGTCAGACGGTCTACATGTCGGCCACCCCGGGCCCGTATGAGCTCGGGCAGACCTCCGGGGAGTTCGTCGAACAGGTCATCCGGCCGACCGGTCTGGTGGATCCGCACGTCGTGGTCAAACCGACCAAGGGACAGATCGACGACCTGGTGCACGAGATCCGGATGCGGGCCGAACGCGACGAACGCGTACTGGTCACCACCCTGACCAAGAAGATGTCCGAGGATCTCACCGACTATCTGCTCGGGCTCGGCGTGCGGGTGCGATATCTGCACTCGGAGATCGATACGCTGCGTCGAGTGGAACTGCTGCGCCAGCTCCGCCTGGGGGAGTACGACGTCCTGGTCGGCATCAACCTGCTGCGCGAGGGCCTGGACCTGCCCGAGGTGTCGCTGGTGGCGATTCTGGACGCCGACAAGGAAGGCTTCCTGCGCAGTACCACCAGCCTGATCCAGACCATCGGCCGCGCGGCCCGCAACGTCTCGGGCGAGGTGCACATGTACGCCGACAAGGTCACCGATTCGATGCGCAACGCCATCGGGGAGACCGAGCGGCGTCGCGCCAAACAGGTCGCCTACAACGAGGAGCGCGGGATCGACCCGAAACCGTTGCGCAAGAAGATCGCGGACATCCTCGACCAGGTATACCGCGAGGCCGACGAGACGGAGGTCGAGATCGGCGGTTCCGGCCGCAACGCCAGCCGCGGCCGTCGTGCCCAGGGCGAACCCGGCCGGGCGGTCAGCGCGGGCGTCTACGAGGGGCGCGACATCAAGTCCATGCCGCGCGCCGAACTGGCCGATCTGGTGAAGGAGATGACCGACCAGATGATGAACGCCGCACGTGAGCTGCAATTCGAGCTCGCCGGTCGATTGCGCGACGAGATCGCCGATCTGAAGAAGGAACTACGCGGAATGGACGCGGCCGGGTTGAAATGAGTACCGTTCCACTGGGTTTCGGCTCGGTTCCCGCATCGCCCGGATTTCCGGTCGTCGCGGGGCACGCCGTCCCGGCGGAGTCCGGGGCCCAGGCACACGTGCACGCGGTCGTGCGCACAGGGAAGGTGTGCCTGGGTTCCGGTGTCCGCCATGGCGGTGCGGGCTGTGCCCGGTGCGGCGGATCAGCTCGACTGGTTCGCCATCCACTCGTTCACCCGGCGCTCGCCCTCCTCGCGCGAGATGTCCTCGACCCGGGTCATGACCACCCAGCGATGTCCGAACGGGTCCATGACCAGGCCGTAGCGGTCGCCGGTGACGAAGGTCTGCGGTTCCCCGACGCGTTTGGCGCCGTGCTGACGGGCCAGTTTCGTGACCGCGTCCACGTCGGGGCAGTAGTGCACGATGCTGGTGTGCACCCAGTCGGCCGCGGGAGCCAGCACCCCCTCCGCGGGGATCGGCATACCCATCTGGAAGGTCGAATCGCCCACCTTCAGTTCGGCGTGCGCGGCCTGGCCGTCGGGAAGGTCGTTGCGGCTCAGCACCTCCGCGCCGAAAACCGCGCCGTAGAACTCGATCGCGGCATTGGCATCGGGTACGGCCAGGAAGCAGTTGATGGAGTGATAGCCCTCGGGGATCGGATTCACGGTGCTCGTCATGGGCACGACTCTGCCGGTTCGCCCGCAGTGGATCTTGTAAGTACGCGACAGCTCGCCCGAGTGAACGGAGCATGCTGGTGAACGCCGTCGGTCGGGATGCGAAAGATCCCGCGCTGGAACGTGTTCCGATTCCGCCGCCGGAGGTCGCCAAGGGGATCCTGCACCCCCGCACGCAGGCTCGGCACCGCCGGTTGACCAGGGTGCCCGCGAGTGCCCAGATGTCCCGGTTCGTGGAGTGGTACTGGGAGGTGCGGTGGGATCTGCGCGGTTGTCCGCCCTTCGTGGCCGAGGTGCTGCCGTTCCCGAGCGTCAATCTGACCTTCGAACGCACGACCGCGAGCACCGGCGGTTTCGTCAACGGGGTGTGCACCACGAAGTTCACCCGCGAGCTGGCCGAGGAGGGCGAGGCCTTCGCGGTGAAGTTCCGGCCCGGCGGTTTCGGCGCGTTCACCGGGCTCGATGTGGCCTCGTTCCGCGATTCGGCGATCGACCTCATCGAGGTGTTGCCGCAGGCGGAGGGGTTGACCGAGCGGGTGCTCGCCGTGCCCACCGCCGAGCGGCGTCGTGATGTGGTCGAGGATTTCTTCGCCGAACAGGCGCGTACGGCCGTCGTCGACGACAACTACCGGCTGCTGCTGCGGATGATCGCGGCCATGGAGTCCGACCGCGATCTGCTCCGCGTCGATCAGGTCGCCGAACGTTTCGGCGTGCCGATCCGCACCCTGCAACGCCTGTTCCGGCGTTATGTCGGCGCGAATCCGAAGTGGGTGCTGCGCCGCTATCGTCTGCAGGACGGCGCGCAACTGCTCGCCGACGGCCGCACCGAGGATCTCGCGGCCCTGGCGTTGGACCTCGGCTACTTCGATCAGGCTCACTTCTCTCGCGAGTTCGCCCTGGAGGTGGGAATGGCGCCTCTGGAATACGCGCGATCGGCGGTTTGACTGTCGCGCGACGCATTTCTGCAGTACGGCGAATCTTTGGTGCAATTCACGACAATTACCCGGGATTTCCGGGCGAACTACCAGCTGCCGTGGTGAAGCAGGTAAATGCTGTTCACTCCCGGCCCGGAACCGCGGTCGCCGGGCATACCTACGGTAGGGCCCAGGCGGCGCGCCGAACAGCGCAACTGTGATGAGAATCCCAGGGCCGCAAGACCGTTCGCGATTGCGGCGTACGTCGCCATGACGGCCGGAGATGTCCGGATCCGCGCTGGTAGTTCGGGTCCTCGCGGAAGGTACCGGCGAATGTGTGGCATGCGCTACACGGCGTGCGGATGTGATGTGATGCAATTTCGGATTTTTCCGACTCGGTAGCGGTTATGGTCTAGCGCAGTTGCCGCGCGGCGCCCGCAGTCGTGGACGTCATGCGCCGGCATCCGACCACTTGTACGTTTGGAGGAAAGATGACCACCGCCTACCGGTCCATTGTCGTCGGTACCGATGGCTCGGACTCGTCGTACGTCGCCGTGGAGAAGGCCGCTGCCCTGGCCGGGGCCTCGGGCGCGACCCTGTATGTCGCCTGTGCCTACTACCCGACCGACGACCGCGACGTGGCCGCCGCGAGCGATGTGCTCAAGGACGAGGCCTACCAGGTCCACGGCTCGGCGCCCACGAACGAGATCCTGCGCGTCGCGCGGGACAAGGCCCACTCGGCGGGTGCCACCGACGTGCAGGAGAAGGCGATCGTCGGCGAGCCCGTCGAATCGCTGCTGGATCTGGTGAAACAGGTGCAGGCCGACCTGCTGGTCGTCGGTAACCGCGGCCTGAACACCCTCGCCGGTCGTCTGCTCGGCTCGGTGCCCTCGGACGTCGCCCGCAAGTCCCGCTCGGACGTCTTGATCGTCCACACCGTGCGATGAAGTAGTAGATCTTCACCCGCGCGGCGCTGTCGCAACAGAGCGGCCGTGAGCAGTTCCGTACTGTTCACGGCCGCTCTGCTCTGTTCAGTTCAATGCGCCCAATACTTCCGGTAGTTCGCCGGAGTAGACCACCGACAGGTGCTGGGTGGCTCGGGTGAGGGCTACGTAGAGGTCGTTGAGGCCCCGGGGGGATTCGTCGAGGATGTCCTGGGGTTCGACCAGGATCACCGTGTCGAATTCGAGGCCCTTCACCTCGGTGACGGTCAGGACGCGGACCGAGTCGCTCGCCAGGTCGGTGTAGTCGCCGAGGACAGCGTGGGGGGCCAGGATCGCGGTGATGCCAGGGCGGTCGGCCTCGGCGGCCACCAGTTCGGCGACCGTGGCGACCGATTCGCTGGGGGAGACATGCCGCGCCTCGGGCGGACAACCCGATTCGCGTACCGAGCGGGGGACGGTGGCGTCGGGGTCGATGGCCGCCAGCACATCCGCGGCCACGGCCATGATTTCCGCGGGAGTGCGGTAGTTGACGGTCAGTTCGGTGAGCTTCCAACGTTGGGCGACATAGGGTTCCAGCATCTGCTGCCAGGACGACGCGCCGGCCGGGTCGCCGGTCTGCGCGACGTCGCCCACGATGGTGACCCAGCGATTCGGGATGCGCCGCATCACCATTCGCCACGCCATCTCCGAAAGTTCCTGTGCCTCATCGACGATGACGTGCCCGTACGTCCAGGTGCGATCTCCGGCGGCGCGTTCGGCGGTGGTCTGGTGGGCGCGCACGTTCTGTCGCTCGGCCAGCTGCGAGGCGTCGATCAGGTCGTAGGCCATCAGGATCTCCGGGTCGAGATCGTCCTCCAGATCCTGTGGGGCGGAACCGGTCAGGATGTCCAGCGCGTCCTGGGCCTCGGCCAGCTGGGCGCGCCAGCGACGCCGGGAACGTTCGCGTTCCTCCGCGTCGTCGACACCGAGCAGTTCGGCGAGTTCGTCCAGCAGAGGCGTGTCGGCCGCGCTGAAATTACCGTCGTCGGGACGGAACAGCTCCTTGCGATCCTCGGGCGAGAATCCGCCGGCGGCGCGAGCTAGGCGCGCCGGATCGGCCCACAGACCGGCCAGCACCTCCTGCGGTGTCAGGATCGGCCACAGCCCGGCGATCGCGCGCTGGATCTCGGCGTCCGCGCGCATCTCGTCGCGGATCTCGGTCAGATCCGCCTGGCTCAGCAGATTCTGGCCACCGGTGAGGTCCTTGCCCATGGTCTGGGCGAGCTGATCGGTGAGTGCGTCCACCACCGAGGCGGCGAAGACCGGCCGGGCCAGATTGTGCGGCCGCCGTGAGGAACGCGCCCGTCCGCGCGCTTTGCTGACGATCTTGCGGTCCAGGATGACCTCGTACCCGTCGAAGGTCAGCCGGATGGGCTCGGGCGGCGTCTGCTGCCAGTCGCGCACGCCCTTCTTCAGTACATCGATCATCTCCAGCGAACCCTTCAGCTCGCCCGCGCGCAGCGAATCCTCCAGTCTCGCTTGCACTCCCGGATACAGGTTGCCGATCGTGGACAGCAGCACCCCGGTCTCGCCCAGTGAGGGCAGCACCTGACCGATGTAGTCCAGGAAGGTCGAATTCGGGCCGATGATCAGGACACCGGCCTTGTCCAGCTGTTTGCGGTAGGTGTACAGCAGATATGCCGCGCGGTGCAGTGCGACGGCCGTTTTACCGGTACCCGGTCCGCCCTGCACGACCAGCACGCTCTTGTGCTCGGACCGGATGATCGCGTCCTGCTGGCTCTGGATGGTCTCCACGATGTCGGTCATCTGGCCGGTGCGCGCCGCGTTCAACGCGGCCAGCAGGGCGCTCTCGCTGCCGACTCCGGCATCGGACTCGATCGCGCCCTCCGCCTGCGCCAGATCCAGGTCCAGGTATTCGTCGGTCACCGTGGTGATCCGGCGATTGCGGGAGCGAAGGTGCCGACGCCGGGTGACGCCGTCCGGAGTGGCGGTCGTGGCCAGGTAGAACGGCCGCGCCAGCGGGGCGCGCCAGTCCAGCAGCAGGGTGGCGTAGTCGTCGTCCTCGTCGAGGATGCCGAGTCGGCCGATATAGCGCTGTTCCGCGTCGCCGTCCACGCCCGCCGACAGATCGATCCGGCCGAAGCACAGGCCGTGCTCGGCGGCGTCGTATTTGGCCAGGTCCTCGCTGTACAGCTGGGTGAACGATTCGCGTTCGCTGCGGGCCTGCGGGGTGCCGCCGGTCTCCAGCAGCACCGTGCGCAAACGTCGCTGCGCGTATTCGCGCATCGCGTCCAGACGCTCGTACAGCGTTGTCAGATTGGTCTGTTCGCGTGCCAGTTCGGCGGCGTGGCCGGTCGCCGGGAGATCCTCGGTGAGGCGGTCGGGCAAGACGGAACTCCTTGTCACCACGGTCGGCCGGGCGAGGCCGCGTACGAAGGGAAAACAGAGTTGTCGAGTCTAGTTGGCCTCGGGGTGACTCGCTGTAACCGCAGGTGAACGCCAGTTCACGAGGCGTGGGTATTGTTCGGTCGGCGCATCGAGCCAGGACCCTCGTGATGTGCGGCAGGTTTGGCCTGGTACATCGCGACGTCGGCGTCGTGCAGCACGGCCTCGGGCGTGCGGGTATCGCCCGGATGCAGCGGTGTGACCCCGATCGATGCGTCGACGTGGATGCGGTGTCCGCGCGCGATGATCGGTTCGGCCATCGCCTGACGCAGGCGTGTGACCAGGCCGTCCAGATCCACCGGCAACGTGCCGCCCGACAGCAGCACCAGGAATTCGTCACCGCCGATGCGGCCGACCACGTCGTCCTGGCGCAGGCTGCGCTGCAGGCGCTGGGCCACGATCTGCAGGACGGTATCGCCGATGGCGTGACCGAGGGTGTCGTTGATGGACTTGAATCCGTCCAGATCGATGAACAGCACCGTCGAGACCGGCAGATCCTCGCTGGTGCCCAACGCCCCGGCCAGCCGGGACAGCACCAGCGACCGATTCGCCAGACCGGTCAGCGGGTCGTGGGTGGCCTGATATTCCAGCTGTCTGCGGCTGGCACGGAATTCGGTGATGTCGTTGAAGGACGAGACGGCGGGCGATTCCGGATCACCGGGATTGAGCAGCCGGGACGAACCGGACAGCCAGCGGCGCTGCCCGTCGGCACGGTCGACCCCGAAGACGTAGCGCGCGATGGTCTCGCCGGTGGCGAGGGTGCGCGCGACCGGATGCCGGGTCGCCGAGAGCGGCTGCCCGTTGGGATCCAACAGCGCCAGCGGCAGCGCTGCGATCGCGGTGCCGACCAGATCCCCGCCGGCGTGCCCGAAGATCCGCAGCGCGGCCGGATTGATCGACTCGATACATCCGCCCCGATCGATCACCACCACACCTTCCTCCAGTTGCGAGACGACGGTGGTGAAGTGCTGTTCGGCGCGACGTTGGGCGTGCTCGGCGCGACGCTGGGCGGTGAGGTCGTGGATGACCACCTGATGCGCACGGCGCTTCTGCCAGATGGTCAGCACCGAGACGGTTTCCACGTCGACCGTGCCTCCGTCGAGCCGGATCAGGGTCATCTCGGCGGGTTCGGAGGCGTCTCCGGTGGCGTTGAGGCGGGCGATCCGCGCGAGCATCGGCCCGATGTCGCGCGGTGCGACGAACTGGGTCACCGGGCGGCCGAGAATATCCCGGACCGCATTCGCGCCAAGTAACCGAACAATTGCCGGATTGGCGTAAACGAGTTTGCCGCCCTCGTGCACGACAACACCGTCCGGGCTGTGATCGACCAGCGACCGGTACCTTTGTGCCAATTGCTCGGCGTCTACCGCGCCGTCGCCTTTCTCGTCGCTCATGTCAGCCACGCGTACCCCCTGATCAAAGACTATCTATGTCAATTTCAGCATGGGATCATCCTGCTGTCGGCGTGTGGAAGATCGCAGCGCCGACGTTGTCGGATCGGTCACAGTTCGAGCATTCGTTCGAGCATTGATCGGACAGTTTTACGGCAAAGGGTTTGCTCAGCGATGGCGGAGTATTCGCTATTCTGCTCGAACCGGTGAAGGAGCGAGGCGATGCCAGGCTGTAACCCGAGACACCAAGATCATATGACGATTGCCGGAATCGGCGTCGTCTCCGGTTACGGCTGGGGTCGCGAGGCCTTGTGGCGTGGTTTGCTCAGCGCGAAGTCCGCCGCTCGGCTCCATCCAGGGTACGGGGCCGGGCGTGATGAGCGCGCCTGGGTTGCCCTGATTCCCGAGGGCGGCGATGCCGAGGTCGGTCCGAGCCGCTACGGACGGGCCGTGCAGGATGCCGCTCGGGAGGCGATCGACGATGCCCGTGCCCGCGGCTGGCGGCCCGGCCGCACCGTCGGGATCCTGCATTCGATCGTGCTCGGCGACGTCCGCAACTGGCGGGACTTCTATCTCGTGGACGAGGGGCATCGCCGTTCGCGCGGATTCATGTCGCTGCTGCCCTCGACGCCGATCGCGATGCTGGCGCAGGAGTTCGGTTTCCACGGCCCGTCGATGGATGTCTCGGCCGCCTGCAGTTCGGCGAACGTCGCCCTGATCACCGCGCAGTTGTGGCTCACCCAGGGCATGGCCGACGACGTGTTGTGCGTGAACACCGATCTGTCGGCGAGCCCCGAACTGCTCGAGCACATGGTCGGGCTGGGCGCGGCGGTCGGTGATACCGAACCGCTCGATGCCTGCCGCCCGTTCCAGCAGGGCAGCCGCGGTTTCAGCATGGGGGAGGCGTCCACGGCCTTCGTGCTCACCCGCGATGTCGAGCGGCCGTACGCCCGGGTGCTGGGCGGTGCGATGTCCAACGACGGCTATCACGTGGTGTCGGTCGATCCGTCCCACGAGCAGATCCTCGACTGTGTCCGCCAGGCGCTGGACGTGTCCGGGGTACGACCCGATCAGGTCCGCTACTACAACGCGCACGGCCCCGGCACCCGCCAGTGCGATGAAGCCGAAACCGACGTTCTGGCAACGATTTTCGACGACCGTCCGGCGCTGTACTCGATCAAGCCGCTGACCGGTCACTGTCAGGGCGCGGCGGCCGGGGTCGAGGTCGCCGTGGCCGCGCTGGCCTACGAGCGCGGGGTCGTACCGGCCCCGCCGATCGTCGCGCCCGCGCATCCGCGTCTGCTGGACGGGCCGACCGAGTGCACCGGCGGGGTCACCGTCAAGACGTCGCTGGGCATGGGCGGGCACAATTCGGTGATCGTCCTGGGCTCGATCTGAGGGCAAGTAGGCTGGGGTGGATCGGTCGCGGGAGTGGCGGTGTTCGCCGCGGATGACCGAAATCCCCTGGTCCGGGCGCCTGGTGTGCGCTGCTCGACGAAACTTGTCGGTGGGTGTGCCTAGCATGGCGGCCGGGGTACCAGTGGACGCCGGAATACGAATGGGAAGGGACGACCTGTGGCGGATCGCCTGACGGTGCGCGGAGCGCGGGAGCACAATCTCAAAGGGGTCGATATCGACCTGCCGCGCGACAGTCTCATCGTCTTCACGGGATTGTCCGGATCGGGTAAGTCGAGCCTCGCGTTCGACACCATCTTCGCGGAGGGGCAGCGTCGTTACGTCGAGTCGCTGTCGGCGTACGCGCGCCAGTTCCTCGGCCAGATGGACAAGCCCGATGTGGACTTCATCGAGGGCCTCTCGCCCGCGGTCTCGATCGACCAGAAGTCGACCAACCGCAATCCGCGTTCCACGGTCGGCACCATCACCGAGGTACACGACTATCTGCGTCTGCTCTACGCGCGCGCGGGCACCCCGCACTGCCCGGTCTGCGGTGAGCTGATCGCCAAGCAGACCCCGCAGCAGATCGTCGATCAGGTGCTCGCCATGGAGGAGGGCATCCGGTTCCAGGTGCTGGCCCCGGTGGTGCGTACCCGCAAGGGCGAATTCGTCGACCTGTTCGATCAGCTGAATTCCCAGGGCTATTCGCGCGTTCGCGTGGACGGGGTGGTGCATTCGCTGACCGATCCGCCCAAGCTGAAGAAACAGGAGAAGCACGATATCGAGGTGGTCATCGACCGCCTGGCGGTGAAGCCGAGTTCCAAACAGCGCCTGACCGATTCGATCGAGACGGCGCTGCGCCTGGCCGACGGCATCGTGGTACTCGACTTCGTCGATCGCGATGAGCACGCCCACGATCGGGAGCGCCGCTTCTCCGAGAAGCTCGCCTGCCCCAATGCGCATCCGCTGGACATCGAGGATCTCGAGCCACGCTCGTTCTCGTTCAACTCGCCCTACGGCGCCTGCCCGGACTGCACCGGCCTGGGCATCCGCAAGGAGGTCGATCCGGATCTGGTCGTGCCCGATACCGAGCTCAGTCTGAACGACGGCGCCATCGCACCCTGGTCGCGCGGTCAGACCGCCGAATACTTCACCCGACTGCTCTCGGGTCTGGCCGAGGCCATCGGTTTTTCGATGGACACCCCGTGGCATCAGCTGCCGGTGCGGGCGCGCAAGGCGGTGCTGGAGGGCAGTTCCGATCAGGTCCACGTCTCCTACACCAACCGGTACGGCCGCAAGCGTTCGTACTACGCCGATTTCGAAGGCGTGATGCCGTTCCTGCAGCGTCGGCTCGAGAACACCGAGTCCGAGCAGATGAAGGAACATTACGACGGCTACATGCGCGACGTGCCGTGCCCGGTGTGCAACGGCGCCCGCCTCCGGCCCGAAATCCTCGCTGTCACAATGGATTCCGGCGAGGGTCGCCGGTCCATCGCCGAGGTGTCGGATCTGTCCATCCGGGATTGCGCGAAATTCCTCAACGGCCTGCGGCTGGGGGAGCGTGAGGCGGCGATCGCCGGGCAGGTGCTCAAGGAGATCCAGGCGCGCCTGGGCTTCCTGCTGGACGTCGGCCTGGAATATCTGACGCTCTCACGGGCCGCGGCGACCCTGTCCGGCGGTGAGGCGCAACGCATCCGGCTGGCCACCCAGATCGGCTCGGGTCTGGTCGGCGTGCTGTACGTGCTGGACGAGCCCTCGATCGGCCTGCATCAGCGCGACAACCGCCGCCTCATCGAAACCCTCACGCGGCTCAGGGATCTGGGCAATACCCTGATCGTCGTCGAACACGACGAGGACACCATCCACGCCTCGGACTGGGTGGTCGACATCGGCCCGCTGGCCGGCGAGCACGGCGGCCAGGTGGTCTACAGCGGCCCCTATCCCGGTCTGCTGAGCGACTCCAACTCCCTCACCGGCGCCTATCTGTCGGGCCGGGAGCAGATCGAAGTACCGCTGGTGCGGCGTCCGGTGAACAAGAAGAAGCAGCTCACCGTCGTCGGCGCCACCGAGCACAACCTGCGCGGCATCGAGGTGGACTTCCCGCTGGGCGTGCTGACCTCGGTGACGGGCGTATCCGGATCGGGTAAGTCCACCCTGGTGAACGACATCCTGGCGACGGTTCTGGCGAACAAGCTCAACGGCGCGCGCCAGGTGCCGGGCAGGCACACCCGCGTCAACGGGCTGGATCACCTGGACAAGCTGGTCCAGGTCGACCAGTCCCCGATCGGCCGCACCCCGCGCTCGAATCCGGCCACCTACACCGGCGTGTTCGACAAGATCCGCACGCTGTTCGCCGCGACCACCGAGGCCAAGGTGCGCGGCTATCAGCCGGGCCGGTTCTCGTTCAACGTCAAGGGCGGGCGCTGCGAGGCGTGCTCGGGTGACGGCACCTTGAAGATCGAGATGAACTTCCTGCCCGACGTGTACGTCCCGTGTGAGGTGTGCCACGGCGCGCGCTACAACCGGGAGACGCTCGAGGTGCACTACAAGGGCAAGACCATCGCCGAGGTGCTCGATATGCCGATCGAGGAGGCCGCGGAATTCTTCGAGCCGGTCACCTCGATCCACCGGTATCTGAAGACACTGGTCGACGTCGGGCTGGGATACGTCCGCCTGGGCCAGAGCGCCCCGACGCTGTCCGGCGGCGAGGCCCAGCGTGTGAAGCTGTCCGCCGAATTGCAGAAGCGTTCCACCGGCCGCACGGTCTACATCCTGGACGAGCCGACCACGGGCCTGCACTTCGAGGACATCCGCAAACTGCTGAAGGTGATCAACGGCCTGGTCGACAAGGGCAACACCGTCATCGTCATCGAACACAACCTGGACGTCATCAAGACCTCCGACTGGGTGATCGATATGGGCCCCGAAGGCGGTTCGGGCGGCGGCACCGTGGTCGCCGAGGGCACTCCGGAAGAGGTTGCGGCCGTTGCCGACAGCTACACCGGGCAGTTCCTGAAGGAGACGCTCGCCCTCCCCGCGCCGAAGTCGCCGGCGCGCAAGACGGTGTCGAAAAAGGCTGCCGCAGTGAAGAAGTCGTCGACCGCGGCGAAGAAGCCCGCGGACAAGGATCCCAAGAAGGCCGCCGCGGCCCGGCGCAGGGCAGCCGCGTTGCGCTGAGCGTTCGCGCTCCCGGGGCGGTCATGTCGGGCCGCCCCGGCGCGAGTTCCTACCAGGGATTCCAGGTGTCGCCGGGCCCGGTCCCGGCGGCACCGAGATGCCGCCGCGCCTGGCGGCGCTTGTAGAACACTTCCTCCACCGACAGGGTCGGCGCGGCCTCGGTGATCGCGGCGAGCCGGGCATCGAGGTGGTGTTCGTGGATGTGCCACTGCAATCCGGCCCGTCGTTCGGCCGACAGTGCGGCCCAGGCCGTGCCGAACCGATGCTGCACAGCCGGATCGGCGATCGCGATGAGCTGCAGCAGCATCGGCCAGCCGTCGGATTCAGTGGCCCGCATCGGCAGATCCACCACGTTCGCATCCGGCAGTTCGGCGAGCAGCCGCACGGTCCGCTGCTGGATCTCGGTGCTGGTCCGTGCCGCCAGCGCGAAGAAGCCGCGCCAGTAGTTCGCTTCGGTGCGGCCGCTGAGCGAGGCGACGATCGCCGCCATCACGCCCTGATCGCCGAATACCGGATTGCCGGCCATTCGCCCCAGCGCCTGGCGGCTCAGATTGCCGGTGAAGGTCAGCATGTCCGGGACCGAGCCGATCCGGATCGCGTTGGTGATCAGATTCCCGATGGCCGGCGGCGAGCCGACCGAGAACAGGATCTCGCCCACGGCGCGGACGAGCTCCGGCTCGCATCGCGCGAAGATCGACAGTCCCGCGCGCTGCAGTTCGGGCGATCCGGCCAGAACCGTGCGGACCAGTCGCGGAACCCGTTGCGACGGACCGGAAAGCAGCTGCCGCACGATGGCGCTGACGGCCTCGGAGGAGTAGGCGTACGCGGTCGCGTGGATCAGGCCCTCGTCGTCGCGCGCACCCAGTTCGAGCGCCTCGATCAACGTCGGCGTCGCATAGTCCAGGAACGGCCCGACCGTGATGTAGTCGCCGCGACGCAGAATCTCGTTGACGACCTGGACCAGCGGCTCGGGCGGCACCCCGTCGGCCAGGTGCCCGACGGTCACCGGATCGATGTAGGGCACACAGTCCGTGGCGTACGACGTGCCCAGCAGCGCGACCGTCTCCGCGGCCTTCTTCGGGTGGTCGGCGCCGACGGCTCCCGCGGCGCGGCCGGTCATGGCCGGCGGCACGATGCGCTGGATCAGCGGCATCGAGACGCCCAATGGGATGAACGGTACGAGTCTGCTGATGCGCCGGAAGGTTTCGCCGTGGTCGTCGAAGATGACGCGGGACATGCGTTCCTGGAGTTCGTGCAGCCGGTCCGGTCCGAGCCGTTCCAGATGCGTGAGCCGCTCCGGCGGTACGTGCAGGGTGCGAGCCAAGAGAACGATCTGAGCGCGAGTTACCAGATTGGTCATTGTCCGGCGATGTCTCCGAACATGATTCGCTTGGTCACGCCGCGGAACGGCTTGGGCAGCACACCGACCATATCGTCGATTGCCGCGTTCAGCGCTGTGGTCTCGGTCCGGCGTGCGTTGCGGAACAGGCCCAGCAGGTCGGCCGCCTCTTGTTCGGACAGGACGTCCAAAGCCGCGACGTGACTGTCCAATTCCGCCGCGAGATCGGTTCTGGCACTCATATTTCTCCTGATTTACGCGTTGGGCCCGGGATTACCCATGTACGCGCACACGAATCATAGGAGTACCAACCACTTTCGTTGTCGGAAATCATCGCGCCCGGCGTGATAGTGGTCACTGCCCGGTTCAGTAGACCGGGCCGGTGTACTTCTCGCCGGGCCCTGTGCCCGGTTCGTCGGGGTGTGCGGAGGATTCGCGGAATGCGCGCTGCAGCGACTGCAATCCCTCGCGCAGGGGACCGGCGTGCGGGCCGAGGTATTCCACCGAGGAGGTGATCAGACCGGCAAGGGCGGTGATCACCCGGCGGGCCTCGTCCAGGTCGCGGCGGGGGCTGGTGTCCGGGTCCGGATCGGCCAGGCCGAGCTTCTCGGCGGCCGAGCTCATCAGCATGACCGCGGCCCGGCTGATCACCTCGACGGCGGGGATGTCGGCCAGTTCGCGCACATCCGGTTCGATCGGGGCGGCGTCGTTCATGTCCGGTAGCATCCCACTTTCCACGGCGTCGCAGGTCACGGGGACGCCGATTGTGAGTTCGCCGCCCCGTGATGCTATGGTGTACGGCAACGACCGTCCCTACCTGTGCTTTTCCGGCCCGAATGGCCGGATCACACGGTAAAGGGGCAGTAAGTGGAGCCCGACTCCCACCGCCTGCCGGCCGACACGCCAGGCAAAGCGGTCCGGTCACTCATCGTGATGGATGAGTTTCCGTGTATTGGTTTTCCCAGTACACGGCCGATGTGACGAGTGTGTGCATCGATGGCCGGTCGACATCGGGCCCCGTGGCGGTGAAATACCGTGACGGGGCTTTCGTGTTGGATATGGGGTTGCCATTACAGCGCGGTCGTTGGACGACACCGCTTGACCTAGGAGGCCCCATCAGCACTGAGACCCGCATCAACGATCGCATCCGCGTACCCGAGGTCCGCCTCATCGGACCGGGTGGCGAGCAGGTTGGGATCGTGCGTGTTGAAGATGCACTGCGCGTCGCCATGGAGGCAGATCTCGACCTGGTCGAGGTCGCGCCCGACGCGCGCCCGCCGGTGTGCAAGATCATGGACTACGGCAAGTTCAAGTACGAGACCGCGCAGAAGGCGCGCGAGTCCCGGAAGAACCAGGTCCAGACAGTGATCAAGGAGCAGAAGCTCCGCCCGAAGATCGACGACCACGATTACGCGACCAAGCGCGGCCACGTGATGCGCTTCCTCGAAGCCGGGTCGAAGGTCAAGGTCACCATCATGTTCCGCGGTCGCGAGCAGTCGCGGCCCGAGCTCGGGTTCCGGCTGTTGCAGCGTCTGGCTGCCGATGTGGCCGATCTGGGTTTCGTGGAGACGTCGGCCAAGCAGGACGGCCGGAATATGACGATGGTCCTCGCGCCGCACAAGGGCGCGAAGACGCGGGCCAAGGCTCAGCAGACGGTTTCTCAGCAGTCGAACGCTGCGCAGCAGCGTCCGGCCGCGCCGGAGACCGCGGCGGCCGCGCCCGAGGCGCAAGCGGCGAACCCGCAGTAGAACCGATACAGCTCCGGTGGCAGCGCTAGTTCGCCGCTGCCACCGGCACGAGACAGAACTGAGGAATCCATGCCGAAGATGAAGAGCCACAGCGGCGCCTCGAAGCGATTCAAGGTGTCCGGTCGCGGCAAGCTGCTGCGCCAGCAGGCCAACCGGCGCCACCTGCTCGAGCACAAGTCCAGCCGCCGGACTCGTCGTCTGGATGGCACGGAGGCCGTCGCGCCCGCCGACGTCCGTCGCGTCAAGAAGCTGCTCGGTATCTGAGTCAGCCTCGCGATCCGTTTTCTCGGACGCCAACAACCGACCACCTCCGGGCGCAGCGAGCGCCCCACGATCTAACAAGGACTGACCAGTGGCACGCGTCAAAAGGGCCGTCAACGCTCAGAAGAAGCGCCGTTCCGTTCTCGAGGCTTCCAAGGGTTACCGCGGGCAGCGTTCGCGCCTGTACCGCAAGGCCAAGGAACAGCAGCTGCACTCGCTCACCTACGCCTACCGCGACCGGCGCGCGCGCAAGGGTGACTTCCGCAAGCTGTGGATCGCGCGCATCAATGCCGCGGCGCGGCTGAACGACATCACCTACAACCGCTTCATCCAGGGCCTCAAGGCCGCGGGTGTCGAGGTCGACCGCAAGATCCTGGCCGAGCTGGCCGTCTCCGACGCCGAGGCCTTCGCCGGCCTGGTCGCGGTGGCCAAGGCCGCGCTGCCCGAGGACGTCAACGCCCCGGCCGCCTGATTCGGCAACCGGCACTTGACCACTCAGCATCGGGAACGACCCGTGGACGCGCTCTCCGAGCGCAATCCGCGGGTCGTTTCCGCTGTCAAGCTGCATCGCGGCGCACATCGCCGCAAGACCGGGCTGTTCCTCGCCGAGGGCGCGAATTCGGTTACCGCAGCGCTGGATACCGACCGGATCGACGAGTTGTTCTACTCGCCCCGGGCCGCCGAACGTGAACACGAGCTGGTGGCCGGAGCCGCCGCGACCGGGGTGCGGACCACGCTGGTGAGCGAGCGCGCCGCCGAACTGCTCGGCGAGACGGTCACCCCGCCCGGTCTGGTCGCGGTCTGCCGTCAGGTGGATGTGCCGCTGGCGCAGGTGCTTTCGCCGGGTGCGGTGAGCGGGTCGGCGGAGACCGGACGGGCGGCGCAGGGCACGGACGGTACGCCCGGCGAGGTCACACCGACGCCCCGGCCGTTGATGCTCGCGGTGCCCGTCGAGATCTCCGATCCGGGTAATGCGGGCACCCTGATCCGCGTCGCGGACGCCGTCGGCGCGAACGGCGTGGTCTTGGCCGGTGATTCGGTCGACCCGCACAACGGCAAATGCGTACGAGCCTGCGCCGGAAGCCTTTTCCACGTCCCGCTGGCCCGCGAACGCGATATCGACGCGGTCCTGGGCGCACTGTCCGAAGCCGGAATCACCGTCCTGGCCACCACGGCTCGCGGCGAGGTCGACCTCGACGACGCCGAGCACATCCTTTCCGGCCCGGTGGCCTGGCTGTTCGGCAACGAGGCGCACGGCCTGGATCCCGCCGTGGCCGCCCGCGCCGACCACCGTATCCGCATCCCCATCCACGGCCGCGCCGAAAGCCTGAACCTCGCTGCCGCAGCGGCCATCTGCCTCTACGCGGGCGCGCGAGTCCAGCACCGCTGACCGATCGTCGTCGGCCGGACTACGGGGCAACTGGTTCGGATGCGCACACCGATATTTCGTGATCGACTGCGGCTCTGGTTCGTACGGTGCGTATTCCGGAAAACTCGGGCGAAACCGGCGGGTGCCCTACACTGCGCGGGGTGCGTTTTCGACGGTTGCTGATCATGTCTCTGTTTGCCGCGCCCGCTGTGGTGGGGGTTGTCGGGTGCACCGTGTCCGGGGGTGGTGCTACCAGTCAGTGTCAGGTCGACGGGTGTGTGATCACGTTCGACCGCGGGGTGAGCGCCAAGGCGAGTGTGTTGGGGGTGGATGCGAAACTTGTTGCGGTCAACGGGGATACGGTGGTGTTGTCGGTGGCGGGGCAGGAGGTTTCGGTGCCGGTCGGGCAGACGCGGTCGGCTTCGGGCGTGGGGGTGACCGTGCAGCAGGTTACCGAGGACAAGGTTGTGGTTCGGGTGTCCAGCGGGGTTTCCGACGGGAAATGAGCAATCCGGCACGCGAAATCCGGTCGGCCCGTGCGTGATTGCGCAGGAGCCGACCGGATTGGTATGGGGTGCGGGTCAGTTCTCGAAGTAGTAGGGCTGGGCCAGGTCCTCGAGCAGTGTGGGGTGGGTCGGCTCCCAGCCGAGTAGTTCGCGGGTGGGACCGCTGTCTCCGGTGATGCTCGTGCCCCACATGGCGGCCAGCCAGCCGAAGTGGTCGGTGGCCTTCTCACTGGGGATGGAGACGGCGGGGATGTCGAGTTTGCGGGCGATGGCCTCGGCGATGTCGCGGGTCGGGATGCCCGGTTCGGCGAGTGCGTGCACGACGGTTCCGGCGGGGGCCTTCTCCACCGCGAGGAGGGCCAGGTGCGCGGCGTCGAGCCGGTGGGTCGCGGGCCAGGTGTGCGCACCGTCGTCGATGTAGCCGGAAACGCCCTTCTCCCTGGCGGTGTCGACGAGGCGGCGGATGAAGCCGTGGTCGCCCTCACCGTGCACGGTGGTCGGGAGTCCGAGCACCACCGAGCGCACCCCCCGGTCGGCCAGTTGGATCGTCGCGGCGGCGGTGGCGTGGCGGATCATCGGGCCGTTGGTGGACCCTGGCTTGCCGGTGTCGAGCGGGACCAGTCCGGAGGCGATGACCAGCGGGCGGTCCGAGCCCTCGAGTGCGTCGCCGAACAGGTCGACCACCTCGCGGTCGATGCGCTGGTTTTCCTCGAACCGGGTGAAATCGTGGATGAAGGCCAGGTGGACGACGCCGTCGGCGGCCGTGGCGCCCGCTCGCAGGCTGTCCCGATCGTGCAGATCGCCGCGTTGCACCTGGGCGCCCGCGGCAGTCAGGGCTGCGGCCGAGGCGTCCGACCGGGCCAGGCCGACGACTTCGTGACCTGCGGTGATCAGTTCGGGAACGAGTGCGGATCCGACCCATCCGGATGCACCGGTGACGAAGAGACGCATGGAATGAACACCTCCTGTGTAACCGTCCGGGCATCCGGGACGCCCTTCGGGTACTGATGTCAGTTGATGACATCAATTTAGCAGTAATGTCAGCCGCTGTCATCATGTGAAGTCAGTGGGTGACATCACTTATCATGAACAGATGGCTCGATGGGAACCGGATGCGCGCGGCCGCCTGGCACAGGCGGCGCTGGAGCTGTATCTGGAGCGTGGATTCGATCAGGCGACGGTGGCGGAGATCGCCGAACGGGCCGGGCTCACCGAGCGCACCTTCTTCCGGCACTACGGCGACAAACGCGAGGTGTTGTTCGGCGGGCAAGAGGCTCTGCACGAACTCATCTCGAAGACTGTTGCTGAACAGCCTGATTCGGCTGCACCGATGGTGGCGATGGGCGCCGCACTGACGGCGTTCGCCGAACTGTTCGCGCAGCGCCGGGACTTCGCCCGGCAGCGGCAGATCGTGATCGACGCCAACGCCTCGCTCCAGGAACGCGAGCTGATCAAACTCACTTCCCTCGCCGCGACTGCCGCGTCCGCACTGCGCGATCGAGGCGTCACCGAGCCCGCCGCCAGCCTGGCCGCCGAGGCCGGGCTCGCGGCGTTCCGCATCGCGTTCGCCCGCTGGATCCAGGCCGAGGATCGAGAACTGACCGAATTCGTCACCGAGGCATTGCAGGTGCTCGAAACGGTCACGGCCGGAAGATGATCGAGGCTCCGCGTGGCGTCGGAGGTTCGGACGTGGGGTTTCCGGCGGTCCGAGCGACACTCCCCTGATGCGGTACACAGTGATTCCGGGCGCGGCGGATTCGCCCGTGCTGATTCATGTTCCGCACGATTCACGGGTGATTCCGGCACAGGTGCGTACGCACATCCTGCTGGACGATGTGGAGTTGTCGGCCGAACTGTCCCGGATGACCGACGCGCATACCGCGATGCTCGCGGAACAATCGGCGGCACGAGCCGGGGTGCGGCCGTGGCTGTTCGTCAACGAACTCTCACGTCTGGTGGTGGATCCCGAACGGTTCCCGGATGAGCGGGAGGAGATGCGCGCGGTCGGCATGGGGGCCGTGTACACCCGGACGTCCCACGGCGCTCGACTCCGGCGGGAAGACCCGGAGCACGAAAAGGCTTTACTTGCACGATATTACGAGCCCTACGCGGCGGCGATGACCCAGGCCGTGGAGAGCCGGGTGTCGGCCACCGGACAGGCGATCACCGTGGACCTGCATTCCTATCCGAGCGTGGCGCTGCCGTACGAACTGCACGGTGCGGGGCCGCGCCCGCAGGTCTGTCTGGGGACGGACCCTTTCCACACTCCGGCCCGGCTGCTCGCGGCTGCCCGGAATGCGTTCGCCGACTTCGAGGTCGAGGTGAACTCGCCGTTCTCCGGAACCTATGTCCCGCTGCGGCACTACGGCCGGAGTCCGGACGTCTCCGCGCTGATGGTGGAGATTCGTCGCGACACCTACATGATCGAACCGGGCGGAGATCCGCATGCGGGTCTGCCTGTGCTCGTATCCGCGCTGACCGATCTGTTGGATGAGATCAGTTGGGCTGCAAGTTGATTGCGGGCGAGATCGACCGTGGATTCGAAGTCCGATGCGACTCGACCCACCAGGGCGAGGGACGGGTCAGGTGCGGCGCGCGTTGCGGGCCGTGCCGCGATGTGCCGTGACGGTGCCGGGGTCCTCGGGCCAGGAATGTTTGGGGTAGCGGCCGCGCAGGTCGGCACGGACCTGCGGCCAGCCGGTGTGCCAGAAGGAAGCCAGATCGGCGGTGACCGCGACCGGGCGCTGCGCCGGTGAGAGCAGGTGCAGCAGGATCGGCGCCCGCCCGTCGGCGAGGCGCGGGGTATCGGTCCAGCCGAAGACCTCCTGCACCTTCACCGCGAGTACCGGCGGATCGGCGGCATAGTCCAGTCGCAGCCGGCTGCCGGAGGGCACCTGAATGCGGTCGGGTGCGAGTTCGTCCAGTCGCGCCGCGTCGGGCCAGGGCAGTAGCCGGCGCAGCGCCTGTCCGGCATCGATGCGCTCGAGATCGGCGCGGCGGCGGGCGGTGGCCAGTTCGGGGCTCAGCCACGCGTCGAGGTCGGTGAGCAGGGCCTCATCGTCGACGCGCGGCCAGGGTGCGCCGAGGGTGCGATGCAGGAAGTCCAGGCGGTCGCGCAGATCGGTCGCGTCCGAATTCCAGTGCAACAGGCCTAGTCCGGCCGATCGGAGCCCGGAATATACTGCCGTGCTGAGCATGTGCGGGTCGGGATTGCGAAGAGGTCGCTCCGACAAGGTGATCGCACCGAGCCGCTCGATCCGCCGAGCGACGACCTCGCCGTCGACCCAGTCCACTTCGTCATCGCGGGTGCACAGATTCGGCGCGGCCTCGCGGGCGAGTTGCTCGTCGGCGACGGCGGCCGAGCGGATCCGCCCCTCGGCCCGGCCCGGATCCCGGGTCGCCACCGCGACCGCGAGCCATTCCGCGTCGCCGAGGCCGGAACCGGGCGGCAACGCCACCGCCGTGCCATTGGCCATGAGATAGCTTGCCGAGCCTGCGCTACGTCGTCGCGCCAGACGTTCCGGTTGGGCCAGTGCGACGATCAACGCCGGATCATCGGCCTGCACGGGTGACCTGTCTCCGGCGCGGGTCTGCTGGGGGGCAATCTCGCCCGCGAGCCGGGTCAGCCGCTCGACCTCACGCCGCCAGCGGTCCGGGCGTTCCCGGCGCAGCGTGCGCAGAGCGGCGACGAGATCTATGGCGGGAGTGAGTGTTTCATCGTCGAGCAGCGTGACGACCTCGGCTGCCGTCCGCGCGCCGACCGCGGTCGCGCCGTCCAACAGGGCGCGGGCCAGCCGCGGATGCAGGCCCACCCGGGACAACGCCCGCCCGCGGTCGGTCACCGTGCCGTCCACGTCCACCGCGCCCAACGCGCGCAACACTTCTCGGCCCGCGGCCAGTCCGCCGGGCGGCGGATCGTCCCACCATGCGAGGCCGCGCCCGTCGGGTGTGCCCCAGCAGGCCAGTTCCAGGGCCAGCCGGGTCAGGTCCGCGGTGCGGATCTCCGGTTCGGGATAGGCGGGCAGGGTGGAGTGCTCGTGTTCGGGCCAGCAGCGCCATGCCCGGCCGGGAGCCTGCCGTCCGGCGCGACCGGCACGTTGTTCGGCGACCGCCGCCGAAACCCGAACCGTCGCAAGGCCGGACAGTCCGCGACCGCGATCGATGCGCGGCACCCGCGCGAGTCCGGAATCCACCACCGCGCGCACGCCCGGCACCGTCAGGCTGGATTCGGCGACGGCCGTGGACAGGACCACCCGGCGGCGCGGGCCGGGGCGCAGTGCGGCGTCCTGTCCGGCAACCGAGAGCCTGCCGTGCAGGGCGAGCACGTCGACATCGTGCAGATCGGACAGCAACTGGGTGGTTCGGCGGATCTCGGCCGCACCGGGCAGGAAGACCAGCACGTCACCGGAGGTCCCGTCGAGCGCGTCGCGGGTGGCGCGGGCCACCTGTGCCTCGGTTCGTTCGCGCGGCAGTGCGGGGAGGTAGGCGATATCCACCGGATAGGTCCGCGCCCGCACCTCGAGCACGGGTGCGGGTTCGCCGTCGCCGAGCAGCGTCGCGAGCCGATCGGCGGCCACGGTGGCCGAGGTGGCCAGCACCCGCAGATCCGGCAGCAGCCCGGCCCGTGCGTCGAGCAGCAGGGCCAGCAGCAGATCCGCGTCCAGATGACGTTCGTGACATTCGTCCATGACGACCACGTCCACCCCGGCGAGTTCGGGATCGCTCTGCAACCGTCGCACCAGCAACCCGGAGGTGACCACCTCGATGCGAGTGCCCGCACTCACTCGCCGATCGCCGCGCACCGAGTATCCGACCGTCCGGCCCACCGTTTCGCCGAGCAGTTCGGCCATTCGAGCGGCCGCGGCCCGTGCGGCCAGGCGCCGCGGCTCGGCCACCAGCACCCGGCCGGTCGTCCCCGCGGCCAGCGCGAGCGGGACCAGCGTCGTCTTTCCGGTGCCCGGTGGGGCGACCAGGACGGCGGTCTCGCGCTGCGCCAGCGTCTCGACGATGCGGTCGAGGACCTCGCGGACCGGCAGATCGGGAAGTTCGGGCAATTCCATCGCCGACCAGTGTGCCGGGCCGATGGCAGCGCACGCCATATCGCGGGTCCGATGCGCACCTGGTCGTCGCCGGAAAAGTCGGGTGAACCGGGCCGATCGCATCGCTTACGATTCGACCAGCAACAATGTCAGTGCAGACCCATGTGAGTACAGACCCGAACCAAGGGGAGAGACGAACCATCGTGGCCGAGGACAACGCACGAGCCGACCAGGATCCGGCACCGCAGGCGGGACTGAGCGAGGAATCGCTGAGCGCCGCGGCCGAGGCGGCGGAGAAGGCATTCGCCGCGGCCGCGGATCTGGACGCGCTCGCGGCCGCGAAGACCGAGCATATGAGCGGCAAGTCGCCGATCTCGCTGGCGCAGCGATCGCTGGGCACGCTGCCCAAGCAGGACAAGGCTGACGCCGGTAAGCGCGTCAACGTCGCGCGTACCCGGGTGAGCCAGGCGTTCGAGGCGCGCCGCGCCGAACTGCTCGCCGAGCGCGACGCGGCTGTCCTGGTCGCCGAGGCCATCGACGTGACGCTGCCGGCCCGTCGCGACCCGGTCGGCGCACGGCATCCGATCACCGTCATCTCCGAGCAGGTCGCCGATGTCTTCGTCGGCATGGGCTGGGAGGTGGCCGAGGGGCCCGAGGTCGAGACCGAGCACTTCAATTTCGACGCGCTGAACTTCCTGCCCGACCACCCCGCCCGCACCATGCAGGACACCTTCCATGTCGCGCGCTTCACCTGGGCGCCCGAGGCTGGGCCTGCGGGGTCACGCTCCGCTACCGCCTCCGGCCCTGACGCCTCGGACGCAGAGGGCTCACGTCAGGTCCTGCGCACTCACACCTCCCCGGTGCAGGTGCGTTCGCTGCTTTCGCGCGAGCTGCCGATCTATGTGGTGTGTCCGGGCCGGACCTTCCGCACCGATGAGCTCGACGCCACGCACACTCCGGTGTTCTCCCAGGTCGAGGGCCTGGCCGTGGACAAGGGCCTGACCATGGCTCATCTGCGCGGCACGCTGGACGCGTTCGCGCGGGCACTGTTCGGCCCCGAGACGCGAACTCGTATGCGGCCCAACTACTTCCCGTTCACCGAACCTTCGGCCGAGGTGGACGTGTGGTTCCCGGACAAGAAGGGCGGGGCCGGCTGGGTCGAGTGGGGCGGCTGCGGCATGGTCAATCCGAAGGTGCTGATCGCCAGCGGAATCGACCCCGAGGTGTACAGCGGTTTCGCCTTCGGCATGGGCCTGGAACGAACCCTGCAGTTCCGCAACGGTATTCCCGATATGCGCGACATCGTCGAGGGCGACGTGCGGTTCACGCTGCCCTTCGGCATCCAGTCCTGACCGTCGAGGTCCGCAACACCCCGCACACCATACGAACCCGCGAGAGGCGGGCACACGAGAAAGCGAAAAGTCCAGTGCGAGTAGCGCAGTCCTGGCTGACGGAAATCCTGCAGCGCACCACCCCCGACTGGTCGGTGACGCCGGAGGAGCTCGATGCGGGCTTCGTCCGGGTCGGTCTGGAGGTCGAGGAGCTCGACGAACTCGAGCCGATCACCGGTGATATCGACCATCCGCTGGTGGTGGGCCGCGTCGCCGAGATCACCGAGCTGACCGAGTTCAAGAAGCCGATCCGGTTCTGCAAGGTCGAGGTGGGCAAGCCGGAGCTGCAGGAGATCGTCTGCGGTGCACGGAATTTCGCGGTCGGCGATCTGGTCGTCGTGGTGCTGCCCGGCGGTGTGCTGCCCGGTGGATTCGCGATCAGCTCGCGCAAGACCTACGGGCATGTGTCCAACGGCATGATCTGCTCGGTCGCCGAACTCGGTATCGGCAAGGATCATTCAGGCATCCTGGTGCTCGAACCGGGTACCGCCGAGCCCGGCGCCGACGCGAACGAGCTGCTGGGCCTGGACGATACGGTGATCGAACTCAACATCACCCCCGACCGCGGCTACTGCTTCTCGGTGCGCGGCCTGGCCCGCGAACTCGCCTGCGGCTTCGATCTGGAATACGCCGACCCGGCGGTGCGCACCCTGCCCGGCGACGAGGCCGAGGCGTGGACGATTCGGGTCGAACCCGATTCCGGCTGTACGCGTTTCGCCGCGCGGCGGGTCACCGGCATCGATCCGTCCGCGGTGAGCCCGTGGTGGTTGCAGCGGCGGCTGCTGCTGGCCGGAGTGCGGCCCATCTCGCCCGCGGTCGATGTCACCAACTACGTGATGCTCGAACTCGGCCAGCCGCTGCACGCCTTCGACGCCGCGAAAGTCACCGGGCCGCTGGTCGTCCGGCGCGCCAACAAGGGTGAGACGCTGCGGACCCTGGACGAGACCGAGCGGGTGTTGGATGGTGCGGACACCGTCATCGCCGACGATTCGGGTGTGGTGTCGCTGGCCGGGATCATGGGCGGCGCGTCGACCGAGGTGAGTTCGGCCTCGACCGACATCCTGCTCGAGGCCGCCACCTGGAATCCGCTCGCGGTCTACCGCACCGCGCGGCGGCACAAGGTGGTGTCCGAGGCGGGCCGCCGCTACGAGCGGGTGGTCGATCCCGAGGTGAACGTCGCCGCGCTCGACCGCGCGGCCGCGCTGCTGGCCGAGATCGCCGGTGGCACAGTCGAATCCGCACTGACCGATGTTCGGCTGCCGGTGCCGGACACCGCGCCGATCCGGATGGATCTGGACCTGCCCGACCGCACCGCCGGGGTGAGCTACCCGACCGGAACCGCCGCGCGCCGGCTGTCGCAGATCGGTTGCGCGGTCGATGTGGACGTCAGCGAGAGCGGGCACGGTCAGCTCGTCGTGACGCCGCCGAGCTGGCGTCCGGATCTGGTGCAGCCCGCCGATCTGGTCGAGGAGGTGCTGCGGCTCGAGGGGCTCGAGCAGATTCCCTCGGTGCTGCCGACCGCGCCCGCGGGCCGGGGATTCACGCCCGCACAGCGTCGTCGCCGCGCGGTCAGCCGTGCCCTGGCCTTCGCCGGCTGTGTTGAGGTGCCCGTATCGATCTTCTTGCAGGCTGGGACGTTCGACGTCTGGGGTCTGGACGCCGAGGATGTTCGTCGCGCGGCCATGCGAGTGCTCAATCCGCTCGACGTCGAGCGGGCCGAGCTGACCACGACCCTGCTGCCCGGACTGCTGGAGGTGGCCTCGCGCAACATCTCCCGCGGCGAGCGTGATTTGTCGATCTACGGCATCGAGCAGGTGGTGTTGCCCGGACCGAAGACCGGTCCGGTCGGCGAACTTCCGGTGGATCGGCGGCCGACCGACGAGCAGATTACGGAGCTGATCGAATCGCTGCCCGCGCAGCCGGTGCATGTCGCCGCGGTGCTCACCGGACGTCGGGAACCGCGCGGTCCGTGGGGTGCGGGCCGGGCCGTCGAGGCCGCCGACGCCTTCGCTCTCGCCGATGCGGTCGCCGATGCCGCCGGTGTGCGGATCGAGCGCCGGGCGGCGGCCTATCTGCCGTTCCATCCGGGGCGCTGTGCGGAGCTGGTCGTGGACGGCGCTGTCGTCGGCCACGCGGGCGAACTGCATCCCGCGGTGCTCGAGCGCGCCGGTCTGCCGCCGCGCACCTGTGCGCTGGAGTTGGATCTCGATGCCCTGCCGTTGCGCGAATCCCGTCCGGCGCCGAGGATTTCGCCGTTCCCGGCGGTGCTGCAGGACGTGTCGGTGAGTGTCGAACGTTCGATCCCCGCCGACGCCCTCGAATCGGCTCTGCGCTCCGGTGCGGGCGATCTGCTCGAGGACATCGCCCTGTTCGACGTGTACGAGGGCGCGCAGGCCGGTGAGGGCCGCAAATCCCTCACCTACGCGCTGCGCTTCCGCGCCCCCGACCGCACGCTCACCGAAGACGAGGCCAGCGCGGCCCGCGATGCCGCTGTCGAGGCGGCCGCGGAGTCCGTCGGAGCCGTGCTGCGCGCCTGATCGGGGCCGCGGACACGGTCCTGGCTCGGGTGTTCCGAGGTTCGCGCCGGACACGGGCAATTCCGTCGTGACATGAGGCCGGTGGTTCTCGGCGGTTAAGCTCGGCCGATGAGTGTGTCCCGGAATCTCGTGCGTCGTGGCGTGCTGGCCGCCGCCTTTGTACTGGTGGCGGCCGGTTGCGGGCAGCAGGTGCGGTCGTCGGCTCCGGCTCCGTCGGTATCGAGTGCGGTGCCGGTGTCGAGCGCGGTGTCGCCGACCCGGGCCGCCGAGCAGCCGGTGAACTACGACGGCGGGACTGCCGGACTTCCGGCCGGGGTTCCCGCGCCGCCCGCCGGGACCGACCAGTTGGTGACGGTGCTGGTGGCCGGGCCGGGAAGTACGTCGGGGACGTTGCAGGCGTGGCAGCGGTCGGGCGCCGGGTGGACCAGTGCGCTCGCGCCGGTGACGGTTCGGGTCGGCACACAGGGGGTCGGACAGACGCACGAGGGGATGAACCGCACGCCGGTGGGCACGTTCGGGCTGCCGTCGGCATTCGGACGGCAGGCCGATCCCGGGACGCGGATGCCCTATCGGCAGATCGGCACCAGCGACTGGTGGGTCAGTGACCCGAACAGTCCGCAATACAACACCTACCAGCACTGTGCGCCCGGGACCTGCCCGTTCGACGAGAAGGCCGGGGAGAATCTGGGCCGGGTCGGTACGAGCTACGACTACGCGATCGTCATCGGGTACAACACCGCACCGGTGCGGTCGGGTGCGGGGTCGGCCTTCTTCGTGCACGTGGACGCCGGAATCCCGTCGCAGGGCTGTGTGGAGACGCCGCGCAACGCGGTGGTGGCCCTGCTGAAATGGCTCGATCCGAGCCGTCACCCGGACATCACCATCGGCTACCGTTAGCAGACCGAATCAGTTGATGCACCAAACGCAGCGACATAACATCCAGCGCACCCGAGTTCCGCCAACTCCCTGAAACGCCAACTCCCGGCCGGGGCCCGCCCCGGTCCTGGACTGAGTGGAGCGGAGGAGCGAAGCGGGGGAGCGGAGGGAGGGAAGGACCGGGGTTAATAGGGCCCCGGCCAGTCGGAGCGAAGCGGAGGCCAAAATTACAGTGCGACATCCGGCGACGCCTATCCTCAACGCCCTGACCTTCCTGCCCGAGCGGGAGATCACGGTGACGCCCGAGCGGTTCGGGCTCGAATACGAGGATCTGTACTTCACCGCCGCGGACGGCACACTCATCAACGGGTGGTTCGTGCGTGCGACGAATCCGTTGGCGCACATACTGTTCGCGCACGGAAATGCGGGCAATATCGGCGATCGGTCACCGGTGCTGGCGCTGCTGGCGGCCGCGGGATTCGATGTGCTGGTGTTCGACTATCGCGGATTCGGCCGCAGCGCAGGGCATCCCGGTGAGCACGGGATGTATCTGGACGCCCGAGCCGCGCGGGACGCGTTGCTCGCCCGGCCCGGGGTGGATCCCAATCGTGTTGTGTATCTGGGTAAGTCGCTCGGCGGCGGGGTGATGACCGAACTGGCGACCCGCTATCCGCCCGCCGCGCTGGTACTGATGTCGACCTTCACCAGCCTGCGCGACGCGGCGGCCGCGGTCTATCCGTACATCCCGAGACTCGTCGTCCCGAATGCTTTTCCGAGTCTGCGGCGGATCCGGTCGTTGCGAGCGCCGGTGCTGATCATGCACGGCGATCAGGACGAACTGCTGCCGGTGCGGATGGGCCACGAGCTGTACGCCGCCGCCCCCGAGCCCAAGCGGCTGCACATCTATCCCGGGGCCGGGCACAACGACCTGATCGTGATCCCCGGCTGGGCGCGCACGGTAGCCGATTGGGTGCGTGCGGCCCTTGCCGAGTCGGGCGTGGCCGATCCGCCGTCGGTCTGATCGTTCCGTCGGGTGGCATATCGGTCGGAAGTACGTAACCTGGGGTTATGTCGTGACCGAGCGGGTGTGAGGTGGTTGTCGTGACCGATCCGGTGGAGGATCTGGCGGTGCTGCTCGCGGCGTTGCCGGACGAGGACATGCTGAGTGTGGTGCTCGCCGCGACCGCCGGGCGCCCCGGCCTGCAACCGCTGCATCTGGTGGCGGCGGAGCTGTCCGCGGAGGGCGGTCATATGACCTGGGATCCGGATGTGAGTTCGCCCACCGATCCCGCCGTGGCGCCTGGTGTGTCCGGTACACCGACCTCCTACGACCAGCGAGGTTCGGGGTCCGTCGTGCCGATGATGCCGACGGCCGTGCCCGATATCGGCGGGTACTCCGAATCCGGTGTCCCTACTTTCGAGTCAGTTCGCGATAAGGTCGAGCGACGCTTCGGCAACGCGCAGGGCATGGGCGAACTCGATCGGCAGACCTCGGCGGGCCGCAGCGTGCAGGAACAGTGGCAGGCGCGGTCGAAATCCGCGCGAGAGCGTCTGGACGAGATCCGGAAGTCGTTGCACCGCAACGACCCCGGCTGATCGGGCGGGCCAGCGAACGAACTAGGGGTGCCGATGGCCCAGCCGCGCGAGATCGCCGAGCGACTGCTCGACGCGCAAGTCGATTTCATTCTCGCGGAGGTGAGCGGCGACCGGTTCACCGAGGTGGTCGGCCGCGACGTTGCGGCGGTGCTCGAGGTTGCCGACACCATCGTCTTGCGTGATGTGGTCACCGTCGAGGACGCGAAGCAGACCCTGCGCGTGGTCGTGGACCGGATCGGCGGCGGCCCGGCGATCGGGGATTCGGTGGGCGTCTTCGCCGACGCGATCTACGACAACATCGCCCGCAACGAGGAGTACACCCTCGGCGACGTGGTCGATCGCGAACCGGTGGAGGCGTTGCTGGAGAAGATCTTCGGCATGCATCAGGCGCAGGAGCGCCTGCTCGAGCGACTCACTGAGAGCCCGCTGATCGCCACTGTCGCTTCCAAGTTCGTGGACCGGCTGATCGATGACTTCATGGAGTCCAATCGGCAGATGGCCTCGAAGATTCCGGGCGTGGGATCGCTGGTCTCGTTCGGCACCTCGGCCGCCAAATCGGCGCGCAAGGCCGCCGAGAAGGCCGCGGACGGTACGTTCATCGGTGAAATGGCCGGTAAGGGAGCGCTTTTCGCGCTCAAGCGCACCAACAACGCGATTCGCGAGATGTTGCGCGATGCGCCGGTGCACAGTGCGGCCATGGAGTTCTGGGATCTGCACGCGGGTGAATCGGTGAGCGGTCTGCGCGACTACCTGACTCAGCAGGACGTGCGCGAACTCGCGCAGATCGTGCACCAGATCGCGCTGACCACCCGGGAGAAGGAGTATTTCGGTCTGCTCCTGGACGAATGCGTCGAGGTGTTCTTCACCAAGTACGGCGATCACACCCTGGCGGGGCTGCTTCCGGAACTGGGTCTGTCCGACCAGGACATCCGCACCGAGATCCTGCGCTACGGCCCGGCGGTGGTCGAGGCCGCCAAACGAAACGGCGTACTGGCCGGGCTGATCCGCGAACGTCTCGAGCCGTTCTACACCTCCGACGCGGTCCTGCGGATTCTCGGTGATGTGACCGCCTGAGTCACGACGACCGTCGGCGAGGCGCTTCGCTATTCGGTGACGATCGCGACCGCGTCGATCTCCACCAGCATCTCCGCCCGCGGCAGACCGGTGAAAACCGTTGTGCGGCAGGGCAGAACACCGGACGTGGTGTGCTCCTGCACGAAAGCGCCGTACGCGTCGTTCATGGCGGCGAAGTTCTCCCGCTCGGTGAGGTAGACCCGGAGCATCACCACGTCGTCGAAACTCGCCCCGGACGCCGTCACGATCGCCGCGACGTTCCGCAGGGTGCGGGTCGTCTGGGCGGCCACGTCACCCGGGTACAGATACTCGCCGGTGGCCGGGTCGACCGGCCCCTGACCCGAGACCTGGACGAACGGGCCCTTGCGCACACCCTGGGAGAAGGTGTGCGCCGGTGCGGGAGCCTCGGTGGTGCGAACGGCTGTCTTCTCGCTCACGGTGTGCCTTTCGATCGGTCGGCTGGACGGGGTTCGGTTCGCGGACTCCACCCGAGTTCGGCGGAGATGGCCTCGGCCGTGGCCCGCACCTGCGGCAGCAGGCCGAGCACCTGTTCGTGGTCCAGGAGTACGTCCGGTACCGATACCGAGAGCGCCGCGACGACCGCGCCGGTGCCGTCGTGTACGGGTACCGCGACGCAGTTGACGAAACTCTCGTGTTCCTCGTGGTCCTCGGCGAAGCCCTGGGCCGCAACGCGATCCAGTTCCGCCAGATACTGCTCGGGGGTGCGGACGGTGCGTTCGGTGAACGGGTGGTAGTCCAGTCGTTCGGCGATGGTTCGCCACTGTGCCCGTGGGTGCGCGGCGACCAGCACCTTGCCGACGGCGGTGCAGTGCAACGGCGCCGGGCGGCCGACCCGCGAGTACATCCGCACGCTCCGGGTGGCGTCGAGTTTGTCGATGTAGATCGCTTCGCCGGACTCGTAGGTCGCCAGATGCACCGTCTGCCCGGTGGCGGCGTTGAGCGCCTCCAGGTGGGGGCGGCCCAGCGTCCGGACATCACGGCGTTCGAGTGCGTGATTGGCCAGCTCGAACAGTCGCGAACCGAGCGTGTAGCGATGGCCGGTGTCGTGTGTGACGAAGCGGTCGGCCTCCATGGTCTGCAACAGTCGCAGCACCGTGGATTTGTGCACCTCCAGCCGGGCGGCGAGCTGGTCCAGCGTCTTGGGATCCTCGCCGAGTTCGACCAGGATGGTCAGGGCGCGTTGCAGGCTCTGACTCATGACACCTCCGCGGACTCGGGGGTGTAACGCAGTGCGGACCAGGCGGAAGGTGTTGCGGCGGCCCAGGATTCGAGGGTGGTCGCGGGCGGGAGTTCGGCGACGTCGCCCGTGCCGGTGAGTGCGGCGGCCGCGCACAGGTGGCCGAATCGCAGCAGCTGTTCGTGCGGCCGGCCCTGGAGCAGGGCGGCCAGATAGCCACCGGCGAACGCGTCGCCCGCGCCGATCGCCTCGGTCACCCGCAGGCGCAGCGCCGGGGTTTCGCAGCGGTCCTCGCCGAGGAATCCGGTGACCGAATGCCCGCTGTTCTTGATCACCAGATGCCGCGGCTGCGGGAACATCTCGCGCAGCCGGGCGGGGTTGCCGGTGCCGAACACCTCCTGTGCCTCGTCGGCCCCGAGGAATGCCACATCGGCCGCGCGTACCTGCCGGGCCAGGATGTCCGCGGCATCGTCACTGCGCCGGATCCACAGCGCCGGACGGTAATTCAGGTCGAAGCTGATCAACCGGCCGTGTCTGGGCAGGGCGAGGATCGCATCGGTGAGTTCGGTCGCCGACGGGGACAGCGCGGTGGTGACGCCGGTGAAATGGATCAGCTCGCAGTGCTCGAGCACTCCGGCGGCGGCGGTCAGGTCTGCGGGAGACAGGGCACTGGCCGCGGATCCGGTGCGGTAGTAGAGCATTCGGCTCGAACCTGCGGCCAGATCGGTGGGCAGCGCCGAACCGCCGCCGCGCTCCTTGACGTACAGACCTGTCGGCCGGGCGGGATCGGTGTGGACCGCGGAGGTGTCCACTCCGTGTTCGTTCAGATGACGAATCAGATAGCGGCCGAATCCGTCTCGGCCGACCCGGGATATCCACGCCGTGCCGATGCCCAGCTGGGTCAGGACGGTCGCGACGTTCACCTCGGCCCCGCCCGCGGTGCGCTCGAAGGCGGGGGAGTCCTCGAGTGGGCCGGGACGTGCGACGAGTACGGCGAGCCCCTCGCCCACGGTGACCGCCCGTATTCGCAGCGGCGTCGGCCAGATCACACTCATCTCCTTCGAACGCTTGCGGCTGTCGGGCATCCTGTGCAGAATAACCAGGGATAACACAATGTGCAATTAGCGTTGCAAAATACGCAATAGCCGTTGGTGATGAACCTGATGAGAGGAGTGTCGTGGCGAACGTCGGCGCACCGCCCATCGATGCCGCGATGGTCGCGGCCTTGCACGAGCGTGTCCTGGGCCCGGAGCACAAATCGCTGCCGCCGTCGGCATGGGGTCGTAGCGTGCGTGAATTCCTCGCCACCGCACCACATCTCGACGATCTGCAGACGCCGGTGCTCACCATGGACCGCTCCGCGCTGGATGCGAACACACGGCTGATGGCCGACTGGGCCGCCGCGGCCGGGGTGCGCTTGGCCCCGCACGGCAAGACGACGATGTCCCCGCAACTGTGGGGCGAGCAGCTCGCGGCCGGAGCCTGGGGGATCACGCTGGCCACCGGCTGGCAGGTGCAGGTGGCGCGCTCGTTCGGCGTGGCGCGGATACTGCTGGCCAACGCGCTGGTCGATCCGGTCGGATTACGTTGGCTCGCCGCCGAACTCGCGCGCGACCCGGGTTTCGAGTTCCGCAGCTGGGTGGACAGTGTGGCAACGGTCGAGACGATGGACCGGCATCTGGCCGACGCTCCCGAGGGGGTACGCGTGGCGGTGCTGGTCGAGCTCGGCGGGCCCGGCGGGCGAACCGGGGCCCGCGGCGTCGAGCAGGCGTTGGCCGTTGCTGCCGCCGTACGACGCTCCGCGCGGCTCGAGTTGGCGGGTGTCGGCGGATACGAGGGGGCGTTCGCGCACGATCGCGAGGCCGAAGCTGTCGCGGTGGTGCGCGGCTATCTCGACGATCTGGTCCGTCTGCATCGTGAACTCGCCGAGATCTACGAGTGTCCGGCGATCCTCACCGCCGGTGGGAGCGCCTATCAGGATCTGGTGGTGGACCGCCTCGCCGGATCAGCCGACGAGCCCGGCGCACGGGGCCCCGCGACCACCGTCGTGCTGCGGTCCGGCGCGTACATCATTCACGACGACGGCTTCTACTCCGGCATCTCGCCGTTGGCCGCCGCGCGCACCGAGCGCCCACTGCGTTCGGCCATGCACGGCTGGGCGCGCACGGTGTCGCGGCCAGAGCCGGGGCTGGCACTGCTGGACGCCGGTAAGCGGGATCTGCCGTTCGATGAGGGATTGCCGGTACCGCAACGGTTTTCGCGCGGGCAGGGCCAAGAGCAGATGCCGGACGGAGCGCACGTGTCGGCGCTCAACGACCAGCACGCCTTCCTGCGCCTGCCCGCCGACGGCGCCGCGCCGATCGGCAGTGTCGTGCGTCTGGGCCTGTCCCATCCGTGCACGGCCTTCGACAAGTGGCGGCTGATTCCGGTGATCGATGACGCCGCCGCTGACCGGCCGCGCGTGCTCGACCTGCTGCACACCTTCTTCTGAGGTAGCGAAAGATGATGGGCAGCCTGCTGATTCGCGGAGTCGACATCGTCGACGGGACGGGGAGTCCCCGCTTCCGCGGCGATGTCGCCGTGTCGGGCGGGCGCATCACCGAACTGGCCGGACCGGGCACGATCGGCGGCGGCGAGCGCGTCATCGATGGCGAGAAGCTGGTGCTGGCACCGGGTTTCATCGATATGCACGCGCATTCGGATCTGCATCTGCTCACCGAGCCGGGGCATCTCCCGAAGATCAGCCAGGGCATCACCACCGAGGTGATCGGACAGGACGGGTTGTCCTACGCGCCGATCGACGCGGCCACCCTGGCGGTGCTGCGCCGCCAGATCGCCGGATGGAACGGCAATCCCGCCGATCTGGACTTCTCCTGGCGCACCGTCGGGGAATACCTGGACCGGCTCGATGCGGGGATCACGCCCAATGCGGCGTATCTGGTGCCGCAGGGCACGCTGCGGCTGCTCGTCGTCGGTCCAGAGCAACGTCCGGCGACCGCGCGGGAGATCGAGCGCATGCGCGAGTTGCTGGCCGAAGGGCTGGCGCAGGGTGCGGTGGGGATGTCCAGCGGCCTGACGTACACGCCCGGAATGTACGCCGACACAGCGGAACTGGCGGCACTGTGCGAGGTGGTCGCGGCATCGGGCGGCTTCTACGCCCCGCACACCCGCTCCTACGGTGCGGGCGCGCTCGATGCCTATGCCGAGATGATCGGGCTGGCCCGCGAGACGGGGTGCGCGGTACATCTGACCCACGCCACCATGAATTTCGGCGTGAATCGCGGGCGCGCACCGGAATTGCTCGCCATGATCGACGACGCGCTGGCCCACGGCTGCGATATCAGCCTGGACACCTACCCGTACCTGCCCGGGTCGACCACCCTGTCGGCACTGCTGCCGAGCTGGGCCTCCTCGGGTGGGCCCGATGCGACGCTGGCTCGCCTGACCGATCCGCAGGACCGGGCGCGGATCGCCGAAGACCTGACCGTGCGCGGCTCGGACGGCTGTCACGGGGTCACGGTCGACTGGGAGACCATCCAGATCAGTGGCGTCGCGAATCCCGAGCTGGGCGGGTGCGTCGGGCGAACGGTCGCCGATATCGGTGCGGCACAGCATATTTCACCGGTGCAGATCTTCTTCGACCTGCTGCGCCGCGACGAGCTGGCGACCACGATCCTGCAACACGTCGGGCACGAGGAGAACGTGCGCGCCATCATGCGCCATGCCCGGCACATGGGCGGCAGTGATGCGCTGCTCGTCGGGGACCGGCCGCATCCACGGGCCTGGGGTGCCTTCCCGCGCTACCTCGGTCGATACGTGCGCGAACTCGGCGTGCTCGGACTCGAGGAATGCGTGCACCATCTGACCGGACGCCCCGCGCAGCGGCTGCGTCTGCGCGACCGCGGACTGATCCGGCCCGGGTACGCCGCGGACCTCGTGCTGTTCGACCCCGAGACGATCACCGACACAGCGACATTCGAACAGCCGAGACAACAGGCGCGGGGGATCGCTCATGTCCTGGTGAACGGCGAATTCGCGATCGACGGCGGCGTACCCACCGGGGCTCTCGCCGGGCGCGCGCTACGCATGACGCCGGGCGGCACCGATACAGGGGGCGATCGGTGAAATTTCATCAGCCAGAAGGCCCCCGGCCCGGGGCGTTTACGGACCGAGCGGAGGAGCTAAGCGGTGCAATCGAATACAGCTATTGAGGTGATCCGTGCCGACCGTGTGCTCACCGTCGTGCGCGCCCCGGAGATTCCCGATCCGGTGGCCCTGGCCGAGGCGCTCTCGGGTGCTGGAATCCGCGCGGTGGAACTGACTTTCACGACGCCGGGCGTACTGGACGCGCTGGCCGCCGCCTCGGCCGTGTCCGATGCGGTCGTCGGCGCGGGGACGGTGCTGACCGGCGAACAGGCCGAGCGGGCCATCGGCAGCGGCGCACGGTTCCTGGTGACCCCGGGACTGCGTCCGGCCGTGGCGGAAATGGCCGCACGACACGACATTCCGGTCGTGATGGGCGCGTTCACGCCCAGTGAGGTGATGGCCGCCCTGGACCTGGGCGCGGTGGCGGTGAAGATCTTCCCCGCTCGCGCGCTCGGTCCCGGCTATCTGAAGGATCTGCGGGGGCCTTTCCCCGATGCGGCGCTCATTCCCTCCGGCGGTGTCAACGCCGGTAACGCCGCCGAATTCCTGGCGCATGGCGCGGTGGCGGTCACGGCCGGCACCGACGTCGTCGCACCGGGCGATGTCGCCGCGGGCCGATGGTCCGAAATCGCCTCGCGGGCGAGATCTTTCGTTTCATCCATGAAGTGAGGTAAGTATGGCCGCCACCGTCGATTGGCTGCGGACCACCACACCGGGACTGCTGATTCTGTGCGGTCTCGCGATCGTCGTGCTGCTCGTGGCGATCATCCGGTTCAAACTCGAGCCCTTCATCGCGCTGCTACTGACCGGCCTGGTGCTGGCGCTGGCCGCCGGACTACCGGTGTCCAAGATCGTGGGCACACCGCTGAAATCCTCGGATTCCCTGCTGGAGACGGGATTCGGCGGGATTCTGGGGCACATCTCGGTGATCATCGGCCTGGGCACGGTGCTCGGCGCGATCCTGGAACGCTCCGGCGGCGCCGACGTGCTGGCGGAGAAGCTACAGAATCTGTTCGGGCCCAAGGGCGCTCCCGTCGCGATGGGTCTGGTCGGCCTCATCTTCGGCATTCCGGTGTTCTTCGACATCGGTATCTTCGTCCTCGCGCCGCTGATCTACGTGGCCGCCAAGCGGGGCGGCGGATCGCTGGTGCTGTACGCGATGCCGATGGTGGCGGGTCTGTCCATGACGCACGCATTCCTTCCCCCGCACCCGGGTCCGGTGGCATTGGGCGGGCTGATGGGGGTGAACCTGGGCTGGCTGATCATCATGGGCCTGGTGTGCGGCCTGCCGGGATTCGTTGCGGCGGGCCTGGTCTGGGGCAGTTTCATCGGCAAGCGGATCACGGTGGACGTCCCGGCGGAATTCCTGGTGCGGCCCTCGGGCGATGCGGCCGAGCCGGAGCGAATCGCGCATACCGCTGGGACACAAGGGGATACCCCGGCCGAAGCCGAACCGACTCGACGGCCCTCGGTCGCCCTGATCGGTGCGATCATCGCGATTCCGCTGGTGCTGATCCTGGGCGCGACCTTCGGCAGCCAGTTGCTGAAGACGAAGTCCGCGCCGCTCGAGGTGCTGACCTTCCTCGGCAACCCGGCCGTCGCGCTGCTGATCGCGGTCCTGGTCGCCTTCTACATCCTGGGTCTGCGGCGCGGCTCGACGGTGCAGCAGCTCGGCGTGCTGACCGCGGAATCGCTGCGGCCCGTGGGCATGCTGCTGCTCGTCATCGGTGCGGGCGCGTTCTTCGGCGCGGTCATCTCGGCCACCGGCATCGGAAAGGTGCTCGCGCACACCATGTCCGAGGCCGGACTGCCGGTGATCGTGCTCGCCTACATCATCAGCTGCGGTCTGCGCATCGCCCAGGGCTCGGCCACCGTGGCGATCGTCACCACCGGTGGCATCGTCGGCCCGCTGGTCGTCGGACACGGCTACTCACAGATGTCGCTGGCGTTGATCGCCATGGCGATCGCGGCCGGTTCGATCATTCTGAGCCACGTCAACGACGGCGGCTTCTGGATGATCTCGAAATTCTTCAATCTGTCGGTGAAACAGACGCTGCAGACCTGGAGTGTGCTCGAGACGGTGCTGTCGGTGGTGAGTTTCGCGGTGGCGGCGATACTGTTCGCCCTGGTGAGCTGACCGCGCCGGGACTAGACCCGCGCCGGTTCCGGTTCGCTGCCCAAGCCGCCGAACATCTTCCGCTTCAGCGGGGGCAGCGCACCGGCCAGCCGGAAGACCGTGCGGGCCATGGTGCGGGACACCCGGCTGTCCGAGACGGACTGCTCGGCGGCCTGCAGGGAGGCGCGCACGGCGGCGAAACCGTAGCCGATCATCTGCGCCTCGTACTCGTGCAGGGCGCCGAGCAGCGGCCGCTCACCGCGCGCCGCGGCGGTGAGCGCGGCTGTCAGCAGGTGCGCGTCGCGCAGGGCGGTGTTGGCGCCGATACCGCGGAACGGGGTCATGCTGTGAATCGCATCGCCCAGCAGCGTGACATTCGTCGTCTCCCAGGGCTCGACCGGGACCGAGGTGCGGATCGGCAGCAGGGTGACGGTTTCGATGTCGCATCCGGTGATCAGCTCGCGCAGCTGCGGTGACCAGTCGGCGGTGAGCCGATCGGCGAGATCCCGAAGCCGCTCGGGCCCCATGGTTTCCAGATCCGCCGGATAATCGCCGCGTTTGGCGGCGTAGCTCCACAACACATAGGGCCGGGTGTTGTCGAACAGCGCGCCCGGATACAGCTGTGCGGCACCGTCGTTGCCGCCGATCGTCCCGGAACCGGCTCCGGCGGCAGAGAATTCGTGCGGTGCGACGAACATGCCGCAGCTCCTGGGCGGAATGACGCTGACCGGAGCCAGCTGCAGCCGGGGTGCGAGGCGACGGCGGCTCTGCTCGGTCAGCATGTACTTGCCGCCGATGGCGACGATGCCGGTGTCGACGCGCTCGGCGTGCGGGAGCAGTTGCGCGCGCACCCGCGAGGTACCGCCGTCCGCGCCGACCAGCACATCCCCGATCGCCGTCGTGCCGTCGGCGAATCGGGCCTCGACGCGACCGTCGGGCAGCTGGGTGTATCCGGTGATCGCCTTGTCGTAGTGCACCACGTCGTCCAGTTCGGACAGCAGGATCTGACGCAGGGTGATGCGGCTGACGCCGAAGTTGCGGTCGACCTCGTCGGCGGGATTGCCCTCGATGGTCTCGCGGTCGAGTTCTAGCAGGGTGGTCATCCGCTCGGTGGCGAATCCGAATCCGATTCCGGACTCGACCGGATTGGAGTGGTCGACGAACGCGCGGTACAGATGTTCGGGCAGCAGTTCGTGCAGGGCCCGGCTGCCGCGCGGGCTGATGTGGATGCGAAAGCCCTGCAGCCGATCGGTGCGGTGCCGATCGCGTTCGTATACCGCGACCTCGACTCCGGCCTTGCGGAGCCCGTGCGCCAGGGCGAGGCCGCCGATCCCGCCACCGGCGATGATCACGCGCACAGATGTATCAGCGGACATGGTATCCACTTCCAATCCTGATCGATTATCAATAGCGAGAAGGGTTTTCGGGTAGATCAGCCCTGGCTCCAGCCGAACGGCCGGTTGCGCTTGCGGGCGGCCTGCTGCTGTTCGGCGCCGTAGCGCGCCCAGTCCTGGGTCAGCCGGGTGAGCAGCCGGGTCAGGGTGACCACGTCGTCGGCGGGCCACTCGGCGATCACCGCGCCGAATACCTGCTCCCCGACGTCGAGGAACTGCCGCAATTCGGTGCGTCCGGTGTCGGTGGCCACCAGCAGGACCGCGCGACGATCCGCCGGGTCGGGCTCGGTGCTCACCAGTTCGGCCTCGGCCAGCGCCCGGATGTGCCGGGTGATCGAGGAGGGGAGGGCGTCGAGCCGTTCGGCGACCTCGCCCGCGCGCAGCGGGCCGTGTTCGACGGCCAGTTGCAAGACGCCCAGCCGGACCGCGTCGAACATCCGCGCCTGCCCCTGCCGGTTGGCCTCGGCGAAATGCGAGACGGTGCGAACCAGCTCGCCGATCTGGGACTTATTTGCTTGCATGAAACAAAGGTAAATTATTTGATCCTGTGAAACAAGTATTTTTTCCGGCAACCCCGCTATGAATGGGATTGCATGATCGTGCATAATCATCACATGGCGGATACCTCGAGTGGGCCCGTGCTGCGGGTCGCGGTGGCTGGTGCGAGCGGATACGCGGGCGGTGAAGTCCTGCGATTGCTGCTGGGACATCCCGCGTACCGAAGTGGGCGTCTCGAGATCGGGGCGCTGACCGCCGGGTCCAATGCGGGTACGCCGCTGGGGGAGTCGCAGCCGCATCTGCTGCCCCTGGCCGATCGGGTGCTCACCGAGACGACGCCGGAGATCCTGGCCGGACACGACATCGTCTTCCTCGGCCTGCCACACGGCCAGTCGGCGGCAATCGCCACCGCACTGCCCGAGTCCACGGTGATCATCGACTGCGGCGCGGATTTCCGGCTCACCGACGCGCAGGCATGGGAGCGGTACTACAAGACTCCGCATGCGGGCAGCTGGCCCTACGGCCTGCCCGAACTACCGGGTGCGCGCGAGCGGTTGCGCGGCGCGACCCGCATCGCGGTGCCGGGCTGCTATCCCACCGTGTCCAGCCTGGCGCTGGCGCCGGCGGTGGCCGCCGGGATCGTCGAGCCGAGCGTGCATATCGTCGCGGTGAGTGGGACCTCCGGCGCGGGCCGCAAACCCGATGTGGGACTGCTGGGTTCGGAGGTGATGGGTTCCGTGCGCGCCTACGGCATCGCCGGTGCGCACCGGCACACCCCGGAGATCGCGCAGAATCTGAAGGCGGCGGCCGCGAGTGCCGCGGCGGGCCGCGAATTCGATTGCGCCGGGGCCGATGTCACGGTCTCGTTCACCCCGGTGCTCGCGCCGATGCCGCGCGGCATTCTGGCCACCTGCACCGCGCCCACGCGAGTGGATCTCGCGCAGGCCCGCGCGGTCTACGAGAAGGCCTACGCCGACGAACCCTTCGTGCATCTGCTGCCCGAAGGGCAACTGCCGCAGACCGGTTCGGTGCTCGGCTCCAACGCGGTGACTCTCCAGGTCGCCGTGGACGCCGACGCCGGACAGCTGGTCGTGATCGGCGCGATCGACAACCTGACCAAGGGCACCGCGGGGGCCGCGGTGCAATCGATGAATCTGGCGGTCGGCTACGACGAGACCGCCGGACTTCCCACCGTAGGAGTGGCACCGTGACATCCAGCGACAAATTGGTCCGGACCCAGGGTGTGACCGCACCGCTGGGATTCCGCGCGGCCGGGATCGCCGCCGGGATCAAGGCGACCGGCAAGCCGGATCTGGCACTGGTGGTCAACGAGGGTCCGGAATGCGGTGCGGCCGGGGTGTTCACCCGCAACAAGGTCAAGGCCGCGCCCGTGCTGTGGTCGCAGCAGGTGCTGACCGGCGGCCGGTTGCGCGCGGTCATCCTGAACTCCGGCGGTGCGAACGCCTGCACCGGTCCGGGCGGATTCCAGGACACCCATGCCACCGCCGAGGAATTGGCGAAAGCGTTGAGCAACTGGGGAACCGAAACCGGCGCGGGCGAGATCGCGGTCTGCTCGACCGGACTGATCGGGGACCGGCTGCCGATGGACAAGGTGATCGCGGGCGTCACCGAGATCGTGCACGAGATGGCCGGCGGGATATCCGGCGGGACCGATGCCGCGCACGCCATCATGACCACCGACACCGTCCCGAAGGAAGCGGCGTACCACCATCACGACAAGTGGAACGTCGGCGGGATGGCCAAGGGCGCGGGCATGCTGGCCCCGTCGCTGGCGACCATGCTCGTGGTGCTGACCACCGATGCCGTGGCCACTCCCGAACAGCTGGATTCCGCACTGCGCAAGGCGACTTCGCGCACCTTCGATCGCCTCGACGTCGACGGCTCGTGCTCCACGAACGACACCGTGCTGCTGCTGGCCAGCGGTGCCAGTGAGGTCACCCCCGCGCAGGAGGATCTGGACGCGGCGGTCCTGGCCGTCTGTGATGATCTGGCCGGGCAGTTGATGGCCGACGCGGAGGGCGTCACCAAGCGGGTGCTGGTCACCGTGCGCGGTGCGGTGGACGAGGATCAGGCGCTGATCGGAGCTCGTGCGGTGGCCCGCGACTCGCTGGTCAAGACCGCGATCTTCGGATCGGATCCGAACTGGGGCCGGGTACTGGCCGCGATCGGCATCGCACCGATCGACCTGGAGCCCGATCGAATCTCGGTGTCGTTCAACGGGAATCCGGTGTGCGTCGGCGGGATGGGCGCACCGGGCGCACGGGATGTCGATCTGTCCGGCGCGGACATCCACATCGTGATCGATCTGGATCTGGGCCAGGGCGAGGCCACCATCCGGACCACGGACCTCTCGCACGGGTATGTCGAAGAGAATTCGGCGTACAGCTCATGAGCGAGACCGATTCCACTGTGCCCCGGTCGGTCACCGATACCGTGGCCGGGCTGTCCGCACTGGACAAGGCGCACGTGCTGGCCGACGCGCTGCCCTGGCTGCAGAAGTTCCGCGACACCGTCGTGGTGGTGAAATACGGCGGCAACGCCATGATCGACGAGGACCTCAAGCGCGCCTTCGCCGCCGATATGGTCTTCCTGCGCACGGTGGGCGTCCACCCGATCGTGGTGCACGGCGGCGGCCCGCAGATCAGCGCGATGCTCAAACGGCTCGGTCTGGAAGGCGAATTCCGCGGCGGGCTGCGGGTCACCACACCAGAGGTGCTGGACGTCGCGCGGATGGTGCTGTTCGGTCAGGTCGGCCGGGAGCTGGTCGGCCTGATCAATGCGCACGGCCCGTACGGCGTGGGCATCTCCGGCGAGGACGCGCGGCTGTTCACCGCGACCCGCCGCACCCTCGAGATCGACGGTGAGACAACCGATATCGGCCTGGTCGGCGACGTCACGTCGGTGAATCCGGACGCGGTGCTGGACATCGTGCGGGCGGGTCGCATTCCGGTCGTGTCGACCCTGGCCCCCGATGTGGACGGCGTGGTGCACAACGTCAACGCCGACACCGCCGCGGGCGCGCTGGCCGCCGCGGTGGGTGCGGAGAAACTGGTCGTGCTGACCGATGTCGAAGGGCTGTACACGAATTGGCCCGACCGGTCCTCGCTGACCACCCACATCGACGCCGACGCGCTGGCGAAGCTGCTGCCCTCGCTGGACTCGGGCATGGTGCCCAAGATGGAGGCCTGTCTGCGCGCGGTGCTCGGCGGCGTGCCGACCGCACACGTCATCGACGGGCGGGTGCCGCACGCGGTCTTGTTGGAATTGTTCACCGGGGAGGGAATCGGCACGATGATCTCCCCCTCGACCCCACCGCGGACCTCTGCGCCGCAGGAGGGCACGGAAAACCCATGAGTACTCAGGACATTCAGCAGCGGTGGTCCAATTCGCTGATGAACAACTACGGCACCCCCGCGATCGCGCTGGTGCGCGGTTCGGGCGCGGAACTGCACGACGCCGACGGGAAGCGCTACCTCGATTTCCTCGGCGGTATCGCGGTGAACAGCCTCGGGCACGCCCATCCGGCGATCGTCGAGGCGGTGACCGCGCAGCTGAACATGCTCGGACACGTCTCGAATCTGTATGCCAGTGAACCGGTGATCGAACTCGCCGAACGTCTGCTGGCGCATTTCGGTGACGGTGCGGGCCGGGCGTTCTTCTGCAATTCGGGCACCGAGGCGAACGAGGCGGCTTTCAAGATCGCACGGCTGACCGGGCGCACCAAGATCGTCGCCTGCGAGGAGGCGTTCCACGGCCGCACCATGGGCGCGCTCGCGCTGACCGGCCAGCCGTCCAAGCGCGCGCCGTTCGAGCCGATGCCGCCCGGCGTCGTGCACGTACCCTACGGTGACGCCGAAGCCCTTGCCGCCGTGGTCGATTCGGATACCGCCGCGGTATTCCTGGAACCGATGATGGGGGAGAGCGGGGTCGTGGTGCCGCCGCCGGACTATCTGGCCACCGCCCGCGCGATCACCGCCGAACACGGCGCACTGCTGATCCTGGACGAGGTGCAGACCGGCATCGGCCGCACCGGCCACTTCTACGCCCATCAGGCCGCGGGTCTGGTGCCGGACGTGATCACCCTGGCCAAGGGCCTGGGCGGCGGACTGCCGATCGGCGCGGTGCTCGCGCAGGGCCGTGCGGCGGACCTGCTCACCCCCGGCCTGCACGGGACCACCTTCGGCGGCAACCCGGTGTGCGCCGCCGCGGCGCTGGCGGTGCTGCGCACCATCGACCGGGACGATCTGCTGCACAACGTGGAGACGGTCGGCAAGAAACTCACCGACGGCATTGCCGAACTCGGGCATCCGCTGGTCGACCACGTGCGTGGCGCGGGCCTGCTGATCGGCATCCAGCTGAATCGACCGGCGGCCGCGCAGGTGGAACTGGCCGCCCGCGAACGTGGTTATCTGGTGAATCCGGCCAAGCCCGACGTCATCCGGCTGGCGCCGCCGCTGATCTTGACCGAGACTCAAGCCTCGAGCCTGCTGTCGGATCTGCCCGGCATCCTGGACACCGCCCTGGAGAAGCACACCACCCTGGAGAAGGGGGACAAGTGAGCATCCGTCACTTCCTACGCGACGACGACGTCAGCCCGGCCGAACAGGCCGAAATCCTCGCGCTGGCAGCGGAACTGAAGGCGGCGCCGTTCTCGCGGCGACCGCTGGAGGGTCCGCGCGGGGTCGGAGTGATCTTCGAGAAGAACTCCACCCGCACCCGGTTCTCCTTCGAGATGGGGATCGCCCAGATCGGCGGACACGCGGTGGTGGTCGACGGCCGCACCACCCAGCTGGGCCGCGAGGAGACCCTCGCGGACACCGGCCGGGTGCTCTCGCGCTACGTCGACGCGATCGTGTGGCGCACCTTCGAACAGGACCGGCTCGACGAGATGGCCGCCACGGCAACGGTTCCCGTGGTGAACGCGCTGTCCAACGAATTCCACCCCTGTCAGGTGCTGGCCGATCTGCTGACCCTGACCGAGCGCAAGGGCGATCTGACCGGCCGCACCCTGGCCTACTTCGGCGACGGCGCGAACAACATGGCGCATTCACTGCTGGTGGGCGGCGTCACCGCGGGCCTGAACGTGATCATCGCCGCGCCTTCGGGTTTCGAGCCCGCGGACTGGGTGCTCGACGCCGCTCGCAAGCGTGCCGCGGAGACCGGGGCGAGCGTCACGGTCACCGGCGATCCGGTCGCCGCGGCCACCGGCGCGGACGCACTGGTCACCGACGCCTGGACCTCCATGGGTCAGGAGAACGACGGTCTGGACCGGGTCGGCCCGTTCCGGCCGTTCCAGGTCAACGCCGAACTGCTCGCCCATGCGGCCGCGGATGCGGTTGTGCTGCACTGCCTTCCGGCGCACCGCGGGGAGGAGATCACCGACGAGGTGATCGACGGCCCGCACAGCGTCGTCTGGGACGAGGCGGAGAACCGCCTGCACGCACAGAAGGCGCTGCTGGTGTGGCTGTTGGGCAAGAACGATGGGCAGGAGCGACGATCGTGATCGGAAGACGTTCGTGAGTACCACGGACCGCGCGAGCGCCGAGTCGAGTAGATCCGGCCCGGCGACCGCGCGTACGCGCGCCGGTCGCCAGCAGCGCATCGTGGAGATCCTGTCCGGGCACGCGGTGCGCAGCCAGACAGAGCTGGCCGCGCTGCTGGCCGAGGCCGGTATCGAGACCACCCAGGCGACGTTGTCGCGGGATCTGGACGAGCTCGGCGCGGTGAAGCTACGGGCCGCCGACGGCGGCGCGGGGGTCTATGTCGTCCCCGAGGACGGCAGTCCGGTGCGCGGGGTCACCGGCGGCACCGACCGGTTGTCCAAGCTGCTCGGCGACCTGCTCGTGTCCACCGACCACAGCGGCAATATCGCGGTCCTGCGCACGCCGCCGGGCGCGGCGCACTTCCTGGCCAGCGCGCTCGATCGCGCCTCGCTGCCGGAGATCGTCGGCACCATCGCCGGGGACGACACCATCGCCGTGATCGCCCGCGAACCGCTCACCGGTGCGGAACTGGCGGCCAAGATCGAACAGTGGGCCTGAACCGGTTGCGCCGGTGCGACATTCGCATCAGTCCGGCAGTACCTGTCCGCGGGTCTCGGGGGCAAGCCCGACCAGGCCGATGCCGATCAGGAAGACGATCGCGGTCGCGCTCAGCGGGATGGCCAGCGACCCGCTCGCGTGGATGCCGTAGCCGATGAGGAATGTTCCCGCGGCGGCGAACCAGCGCGACAGCGTGGTGGTGAACGCGAATGCGGTGGCGCGCATCCGGGTCGGATACTGTTCGGGCAGCCAGATGGTGAAGATCGCGAAATTGGCCCCGCCGAGCCCGAGCACCGGCAGGAAGACGAAGGTCAGCACGATCGAATGCGCCGGATAGGCGATCCCGTAGACCCCGACCGCGCCGATGGCCATCAGTACGAACAGTCCGGCCAGGGTGGCGCGTCGCCCGAATCGGTCCGCCAGACGCGGAATCACCACGCAGCCCACGATCGTGAACGCGGCCACCGTCATCGAGGAGATCCCGGCCAGCCGCACCGTCGCGGAGGATCCGTATCCCGCGTGGTGCGCCAGATCGGTGATGGCGGTGGGCACGTAGGTCGATCCGGCCCACAGCCCGATCACGCAGACCACCAGCAGTGCGAGATTGCCCAGGGTCCGGGCCCGATAGGGCGGGGTCAGCACGTCGATGACCGGCTGCCAGAAGGATTTTCGCTCCTGTTCGGCCGAATTCTGTTGCCAGCGTTCCGGTTCGGGTGTGGTGCGGCGAATGATGAAGACCGCCAGCGCCGGAATTCCGCCGATCAGGAACATCCCTCGCCAGCCCAGTTGCGGCCCGGCCGCGAGATACAGCGCCGAGACGATCAGCACGCCGACATACGCCGCGGAATGCATCAGGCCGCCGAATCGCGCACGCACGCGTTCGGGTAGTACTTCGGCCAGAAGCGTTCCCGCCATGGCCCATTCGCCGCCGACGCCGACCGCGGCGAGGAATCGGAAGGCGTTCCACTCCCACAGTTCGGTGGCCAGGCCCGCCAGTGCGGTGAACACGCCGTACATCGCGATGGACGCCGTCATCGCGGGCATCCGGCCGAAGCGGTCGGCGATCGGCCCCCAGATCACCGAACAACCCCAGCCGAGCAGGAACAGCGCTGCGCTGATCTGGCCGTACCAGCCGATATTCGCGGAGGTCGCGGCGATGCCGGCGCGCGGCAGCAGTTCGGTCATCGTGGGTGCGAGTACCAAACCGAATACGGTCCAGTTGAAACCGTCCATCGCCCAACCGCCGAACGAGCCCCAGAACGCGCGGCGTTGTACCGAGGTCAGCGGGGTTGCCGGGGCTTTGCGGGAGGCGGCCTGTGCGGGATCGTCGTCGATCGTCACGGTGTAACTCGTTTCCAGGTGCTGCCGCACCGCGGTCCGCCGCGGTGATGTGATCGTTCACACACTAACCGGAGGCATCCGGATTCCGCAGGACTCCGGACGAGGCGATACCGGCCGGAGTCACCGCGTGCCCGCTGCGGCGGTCTCTCGAACGTGAAATCCGTTACCTGCGGTACCAATTGAATGCTCGGCCGGTCGGCGATAGTGTATGCGGACGCATGAATCACGTGCGGTTGTCGACGATGTGGAGGCCCTGACTCGTGCGCATTACGGTATTCGGGGCGGGTGGAATCGGACTGTACTTCGCCGGGATGCTGGCGCGCGCCGGTCATCAGGTGACGGTGGTCGGGCGGCAGGAGACCGTGGAGGCCGCGGCGGCAGGGCCGCTGCTGGTTTCGCGTGCGGGAGAAGAGAGTTCGATACCCGACGTCCAGGTGGTCACCGAGTTGCGGCCCGGTGGTGATCCGGCGGACCTGGTGATCGTCGCGGTGAAGGCGTGGCAGGTTCGCGACGTCGCCGAGGCACTGGAACCCGTCGTCGGCCCGGAGACCACGATCCTGCCATTGCAGAACGGGGTCGAGGCCGCGAGTGATCTGGCCGCGGTGCTGGGCGCCGAGCGCGTCCTGGGCTGTACCTGCGTGGTGATCGCCGAACGTGTCGAACCCTGGTCGGTGCGTTGCCTGGGCGCGCATGCCGCGGTGGAAATCGGTGCGCTGATACCGGATTCGGCCGAACGCGTCGAAGCGGTGGTCGAGGCGCTGACTCCGGCCGGTATCACGGTGACCCGCACGAACGACATCGAAGCCACGCTGTGGCGCAAGCTGATGCTGATCTCCTCCTACGGCGGGGTCGGTGCGCTGGCACGCCAGCCGGTCGGAGTCGTGTCCACCGAACCCGAGACCGTCGCGCTGGTGCGCGCGGCGATGGTCGAGGTGCTCGAGGTGGCCCGTGCCCGGGGGATCGCGCTGGATCAGGACGACGTCGATCGGATGATGAAGGTCTACGCGGGTTTCGGTCCCGAGACCACCGCATCGATGCAGCGTGATCTGGCCGCCGGCCGTCCGTCGGAACTGCACTACCAGAGTGGCGCGGTCGTCCGGTTCGGCCGGGCCGCGGGTGTCGCCACGCCGATCCACCAGACCATCTACGCCTCGCAGTTGCCCTCGGAGACATCCGTTCGCGAGCATTAGAGCTGGATTTTCGGCCTCCGCTTCGCTCCGGCGGTTCGCGGCCCCCGAAGTCTCGCCGTTCGGCCCCGTGTCGGGTACTCGTTCCTCGCACCCGCCACGCGTCCGAACGGCGAGACGGGCCGCGAACTCTGGAGTTGGCGTTGCACGGGGAGTCGGAGCGAGGTAATGAGTACCGCGTAGCGAGCACCAAGGAGGAAACTGTGCGGCGTGTGATCGGTGTGGTTGTTGGTGTGGTGCTGTGCCTGCTCGGGGCGCTGTGGATCGGGCAGGGGACCGGCAACGTCCAGGGCTCGCCGATGACCGGCCACTCCCAGTGGACGTACCTGGGTGCGGTTCTCATCGTGGTCGGAGTCGTGGCGATCGTCTCCGCGGTGTATCGACGCCGAAAGCGCTGACCCGCGCGGACGCGCAGTGGCCCGGTGGCCGGTTCGGCCGCCGGACGACGGTGAATGCTAGGCGAGCGGGTACTGCCCCGGCGGAACCCCGCCGCCACCGCCGCCGCCGTTCATGCCCGAATTCAACAGGTCCCCGATGATCTGTATGACGGCCTGTCCCAGGGACAGCACGTCCCCACCGATCAACTCGAAGAAACTCCCGATTCCCGAAAACATCTGGACCGCCCTTCTGCCGCCCGGACCGCTGGTCTCTCCAGGCTCGCACACGCGTCCGGTCACCGCGGCAATCTCGTTGGGACGCATCGGGATTTGCGGCGAATTGTCCGGATCGGCCGGAGTGTCGCCGACCGTGTCGGCATCCTGTCGCCTGTTTCACTCCCCCCGGATATGAATGGGCTTGCATCGTCATGCATAATCATTTGTGCGTGGTGCGGGCCGCCTGGGGAGTGGGGTGGGAGCGCCGCGGGCGCACAGACTTGGATACGCACGAATTACTCGAGGAGTTACAGACATGGCCGATCGCGTCGTACTCGCCTACTCCGGCGGGCTGGACACCTCCGTTGCCATCAGCTGGATCGGCAAGGAGACCGGGGCCGAGGTCGTCGCGGTCGCGATCGACCTGGGGCAGGGCGGCGAGGATATGAACGTCGTGCGCCAGCGCGCGCTGGACTGCGGCGCCGTCGAGGCGGTCGTGGTGGACGCGCGCGACGAGTTCGCCGACGACTACTGCCTGCCCACCGTGCAGGCCAACGCCCTCTACCAGGGGGAATACCCGCTGGTCTCGGCGATCAGCCGCCCGCTGATCGTCAAGCACCTGGTCGAGGCCGCGAAGTTCCACGGCGCGAGCACCGTCGCGCACGGCTGCACCGGTAAGGGCAACGACCAGGTCCGCTTCGAGGTCGGCATCGGCGCCCTGGCCCCCGATCTGAACGTCATCGCCCCGGTCCGCGACTACGCCTGGACCCGGGAGAAGGCCATCGCCTTCGCCGAGGAGAACAAGCTCCCGATCAACGTCACCAAGAAGTCGCCGTTCTCCATCGATCAGAACGTCTGGGGTCGCGCGGTCGAGACCGGCTTCCTCGAGGATCTGTGGAACGCCCCGACCAAGGACGTCTACGACTACACCGTCGATCCGACCATCAACTTCGAGGCCCCCGACGAGCTGGTCGTCAGCTTCGACAAGGGTGTGCCAGTGGCCATCGACGGCCGCCAGGTCACCGTGCTCGAGGCGATCGTGGAGCTGAACCGGCGCGCGGGCCGCCAGGGCGTGGGCCGCCTCGACATGGTCGAGGACCGGCTGGTCGGCATCAAGAGCCGCGAGATCTACGAGGCGCCGGGCGCGATCGCGCTGATCACCGCGCATCAGGCGCTGGAGAACGTCACCCTGGAGCGCGAGCTGGGCCGGTACAAGCGGCAGGTCGAGCAGCGCTGGGGCGAGTTGGCCTACGACGGCCTGTGGTACTCGCCGCTCAAGCGGGCCCTGGACGCGTTCGTGCGCGACACCCAGGAGCACGTCACCGGCGATATCCGCATGGTGCTGCACGGCGGCAACGTCGTGGTGAACGGCCGCCGCAGCGAGGAGTCGCTGTACGACTTCAACCTGGCCACCTACGACGAGGGCGATTCCTTCGACCAGTCGCTGGCCAAGGGGTTCGTGCAGATCCACGGCCTGTCCTCCAAGGTCGCCGCACGTCGGGATCTGTTCAAGAAGTAACGACTCGGCCCCGGCGGCGTCCCCAGGAAGCAGGAGTAGCCTGCGATCGGCCGGGTGATCTTGCCCGGCCATCGCGCGAGGCGGAATTCGTGTGTCGCGACGGTGACCGGCCACGGACGCGTGTCCGCCGCCGGGTGTCGCGCCCGCGAGGCGGTTTTCGCGCGAAAGGGTTGGCCGACAGGAGGATCCGATGCGTACCGACGACGACAGCTGGGACATCACCGAGAGCGTGGGCGCGACCGCCGTCGGCGTCGCGGCGATGCGTGCCAGGGAGACCGCGCGTGCCGACGCGCTGTTTCGGGACCCCTATGCCGCCCAGCTGGTCGAGGCGGTCGGGTCCGGGTGGGACAAGATCATCCGCGCGCAGGTGGACACCGAGCCCGAGCACAGCCGGTTGTACGGTCCGTTGAACGCCATGATGACCGCCCGCACGGTGTACATCGACGAGTACTTCGGCGCGGCGAGCGCGACCGGTATCCGGCAGATCGTCATCCTGGCGGCGGGTCTGGACGCGCGCGCCTATCGACTTGAATGGGCTTCGGGCACAGTGCTTTTCGAGTTGGATCAACCGAAGGTTCTGGAGTTCAAGGCAACCGCGCTCGCGGCGGAGCAGCCCGCCGTGGATCGTCGCGCGGTGGCGATCGACCTGCGTCAGGACTGGCCGAAAGCGTTGCGTGACAGCGGCTTCGATCCTGCGCGCCCCACTGCCTGGCTGGCCGAGGGGTTGCTGCGTTACCTGCCCGGGGAGGCGCAGGACCGGCTGTTCGACAACATCGCCGAACTCAGTGCTCCGGGCAGCACCATCGCCCTGAACATGGGACAGGGGCAGCGGACGCTGGACCCCGAGATCCGCGCCGCGCGGGAGAAGATGATGGCGCAGGTCGGGATTCGGCTCGACGTGGAGAACCTCTGGTATTCCTCGGAAGACCGCACCGACCCTCGCGACTGGTTCGCCGAGCACGGCTGGACGGTCAGCGCCTCCGATCCGGTCGCGGTACTGACCGAGCGTGGTCGCAAGGTGCCCGACGAGGTGCGCGAGATTTTGCAGAACCACATCCTGATGACGGCCGTGCGCCCCTGAGCGCCACGGCACCGACGACCGCGATGCGCGGGTGAGGAGAGCACGACCGATGACCGATGGTGGCAGCACCAACGAAGGGGCGCTGTGGGGTGGGCGGTTCGCATCCGGCCCCGCCGCGGCCATGGCGGCGCTGAGCAAGTCGACCCAATTCGACTGGGTGCTGGCACCTTACGACGTGCGCGCGTCGAAAGCGCATGCGCGCGTGCTGCACAAGGCCGGTCTGCTGTCCGCCGACGATCTGACCGCGATGCTGGCGGGGCTGGATCGCCTTGCCGCGGACGTGGATTCGGGCGCGTTCGCCCCCGCCGAGGCCGACGAGGACGTGCACGGCGCGCTCGAGCGCGGGCTCATCGAACGAGTCGGCGCCGAACTCGGCGGACGCCTGCGCGCGGGACGTTCCCGCAACGATCAGGTGGCCACGTTGTTCCGGATGTGGTTGCGCGATGCGGTCCGTCGCGTCGCGGCCGGGGTGGTGGACGTGGTCGACGCGCTGGTCGCGCAGGCCGCCGCGCATCCGGAGGCGGTCATGCCCGGCAAGACCCACCTGCAGGCCGCGCAGCCGGTGCTGCTGGCGCATCACCTGCTCGCGCACGCTCATCCGCTGCTACGCGATATCGATCGGCTGCGCGATTTCGACAAGCGCGCCGCGATCTCCCCGTACGGTTCGGGCGCACTGGCGGGTTCCTCGCTGGGCCTGGATCCCGAGGCGATCGCCGCCGACCTGGATTTCGATGCGGCCGCGGCCAATTCGATCGATGCCACCTCCTCGCGTGATTTCGCCGCCGAGGCCGCCTTCGTCCTGGCCATGACCGCGGTGGATCTGTCCCGGATGGCCGAGGAGATCATCCTGTGGAGCACACCGGAATTCGGCTACATCACCCTGGCCGACGCCTGGTCCACCGGATCATCGATCATGCCGCAGAAGAAGAATCCGGACGTCTCCGAGCTGACCAGGGGTAAGGCGGGGCGGCTGATCGGCAATCTGACCGGTCTGCTGGCCACGCTCAAGGCGCAACCGCTGGCGTACAACCGGGATCTGCAGGAGGACAAGGAACCCCTGTTCGATTCGGTGGCCCAGCTGGAGCTGCTGCTGCCGGCCATCGCCGGTCTGGTGTCCACGTTGACCTTCCACACCGACCGGATGGCCGAATTGGCTCCCGCCGGCTACACCCTCGCCACCGATATCGCCGAATGGCTTGTCCGCCAGGGTGTTCCGTTCCGTGTCGCGCACGAGGCGGCCGGCGCCTGCGTGCGGGCCGCAGAGTCCCGCGGTGTGGGCCTGGACGAGCTCACCGACGCCGAATTCGCAGCCGTGGACCCGTCGCTGACGCCGCAGGTCCGCGAGGTGCTCACCGTCGAGGGTTCGATCGCCTCCCGCAACGCCCGCGGCGGAACCGCCGGAGTCCGGGTCGCCGAGCAACTCGACGAGGTTCGCCGGTCCGCCACCGAGGCCCGTACCTGGTTGGGCTGAGGCTCGGGTGTCGTCGGTTCCGCTGAGTGGAAGGTTCCCCGCTGCAGGCTCGATCAGTGAGGCTCGCGGGGCGCGACAGGCAGCGCTCGACGTACTGTGGCTGTGACGAAGGGAGCAGCCGTGGTTGTCGAGCTGTGTGTCGGCCGGGGCGCCGGGGTATGACGAATTCTGCTGTCGCCGATCGGATTCGCGGCAACATGGCCGGATTCACCCGGATCGCCGCCACGGGTGGGCGCGCCGCGGCCGTGGTGATCTGCGTCGTGGACGATCCCGACGAGCCGCACGCACTGCTGATCCGGCGGGCGTATCGCGGGATGAACAGTGGTCAGTGGGCATTTCCCGGCGGCAAGATCGAGCCCGGTGAGGGCGCTGTGGCAGCCGGGCTGCGGGAGGTCCGGGAGGAGATCGGCCTGGACCTGGCCGAGTCCGATGTGGTCGGTGTGCTGGATGATTTCGTCACCGACTCCGGATTCGTGATGACCCCGTTCATCGCGGTGACTGCCGCGCCCGCGCTGCTGGATCCCAACCCCGACGAGGTCGATTCGGTTCATGAGGTCACCCTGGAACGCCTGGTCGGCGATGATCTGCCGGGCTGGACGACGACCCCGGCCGGGGTGCGGCTGCTGAATATGCCGCTGCGCGAGCGGATGCGGATCCACGCCCCCACCGGTGCGATCCTCTACCAGTTCCGCGAGGTGGCCCTGCTGGGTCGGCACACCCGCGTCCGTGATCTGCATCAGCCCGAATTCACCCGCGAATGAGGGTTTTTCATGCCTGACTACCGGGGTCCCTGCCGGATCACCGTCACCTCGGTCGAGGCCCTGTGGCCGCAACGCGTAGCGGTCCGGGTCGGCGACCAGAGCCACACCTACGCGGCCGTGCTCCCGGGTACGCCGGGTGCGTCCTGCGGGATCGACGAGGAGAGTTGGGAGTTACTGCTACAGCATTGGGCCGATGGCTCGTGGCGGTCGAATATTCGCCTCATCGTCGATGATTGGATCACCGACGGCAATGTCGAGCGTCAGGTGATTCACAGCAAGGATCACGACTGGCCGGAGGACCGCGACGAACGCAATCTCGTGGTCACCCTGGAACGCGATATCGAGGTCGACCGGAGCCGCGACCGCGACCGGGACCGCCCGACGGCCGCCCCCCGCGCCTCGGCCACCGTATCCGATCAGCGATCGCCGCAACAGTATTCGTCCCCCCTGCGCGCGGCGTCGGCCACCCACCGCGCGAGCCCGCGGCACACCGGCCCGGTCGTGCGCCCGACCCGTTCCGACCCGGCCGCCGGAACCGGTACGTGAGGCGCGGATCCGAAGCGGTCGAAATTCACTCGCCGATGATCCCGGATATTCTCCGCCAATGACGTTTCTGCTGCTAGCGCTCGCGATCGTGTCCGAGGTCTCGGCGACGGTATCGCTCAAACTCTCCGAGGGCTTCACCCGCCTGGTGCCCTCGATCGTCGTCGTCATCGGATACCTGGCCGCCTTCTTCTTCCTCTCCCAGGCCCTCAAACGCGGCATGTCCATCGCCGTCGCCTACGGCATCTGGTCCGCCATAGGCGTCGCAGCAGTAGCCGCCATCGGCGCAATGTTCCTCCGCGAAACCCTGAGCCTGATCCAACTGGGCGGAATAGCCCTGGTAATCCTCGGCGTCCTGGCCCTGGAACTGGGCCGCGCCAACTGACCCGCCCTGTGCTGGAACGGATTGCGGAGGCGTTGGGGTGCGGTTGAGTGTCGAGTTTCGGCCGTTGCGGGAGGCCGGGTAGGTTTCGGTCGGTCGTGCGACGGAATCTTCGTGATTCGGGCGTTGGGTGGGGGTGGTGAGCGTTAACATCGGGCGGACGGGCCGGGTGGCCGGTCGGTCGATGTCGACGAGGTGATCGCCATGCCTTCCGTGGTGCTGGAGGCCGAGGGGCTGGTCAAACGCTATGGGGGCGTGGAGGCGTTGCGCGGGGCCAACTTTCAGGTGCGGGCGGGGGAGGTCGTCGCACTGATCGGGGACAACGGGGCGGGGAAATCCACGCTGGTGAAATGCCTTTCGGGTGCGGAGCAGCCCGACGGCGGGCGCATTCTGCTCGACGGTGAGCCGGTGCGGATGGGATCGCCGGTCGAGGCACGCCGGTTGGGGGTGGAGACCGTCTACCAGGATCTCGCCGTCGCTCCCGATCTGGATCCGGCGGCGAATCTGTTCCTGGGGCGCGAGCTGTTCCGTCGCGGGATTCGCGGGCGGATCGGGATGCTCGATCGCAGGACCATGAAAACGCAGGCAGCCGAACACTTTCGGCGTCTCGGGGTGACCCTGCCCCGGGACGACGTGCCGATCGGGGCGCTCTCGGGGGGCCAGCGGCAGACCGTCGCGGTGGCGCGGGCGGTGATGTGGGCCAGCAAGGTGGTGTTCATGGACGAGCCGACCGCCGCACTGGGCGTCGTGCAGCGCGAACGCGTGCTCGAGGTCATCGGCCGGGTGCGTGATCAGGGCATCGCGGTCGTGCTGATCAGTCACAACATGCCCGAGGTGCTGTCGGTCGCCGACCGGATCGAGGTGCTGCGGCTGGGCCGCCGTGTGGCGCGGTTCGACTCCGAGGCCACCCTCGAACAACTGGTCGGCGCGATGACCGGGGCACTGAACACCGAGGACGCGCCATGACGAGTGAAACCGCGGAGCTTCCCGAACGCAAACTGTGGCAGCGCATTTCGGGTGTCAGCACGGTGTGGATCGGTCTGGTGCTGATCGTGCTGTACGTGGCGTTCAGCATCGCCCGGCCCGATGCGTTTCCCACCCGATTCACCTTGCAGACCCTGCTGATCGAGACCTCGGTGCTGCTGGTGCTCTCGATCGGGATGACCTTCGTGATCATCACCGCGGGCATCGACCTGTCGGTCGGCATGGTGCTGATCTTCTCCGGAGTCCTGGGTTCGAAGACCATGGAGTGGCTCAGTCCGAGGCAGGACGCGAGCCATGCCGGCTGGGGAATCATCGCGGCCGGATTCGTGATCTCCCTTGCCGGGGGCGCACTCTGGGGTCTGATCAACGGGGTTCTGGTGGCGCGAGCCAAGATTCCGCCACTCATCGTCACCCTCGGTTCCTTCGGCGCGGCCCTCGGCGCCGCCCAGCTCGTCACCGGCGGCGTGGACACTCGCACCGTGCCCGAGAATCTGCGCGACTCACTGGGTTTCGGCACCCTGCTCGGCGGCGTGCCGGATCTGGTGCTGGTCGCGCTCGTGGTCACGCTGTTCGGCGCGTGGTTGCTGCACACCACCCGATTCGGCCGCTACACCTACGCGATCGGCTCCAATGCCGAGGCCGCGCGACGTTCGGGCATCGGCGTCACGCGGCATCTGATCCTGGTGTACCTGATGACCGGATTGCTCTCCGGGCTGGCCGGATTCATGAACCTCGCCTACTTCGGCACCACCACGATCGCGGGGCACGGCACCGACAACCTGGACGCCATCGCCGGTGTTGTCATCGGCGGCACCAGCCTGTTCGGCGGGACCGGAACGATAGTCGGCACCGTGATCGGCGTATTCATTCCGTCGGTGCTGCGCAAGGGATTCGTCATCGCCGGAGTTCCGGTGTTCTGGCAGCCGATCGCCGTGAGCATCGTCCTGGTGGCCGCCGTCTGGTTCGACCAGTTGCGTCGAAAGGCGCGGGATCGCAAGTAACACAGGATGAATGAAGGTGAGGGCGGAGATGAGAACCGTGCGACGGGCCGCCGTACTGGCTGGCGTGATGGTGACGGCGGCGGCGGTGCTGGCCGGATGTGGCGGCAAGGTCGGTGATTCCGGTGGCGCCGACGCCAAGAAACTCGTGCTTATTCCGGGTGTGGCCAACGAGCCGTTCTACATCTCGATGCAGTGCGGCGCGCAGACCGAGGCGAAGAAACTGGGATATTCGCTGAACACCCAGGCCCCCACCCAATTCGACGCCTCGCTGCAGACGCCGATCGTCACCGGTGTCATCGCCACCAAACCCGGCGCGATCCTGATCGCACCGACCCATGCCACGGCGATGGCCGCCCCGATCGAACAGGCGAAGAATGCCGGGATCAAGATCGTCGAGGTGGACACCGCCCTGGACGACACCTCGATCGCGGTCTCCTCGATCTCCTCGGACAACGTCAAGGGCGGTCAGCTGGCCGCGCAGACGCTCGCGAAACTGGTGGGGGACAAGGGATCCATGCTGGTGATCAACACCAAGGCGGGCACCTCCACGACCGATCAACGCGCGCAGGGCTTCGCCGACGAGCTGAAGAACCATCCCGGGATGACTGCACTGGGCGTGCAGTACAACAACAACGACGCCGCCCAGGCCGCCTCGATCGTGACCGCCACCTTGGCCGCGCATCCGGATCTGGCCGGAATCTTCGCTACGAACCTGAGTTCGGCCGAGGGCGCCGCGACCGGCCTGCGCAATGCGGGCAAACTCGGGCAGGTGAAGATCGTCGGCTTCGATGCCAGCCCGCAGCAGGTGCAGGATCTGCACAACGGCACGATCCAGGCGCTGATCGCCCAGGATCCGGCCACGATCGGCGTCGACGGCGTGGATCAGGCCACCGCCGCCCTCGAGGGCAAACCGGTGACCCGGCACGTCCAGACCGACATGGTGTCCATCACCCAGGCCGATATGGATGCGAACTCGAAGTATTTCTACAAGAGCAAGTGCTGATTCGAGCGGATCTCAATCCTGTACGCGCACAGCGTATCCGGTGCCGGTCAGCGCATCGATCACCTCGTCGCGATGGGCGGGGCCGCGGGTCTCCAGGGTGAGTGAGACCTCGGCCTCGTCCACCGCCAGCCAGGCCCCGGCCCGCGAGTGGGTGATCTCGAAGACGCTCGCGCCGGTCCCGCCGATCGCGGCCAGCAGTCGTCCAAGGCTGCCCGGTCGATCCGAAATCGTCACGCGCAGAACGAGATAACGCCCCGCCGCACCGAGGCCGTGTCCGATCAATCGGGTCAGCAGCAACGGGTCGACATTGCCGCCGGACAGGATCGCGCAGACCGGTCCCGTGATGTCGAGTTCGGCCGGGGGATAGGTCATCATCGCCGCGACCGCCGCCGCGCCCGCGGGTTCGACGATCAGTTTGGCGCGCTCCATACACAGCAGCATCGCCCGGGAGATCGCGTCCTCGTCCACCGTGAGGATCCGCGAAACACGGTCGGCCACATGGGCGAAGGGCACATCACCGGGCCGCCCGACCGCGATGCCGTCGGCCATGGTCGACATCCCGTCCAACGCCACCGGCGCTCCGGCCGCGAGTGAGGCGGGCCAGGCCGCGGCCCGCGCCGCCTGCACGCCCACCACCCGCACGTGCGGAGCCAGGTGCTCGAGTGCGACGGCCACGCCCGCGAGCAGTCCGCCTCCTCCGGTGGGCACGATGACCGTCTGCACGTCGGGCATCTGCTCGAGCAGTTCGAGTCCGACGGTCGCCTGTCCGGCCACGATATCGGGATGATCGAACGGGTGGATCAGCGTCGCACCGGTTTGCTCGGCGAATTCCTCTGCCGCCACGAGGGATTGGTCGACGGTCTCGCCCGCCTGATGAACGGTCGCGCCGTAGGCGCGGGTGGCGGCCAGCTTCGGCAGCGAGGCGCCGATCGGCATGAAGACCGTCGAGTCGATGCCCAGGGTCGACGCCGCCCAGGCCACCCCTTGCGCATGATTACCCGCGCTGGCCGCGACGACTCCGCGTTCGCGTTCGGTCTCGGGCAGATTCGCGATCCGGTTGTACGCGCCGCGCGGTTTGAACGATCCGGTGCGCTGCAGATTCTCACATTTGAGCCGCACCTCGACGCCGGTGCGTTCGGCCAGCACCCGCGCGGCGATCAACGGTGTCCGCCGCACCGCGGGTCCCACCAGCTTCGCCGCCGCCTCGATCCGATCCAACCCGATCCGGTCCATGGCGGTCATGCTGCCAGACGGCGCTGCCGCGGGCGTGCGCATCGATGATGAGGGGAACGGTTTCGCGGGAGCCGCCCCTCCCGCGTTCCGATCTGTTTCGTCCCTCGGAAGATCCGCCCGATATCAGCCGTGCAGGCTGCCCACGGGCGGATGGGTGATCGCCAGGACACCCGGCAACCACGGGGTGTACCGAGCGGGTTCGGATTCGACCGCGGTACGCAGGTCGGCCGGATACAGCCAGGCGTGATCGGCGATCTCCGCCGGATCGGGATCCGGCGGAACACCGTCGAATCGGCCCACCAGAACGTGGTCCCACTCGTGTTCGACCCGGCCGGTCGCCGGATCGGCCGCCTGATACCGGAACACCCCGACCTCGGTCAGCTCGGCCGCGATACCGAGCTCCTCACCGAGCCGTACCGCCGCGGACCCGGTGACCGACTCACCGGGCGCGGGATGTCCGCAGCAGGTGTTCGACCACAACAGCGGGAAGCGGGTCTTGACCGCGGCCCGCTGCTGCAACAGCATCCGCCCTGCCGCATCGAACAGCAGTACCGAGAACGCCCGGTGCAGCCGTCCGGGCGCGGTATGCGCCTGCCCCACCGGGCACGAGCCGGTCGCCCGGCCCTGCTCGTCCACGAGCTCGACGAGCAGGGCCTCACGGTCGATCGGCGGTGCTCCGGCGCTGTCTTCTGGTGCGGCGGTCACCGCCCCACCTTATCGGCGGCGATCAACAGGTACTGGAAGCTGCCCTCCTTGTACGAGGTCAGGAACGGCTTCTCCACGCCGGTGGCCAGCTCGGAATGGGTGCGCAACTCCCAGTACGGAATGGTGGCCGCGGTGAGGTCGGTCACGGCGATCGGCACCAGATTGTTCGCCGCCATCGCCCGGAAGTACTCGCTGCGCGGGTGGATCATGCAGCCGTAGTGCGCGTCGATCCAGCTCACCGCCGCCGACCGGCCGCCGGTCACATCGTTGGAGCAGCCGGTGATGCACACATAGCGCCCGCCCGGTTCCAGCAGCCGCGCGAATTCGCTGAACAGATCCGGCAGCTCGACGTACATATCGGTTTCGTTGGTCCAGATGCCGCGCATGGACCGCGCGTCGAAACCGGTGTCGAGCATGTTGCGGAAGTGGAACTGCACCCGGTCCGCCACCCCGCGCTGCTGGGCCTGCTCATTGGCGAAGCCAACCTGGTACTCGGAGATCGTCACCCCGTCCACCCGGCAGCCGAACCGCTGGTTGGCCATGATGCTGGTGCCGCCGCGGCCCGATCCGCCGTCCATCAGCCGGTCGCCGGGACGCACGTCGCCGAGATTGTCCAGCAGCAGATCCGCCTGGGCGGTCTCGAGCCGATGCAGTTCCCGCACGATCCGGTCCTGGCGGGTGTCCTCCGGGTCCTCCAGGACGGACAGATCCGGCTCGCCGATGCCGTAGTGGTGGTGATAGAGACCGTCGACCTCGCCCAATTTGGTGTTCACGCGATCATCGTTGGGATTGTCGTTCCAGTACGCCGCCACCGAACGCTGGTAGCTGGTCTGCAGTACGCCATCGGTCTGGGGGTCGAGCGTGGTCATGACGAATCAGTCCTCTCGATCGTTGGTGCTGCGGGCAGTACTCATCGCGCCGGATACGCGGCGTCGGGGTGGATCAGGAGATGTCGCTGTACCGGCGGCTGGCCGCATGCCAGGCCCGGCTACCGCCCATCCATGCCCACAGTCCGCTCAGGAAGCGGTGCAGAGCCGGTGAGCCGTTCGCCGCGAGGATCCCGGCCTCGCGTTCGAAACGATGCATCAGCTCGTCGTGCACCGCCGCGGTCTGCAGGATCGCCTCGCGGCGTGTGCAGTGCTGTTCGGCGGCCAGCACGGTCGGCAGATTGAACTCCCGGCCGTCGGACAGATCCTCGCGGGCCATCGAATACAGATCGTTGACCATCTGAGCGGCCAGTGCGGCGGTGGTCACCACCCGCCGCACCCGGGGATCGGCGTATTCGGCGGCTGCGAGTTCGTAGCCGCCGACCGCGTCGATGGGCGCCATACAGGGCAGGAAACTGTGCGGCTGCCGGTTGGCCAGGTACTCCCACACCGGTGGCATCCGGTGTGCGGCACGCCATCCGGCCTCGGCGGTCAGTGCGATGAACCAGCCGCCGATCTCGGTGCGCAACCTCGTCACCTGAGCCGGTGTGGCGAATTGCGCGAGATGGTCGAACGAGGTGCGGAAGGCCCGCAGGATCGGATCGGCCTCCAAGGCCCGTTCGAGCTGTACCTGATATTTCGCCGGTAGATGTACCGGATCCATCACCGCGGCAGCCATTTCCAGCCTCGGGCCGAGTTCGGCCCCCGCGCTCGAGGGGGTGCCGTCGGGTGCGTGGTCGTCGGCGTCCTCCTCACAGTAGTAGTCGTCGACGGACCACTCCGACACCGCGCATTTCGCCACCGCCAGCAGACGATCCGGATCGTCGCAATCCGGATGCGCCAGCATGATGAGCCGTCCGAAATCGGCCTTGCGGAGGTCGTCCAGGCGTCCCTCGTAGAGCCCGATCGACTGGGCCCACAACAGGATTCCCTCGTTGACGGCCTCGGCGAGGGCCGGATCGTCGCGGATCGGGGGTGGACAGTACAGCGCCGGAATCGGCGCTCGTGCCTGCGGTCCGGATTCGGCCGGGGCGCCGGGTGTTTCGTCGTGCCGCTCCGGTGAGACGGTGGTCGAATCCGTGCCCGGGATTCGGGACGAGCGCGAATCGGTTGTGCTATCGGGCAATCCGGATAGCGGGTCGTCGCGTATCGGCAGAACCGGCGATCCCGGTGCACCCACCCGGAAAGCGGGGATGCGGGTCGATGCCGTACCGATTCCGGTAGGCCCGAAGGGGATTCGCGGCCGCGGCCTCGCCGGGGTCCGGTACTCCGGGACCGCTCGCCCATCGGGACGAGCTGCGGATTTCTCTCCGGCAGTGGTCGATTCGCCACCGAGACCGGAGGCCGAGGTGCCGGAGATGAATTCATCCGCCGACGGCGGGGTGAGCAGCAGGCCCGCCGCGCCGAGCCCGTCCGGACCGAGCAGGCGCGCCGGTGTGGTCCCCGTGGTCATCGCGGTCAGTGGGTTCGAATCAGATTGGGGGAGTGCGGTTTCGGGCTTCCCCGACCACGTCGGTGTGGCCGGGGGAGCGTTGTCCAGATTACCGAGCAGAGTCGCGATCACCGCGGCCACCTCGGAGGTGGCCGCAGGAGCCGCGGCGCGTGAGAGCACCGACATGGCAGGACCTTTCGTCAGTCGCTCTGCCGGGCGACCAGGACGTTGTCCAGGATGCCCAGCGCGTCCGGCACCAGGACCGCCGTGGAGTAATAGCAGCTGATCAGGTAGGAGATGATCGACTGATCATCGATGCCCTTGAAGCGGACGTTCAGGCTCGGCTCGTATTCGTCGGGAATTCCGGTCTGGTGCAGGCCGATGACGCCCTGCTCCTTCTCGCCGGTGCGCATGGCCAGGATCGAGGTGGTCTGGTTCTCGCTCACCGGAATCTTGCCGCACGGGTAGATCGGCACGCCGCGCCAGGACGGAACGCGGTGTCCGTTGATCTCCACCGGGTCCGGGTACAGCCCGCGCTTGTTGCATTCGCGGCCGAACGCGGCGATCGCCTTCGGGTGTGCCAGAAAGAGTTTCGTGCTCCGCCGCATGCTCAGCAGCTCGTCCATGTCGTCCGGGGTGGGTGCGCCGTGCTCGGTGTAGATGCGCTGTTTGAGGTCACAGTTGTTGAGCAGACCGAAATCCGGGTTGTTGACCAGATCGCTCTCGCGCCGTTCGTACAGAGCCTCGATGGTCAGCCGCAGCTGCTGCTCGATCTGGTTGTGCGGCTCGTTGAACAGATCCGCGACGCGGCTGTGCACGCGCAGAACGCTTTGGGCCAAACTCAATTCGTATTCCCGCGGCGACGCGTCGAAGTCCACGAACGTGCCCTGCAGCAGCGGCTCGCCCGCGTGGCCCGAGGAGACCTCGATCTCGGCCTCGCCGTGCTTGTTCTGCGCCTTGGCCGGTGTCGCGGCGATCCGGTCGAGCTGTTCACGCAGCGCGGGGATCTCGTCGGTGATCTGGTCCAATGCGGTGCGCGGCAGGGACAGCAGGGTGGTGTGCGTCGCGGTCCGGACGGTCACCGGCCAGATCGCATTGGGGTCGATGAGCATGGCGTCACCGAAATAGTCGCCGTCGGCGAGCATGCCGAGCTTGGTCGTCTCGCCGTAGTCGCCGGTGCCGATCTTGCTGAGTTTGCCGTGCACGACCAGCAGGACCTGGTCCATCGGATTGCCGAATTCGGCCAGGACAGTACCGGGTTCGAGATCTCGCTGTTCGAAACGCTGGGCCAGCGCGCGCAGGACCTCCTCGTCCTCGAAGCCGCGCAGCGGCGGCAGTTCCTGCAGCTCCAGCGGGATGACGCGGGCCTGTCCGCCGTCGATGGCGAACTCCACCTCGCCGTTGCCGAGGGTGTGGGTCAGACGTCGGTTGACCCGGTAGATGCCACCGTGCACCTGCACCCACGGCAGTGCCCGCGTCAGCCAGCGCGAGCTGATGCCCTGCATCTGCGGTTCGGATTTGGTGGTGTGCGCGAGTTGGTGAGCGGCGGTGGTGGACAGGGTTTTACGGACGTGGTTGTCGGTACTTACCGGCAGTTCAATGGTCATGCTGCGGTCCTCACCTCGAGATTGCCACACGACGTTGGGGGCGTTTTGGGTACGGGAGATGCGGCAGGCGACGGATGCCTGCGAAACCGGACACTCGAGCGAATTGAATAGCGCGACAGTGCGATCCAGCACTTCGATGATAGGCGCGGCACGAACGGGATCGTGGCGGAATCGCGGAAGACGACGCGGCAGCAAACAGCCCGTAACGATGCGGCAACGGAGCGCCGAGCGGACCAATCCGAACCGGATTCCATCCGACACGCGGAGTACGGACCGCAATGCCGCCGCCGTGCGTCGCGGCACTCACCGCATCTCCCCGCTGATCCGTATCACCGTGCCCGCCTTGGGAGTTCACATGTCCGCCTGGCTCGACGGCATGCCCTCCGGATCGGATTCCTGATCGTCACCGGCGCCCTGGTGACGATCACCTGTGTCGGCACCGCACTGCTGCGGCCCTTCGTACCGGAGGCGTTCGGCCCGGAACCGAGCCGCAACGAACAGGCCACCACGGCGCCGACCGTCGGCGGCATCTTCCACGGCCTGCTGCTCGGTCTGGTCGTCGCGGCGACCAGACCGAGCAGCCCGAATCGGTCGAATCGACGTACCGCAACGTTCACGACACGCTGCGCCGAATCGAGCCCGCACACCCGGCGTGCACCTGGTTCCACCGACCCCGGACAACGCCGGCCCCGAGGTTCGCGGCCCGTCTCGTCGTTCGGACGCCTGACGGTTGCGAGGAACGAGTGCCCGGCACGGGGCCGAACGACGATACTTCGGGGGCCGCGAACACGCCGGAGCGGAGCGGAGGCCAAAGACACAGCTAAGCTCGAGATGGACAGATGAAGGGGGCCGTGGTGGAGCGCCGCGCGCCGTGCACAAGGGTCAGGGCTGGGAGCTAGCGGTGAAGTTGACAGGGCGGTCGGTCATCGGATCGGTGCGGCGGCTGGTTGCCACCGCACAGAACGGGCTGGAGGTGATCCGGTTCGGCGGGCTGACCCAGGACGTGGAGGCTTCGCCGTACGAGGTCGCCGAACGCAAGCGGATGTACCGGCTGCGCCACTACTTCCCCGATGAGCTCCCCGCCGACGACACGGTCCGTCCCGTCGCGCTGCTCGTCCCGCCCCTGATGGTCAGCGCCGACATCTACGACGTGAACGCCGAGGGCGGCGCGGTCGGCATTTTGAATCGTGCCGGAATCGACTGCTGGGTGCTGGATTTCGGTTCCCCGGCCACCGAGGAGGGCGGCTGGCAGCGCGATCTGGCCGACCACGTCGTCGCACTGAACAGCGCCATCGACACGGTGAACGAGCTGACCGGGCGCGGCGTCCATCTGATGGGCTACTCCCAGGGCGGCATGTTCGCCTACCAGACCGCCGCCTACCGCTACGGCAAGGGTGTGGACAGCATCGTCACCTTCGGCAGCCCGGTCGACATCGTCGCCGGACTGCCTTTCGGACTCCCGCAGGGGCTGGTGTCCGAGGTCGCGGATTTCCTCGCCGATCACGTGCTGACCAGGCTGCCGATCACCGATTCGATGGTTCGGCTGGGTTTCCAGATGCTCGATCCGGTCAAGACCGCCAAGTCCCGGCTGGATTTCCTGCGTCAGCTGCACGACCGGGAGGCGTTACTGCCCAAGGAACGTCAGCGCCGCTTCCTCGAACACGACGGCTGGGTGGGTTATTCCGGGCCCGCCGCTGCCGACCTGCTCAAACAGTTCGTTGCGCACAACCGGATGATGGTGGGCGGCTTCGTGATTCGCGACCGTCCGGTGTCGCTGGCCGAACTCGAATGCCCGATCCTGGCCTTCGTCGGCGAGGTGGACGACATCGGTCAGCCCGCGGCCGTACGCGGCATCGTGCGCGCCGCGCCGAATGCGGAGGTCTACGAGGCATCGGTGGTCGCGGGACATTTCGGGCTCGTCGCGGGCAGCACGGCCACCACCCGGACCTGGCCGCTGGTGCGGGACTGGGTGCACTGGCTCGCCGGGCAGGGCGAACTGCCCGAGGCGATCGCCCCGATGGCCGAACACGTCGAGGTGAATCCGCAGCGGTCGGCGGCGACCCGGGTGGTGCACGCCGCGGGCACGCTGGCCGAGGCGGGCGCCGGGCTGGGCAGTGCGCTGGGCTCGATCGCGAACAGCACGTTGCGCGGTTCGGTCGAGTTGACCGGTGAGGCCGCCCGCGCGCTGCCCCGGCTGACCCGGCTGGGCATGATCCAGCCGCACACCCGGATCTCCTTGGGCCGCTTGCTGACCGAGCAGGCGCGTAGCGCGCCGCTGCGGGATCTGTTCCTGTTCGACGATCGCGTGCACACCAACGAGGCGGTCAGTACCCGAATCGACAGCGTGGTGCGCGGCCTGATCTCGGCGGGTGTGCGACCGGCGAGCCGGGTCGGGGTGCTGATGGAGACCCGGCCCAGCGCCTTGGCCGCGGTGGCCGCGCTCTCGCGCCTGGGTGCTGTCGCGGTGCTGCTGTCGCCGGGTAGTGAGATCGCGCGTGCGGTGGAACTGACCGGCGCGAGCACGATCATCGCCGATCCGGAGAATCTGCGCGACGCCGCCGCGGCGGCCCGCCGGGTCCTCGTACTCGGCGGTGGTGACGCCCGCGGGCTGACGATCCCGCCGGGCGCGGACGTCGTCGACCTCGAGCAGATCGATCCGGCCGAGGTGAGTCTGCCCGGCTGGTATCGCCCGGATCCCGGGCTCGCACGCGAGCTGGCCTTCGTCCTGGTGACCGGCACCGGCGCGAAGCTGGATCTGAAGTACATCACCAACCATCGCTGGGCGCTGTCCGCGTTCGGCACCGCGACGGCGGCGGATCTGGACCGCCGCGACACCGTGTACTGCCTTGCGCCGCTGCACCATTCGTCCGGGTTGCTGGTCAGTCTGGGCGGTGCGGTGGCGGGCGGCAGCCGGATCGCGCTGGCCCGGTCGCTGGATCCGGCCCGGTTCGCCGAGGAGGTGCACCGCTACGGGGTCACGGTGGTCACCTACACCTGGACGATGTTGCGCGATCTGCTCGACGCGGACACCTTCCCCAACGGTCATCCGCATCCGATCCGGCTGTTCATCGGATCGGGTATGCCCGCGGGTCTGTGGCGGCGGACCGTCGAGAGGTTCGCGCCCGCACGGGTGCTGGAGTTCTACGCCTCGATCGAGGGCGATGTGGTGCTGGCCAACGTGGCCGGGACCAAGCTGGGCTGCAAGGGTCGTCCGGTGCCGGGCACCGCGCGGGTCGAGCTGATCTCCTACGATTCGGCGACCGGCCGGATACTCACCGACGCACAGGGGTTCGCGCGTCGCACGGCGGACAACGAGGTGGGTCTGCTGATCGGCAAGGCATCCGAGGCCGTGGACATCTCCCAGGGCGGCCTGCGTGGAGTGTTCACGCCGGGCGATGCGTGGATGCCGACGGAGAATCTGTTCCGCCGCGACAGCGACGGCGACTACTGGCTGATGGATCGCCGCGACACCGTCATCCAGACTCCGCGCGGCCCGGTCTACGCCCAGCCGATCGTGGATGCGCTCAACGACATCAGCGCCGTGGACATGGAGGTCGCGTTCGGATATCCGGCTGCGCCGGGGCGCACACTGGCCGTGGCCGGGGTGAGCGTGCGCGAGGGGCATCGCCTCGAAGCCAAGGACGTCACCGAGGCGCTGCGTGCGCTGGATCCGGCCCGTCGCCCCGATCTGGTCTATCTGGTGGACGAGATTCCCCGCAGTTCGACCTATCGGCCCTCGACCCGCGCCGTGCAGGCGGCGTTCGAACTGCGGTCCGGCCCCACCGTCTGGTACCGCGCCCCCGACGCCGAGACCTACGAACCGCTCAGCGACGCCGTCCTGGCGACCCTCACCTCCTGAGCTGGCCCGCAAGGAGATCCCGGCACGGGTGCCGCCCGGGCCGTCATCGCGCCCCGCGGGCCGCCCGGTAGGTTGTCGGTCATGCCGGAGGAAACCTTGGACCCCACTCTGCTGAGCCTGCTGGCCTGCCCGCAGGACAAGGGCCCGCTGTCGCTGGTCCGCACCGAGGACGGCGCGAGTGTGCTCTACAACCCGCGGCTGCGCCGGGCCTACCCGATCGATGACGGGATTCCGGTGCTGTTGGTGGACGAGGCCCGCGAGGTGGGCGAGGCCGAGCACGAGGCGTTCATCGCCCAGGGCTGAACGCCACTGCCGGACCGTCAGGCGTCCGTGGGCGGCAGGTCCAGATCGCCGGTGAGGTAGCGCTGCAGCGAAGGCCCGACCAGGCGCGCGAGTTCGTCGGCGGTCATCGAGACGATCGGCTCGATGCCGATGATCTTGCGGGCCATGAGCACCCCGCCCATCTGCGCCACCGCCAGTGCCACCCGCGCATACCCGGAACCGGGTGGTGAATCCACCCGGTCGCGAACGTCTCGCAGAATGACCTCGAGGACGAAGCTGCGAACCAGCGCGGCGTCACCACCACCGAGGATGGCGCGGAACGCGGCGATCGCGGAGGCCCCGATGGGTGAGTCCCACACGCCGATCACCGTGCGCACGATCGTTTCCCCGAGCCCGTCGACCGGCGCGGCCGCGATGCGTGCCCGGATGACGTCCGTATCGACCGGCAGATTCACCACGGCCGAGAGCAATTCCTGCTTGGTGCCGAAATAGTGATGCACCAGTGCGGGATCGACTCCCGCGGTGCTCGCGATGGACCGGATGGACGCCTTGTCGAATCCGACCTCCGCGAACCGCGTGCGGGCGGCGTCGAGGATGGCCTCGCGAGTTCCGGACTGTCCGGGACGCCGCCCGCTGCGGCCGGACGCGGCAGTGTCGTCGGGATCGTGCGCGGATACGCTCACCCAGCATCCTCTCCGGCCCGAGCGGGCCCCCGCGTGGCTGCGCTCATGCCGTGCGCCTGCGTAGCGTCGCAGCCCCCAAAGTCAGTGCGACAAGGGCGAATACGGCCACGATACCCAGGTCGCGCCACATCAGCGCGGTCGCCCCGGTATACCGGGACACCTGTTGCAGCGCGTCGACCGCGTAGCTCAGCGGCAGCACGTCGCTGATCACCTCGAGCCAGCGCGGCAGCTGACCACGCGGCACCAGCAATCCGCACAGGAAGAACTGCGGTCCCACGATGAGCGGCATGAACTGCACGGCCTGAAATTCGGTGCGCGCGAACGCACTCGCCAGCAGTCCGAGCGCCACACCCAGTACGGCGTCGACCACCGCGATCAGCAGTACCAGCCAGACACTGCCCGCCGCATGCATGCCCAGCAGCCAGAACGCCACCAGACAGGCGACCGCGGCCTGCACCGTGGCCGCCAGGGAGAACGCCGACCCGTAGCCCGCCAGCAGATCCAGCTTCGACAGCGGAGTGGTCATCAGGCGTTCGAGTGTGCCGGAGGTTCTTTCGCGCTGCATGGCGATCGCGGTGATCAGGAACATCACGATGAACGGCAGGATGCCGAGCATGCTGATCCCGACCCGGTCGAACAGCGTGGGCATGCCCGGCATCGAGGGCATGTCGCGGTACACGAAATACAGCAGCGCCAGCAGCAGCGTCGGCACCAGGACCAGCATGGCCACCGTCCGCCGATCCGCGCGCAACTGCCGCAGGATCCGCCCGGTCGTCGCGGTGTAGCAGATCAAAGGCGTTGTCATGACGGCTCTCCCATTCGGATCAGGGTGAGAAATGCACTCTCCAAGCTGGTTTCGCCGGTTTCCGCGCGCAGCTCGGCGGGGCTGAGCTGGGCCAGCAGATGCCCCTCGCGCATCAGCAGCAGCCGATCGCAGTGTTCGGCCTCGTCCATCACGTGGCTGGACACCAGTAGCGTGCGGCCCTGATCGGCGAGGGTGTGGAACTGCTTCCACAGATCCACGCGCAGTACCGGATCCAGGCCGACGGTCGGCTCGTCCAGCACCAGCAGTTCGGGATCGGCGACCAGCGCGCAGGCCAGCGAGGCGCGGGTGGCCTGGCCGCCGGAGAGCTGACTGCCGCGTTGGCGGGCGTTTTCGGTGAGTCCGACCGCGGCGATGGCTTCGGTGACGTCGTTGCGGGAACGGCCGTACAGCGCGGCGAAGTATCCGACGTTGTCCAGGACGGTCAGATCGTCGTAGATGCTCGGAGCCTGTGTCACATATCCCACGCGCGCTCGCAGCCCCGGCGTCCCGGCCGGTTCGCCGAGCACGCGCACGCTCCCCGCCTCGACCAGTTGGGTGCCGACGACGCTGCGCATGAGCGTGGTCTTCCCGCAGCCGGACGGTCCTAGCAGGCCGGTGATGCAGCCGCGCGGCACGGCCAGCGAAATATCGTGCAGCACTTCGCGATCTCCGCGACGCACTCGCAGGTGCTCCACCTCGATCGCGGGGGATGGATCAGATGCCGTCATGGGTCATCCTCTTATTTCACCGAGTGTTGAATTCATTGTGTGTTGAATTCTGCGCTCGTTTCGCGTGTGACGCAACCCCCACTGCGCCGCGTCCCGGCGTGTCGCCGCATACCCTCTGCACGTGACCAGCGAAACCCCCGATGTGACGGCGCAGGACGAGGTGCAGGGCGGTCAGATGCGCGCCTCGACCCTGGAACTGTTCTTCGACCTCGTCTTCGTCTTCACGATCACCCAGCTGACCCATGTGTTCGGGGAACACCCTGGCTGGCCGGCGCTGGGCCGGGTGGCGTTGATGTTCGGCGTGATCTGGTGGATGTACAGCGGATACGTCTTCCTGACCAACGAGGTCGCGCCGAGCAGCACCATGCGACGCACCTGGCTGCTGGTCGGCATGTTCGGCTTCTTCGTCGTGGCCCTGGCGATTCCGTCCGCGTTCGGCGGCACCGGCGTCGCCTTCGGCGCCGGATACTTCCTGGTGAACTCGGTGCACACCGCGCTGTTCTACGCCAACGGCGGCAGCACCGTGACCCGCGCGGTCATCCACCTGGCCCCGCTGAATCTGACCTCCGCCGGACTGGTCCTGGCCGGCGGTTTCGTGCACGGCTGGCCGCGATATCTGCTGTGGTGCGCGGCGCTGGCCGTGCAGATCGTGACGCCGTATCTGAGCGACACCGGGGGATTCGTGGTGCGTTCGGCGCATTTCGCGGAACGGCACGGGCTGGTGGTCATCGTCGCGATCGGTGAATCGATCGTCGCGATCGGGGCGGCGCTGGCCGGTGCGGACATCACCGTCGGACTGATCCTGACGGTCGCACTCGGACTGGCCCTGGCCTACGTGCTGTGGTGGGCGTACTTCGGCCTGGACGACGAGCGCGGCGAGGCCGCGCTGGGTGCGGTGCCGGGCCCGCGACGGGCCCGATACGCCCTGCTGGCCTACGGCTACTCGCTGTTCCCGCTGTTGATCGGCATCATCGTGGCCGCGGCGGGCATCCGGCTGTGCATCGTGCACGGCGATCGGGCGGTGTCCTGGCCGGCGGCGCTGGCGTTGTCCGGTGGGGTGGCGCTGTATTTCTTCGGCCAGTTCTGTTTCCGCCTGGTGCTCGGCCTGCCGTGGCCGTGGAGCCGGTTGATCGCCGCGCCCGTGGTACTCGCGACCGCGCCACTCGGGGTCGTGTGGGTGGCGTGGGGTCAACTGGCGGTCCTGCTGGTGGTGGCGTTCGGATTCGTGATGACCGACGATTTCCTGAGCCTGCGCAGCGGCGCGACCAGTGCATATCTGACCCCGGCCGGTGCGGTACTGCGCGTCGCCCGCAGACGGCCTTGACCGGGCGCGGGCAGGTGCGCAGCGGAATCATCCGGGCGTCTCCCCGTTCACGCTGGTAACGCGCGTGTCAGTGGTGTGTGGAGATTCCGCCGAAGCGTATCCGGGACGTCGGAGGTTGGTTACGCTCGCACACGAGGATGTTCCTGCCTGATGGCGGTTCGACTACCCGAGCGGTGATCTGTTCGGTCGAAACCTTCTGTGGCAGAAAGGGAGTCCCGTCATGACCCAGGTACACCCCGATCCCGCACTCGCCGTCAAGGAACCCAGCGACGCCACCCGCGCCGCCCAGCTCGACTTCATCGCCGGGCTGCCGTTCGACGACGTTCGCGACCTCGACGATTCCTCGCACGGGTTCGTCGGAACGCTCGATCCGCCGCTGATCAAGCGACCCGACGGCAGCACGCTGTTCGATCTGACCGGCTACGACTTCGTCACCGACGCCTCCGCGCCGCCCAGCGTGAATCCCAGCCTGTGGCGGCACGCGCTGGTCAACAAGCCGCACGGCCTGTTCGAGGTGATGGAGGGGGTGTATCAGCTGCGTGGCCTGGACGTATCCAATATGACCATCATCGAGGGGGACACCGGGATCATCGTCATCGACCCGTTGACGTACATGGAGACCGCGAAGGCCGGTCTCGAACTGTACTTCCGGCATCGTCCGGCCCGCCCCGTCAAGGCCGTGATCTACACGCACAGCCACGCCGACCACTACGGCGGCGTCAAGTCCGTCGTCGACGAAGCCGACGTGCGAGCCGGCCGGACGCAGGTGATCGCACCGGCGGGATTTCTGCGCGAAGCGGTCGCCGAGAACGTCTATGCCGGTAACGCGATGTCCCGCCGGGCCATCTACATGTACGGCTCGGTGCTGTCCCGCGGTCCGCAGGGGCAGCTCAACGCCGGACTCGCCAACGGACTCGCGCACGGTGGGACCGCCTCGCTGATCGCCCCGACCGACACCGTTACCACCACCGGCGACAGCCGCACCGTCGACGGCGTCGAGATGGTCTTCCAGATGGCCCCCGGCACCGAAGCGCCCGCGGAATTCCTCATCCACTTCCCGGCCAAACGCCTGATGTGCGCGGCCGAGGACGCCACCCACACGATGCACAACCTCTACACCCTGCGCGGCGCGCAGGTCCGCGATGCGGCGACCTGGTGGAAGGTGCTCGACGAGACGATCGAGATGTTCGGCGCGGACACCGATGTGGTGATCGCGCAGCACCAGTGGCCGCGCTGGGGCAACGCCGACGTCCTGGAATTCCTCGAACAGCAGCGTGACCTCTACAAATACCTGCACGACCAGTCGCTGCGACTGGCCAATCAGGGCTTCACCATGTCCGAGATCGCCGAGCGGATCGAACTGCCGCCGGGACTGGCCGGGCAGTGGCACTGCCGCGGTTACTACGGCTCGGCCAAGCACAATTCCAAGGCCGTCTACCAGCGGTATCTGGGTTGGTACGACAGCCATCCCGCGCATCTGGATCCGCTGCCGCCCGATGCCTCGGCACCGAAGTACGTCGAGTACATGGGTGGTGCGCAGGCGGTCCTGGAGCGGGCACGCGCCGCCTACGAGGCGGGTGAATATCGTTGGGTGGCAGAGGTTCTCACGCACGTGGTATTCGCCGATCCGCGCAACACCAAGGCCCGCGACCTCCAGGCCGACGCGCTCGAGCAGCTCGGCTATCAGGCCGAGAACGGCACGTGGCGCAACGAATACCTGATGGGCGCAAAGGAATTGCGCGAGGGCGTGCACGATCTCGGCTCGATTCAGCTGGCGGGGCCCGATGTGCTCGCGGCGATGACTCTGGACATGCTGCTGGACTATCTGGGCATCCGCCTCGACGGCCCGGCCGCCTGGCTGCGCCATGCCGCGTTCAACTGGACGTTCGCCGATTTCGACGACGTGGACAAGCATTTCGCGGTCCGGCTCAGCAACGGCACGCTGATCTACACCGCCGAGAAGACCCTGCCCGATCCGGACGCCACCGTGTACTGGGACCGCGAGGCGTTCCAGAACATCATCCTGGGCACGACGACGCTCGATCAGGCCATCGCCTCGGGCTCGGTGCGGGTGGACGGCGATACCGCCGCACTGTCCGGTCTGTTCGAACTGTTCGATACCTTCCCGTTCTGGTTCCCGATCGTCACGCCGTGAGTTCGGCCCTGCGCGGTACTCCCGTCGAGTGCCGCGCAGGGCGTTCGGCGGACTTCCGGCGACTGTGACGGGCGTCACCATCGGTGGTGTCACGAGTGAGTGCGCTGATCTGTCCCATAAACGACAGCGAATCGCACCCCTCGGAGGACATCATGAACGCCACCGCGAATCACGAGATCGTCGTGCTGGGCGCCGGCTACACCGGCCTGCTCGCCACCGTCCGGCTCGCCCACCGGACCCGCCGCGCGAAGGTGCGGATCACCCTGGTCAACCCCTCGGACCGATTCGTCGAACGGCTCCGCATGCATCAGGTCGCCGCCGGTCAGCAGCTGGCCGATCGACGCATCACCGAACTGCTCGACGGCACCGGTGCGCATCTCCACCGCGCGGCGGCGACCGGTATCGATCCCGCCGCCCGGCGGGTCACCCTGTCCGACGGGGCGACCCTGCACTACGACACCCTGGTCTACGCACTCGGCAGCGCCACCGACACCACACAGGTGCCGGGCGTCGGGGATCACGCCTGGACCTTGAACGATCCGGTGCGGGCACACCACTTCTCGGACCGTCTCACCGCACTGGCCCAGGCTCGCGGCGCGGTCACGGTGGTCGGTGGCGGGCTGACCGGAGTCGAGGCCGCGACCGAGATCGCCGAGAGCCACCCGGAGCTGACGGTCACGCTGGTCGCCGCCGCCGAACCCGGCTCGATGATGGGTCCGCGCGCCCGCGCCCATCTGGACCGCGCCTTCGAACGCCTGGGCATCATCCGGCGGACCGGAGTGCAGGTGGACAAGGTGTTGCCCGAGGCGATCCGGTTGAGCACCGGCGAGATGATCGGCTCCGACGTGACCCTGTGGACCGCGGGCGTGCGGGTGCCGGGACTGGCCACCGAGGCCGGAATCGCCACGGAAGCAACAGGTTCGGTGATCACCGATGCGACGTTGCGTTCGGTGTCGCATCCGGAGGTCTACGCGGTCGGCGATGCCGCGAGCGTGCGGCAGCCGTTCGGACGGCTGCACGGCACCTGCCAGAGCGGCATGCCGACCGCCGCCTATGTCGCCGATACGATCTCGCGCCGGCTGCGCGGTCGCAAGGTCCGGCCGTTCCGGTTCGGGTACGTGCATCAGCCGGTGAGTCTGGGGCGGCGCGACGCGGTCATCCAGTTCACCAACGCCGACGACACCCCCAAGCGCTGGTATCTGAAGGGCCGGATCGCGGTGCGCTACAAGGAATCCGTCAGCGCCAGCCCGTGGCCGGTGTTCGGCATGAGCCGGCGGATGACCGTGCCCGTGCAGTTCTCCCGCGGCGGTCGCCGCACCCGGGAGCAGGTATGACCACGCGCCCCCGAAATCCGTCGTTCGCCGCGCGCGATCCGGTAGGCATGACTCCCATGCGGGATCACACACCCCCGGAATCCGAATCCGACCCGTTCGTCGAACATCGACGGCTGCTGTTCGCCACCGCCTATCGGATGCTCGGCACCGTCACCGACGCCGAGGACGTCCTGCAGGACACCTGGATCACCTGGCACGGCGCGGACCGCTCGTCGGTCCGCAACCCCAGGGCATATCTCGTGCGAACGGTGGTCAACCTGGCGCTCAATCGCCTCACCTCCGCACGCGCGACCCGCGAAACCTACGTGGGCCCTTGGCTTCCCGAGCCCGTGCTCACCGAACCGAGTGCCGCCGAGGAGGCCGAGATGGCCGACAACGTCTCGACCGCGATGCTGGTCGTGCTGGAAACGCTGACTCCGGTCGAACGTGCGGTCTTCGTCTTGCGCGAGGTATTCGGCTTCTCCCACGCCGAGATCGCCGGATTCATCGAACGGCCGGAGGCGACCGTCCGGCAGCTCGCGCATCGCGCCCGCGCGCATGTGCAGGCTCGTCGTCCGCGCTGTGACAGCGATGCCGCGGAGCGGCGGGAGATCACCGAGAAGTTCCTGGCCGCCTCCCACGGCGGCGACGTCAACGCGCTGATGGAACTGCTCGCGCCCGAGGTGACACTCTGGAACGACGGCGGCGGCAAGATCACCGCGGCGCGTCGCCCGCTGTACGGACCCGACCATGTCGCGCGCTGGCTGCTGGGGGTGATGGCCAAACCGGTAGCCGCGGGTACGCATCTGGCGCCGGCGACGATCAACGGCGAGCTCGGTCTGCTCGTCCTGTTCGGCGAGATGCCGGTGGGCGCGCTCACCTACGACATTCTCGACGGCCGAATCCTGAACGTGCGTTTCCAGGTGAACCCGGACAAGCTGATCGGCTTGCTCCCCGGGACGGGACAGTAGCAGCCGCAACGGATTTCGCGACGTGTTACCACTGTCACCGATCCGGGGACGAAAGTCCTCGATCGGCGGCCGAAGCTTATGTGAGGGGTGCGTGCGGGTTAATTTCGATCTCCTCCGTCCGGAGGGCGGGTCGGGAATCGCATTGCTGTAGGAGCACACAAATGAAGACTGGATCGAGCCGTATGACGCGTGGTTCCGGAGTCCGCCGATCATTCGCCCGTCGAATCCTTCTGGCGCCCTGGATATTCACCGTCATCGTCGGTGGCGGATCCCTGGTGGGTACACCCATTGCCGCCGCAGCCCCGGCCTTCGTCTCCTGCCCCGTCCAGGACTATCAGAACGTCGACGGCAACTGCGTGCCCCGCCCGGAGGCCAACTCCACCGGTATCCCCGACGGCGCGACCGCGCAGTGCCGCGACGGCGAATACAGCTTCAGCCAGCACCGCAGAGGCACCTGCTCCGGCCACGGCGGCGTCGCCCGCTGGCTGTGATCGAACTGCGAGGGAACATCCGTTCGGCCACAGCGCCAGCACTCGATCGCCGACCGAATCGACCCGGTCTCGCGTACATCTCGTGCACGGATCCGAGGTTGCGCCGTCCACGTCGGTGACGGTCGGTGCAGCTGTGTCGAGAACATGACAGCGGCACTGCCGCGCATGTGGCGGTGGCGTATGCGGGCGACTGCGCTACCCCGATTCCGCGAGAGCAGGTCGGGGGCGCGTACCCGCCGGTGACGGTGATCTGGACAATCGGGTGTTGTGTGTGCGGAGGAACTTGCTGTCCATCCGGTGGCGGCTGCGCGAAGGCTGCTGGGCTCGACGCTGTGGTCCGGCACGGTCGGCGTGCGGATCGTGGAGGTGGAGGCGTACGGCGGTGATCCGGCGGGACCCTGGCCGGATCCGGCGGCGCATTCCGGGCGCGGGCGGACCCCGCGCAGTTCGGTGATGTTCGGTCCGCCCGGGGTGCTGTACGTCTACTTCAGTTACGGCATGCACACCTGCGTGAACGTGACCTGCGGGCCCGACGGCGCCGCCAGCGCCGTGCTGCTGCGCGCGGGTGAGGTGATCGCCGGGCACGAGACCGCGCGTGCCCGGCGACCCGCCGCCCGCACCGACGTCGGTCTGGCCAGGGGGCCGGGCAATTTCGGCAGCGCCCTCGGAATCACCCTGGACGACTACGGAACTCCGCTGTTCGCGCCGGACTCGCACATCCGGCTGGAGCTGATCGCACCGCCGGTCGAACCGGTCGCGATCAGTGCCGGCCCCCGGGTCGGCGTCCGCCTGGAGGCCGACCGGCCGTGGCGGTTCTGGCTGACCGACTCACCCGCGGTGTCCGTCTACCGCCGCAGCCCCCGCGCGCCCCAGGAGGAGACCTCCGCCTGAGGCAGTCGTCGAGATCGTGCCTATGCGGTCGGCATCCGGTCGGCCGCACGGGCTTCACCAGCAGAGATCCGCTGGGCTGCCGCGAGTGCCGCGCGGCAGGAAGCCTCGGCGGGAGAATCGCCGATGCCGAGGGACCACTGGGTGATTGCCTCGGATCGGTATTCGAGATAGGCGATGCGCGCATCCTGCCCGATTCGGTCGGCAGTCTGATGCGTCAGCGAGAGCACCTCCATCGGCAGGCCCGCCTGCGTGGCCACTGTCGCGAGCAGATCGGCCGGGTCCTCGGCCGTGCGCTCGACGACCCGGCCGTCCACCTCGATCTTCAGGCGTACGGCGCTGTCCTCGATGACGAACTGCGACAACCGAATTCGCTCGGGCTCCGGCGCGTACACGGCGGTCAGCAACTCGCGCAACATCGCCGCGGTCACCTCGTCCCCGGTCTCGTCGGTGAGCCGTTGAACGTGCTTGGCGAAGTCGATCTGCAGTCGACGAGGCAGCTCGATGCCGTATCCGGTGTCCAGCAGATAGGCGATACCACCCTTGCCGGACTGCGAATTCACCCGGATCACCGCATCGTAGGAGCGGCCGACATCCGCCGGATCGATCGGCAGATACGGTACCTCCCAAGGGATCTCGCGCTCGGAACGGCCCGCCTTCGCGGCCCGCTCGCGATGCGCGGCGAACCCCTTCTTGATGGCGTCCTGATGGGTTCCCGAGAACGCGGTGTACACCAGATCACCGACATAGGGATGCCGTTCGGGCACAGGCATTCGGGTGCAGTACTCCACCGTGCGCCGAATCCGGTCGATATCGGAGAAGTCGATCATCGGATCGATGCCCTGGGCGTGCAGATTCAGTGCGAGCGTGGCGATGTCGACGTTGCCGGTGCGCTCGCCGTTGCCGAATATGCAGCCCTCGACCCGTTGCGCCCCCGCCAGCACGGCCAGTTCCGCGCAGGCGATGCCGGTGCCGCGATCGTTGTGCGGATGCACCGACAGGATCACCCCGTCCCGCCGGGCCAGATTGCGGTGCATGTACTCGATCTGATCCGCGTACACGTTCGGCGTGGCGACCTCCACGGTGGCGGGCAGATTCAGGATCACCGGCCGCTGCGGCGTGGCATCCCACAGCGTCGTCATCGAATCGCACACCTGCAGAACGAAATCCGGCTCGGTGAGGATGAAGACCTCGGGGGAGAACTCGAATCGGATGTTCTCCCGGTCCCCGGCCAGCTCGAGAATGTCCCGTCCGCCCGCGGTGATCAGCTCCGCCAATTCGGCGCGAGTTCGGCCCAGCACCTGTTCCCGCCAGACCGGCGCGGTCGCGGTGTACATGTGGATCACCACGTCGTTGGCGATGCCCTCGACCGACTCGACGGTGCGTTCGATGAGATCGCGGCGAGCGGGGGTGAATACGACGAGGGTGACGTCCTCGGGCGCGAGATCCGCATCACGGATCAAGCGCACGAAATCGAAATCGGTCTGCGAGGCGCTCGGATAGCCGACCTCGATCTCCTTGTACCCCATGCTGACCATGAGTTCGAAGAATGCGCGTTTGCGTTCGGGATCCATCGGCTCGGCGAGGGCCTGATTGCCGTCGCGCAGGTCGACCGGCACCCACAGCGGGGCCTCGGTGATCCGCGCTGACGGCCACCACCGATCGGTGAGTGGTACCGAAACCCGTTCGTACACATCACGATAGCGATGTGAGGGCATGACGGAGGTGCACTGGCGATTCCAGTGGGGAGACATGAGTTCGGAAGCTTTCGCGTCGGAGGACGACCGGCGCAGCCCAACAACCCGCGGGCAGGGTGCCGGTCGATCAGACCCCGCCGCGGCGAAGGAGGAGAAGCAGGCTCCGGTATCCCATGTGGCATACACTAGAGGGGAATGACTCCTCAGACAAGTAGAGAGGTGAACGGATCTTGGTGCACGTGCAGCGGCATCCGCTGGCCGCGCAGGCGGCGGACCTACTCCTGGACCGGATCCGTGCCGGTGAATGGCGCCTGGGCCACAAACTTCCGGGGGAGACGACCCTGGCCGCCCAGTTGGGCGTCGGCCGGTCGACCCTGCGCGAGGCGATCCGCGAGCTGGCGGGCAAGGGGGTGCTCGAAAGTCGGCAGGGTGCGGGCGTTTTCGTCACGGCGCTGGATGTCACCGAGGAGTGGGACACCGTTCTGCGCCGCACCGACATCGTCACCGTCATCGAGGCGCGCATCGCCATCGAGGCCGAGGGAGCCGCCCTGGCCGCGCGCCGTCGCACCCCCGCCGACCTGCGCGCCATGTGGCGGGCCCTGGCCGCGCGGGCCGAGCGGGGCGAGTCGGTTCCGGATCTGGTCGACGCCGATACGGCCTTCCACCGCACCGTCGTGCTGGCCGCGCACAACGACGTGCTCACCGGAATGTTCGACGCCTTCGTCCCGCGACTGCGGCACGCCATGATCGATATGTTGCGTATCCGCCCGCTGGAAGACGAGCAGGCCGATCACCACGCGCACGAGATCCTGCTCGAGGCCATCCGCTCGCGCGACACCGCCGCTGCCGCCACCGCGAGCCGGGTCCACCTCACCTCCCTGAAGGATGCCTTCGCATAAGGTATTCCGGCGGCCGATGAATTTCCCGGGAACGCCCCGTCCTATCGAGCAAGCGCGCTCGACAGCACACCCGGCAACCCGAAGGACATCGCATGACCGCCATCTCCCAGCCCGCCCCGACCGCCGCCCCCGGCAAGGTTCGCAACCGCATCCTGTGGACCCTGCAGATCGTGCTCGGTCTCTTCTTCATCATCGCCTCCGGCCTGCCCAAACTGCTCGGCGAGGCCACGGCCGTGCACGTGTTCCAGCAGATCGGCTGGGGCCAGTGGTTCCGCTACCTCACCGGTGCGGTGGAGGTCTCCGGCGGCCTCGGCCTGATGATCCCGCGCCTGACCCGCGCCGCCGCAGCGGGCCTGACCATCACCATGATCTGCGCCGCCGCCACCCAGATATTCCTCATGCACGCGCCCGCCACCGCGATCTTCCCGTTGGTCCTGGCCGTCATCTTCGGCTGGATCGTCACCCAGCGCCGTTGACCCGATCACCGAGCCCGCCGCCGATGACCTGCATCGGCGGCGGACTTCGTGGATTGCCCGCCGATCATGTCCGTACTGCTCCGGCGAGCTGACCTGTGTTCTGTCGGCCGGGTTCGCCTCACCCGGCGGTGTCCACGTCGGCCTCGGCAATCGGCTGTTCACTGCCGTTGATCGGACTCGCACCCCGTCTGTGCGCGCCGGGACTGATCCCGTAGCGGCGTTTGAAAGCCGCACCGAGGCTGAACGCGGTGCCGTAACCGACTTGGCGAGCAATGGATTCCACGGTCGCGTCGGTGCCGCGCAGCAGGTCCGCGGCGCGGGCGAGCCGCCATTCGGTGAGGTAGGCGATGGGCGGCTCGCCCACGAGATCGGTGAACCGGCGGGCGAGTGCGGCCCGCGAGACGCCCACGGCCGCGGCCAGGTCGGCGACCGTCCAGTCGGTCGCGGGATTGTGCTCGAGCAGTCGCAGCGCCTGCCCGACCATGGGGTCGGCATAGGCGTGATACCAGCGCGGCGCGCGTTCGCGCGCGAACCAGGCGCGCAGTGCGGCGATCGTGAGCAGATCCAGCAGCCGGTCGAGCAGCGCCGACTGACCGGGTGCGTCACGTCCGGACTCGTCGACGAGCAGACCGAGCAGGCGCGGATCGACCTCGTGACCGTCGAGCACGGCCAGCGGCGGCAGGGCACGCAACAGCCGCTCGCTGACGGTCCCGGCGACCTCGTAGGTGCCGGTGAGCAGCGCGGTCGCGCCGTCGGGGTTGGTGCCCCAGCTTCGAACGCCCAGATCCCATGTCTCGCACAGCAATTCACCATCGGGTGTGGTGGTCGTCTGCCCGGGATGCACGATCGCCTGGGGCGTGGTGTTCGGGTCGTCGGCCACGGTGTAGGCATCGGGGCCACGCAGAATCGCCACCGCCCCGGCGTCGAGCCGAGTGGGCTCGGCATCGTCGGGAACGAGCCACGCCGAACCGCGCGTCACCACGACCACCGTGAGCGGCGCGCGATCGGCGATCCGCAGCGACCACGGCGGATCCAGCAGCGAACGCATGACGAAGGCGCCGCGTGCGCGCGGACCGTCGAGCAGATCGGCGAGTGCGTCCATCCTCCGACAATTGCGGACCAGTCGACGGCGATCAACCCGGCGACGTCCGGGGCAGTCGTCTCGTATTTCGTTCGACCGCGGCCCGGCCCCGGGCGCACACTCGGTGGCGACCTGTCTGCGGGCGAGCCGTGGACGTGCGGAAAGATGGGATGGCGTGAGCGAGCTTGCGAGTGAACCATTGACACAGCGCGCGACGCGCACGCCGGAGCCGAGCGCCAGCGAGGTGGAGGCGTGAGCGTCGACATTATCGATGAACTGACCTGGCGTGGACTGATCGCACAGTCCACCGATCTGGATGCCCTGCGGGCGGAGATCGCGAAGGGCCCCATCACTCTCTATGCGGGTTTCGACCCGACCGCGGCCAGTCTGCACGCAGGCCACCTGGTCCCGCTGCTGACACTCGCCCGTTTCCAACGGGCCGGGAATCGGCCGGTGGTGCTGGCCGGCGGCGCGACCGGCCTGATCGGCGACCCGCGCGATGTCGGCGAGCGAGTGATGAACTCGACCGACACCGTCGCGGAATGGGCCGATCGGATTCGCGGTCAGCTCGAGCGGTTCGTGGACCTGGACGACTCGCCGACGGGCGCGGTCGTCGCGAACAACATGGAGTGGACCGGGCCGCTGTCGACCGTGGACTTCCTGCGCGACGTCGGCAAGCACTTCTCGGTGAACGTCATGCTGGCCCGCGAGACGGTCAAGCGCCGCCTCGACGGCGACGGCATGTCCTACACCGAGTTCAGCTACATGTTGTTGCAGGCCAACGACTTTCTGCAGTTGCGCCGCAACTACGGCTGCACGCTCCAGGTCGGCGGATCCGACCAGTGGGGCAACATCATCGCGGGCGTCGAGCTGAATCGACGCGTCGACGGCGCGCAGGTGCATGCGATGACCACACCGCTGGTGACCTCTGCGGACGGTAAGAAGTTCGGCAAGTCCACCGGTGGCGGCAGTCTGTGGCTCGATCCGGAGATGACCAGCCCGTACGCCTGGTACCAGTACTTCGTGAACACCGGCGACGCCGACGTCATCCGGTACCTGCGCTGGTTCACCTTCCTCGATCGCGAGGAGCTGGCCGAACTCGAACTCGCCACCCAGGAGCGCCCGCACGCCCGCGAGGCGCAGCGCCGCCTCGCCGCGGAGATGACCACCCTGGTGCACGGTGCGGCGAATACCGCCGCGGTCCAGCTCGCCAGCCAGGCACTGTTCGGCCGCGGTGACCTGGCCGAACTGGATTCCTCGACGTTGTCCGCGGCCCTGACCGAGGCCGCGGGGGAGAACCCTGTCGCCGACGTGGCCGACGGGGCCACGATCGTGGATCTGCTCGTGGATTCGGGCCTGTCCGAGAGCCGGGGGGCCGCGCGGCGCGCGGTCAACGACAACGGCGTCTCGGTGAACAACACCCGCATCAGTGACCCGGAGTGGACGCCCGCCACAACCGACTACCTGCACGGACAGTGGTTGGTGCTGCGTCGCGGCAAGAAGAGTTTCGCCGGAGTTCGCCGGGCTGTCCGTTGACCGTCGGCATGACCTGAGTCACAATCGTGTGACTCAGGTCGGCACGGCCCGCAAAGCCGCCGCTCTGACCTGCGCAAACGCTCGCTGTCTTGGGGATTTGACGTTGCGTTATCCACCACGTAACTTATTCCAGGTCAGAGCGACACGGACTCCGACCCGGGCCCCAGGGGCCAGGGAAACGAGGTAGGACGATGAGCGCCTGACGCCATGCGCAACCGATCTTGATCCAGGGCTTGACTCTGGGGTGTCAAGTGGTTAGGCTGGAAAACCTGCCTCCAGAGATGGTCGAGATAAATCGGCCGGATCTTCA
>NZ_JAINZY010000011.1:0-316366 GCF_019890715.1 Nocardia coffeae | reverse complement strand
TTGCCCGAGGAGGCGATCGCCGCGCTGGGTGCGCAGGTGCCGCATCCGGCGCGTCTGGGTGATCCGGTCGAGTACGCGGCCCTGGCCCGGCACATCGTGGAGAACCCGATGCTCAACGGTGAGACCATTCGCCTGGATGGTGCGATCCGCATGGCACCGCGCTGAATTCGCGTCCGGCCGCACGTGCGGCCCGGTTGGCAAGAGCTGGTGCTGCGCGTCACGGACGGCTGAGGGCGGTCTCGAAGACGTCGTCTGTGGTGTTGATCGACGAGCAGAGTGCCGTGTTAGCGTGACCAATGTGTGCGCCGCGGGCTTCGATGCCGACCGAGTTGCCCTGGTCCGTGACGACCCGGACGCACGGTTGGGGCTGCTGCGCCGGCTCTACGAACCACCGCCCGATCGAGGCGCGCGGCATCTGCCGTACCGGCGGGCCGCGCTGGCCTTCATGGGCTGGCAGGTGCGGCGCGGACTGCTCAACCCCCTGACCAGCCCGGCTCCCGGCAGTCCATGGTGGCGTGCGGTCAACGAACGTCTGCTGTTGGACACGTGCGAGGCACGTGCGCGGACCTTCGGTGAAGGGGGTGAGCCCTCGACCCACAGTGCCGGGCTGTCAATGGAATTCGCGAGGCGCCCGTCGGCGCGGACGTGGTATCGCGCCCACAATGCCTCCGTCGTATCCGCCTACCTCGAGCACCGCGATCTCGCCGAGCAGGAGAATCGGGTCGAGCGGTTCTTCCTCAACGTCGTGCTGGTGCGTGTGCTCTACGCACACGCACTGGTCGCGGCCCCGCGCCTGGCACTGAGCTGGGGAGCGCCCCTCGCGCCGCTGCTGGGCGATCCGCGTCTGGGCATGACGGGCATCTTCCTGTCGCTGTCGCGTGTCCTGCCCAACAGCTATCCGCTGCCCGGTGACCTGAGCCGATACCTCGATGCCGAGCACGGGTTCGGCAGGCTGCTCGACTTCGGCGTCATCCGGCCGAGATTCGCCGATCTCTACGATTGGTCGGGCGACGAGCTCGGCATTCCGGGCCTGCGCGACCTGCTGTGCGAGGACGTTCCCGCATACGCGTGGAACCCGGCCGAGGACGAACCGTGGAATCCGACACCGACACCCCTGGCCGGGCTCGTCCGGCGGATAGTGCCGCCGCCACGACGATGAGTCGACATAGCGGCGGCCTCGAGCCGCGACCCCCCTGGCGCGTCCTCGGTCGGTACATGTTCGCGTGTTACCGCGCCGGATCTACAGTCGCTCGATGATCGTGGCGTTCGCCATGCCGCCGCCTTCGCACATGGTTTGCAGGCCGTAGCGGCCGCCGGTCTGCTCGAGCTGGTTGAGCATGGTGGTGAGCAGGCGGGTGCCCGAGCCGCCGAGTGGGTGGCCCAGCGCGATCGCGCCGCCGCGCGGGTTGAGCCGTTCCGGATCGGCGCCGAATTCGTGCTGCCACACCAGCGGAACCGGTGCGAATGCCTCGTTGACTTCGTAGGTGTCGATGGCATCGATACTCAGACCGGCCTTGTCCAGGACCTTGCGCGTGGCCGGGACGACGCCGGTCAGCATCAGCAGCGGGTCACTGCCGGTGACGGCGAAGCTGTGGAATCGGGCGCGCGGCCGCAGGCCCAGTGCGGCGGCCTTCTGCTCGCTCATGATCAGCACGGCCGATGCGCCGTCGGTCAGCGGCGAGGAGTTGCCCGGCGTTATGCGCCAATCGATTTCGGGAAACCGCTGGGCCAGGCGCTCGTCGTAGAACGAGGGCTTCAGACCCGCGAGGCTGTTCACGTCGGTGCTCGGCCGCACGGTTTCGTCGGTGGTGGCCTGCGTGTCCGGGCCGACGGCGACGGGCAGGATCTCACTGGAGAAGTCGGCCGCCGCCGCGCGGGCATGCGACCGTGCGGAGAACTCGTCCAGGGCGGTCCTGTCGAATTTCCAGCGGGCCGCGATCAGCTCGGCCGAAATGCCTTGTCCCACCAGTCCTTCGGAGTATCTCGCGGCGACGCCAGGGCCGAAGGCGTTCTTTCCCATGCTGGCGGTGCCCATCGGCACCCGGCTCATCGATTCCACGCCACAGGCGATGGCGATGTCGTACGCGCCGGAGAGGACGCCCTGGGCGGCGAAGTGGGCCGCCTGCTGGCTCGACCCGCACTGGCGGTCGATGGTCGTCGCGGGGACCGCCTCGGGAAATCCTGCTCCCAGGACAGCGCTGCGGGTGATGTTGAGGGCCTGTTCCCCCGCCTGTCCGACGCAGCCGCCGATGACGTCGTCGATCAGTGCGGGGTCGATTCCGGTGCGGTCGATCAGCCCGCGCAGCACGGCCGAAAGTAGTTCGGCCGGATGGATTTCCGACAGTTGGCCGCCGGGTTTGCCTTTACCGGACGGGGTTCGGATCGCGTCCACGATCACGGCGTTGGTCATTGGTGATTCCTCTCTTCGGGCTCGCCGGAGTCGGCTCCGGCGCGTGGTGATGCCATCGGGCTATTGCGTGTGACCGACGACTCGGCGTATAACAAAATACAAATTACGTCAGCTGTACGGTGACCTCCCCGTCGGATCGGGTCGAGTAGCCGTGGATCCGGAGGAACGATGGCGCACGTCATCACACAGCCCTGTTGCAATGACGCCGGATGCGTCGACGTCTGTCCCGTCGACTGCATCCGCCCCCGACCGGGCGAGCCGGGATACGGGCGCGCGGAACTGCTGCACATCGATCCGGTGACCTGCATCGACTGTGGCGCTTGCATCGACGAGTGTCCGGTGGACGCGATCGTCCCGGAGGGGGATCTGACCCCGGAGAACGAGCCATATCGGGAGGTCAACGCCGCGTATTTCGCCGCCGAGCGCGAACCGGTGCCACCGGCGCCCGAGGGGTTGCGGCTCGAGGTGGCCGAGCGTGGGCCGTTGCGGGTCGCGATCGTCGGGACGGGTCCGTCGGCGTGCTATGCGGCGGAGGAGTTGGTCTCGCGCCGTGACGTCGAGGTCGAGGTCACCATGTTCGAACGGCTGCCCACGCCGCTGGGACTGGTTCGGTACGGGGTCGCGCCCGATCATCAGCACACCAAACAGGTCGCGACGGCCTTCGGCCGCACGTTGAGCAGAAAGCAGGTGCGACTCGAGCTCAATGTCGAGGTCGGCGCGCACGTGAGCGTGGCGGAACTGCTCGATCATCATCACGCGGTGATCTTCGCGACCGGCGCCTCGCACGGCCGTACCCTCGCGATTCCCGGCGAACACCTGGCCGGTGTGCATACCGCGACGGACTTCGTCGGCTGGTACAACGGCCACCCCGATCATGCGCACCGGGTCTTCGATCTGTCCGGCGAGCGGGCGGTGGTGATCGGCAACGGCAACGTCGCACTCGATGTGGCCCGCATCCTGGTCACCGACATCTCTGCGCTGACCCGCACCGATATCGCCGATCACGCGCTGGAAGCCCTGGCCGCCAGCCGAATTCGCGAAGTCGTCGTCGCGGCGCGACGCGGCCCCGAACACGCGGCCTTCACCACGCCCGAACTGCTGGGGCTGGGGCAGGTGGACGGGGTGGATATCTGCTCCGGCGAGTTCGGTACGCCGGTCGAGTCGGATTCCGGTGACCCGGTGGTACGGCTCAAGACCGCGGTGGCGCGGCAACTGACCGAACGTGCTGCGGGAGCGAGCAATCGGCGCATCTCCTTCCGATACCATCTGTCTCCCAGCATCTTTCACGGAGAAACCGCCGTGGAATCGGTGGAATTCGCGCGGACCGAACCGTCCGGCGACGCGTTGCGGGAGATGGCCGGGCATGAGGTGATTCCTTGCGGTGCGGTGTTCGAATCCGTCGGCTATCGCGGAATCGCGGTGCCGGGGCTGCCATTCCAGGATTCCGCAGGGATCATTCCCAACCGTGACGGCCGAGTGATCGACGGCGCTGATCCGATACCGGGCGCGTACGTGGCGGGCTGGATCAAACGCGGCCCGTCGGGAGTGATCGGCACCAACCGGTACTGCTCGCAGGAGACCGTGCGAGCCCTGCTGGAGGACTTCGCCGCGGGACGGCTGCGGGCCCCGCGCGGCTCCCGCGAAGATCTGGCGGACGTGCTGGACCAGCGCCGACCCGAACGTCTGGGCTCGCGAGGATGGAAGTCCATCGATGCGGCCGAACGCCGGGCCGGTCGCGAGAGCGGGCGGCCCAGGGTGAAGTTCGTCGATGTCGGCGAGATGCTGTCCGCAGCCGGTGTTGCGGCGGGCGGATCTGCCGCCGGGCGTGGATGAGATTTCGAAATACATGTCGGCACAGAGGGAATGGCCGACGCGGGTGACCGCGTCGGCCATGCTGTCAGGACCTCATCAGGTCCCGGTGGATGATCTCCTTCATGATCTCGTTCGTGCCGCCGTAGATGCGCTGGATGCGCGCGTCGATGTAGGCCTTGGCGACCGGGTACTCCATCATGTAGCCGTACCCGCCGTGCATCTGGACCCCGGCGTCGATCACCTTGCCCTGCAGTTCGGTGGCCCACAGCTTCGCCTTGGCCGCGTCGACCGCGGTCAAGGTGCCGCTGTTGTATTCGCGCACACAGCGATCGATGTAGGCCCGGGACACCTCGATGGCGGTCTGCAGCTCGGCGAGGGTGAACCCGAGCCCCTGGAACTCGCCGATGTGCTTGCCGAACGCACGGCGGTCCTTGACGTAATCCAGGGTCCAGTCGAAGACCGCTTCGGCGGAAACCTGTGCGGCGATACCGATTCCGAGTCGTTCGAGCGGCAGGCTCTGCATGAGGTAGGCGAAGCCGCCGCCGACCTCACCGAGCAGATTCGCCTGTGGGACACGGACATTGTCGAAGAACAGTTCCGCGGTGTCCTGGGCGTGCAGGCCGACCTTGTCGAGCTTGCGGCCGCGGGTGAAACCGGGCGTGCCGTCCTCGACGACGAACAGGCTGAATCCGCGCGAGCCCAGATCACGATCGGTGACCGCGAAGACGATCACCAGATCGGCCAGCATGCCGCTGGTGATGAACGTCTTGGAACCGTTGATCACCCACTCCTGGCCCTCGCGCACCGCGGTGGTCTGCGCCGCCCGCAGGTCACTGCCCGCGCCCGGCTCGGTCATCGCGATGGCGCCGATCGTCTCGCCGGTGACGAAACCGGGCAGCCAGCGGGCGCGCTGGTCGGAGTCCGCATGTCGCAGCAGGTAATTCAGCACGATGTCGTCATTGGTGGAGAAGCCCGACTGCAACGCCGAGGCGCCCACGCGAGCGATCTCGGTCTGGATCGCGACCCGGAACCGGTAGTCGGTTTCGCCGGGTCCGCCGAATTCCTCGGGCACCGCCAGGCCCAGCAGTCCCTGGTGGCCCGCGGCCAGCCAGGTCTCCCGATCGATGAGCCGGTCGGCGTCCCACTTCTCCATCTTCGCGATGACGTGGCGTTCGACGAAGCCGCGGACGGTGTGCCGGAACAACTCGTGGTCGGACTCGAATAGATCTGTTTTCACTGCACTCCTTCTGTGCCGAGACGGATGCGCCTCGGCGGCACGGTCATTTCTGCTTCAGCAGTTCCTGGATCTCCCGGCGGAAGACCTGATTGGCAACTTCGTTCTGCCCCAGCACCATTCGGCCAGCGCTGGCGCTGGTCATGCCGCGCTGGGAGTCCCGCAGCAGCGGGAAGTCCTCGGCGTGCAGCACATCGAGCAGGATCTGCCAGTTCTTGTCCCACAACCGCGTCCACTTCTCCTCGGTGAGCGTGGTCTGCTCGACCGGCGGGACGATCAGGCGCATCTCCATGCGGCTGCGCTGGGGTTCGGTGGGGTGCGGCCGGAAGGTCAGCAGCTGGAAGTGGTCGGGCTGGCGCAGCAGGGTGCTGTTGGGCAGCAGGAAGTGCGTCTCGGTGACGTCGTTGGCCAGGCTGTGGTCACCGGGATCCTCCTCGATCCAGCGGTCGATCGACTTGCGCGGCGCGATGAACCGGCAGTGCCGTCCGAAATCGTCGAAGGCCAGCACATTGGTGTGGATGTGTTTGGCGGCGGTGTTGGGGTGCGCGTACTGGATGTGATAGCCGTCCAGGAAGGCATCCTGCATGATCTTCCAGTTGACCGGCTCGTCGAAGCCCTCGCTCTGCACGCACAACTTCGCACCCAGGTCGTAGGAGGCCAGGATGGCGTCCATCTCCGGGCCGAGCCAGGACGCGACGTCGATCTCGGCGTCGGCGTCGTCGATCACCCAGATGAAACCGTGGCGTTCCTCGGTGGGCAGCTCGATCAGGCCCAGTGTCTCGCGCTCGGGCTCGCCGAAGGTGTTGTCGCGGGTGATGGTTCGCAGGCTGCCGTCCATATCGTAGGACCAGCGGTGATACGGGCAGGAGAACAACCGGCACCGGCCCTTGTCCTCCTTCTCCAGCAGGGCCCCGCGATGACGGCACAGATTGACCAGGGCCTTCACTCCGCCGTCGCGCTGGCGGACCACGATGATGTTGTTGCGCGGCATCTGCAGGGTGAAGAAGTCTCCGGCCCTGGGGATTTCGGAGCCGTGCGCGACGATCGAGGGCACCCGGCCGAAGATCAGGTCGCGCTCGCGCTGGGCGACGGCGGGATCGGTGAACTCCCTGGGCTCGAACCAGGTGACATGGCCGAACTCGTCGGTGGTGTCGTTGCGCAGGTGCGTCAATGCGCGACGGATCCGTTCCTCGCGCGGTGCGCCGACCTCGGTCATGGGGTGTCTCCAATGTCTTTCAGCATGGCCCGGAGATGCACAGATGCATTCGGGATAACGTCCTGAGCTGTAAATATAGCTTCTTAAATCTAACTCATGTAGGTTTATCTGTAAACCGGCGGCGGATGGGAAGGGCAGACGATGATCGACTACACCTGGTGTCGGCGACTCGGCGAGCAGGATCGAGCCGAGGCGACGGCGCTGGTCGAGGCCGCTGCGCGCTACGACGAGGAAGCCGGGTTCTCGGTCGTGTCGGCGCGTGAGGTCGAGTCGGTCTCGACCGCGGAGCGGTCGGTGTGGCATCTGCCGATCAAGGCGCGTCGCGGTCTGAGCGTGCGTGCCGATGCGCCGCTGGTCATGGTCGCCTACCTGCATCTGTCGATCGACCCGCAGGGACAGGGGACCGTGCGGTACACCGTGCATCCGGACTATCGCTCGCGCGGCGTCACAACCCTGTTGGTCGAGGAACTGGGCCTGGATGTGGGCGAGACCGACGGCTGGTGCGGGCGGGGCGCGACGTCGCTGCGCTGCTGGGCCTACGGCAGTCACCCTGCCTCGGAGCGCCTGACCCGCCGCTTCTCCATCGCGCCGATCGCCCGGTTGTGGACGATGGCGCGACACCTGGCCGGGCCCTTCGCCGTGCCGCTGGCCCCGGCCGACGTCCCGGGCGGCATGAGCATCGAGGGGCCGGCGGACCTGACCGATGACGCCGTTGTCTCCGAAGTCCGCGATGTCCTGGCTCGGCAGGGGCTGACGCAGGCGCAGTTCGAGCAATTCCGCGCCGAGTTCGGTGAACGTACCGGCCGGGTGTTGATCGCCGCGGCGGGCAGTGACCGGCCCGCCGGTGCGGTCTGGTTCGATCCGCGGCCGACCCGGTATCTGGAGTTGCGCGCCGCGTGGGTGCGCGCGTTGATCGTGGTCCCGCAGATTCGCGGCGGCGGCTTGGGTGCCGCATTGATCACCCGCACCCTGCACGAATTGGCTTCTGCCGGAACGCAAGTGGTGCTGATGCGGATCGATCCGGATGATCACAGCGCGGTGCGCCTCGCCCGGCTGCTCTCGTTCGAGCAGGAGGAGGCGCACGCGTGCTATCAGATCGGAGAATGGGACGACGTGCCCGACCTGTCACCGAACCGGGGGAGGGGGCGGACAGAAGATCCCGCACGGGATCGGTGGTAGGCCCGGGATGTAGATCATCGGTGGCGGTGCCGGTGTGGGGCGAGCGTTGTCCGGCTGGGGATTTCGGGTGACGGCCGGTTGCGCCTGATCGTCGTGTGACGTCGTCGCGCGGTCGTCCACCGTGCTGGTCGGCGCCTGAGGTTCGGACGGAACGACATCGGCGGGACCGGCCTGCTCACCGGCGTAGATGCGTGACCAGGTCAGCACGGTGGACGCGTACGCCATCGAGTGGTTGTAGCGCAGCACCGCTCGCAGGCGCTGTTGCGGATCGCGCAGATTCGTGCCGTCCGCGCACAGGTACCGCCCGGCGGCCAGCGCGGCATCGTAGATGTTGTCCGGGTCGGTGATGCCGTCGCCGTTGCCGTCGCTGGCCCAGCGTTGCCAGGTGCCGGGCAGGAACTGCATCGGTCCGACGGCGCGAACGTAACCGGCTGCGGCCCTGATGATCTCGTTGTTCGGCAGGCTCCCGTCCAGCGCCGGGCCGCGGATCGGCGAGAGCGTCCTGCCGTGCGCGTCGAGGTCGCCGGAACGCGCATGACCGGACTCGATCCGCCCGATACCGGCCAGCAGATTCCAGGGCAGACCGCATCCGGGCCGGGTCTGCCGGAGAATCAGCTCGGCATTGCGATAGGCGGCCAGGACCTGCTCCGGAATCGCGGCGGCCGCGCTGCCGGGTGCGGGCCCGGCTGCTGCGGGAGCGGGCGGCGGCCCGGCATTCGCGACCGGCTCCTCAGCTGCCGGGTGCAGGCGCAGTGCGGGGACATCCGCGGGCACCAGTTCGGGGCCCGCTCGGTTGCGATCGGGTATCTCGTTGCGGCGCTGGGGATCCCAGGCTCGCAGCGAGGCCGACCGGCTTCGGAGTCGGCTCACCTCCGGCGGTCGAGGAGGCCGCGACCAGCAGTCCGGTGACCGCCAGTGCGGACAACAGTGCCACCGGGCGTCCGGCGGCGGAGCGATTCGTATTTCTCGATTGCGCACGACGATGTGACCGCATCGGAGAGCTCCCTGGGATCGCAGATGTGCTGTAGGCCAATGGGGTTCGGGCAGCAACGCCGCCCGGCTCCGCAGGTGTGGTAGCCCCGGGCCGTGTGAAAGCCTCCGCCGAACGAAGACTCACCGATATCATTGCACGAATTGTGTGACCCGTCTAACGTCTGACGTCTATCGTAGTTTGTATCACAGCTCGTTCGGCTCCCAGGTTCGTGGGCGCGAGCGGGCTGGTTGCCCGATGGCGCGCGGTCCAGGCGCCCGAGCTCGGCCGAGGAGAGAACATGGGTGTCGAAGTCAGCACCACGGGAATCACCAAAAGTTTTGGTGCGCAGACAATTTGGCGGGACGTCAGCCTGACGTTGCCGGCCGGGGAGGTCAGCGTCCTGCTCGGTCCTTCCGGTACGGGCAAATCGGTGTTCCTGAAGTCGCTGATCGGCCTGCTGCGGCCCGAAAGTGGCGCGATCCACGTCGACGGAACCGACATCATGATGTGCTCGACCGCGCAGCTGTACGAGATCCGCAAGCTTTTCGGCGTGCTGTTTCAGGACGGGGCGCTGTTCGGGTCCATGAGCCTGTTCGACAACGTCGCCTTCCCGCTCCGGGAGCACACCCGCAAGACCGAGTCGCAGATCCGGCGGATCGTGCTGGAGAAGCTCGAGCTGACCGGTCTGCTCGGTGCGGAGGACAAGCTACCCGGCGAGATCTCCGGCGGGATGCGCAAACGCGCCGGACTTGCGCGGGCGCTGGTGCTGGATCCGGAGATCATCCTGGTGGACGAGCCGGACTCGGGACTGGATCCGGTGCGCACCACGTACATCAGTCAGCTGTTCCTGGATATCAACGCCCAGATCGATGCCACGTTCCTGATCGTCACGCACAACATCAATCTCGCGCGCACGGTGCCGGACAACATCGGCATGCTGTTCCGGCGCGAACTGGTGATATTCGGCCCGCGCGAGGTGCTGCTGACCTCCGAGGAGCCGGTGGTGAAGCAGTTCCTCAACGGCCGCATGGTCGGTCCGATCGGTATGTCCGAGGAGAAGGACGAGGCGCAGCGCGAACGGGAACAGGCGCTGGTCGAGGCCGGTCATCATGCGGGCGGGGTGGACGAGATCGAGGGCATCATTCCGCAGATGCAGGCCACCCCCGGAATGCCGGAGCGGCGTGCGGTCGCACGGCGGCGGACGCGGGTGCGCGAGATGCTGCATACCCTTCCGCCCGCGGCGCGGGCCGCGGTGCAGGCGAGTGTTGCCGAAGGGGATGAGTTCGAGGTCGGCGCCGGCCATCCGCGGTCGTCCGCGGTGCCGGACCTTGCGGAACGCTGAGCCGACACAGAGCTGTTTTACATAAAACGATTGACGTCACTCGTAAAACAACGTATGTTTGCTGTGAGCCACGACACGTGGTGCATCCCTTGGAGATTCGGATCACGACGAGGTGCCGGGTCGGCATCCAGGGTGCTGGTGGCTCCACTGCTCGCCGTTCAGTACGGCGACTGCGGTCTCGTGAAATCGGAGTATCGAACAATGACGCTCGAAGGCAATGTCGCCGAACCGATCTGGAATGCCGCGATCGATTCGCGGGCCCCCGTATATGTGCGGGGCGTGGTGCCGGTAATCCGGCGCCGCGCGAATCGAATCGACTTCCCGGTCGTCCGACACGTGACCGCGCAGTACTTCTCCCATTGCGGCGCTGACCGGCATCATCTTCGTGTCACTCGGGCCGAGCCGACGCTCCAGGCGTCCGAACCCGGTCGGCCCGGTGTGGTCGAGTTCGCCTGGCATCCGGCGTATAGATCTGAAAACCATTGCACTGCAATGACTGTCATCCTCGGCGTCAAATCTCAGCTCTGAGAATTTCGCACACGCCATCCGCCAGAAACATCTCACGGCGCAGTTGTCGCATGCGTCGACATCCATGGAGGGAGGTGCCCGATGAACATCGCGCAGGCACCGATGATCGCCCACGCAGTACCCGCCCCCGGCGGGCCACCGGCCGAACATCGCGACGACCCGTTGCCCACGGCGCCGTCCCGCATGCACCGGGCGCTGGCGCATCTACGGCGAGCGCCGCGTGACAGCCTGGCGACCCTCGGCAGGTCCGCGCATCTGACCGCCGCGGTGGTGCGCTACTCGGTCGTCGACACGGTGCGGCTGCGGATGCCGGTGTACGAACTGGTCGATCAGATGTGGTTGCTGCTCAAGGTCACTGCGCTACCGGCCCTGCTGATGGCGATTCCGATCGGCGCGGAGGTGTCGGTCGAGGTGGGCGGCATCATGAATCAGGTAGGGGCCAATTCGCTGGCGGGCGCGGCCAGCGGGCTCGGCGTCGTCGGCCAGGGCGCGCCGATGGCCGCCGGCCTGCTGATGAGCGGTGCGGCGGCCTCGGCGATCGCCTCGGACCTGGGCGCGCGGTCGATCCGCGAGGAGATCGACGCGATGCGCGTGATGGGCGTGGATCCCGTCGAGCGACTGGTGATGCCGCGGTTCATCGCGATGATCGTGATCGCTCCGGTGCTGTGCATCATCATCGTCGCGGCGGGTGTGTTCGCGGGCCTGATCATCTCCGCGAATGTGAACAACGTTGTGCCCGGGAGCTTCTGGCAGTCGTTCGGTGCCTTCGCGACGCCGACCGATCTGGCGTTCTCGGTGCTCAAATCGCTGGTCTTCGCCGCCATCGTGGTGTTGATCGCGAGCCTGCGCGGCCTCGAGGCCAAGGGCGGTCCGAAGGGTGTGGCCAATGCCGTCAACGCGTCGGTCGTGCTGAGCGTGTTCTGCATCTTCATGACGAACCTGCTCATCAGCCAGCTGCAGATGATGTTCTTCCCGGCCCGATTGGCATGATGATGAGTACTTCGTCGCACCACTCGAATACGTTGCTCGCCTTGGTATCCCGACCACTGCACGCGCTCGGCCGCGGTGTGGGCGATGCGGTCGGGGAGATCGGACAGGTCGCGGTCTTCGTCGGCAAAACCCTTGCGCTGCTGCCGGTCACGGTTCGGCACTACCGCAAACAGACGATCAAGACGATGAACAACATGGCCTGGGGCAGTGGCTCGCTCATCGTCGACGGCGGCGTGGTCAGCCTGATGTTCTTCCTCGGCGTCGCGGTCGGCGCGGTCGTGGCCATCGAGGCGTTCATGGCGTTCGATCTGCTGGGTTTCGGCGCGCTGACCGGAATCATCGGATCCTTCGGCAATATTCGCGTCATCGCCCCGATCATCACCGGCATCGGGTTCGCCGCCCAGGCCGGCTGCCGGATGACCGCCGAGATCGGCGCGATGCGCATCTCCGAGGAGATCGACGCCACCGAATCCATGGGGCTGCGGGCGATTCCGTTCGTCGTGGGCACCCGGCTCATCGGCGGAATGCTGGTGGTGTTGCCCGGATATCTGATGGCGCTGGTCGTCGCCTTCTTCACCGGCGGGATCATCGTGAAGGTTTTCGACAATCAGCCGCACGGCACCTACGACCACTACTTCGCGCAATTCCTGAGCTGGCCGGATCTGGGGGCCTCGGTGCTCAAGGCGGTGGCGTTCTGCGCGATGGTCACGGTGATCCATTGCTATTACGGCTATTTCGCCTCCGGAGGCCCCGCGGGTGTCGGCGCGGCGTCGGGTCGCGCCATCCGGGCGAGCCTGGTCGCGATCGTTGTACTGAATTTCGTTATGACAGTGGCGATCTGGGGACTTAGCCCCCTGCTCGTATTCAAGGGATAGGTCGATGGCCAAGACACGCAATCAGGACTTCCTGCGCGGCACCGACCGCGATCAGAAACGTATCGTCGAGCTCGCCGCTGCCGGGGTCGCCGTCACGGTCGCCGCGGTACTGGTGATCACCCTGTGGGTGTATCCGCGCTATCACAAGCCGTCCGGTCTGGCCCTGAATATCGAAGTGCCCTATGTCGGTCCGGGCGTCGGCACCGGGACGAAGGTGATTCTGCATGGTGCGGAGATCGGCGAGGTCACCGGGCTCGAGAAGACCGATCCGGGCACGGTGCGGATGAGCCTGCAGCTGCAATCGGGGATCTCCGAGCGGCTGACCGACGACTTCGACCTGGATTTCCGTCCGCAGAACTACTTCGGCATCAGCGCGGTCGATCTGATCGCCCATCCGGAGGGAGATCGGCTGGTGTCCGGTAGCACGCTGGACAAGACGCCCACCGGCGACTTCACCATGTCGACGATGCTGGAAAAGGGTTCGCTGGCGGTCGACGGGACACTGACCCAGTCGATGGTGACCAGCTTGAACAAGGTCATCCGCTACACCGACGGACTGACGCCGCTGATCCAATCCGGAATCGTCCTCGCCGATCGGGTGGCGGCCACCCAGCAGGCGCTGCCGACCGAACTGATGCGTCGCGCCGACGACATCCTCGCGGTCATGCCCGCGTTCGGGACCCAGGCGATCGACGCTCTCTACAACATCTACAACAGTGAATACAACCGGCGAGCGGACGGGTCGGTGGGCGTGGACGACGCGTTCATGGACAAGACCGACGAAGGTCTGGGCCTGGCCGCCAACAGCCTGTTCGGCAAGGCCGGTCACCTGCTCGCCTCGCACGGCGCGCAGCTCACCCCGGTCACCCAGCTCGTCGCGGCGTTGACCGATGTCATGCCGCACATGCTCGGCGGCGGCACCGCCCCCGGCAAGGTGATGACGCTGATCGACCGCTACAACGCCGCCTTCACCGGCAGCGGCGGTCACAAGACCCTGAATCTGCGCATCATCGTGGACGATCTGCCGATGTTCGCCACACCGTTGGCGCTGACCGGGATTCCGACCACGCCGGCCGGGGAGGGACACCGATGAGCCCACGGACCAAACTGTTCATCACGCTGGGCAAGCTCGGCGTCGCCGCGGTCGTGGCGGTGGTGTTGTTCTCGATCATTCTCAGCGCGATCAAGAACCCGGTACAGGGTGCGACCAACAGCTACACCGCCGAGTTCACCGATGTGTCCGGGCTGCACGTCAATGGTGACATCCGAACGAAAGGCGTTCGGGTGGGGAAGGTTTCGGCGATCAAGCTCACCCGGGAGAACGGTGCGAGCATCGCGCGGGTGAGCTTCTCGCTCGAGCGTCCGTACCGGTTGCTGGACAACACCCTGCTCGCCGTGAAGTACCAGAACCTCACCGGGGTTCGGTACGTCGACCTGCAGGAGCCGGACCGGCCGGGCCGTACGGTGCACACGCTGGGTACCGATCGGACCCGCCCCTCGTTCGACATCACCCAGTTGTTCAACGGCCTGCAGCCGGTGCTGAACACGATGAGCACCAACGAGATCAACACCTTCATGCAGAACGCCATCACCCTGTTGCAGGGAGACGGATCGGGCCTGGCGCCGATGCTCGACAGCGTGCAGCGGCTCGCCGATCTCGCGCACGACCGCGAACAGGTCCTCTCGGTGCTCGTCAGCAACCTCTCGCGGATCTCGGATTCGATGGGCGGCAGGTCACCGGAGGTGCAGGATTTTCTGAAGTCGATGAGTTTCCCGGTCGCCAAGGCGATGACCGTGCTGAGTCAGTTCCCGAAGACGGCGAAATTCGGACCCGAGTTCCTCACACCGATCCACCAGTTGCTCATCCAGCTCGGTCTCGCCCGCGGCGTGAACGTCGACCAGATCCTGTCCCACGCCTTCGCCTCCCTGCCGCAGGCCGCCGAGGCGTTGCGGTTGTTGCCGGTGGCGTTCGCCGGGCTGCAGCTGCCGCAGACCTCGGCCACTGCCGCGTCGATGAACTGCAGCAACGGAGTCGCCCAACTTCCCACGGAGGTCAAGGTTTTGCTGAACGGGAGCGAGGTCGTGCTGTGCCGGACCCGATGACGAGCGGAGCCCGCCCCCGCGCGATACGCGCGCTGGTGCGGCGGGCTTGCGCCAGTGAGATTCTGCTCGGAACGGCGGTACTGGTGACGGCGGTCGTGGCGCTGGGCGCGACGACCGTGTTCTACACCCATCCGGTCGCGCAACGCACCGTGTCGTTCGAGACCACCGACGCATCGGCGCTGTCGACCGGTGAGGAGGTCCGGGTCGCCGGGATCACCGTCGGCAAGATCACCAAGCTGTCGTTCCGGCCGGACACGGTGTTGGTCGACGCCCGGGTCTCGGACGACACGTTCATCGGCGACGATTCTCGCGTTCAGGTCCGAATGCTCACGCCGGTAGGCGGTTACGCGGTGACCCTCGTTCCGCTGGGCAATTCCCCGCTAGGCTCGCGCGTCATTCCGCTCGACCACGTGACCGTCCCGTATTCGATCGGGGACGTACTGCAGGCCGCACCGCACGTGACCGATGAGGTTCAGGGCAGCACGGCGAACGCGAACATCGATCAGGTAGCCGAAGCGCTGCAACACAATTCGACGTCGGTCGGGTCCTTGATCTCCGGGATGAACAGCATCGCCGCGGTGATGGATCGCCAGCGTACGCAGGTCGAGCAGATCACCGGGCTGGCCTCGGAGTACATGAAGTCGTTCAACGGCAACCGGGACTTCGTGTTCGACCTGATCCGCCAGATCGACATGGTCGTGACCACCTACGACAACGCACATGTCGGCTTCAACGAGGCCTACAGCCTGCTCGGCGACGTCCTCATGCGAGTGCAGCCGGAGATGAAGTTCTATCTCGACCACAAGGACCAGGTGCGCGGTGCGGTGGACCAGGTACGCACGTCGATCGAGAGCTTCCAGGCGAATATCGGACCCGCCATCGACAAACTGAAGGGACTGCGAGCCCAGCTCGAGGCGTGGCTGACCCCGAAGGGGCTGGCCACGATCGCCGGCGGCACCGTGCTGTCCTCCGACCTCTGTGTTCCGCTTCCCGGACGGACGTGCTGAAATGACGAAACGGAACAAGTATCTGATCGGCACCGGTGCGGTACTCACGCTCGCACTGGTCGGCGGCCTCGGCTTTGCCACTGTCGATCCGACAGGCCCGCAAGCACATTCGGGATTCTGTGCCCGGATGCCCGACGCGATCGGGCTGTATCCGGGTAATCCCATCACCCAGATGGGTTTGCAGGTCGGTCACGTGGACCGCATCGAACCCGAGGGCGATCACGTGCGGGTGTCGTTCACTCTCGACGGCGGGCGCCGATTCCCCGTCGACGTGCGCGCGGTCACGCGCTCGAAGTCGATCCTCGCCGACCGCAGCGTCGAACTGGTGGGCAACTACCGGACCGGACCGGAACTCGCCGCAGGACAGTGCATCCCGCAGGAGCACAGCTTCACTCCCAAGAGCATCTCCGAAATCGCCGGCTCGGCAGCGGATTTCATCAACGCGCTGAGTCCGAACGACAACCGGGAGAGCTTCGAGAAGGCGATATCCGGATTCGACCAGGCACTGCGCGGACAGGGCGGCAACGCGCGGACGATGATGCTGCACGCCGCCGCGGCGGCGTCGAGCCCGGACCGGTTGACCGCCGATATCGGTTCCATCATCCAGAACATGGCACCGCTGACCGACGAAGCGCTACAGCGATGGCCCGCGATCCGATCCATCATGGATCAGCTGCCCGCTGTGGTCGGCGCCGGTATCGATCTGTTTCCCGGAGTCGTGGACGTGTGTGTCGGTGTCGGCTGGCTGGTGAACGTGTTGCACGATGTGCAGACCAATTACGGCGGACTGCTCTGGCCGCAGTTGCAGGGCCCGGTCGCCGACGCCATCCACCTGGCGGCAAGTCATTCCAAAGATATTGCAGGACTGCTGGATTCGATACCGTCGATTGCCGCGACACTGCGTCAGCAGGCCGCGAACAACGGCGGGATGTCGATCGATTACCGGCCGCCCACCGTGCGGGTCGACTCTCCGGCGGCCCCGGCGCTGTGCGCGGCAGCGAACCACTCACAACCTGGGAGCTGCTCGCTCGCCGACGGGCACGTCCAGGTTCCGGTTGCGGGGTTGTTGGGCCTGGTACTCGCGAAAGGTCAGCGATGAAGACATCCATGCGATGGAAAACCGGCGCCGTGGCGACGATGCTCGGGTGCAGCGTGCTGGCGACATGCGCGTGTACCGCGGTGCGGCCGGATGATCTGCCCTCGGTGCGAGGCGGAGTGGGTGCGAGCCATCAGCTCGGGCTGCAGTTCGCCAGCACGATGAATCTGCCCACCGGGGCCGATGTGATGATGGACGGCCTGCGCGTCGGTGAGGTCGAAAGCCTCTCTGTGGCAGAAAAATTCGTCGACGTCACGGTCGGTGTGAAGGACGGGACGAAGATTCCCGCGGACGTGCACGCGGTCATCCGCCAGAACACCCTGCTGGGCGACACCTATATCGCGCTCGATCACGGAACGGTGGTGCACGGGCCGTACCTGCCGCCGGGCGGCACGGTGACGGTCGATCACACGAGTTCGCCGCCGCAACTGGAGGACACGATGGCCGTGCTGGCCTATTTCGTCAACGGCGGCAGCATCCAGAAGATCGAGGACTCCATGACCGGAATCAATGCCGTCATGCCCAAGCCTCGCAACGTCCAGCGCCTCGCGACGGTGGTCGCCGGGGACATGCGCAATCTGGCCGGTGACACGAACGAAATCGACCGCATGCTGAACGGTTTCTCCGCGACCGGCGCCGCGATCGACGCCAAGGGACAGACCCTGGCGACCTTGTTCTCGCAGCCGACCGTGCACTACTGGCGCCGCACCGCGGTGAACATCGTGTCCTACATCAGCCAGATCCTCCCCTCGGTCGGCAGCGTGTACGAGGGCGGCCTGTGGATGGTGCCGATGCTGAACTCGCTGGCCGCGACCGGCGCTGTCGGGCGCGGTATCTGGGACGACGCGCCCGCGGACACAGCCGAGTTGTCGGACTTCCTGCGCACGACGCTGCTGCCTTTCGCCCAGAATCCGTCGGTCGACATCCGCTCGATCGATACGGCCGAGGGGGACGAGATCGTCGGAGACGTCCAGAATCTGATGCGCATGCTGGGAGCGGTGAAATGAGCCTCAAGACCGTCGCATCGATCGTCGGCATGGCGGTCCTGGCCGGATCCTCGTTCGTCTACATGAACCACGTCGGCCTGGATATCGTTCTGCTACAACATGTTCGAACCGCCAGCATGTCGATTCCCGACACCAACGGCCTGGCGGTCGGTTCCCGGGTCCTGCTGCGCGGCGTAGCGATCGGACATGTCACCGGCATCACCCCCGGGGCGGACCATGCCGAGATCTCGTGGAACTACGACAACGGGTACCGCATTCCCATGGACAGCAGATTCCGGGTGGACAACCTCTCGGCGCTGGGGGAGGCGTACGTGGCGGTATCCCCGGCGACCGAGTCCGGTCCCTATCTCGCCGACGGCGCCACCGTGCCTGCGGCCCACGTGGTCGTGCCGACCACCTTCCAGGAACTGTCGGCGCGGCTGACCCGGATGCTCGAGCAGGTCGAGCCCGATCGGGTCCGCGAGATCTTCGAGACCATCGATGTCGCGCTGCCCGACGACTCCTGGATCCTCGGCGACCTGTCCCGAGCTGGTCAATTGCTGGCCCAGACCCTGACACAGCGATCGGGTGATCTGACCCGACTGCTCAGCAAGCTACAACCGTTGCTGCAGGGCACCGGCACGGTGCCCGATGATCTCGCCGGTGCCGCACCTCGGCTGGCCGCGTTCGGTTCGGGATTCGACGACATGCTCGGCGGCGTGCACTTCGCCGCGTCCTTCGGGCCGCTGACCAGCATTCGGGACGGTGCTGCCCCGCTGATCGATCAGCTGCAGGCGTTCCTGGACAAGAGCGCGGGCGATCTGCACACCCTGGGCGTGGATCTGCTGCCCGGCGTCCGCGCCGGGGCGGCGGCGATGTCGACCGTGGACGTCGGGCGGCTGCTGGACAACGCGCTCGATTCGACCTCATCGGGTGATGCGATCACCGTGCACCTGCGACCCCCGGGGAGGTAGCCCCTGCACCCACCGCGACAGCGATTTTCGTGACCATCCCCGTTCGAAGAAGGCTTCCATGACCAATTCCACTTCCGTGCTCACCGATCCCGAATCCGACACCGGGGCAGCCACATCCGACGAGCCGCAGGACGCCGCACGTCGGCGCTCGGCGGCGCTGTCCGCCGCGCTGCGTCGTGGCCGGAGAACCGGAGATTCCTCGATCAAGCTGAAAACCGTTGCCGTCGGGGTGGTCATCCTGGTCCTGGTGGTCGCGGTGGCGGTGCTCGGCTGGCAGTTGAGCGACAAGAGCGATCAGATCGACGCCGCGCGAGCCGATCAGGCCGGAACCGCGCACGCCGAACAGGTCGCCCTCGACTACGCCACGGCCGCCGCCCAGATGAACTTCCAGGACCTGGCCTCCTGGCGCACGCGCCTGACCAAGGGCACCAGCCCGGAACTGTCGAACCGGCTGACCCAGGCTGCCGGTTCGATGGAGCAGATCATCACCCCGCTGCAATGGGTATCGACAGCGAAACCCGTTGCCGCCAAAGTACGTTCGGACAACAACGGCATCTACGCAGTGGACTGCTTCGTCAGCGTGCTGACCAAGAACAGTCAGGCGCCGGAGGGCATCCAGTCGACCGCGACCTATCAGTTGACCTTGGACAGCCACAACAACTGGACCATCACCGATATCGGCGGTATCGGATCCGCCCTGAACGGCGCCGCCGCGCCGCGGTGAGCGTCACGCCGGGCCCGGTGCATACCGACTGCGGTGTGCACCGGGCCCGGACGTGTGCCGGGGCGGTCGCCGCGACGGGTCAGGGAAGCAGCGCCGGAAGCAGGAAGGTGCGCAGTCGCGCCCGGATGGTGTCCAGGTTCTCGGCCTCGGGGGTCGATCCGCGGGCGATGTAGTACATCTCGAGCTCCGAGATCCATTCGCACAGCAGCCGGAGATCGAGATCGGCGCGGATCGTGCCGGTGGCCTGGGCTCGGGCCAGGATCGGTTGCCACAGTTCGTAGGTCAGCTCGCGGGCCCGGCCGGACTCGGTGAGCAGCCGTGCGGCCAGCACCATTTCCGCCGGTGACACCAGGCGGTGGACCATCGGGTCGCGGCGACCGCGGCGGACGTCCTCGCAGATGCCCTCGACGATGCTGTCCTCGATGGTGGGTCGCCGGGCGATGAACTCGCGTGCGGAAGCCATGTTCGCGCGGGCGCGGCGCACCACCGATTCGGTCACCAGCGCATCGCGATCGGCGAAGTAGCGATACACCGTCGCGCGCGAACTCGAGGCGGCCTTGGCCACGTCTTCCATGGTGGTGCCCGCGATGCCCAGGCGAGCGAAACAGGACTCCGCCGCGGCGAGGATGGCCGATCGGGTATCGGCCGGGCGCTCGATCTCGGTGCCGCGTGCAGTCACGAGGCAACGGTACCAAGTTATCGCGTAATCGAAAACCTTTAGATAAGACACTAGACAATCATTGTCTCGTGTGCCACTCTCGGATCATGGAGCGCGACGAGAAGATCAGGCTCACGAAGCGGCTCATCGCCCACGTGGACAACAACACCACCGACTATGCGGAAGACCTTCTCCGCGTGTCCTTTTCGGTATTCGACGATCCCGAGCTGGCGGACAAGGAACGCGCCGTGGTGCGGCGATTCCCGCATATCGTGGCGCACGTGGACGAGCTGGCGAAGGCCGGCGATTTCCTGACCACCGAGCTGATCGGGACGCCGCTGCTGGTGGTCAGGCAGAGTGACGGCAGTGTGAAGGCGTTCTCCAACGTCTGCCGCCACCGCGGAGCCAAGGTCGAATTCGCCGAGTCCGGCTGCAAGCGCGTGTTCGCGTGCCGCTACCACAACTGGTCCTACGGCAAGGACGGTTCGCTGCGGGGCATGCCGCATGCCGAAGGCTTCGACGGCATGGATCGCGGCGACTACGGCCTGGTCGAGTTTCCGTGCGAGGTCCGGCACGGGCTGGTCTGGGTGGTGCCGACCGTCGGCGCGAGCCTGGACATCGCGGCGATCCTGGGGGACAAGCACGACGCGGAGGTCACCGATACCGGGATGGGCGGGTCGTACCAGGTGCGCAAGGAGACCTGGCGGCTCGAGATGAACTGGAAGATCGCCGTGGACGGGGTGCAGGATTCGTATCACCTGTGCCAGTTGCACACCAAGACGGTGTGCAACTATCTCGAGGGCAATATCACCGCCTTCGACCCGGTCGGCCGTTCGTGGCGACTCGTGGTGGCGCGCAAGGCGATCACCGAGGTGCGCGACGCCGATCCGGATTCGTTCGACGTCCGCGACTACTCGCTGGCCAACTACACGATCTATCCCGGAACCATGCTGGTGACCGAGCCCAACCACTTCGAGATCTGGACGATCGTCCCGGACGCGCAGGATCCGAACGTCAGCTACTGCACCATCCGGTTGCTGTCCCCGCGCAAACCGGAGACGCCGCGGGAGGAACGGATCCTGGAGAAGAACTGGGATCTGCTGATGGAGACGTTGCACGCCGAGGACTGGTTCGTCACCAAGACCATCACCGACAATGCCGCGCACGGTCAGGTCACCGAATTGATCTACGGGCGAAACGAATTGCCGGGTCAGGTTTTTCACCAGATGGTCGCCGACGATGTGGCACGGTACGACACCGAGCGCGGTGCTCGGCCGGTCGCGGTCCAGTAGCCGTCGTGACGCAGGAGGATCTGCGCCGGGATTCCCCGGCGCCGGGCGTGCTCCGGCTGGCGCTCGATCGCCCGCACGCACACAACGCGATGCCGATCGCCCTGCAACGCACGCTGGATACTGCGTTATCCGATGCCGCGCAGGATGATTCGGTGCGCGTGGTGGTTCTGGCCGGAGCCGGTGACCGGGCCTTCTGCGCCGGTTACGACCTGAAGGAACTCGAGGCGATGCCGCCCGAGGTCGCACAGGCGTCGATGACCGAGCGCGAGGACATGCTGTGGCGGTATCTGACCTTCCCGAAACCGACCGTGGCGGCCGTCGACGGAATCGCCTACGGCGCCGGAACCCTGTACGCGGCCTGTTCGGATCTGCGCGTCGGCGGTCCCGCGACCACGATGGCGGTCAGCGCCGCCCGATACGGTGGGGCGAATCTGACCTGGTTGCTGGACATCTTGATCGGCGCCTCGCATGCCCGCGATCTGCTGATGACCGCACGGGCGGTGCCCGGGCAGGAGGCATACCGAATCGGCCTGCTCAACCGGTACGAGCCGGACGTGAGCCAGGCAGCGCTGAAGGTGGCCGAGGATATCGCCGCGCAGCCGCCGGAAGGACTACAGCAGATCAAGCAACTGCTGCTGGAAGGTCCGGGCCGGAACCTTCGCGCCCGTTACGAGCGCGAGAACTCCGCCGTGCGTTCCACGCTCAGACAACAGCCGATCGCCGAGATGTTCTCGGCCTTTTTCGCGAGCAGACCGACCACAGGTAAGGTATGAGCCCCGATATCTGGAATCCGACCTGGGTGGACCCGTTCGTCCCGACGGTCGGCGCGAACGACGAGTACGCCGAGTTGATCGAGGCGCTGCGCGCCGCGCAGGAGGCGGTCACCCGCAGTAAACCGACTCCGGCTGCCGCCGCGGCGGCAGCGGCGCGGTTGCGTGAGATCGCCGCGGCCGTAGCCCAATTCGAGGTGGACGAGGATGAGCAGATCGCGGGAAAGCGCTGGGAGTCGGCCGGACACGGGCAGGCGCTGACACCGCCGATCCATCTGGATCGGATCACCGACACCACCGCGATCGGGCGGGTGCGAATCGGGCGTTTCCACTCGGGGCGTTACGCGATGAACGGCGGTGTGGCGCCGCTGATCTTCGACGAGATCCTGGCCCGGCTGGCCAATCACCACCGGCCGTGGGCTCGCACGGCCCGCCTCGAGGTCTCCTTCCGCGCGCCCGCGCCGCTGGATACCGAGCTGACGGTCACCGCACGGCTGGTCGGGCAGCAGGGCCGCAAACGGTTCATGTACGGCAGCCTGCATCACGGCGACGTTCTGCTGACCGAGGCCGAGGGCTTGTGGATCGAGCTGAAACCCGAACAGACACACAATATTTCGAAGGAACTGAAAGAGGTCGCCGGATGAGTGGATTCTCCCTGCTGCACGGCGTGCGCGTACTCGAGGTAGCCCAGCTGGCACCGGCCTCGCTCGGCGGACACCTGGCCGATCTGGGCGCGGAGGTGATCAAGGTCGAGTCCGGCCCACTCGGTGATCCGGTGCGCGTGGGTGGTGCCCGCGCGGTCGGCGATCCGGACGGGCCGGCATTCATGCATCTGCGGTGGAATCGCGGAAAGCGTTCGGTCGCACTGGATCTGCGTTCGGCCGAGGGTAAGCAGGCATTCCTGGATCTGGCGCGATCCTGCGATGCGGTCATCGAGGGAATGCGTGGTGGGTACCTGGATTGGCTGGACATCGGATTCGACCGGCTGCGGGAGGTGAACCCGAAGATCGTGCTGTGCACCGTGTCCGGGATGGGGACCGAGGGCCCGTACCGCAGTCTGGGCACGGGCGGACCGGTCTTCGACGGGTACGCCGGTCTGCGCGAGGTCGAGACTCCCGATGAGCCGCCGGTCACCGGAATCGCCGGGTCGACCAGTCCGCCGATCGCGATGTACGCCCTGGGCGCCTACGGGGCGATGGGGTTGCTTGCGGCACTGCATCGTGCGAACGCCACCGGCATCGGTAGCCGGATCGAGGTCTCCGGCATCGATGTGGCCGCGGCATGGATGCCGGATCTGGTCGACGCGGAATTGAACCGGGATCGATCGATCCCGCGCCCGACGTGGTTGCCGGACGGGCGATTGCCGGACTGGCCGCGGCTCGAGGCGTATCGGACCAAGGATGGCAAGGCCGTGCTGTTCGGTTCGCACGTGGAGAAGTTCTGGCGCAACTTCCTGGTCGCGATCGGCCGGGAGGATCTGGTGGACACCGATCTGACCACCGCCGACGAGGGCGCGCCGGAGCGGGCCGAGCACGTGTGGCGTGAGCTGCGGGAGATCTTCGCCCAGCGCACGCGTGCGGAGTGGGTCGAGTTGTTCCTCGCACACGGTATCGCCGGCGGACCGGTCAACACCGTGGCCGAGATGCTCGACGACCCGCATTTCCGGGCCAGGGACAACACCTATCGCGTCGACTACGCCGGGGTGGGGGAGCTGGAATTCGTGGTCAGTCCGGTGCGTGTGGCCGGGGAGAAGTTCGCTCCCGCGCTGCCGCCGCGGGCCGGAGCCGATACCGCGCGGGTGTTGCGGGAGGTGGTCGGTTACGACGACGCGCGCATCGCGGCGGCCGCCGATCGCCACCTGTATGCGAAGGATGTCGAAAAGACCGGCTGAACCGCCTATGTGGAAATTGACACTCACACGAAAACCATTGTGTGAGTGTCATTTTCATGCCCAGATCCCGACTGTATCGGGGGCTTGCCAAGGTATTGCGCAAGAAATCTAAAGCTGTTAGTTTTACCGGCACGCAGTGAGGGCGGTCACATCCGCCGGTGCTCGCGGCCGAGCAGTCGGCGAACGAGGAGGTATTCGAATGAATCTCGCGGATCTGACGCGTTATTGGGGTAAGACCCGCCCCCATCAGCAGGCGATCGTCTTCGGCGATCACGCCGAGACGTGGGCCGAACTCGATGCGGTGACCGATGCCCTCGCCCGCGGCCTGGTGGCGCGTGGCGTCGGCAAGGGCGACCGTGTCGCGGTCATGATGCTGAATCGGCCCGAGGTGGCGCACGTCATCCTGGCCACCCTCAAGATCGGCGCCATCAGCGTGCCGCTCAATTTCCGGCTCACGGCAAGGGAATTGGCGCCGATGGTGGTGGATTCCGCACCGCGCGTGGTGATCATCGAGGACGAATTCGCCTCGTTGCTGGAGGTCGCCGCCGAGCAGATCCCGCTCGATATCTTCGCGATCGGCGGCAGCGCGCATCGCTCGTACGACACGCTGAGCGATCCCGGCGTCGCGCCCCGAGTGGACATCGCCGGTGACGACGCCGCGTTCATCTGCTACACCTCCGGCACCACGGGCGTGCAGAAGGGTGCGGTGGTCACCCACCGCAGCGCGATGGCTCCGGGCATCGCGCAGACGGTCAGTCACGGCTTCAGTGCGCGCGACCGCGTGCTGTGTGCCGCGCCGCTGGTTTACACGGGCTCGGTGCTGTCGATCTTCATGCAGCTGGTCGTGGTGCCCGGGGCGACGATGGTGCTGTTGCGCGAATACGATCCGCAGATCGCCCTGGACACCCTCGAACGCGAACAGATCACCGCGACCACGGTGGTGCCGGTGATCTGGGAGCGGATGACCACGCTGCCGGACTTCGGCGCACGCAAACTCGCGAAGTTCACCTTCGCCGGAACCGGCGGTGCACCGGTCGGTGTGGATCTCGTGGATTTCTATTGCGCGCGCGGCATTCCGCTCACGCAGGTGTACGGGCTGACCGAGGCCTCGGGCATGGTCTCGACGCTGAATTACGAGGATGCCTCCACCCGCCCCGGCTTCGCCGGACTCGCGCTGGTGGGAACGCAGGTCACGATCGGCGACCCGAACGTGGACACCCCGCCCGGGGAGGTGGGCGAGATCCTCGTGCGCGGTGAGCACGTGATGCGCGAGTACTGGCACAAACCCGAGGCCACGGCCGCGACACTGGTGGACGGCTGGTTGCGCACCGGCGATCTCGGGCTGCAGGACGAGGGCGGATTCCTCAAGATCGTCGACCGCAGCAAGGACATGCTGATCTCCGGCGGTCTCAATGTCTATCCCGCCGAGATCGAGCGGGTGTTGCACGTCATCGAGGGCGTCGCGGACCTTGCGGTGATCGGTGTCAAGGACGACCGGTGGGGCGAGGTGCCCATGGTCGTGTTCCACAGCCACCGTCCGGCCGCCGAGGTGGTGGCCGAGATCGAGATGCTCGCCGGAGCGAATCTCGCGAAGTTCAAACGCCCCAAACACGCTGTGGCGCTGGGGGAGCCGCTGCCGCGGACGTTCTCCGGCAAGATGGCCAAACCGGCGTTGCGTCAGCGGTTTCCGGAAGCGCCGTCCGATGCCATCGCGGTGCGCGGGACTGCTGTAACCGCCTAGCGCAGACGCCCGGGATCGAGTGCCGGACGGCGCACACGAGCTGAAACACGTTGTGCCGCAGATTATGTGCGGCACAGTTGTGGCCTCTGCCATGGTTCGGTCGTCCCCGGTTCGGCGCAGGAACGACAGAAGTTCAGCTCGAGTAATGAAGGACGGAATGGCATGGAAGTATCTGCGGCGGCGACGGATTCGACATCGAGAGATCCGGCGCGCGTCGCGGTGGTCACCGGCGGCGGCCGGGGGATCGGAGCGGCGATCGCACACCGGCTGGCCGCCGACGGATTCGCCGTGGCGGTCAACTATTCCGCGAGCGAGGGCCCGGCGAGGCAGGTGGCCGAGGAGATCACCGCCTCGGGTGGCAGGGCGACCGCAATCCGCGCCGACGTCTCCGACCCCACGCAGGCCGCATACTTGATCGAACAGGCCACCGCCGAATTCGGCGCGCCGACCGTGCTGGTCAACAATGCCGGGATGAACCTGTTCGGTTCGGCTCGGCAGCTCTCGCCCCGGGACTGGGATCGGGTGATCGGCGTGAATCTCAGCGGCGCCTTCTACTGCACTCATGCGGCTCTGCCTGCGATGTACGAAAAAGGCTGGGGCAGGGTTGTTTTCGTCAGTAGCCCGTCGGGCGGGCGACGGCCCTCGCCGGGGATGAGCGCCTACGCTGCGGCCAAGGCGGGACTGGCCGGGATGACTCGCGCGATGGCGCAGGAACTCGCCCGGCGCGGGGTGACGGTCAACGCGGTCATGCCCGGTTTCGTCGAGACCGACATCATCGCCTCGGGCGGATCGGATGCGGCGCGGACCCTGGCCGAACACTGGCCGCGCATACCGGCCGAATCCGTTGCGGCCACAGTGTCTTTCCTGGTCAGTGATGCGGGCCAGCACGTCTCGGGTGAGGAGGTCGGCGTCTGGCTGGGCGGGCCGGTCGGCATCTGACTCGCCGGGCGCGAGGGCATCGCGAATCGCGGCCGCCCCGCGCCCGGCGCATGCGGATCAGCCCGAATGCCCGCCGACAGCCTCGGCCTCGGCGCGGTAGTTCGCGGGCCAGCCCTTGCCGAGAGTCAATCCACCGTCCACGACGATGTTCTGACCGGTGACGAACGAGGCCGCGTCGGAGACGAGATAGGCGATGGCCTCCGCGATGTCCGTGCCCTCGCCCGCTCGTGGGATGGGCTGGAAGGTGCGCAGCCCGTGGCGGACCTCGTCGACGCTCGCATCGAGCGCATCGCCTTCCAGGCCCGCGCCGTGGCCCTGGATCCGGGTGGCGACGCCGCCGGGTGTCACGGCGTTCACGCGGACGCCGTGCGGTGCGAGTTCCCTTGCCGCACTGCGGGTCAGCTGCAGGATCGCGGCTTTGGCCGCGCCGTAGGGATGCGGGCCGAATCCGGTGCGCAACGCCGCCACCGAGGAGACGTTGACGATGGCGCCGAATCCCTGCTCGCGCATCACGCGCGCGGCGTGTTTGGTGCCCAGGAACGCGCTGCGCGCCAGCACCGCGAACGTCGCGTCCCACTCCTCGAGCGTGATGTCCTGCAGGTACGTCCACGCGCCGACCCGTCCGGCGTTGTTCACCACGGCATCCACCCGCCCGAACCGCTCGATCGCGGTGTCGATCGCGGCGGCGATGTCCTGCTCCCGGGTCACGTCGACATGCAGATACACGCCGCGACCGCCGAGACTCTCCGCCACTGCCGCGCCTCGGGCGTCGTCGATATCGGTGACCACCATCCGGCTCCCGCGCCGGCCCAGCAGCTCGCAGGTCGCGGCTCCGATCCCACTCGCGCCACCGGTCACCACGACGACTCCGCCGTTCCGTTCCATCATCTGTGCAAGCCTTTCGATTTGGCCTCTACCTTGAGTAATTTATCTAAAGGTATTAGCTTTATAGTTCGACGGTACCGCCTGTGGCGCGACCGTCGCCGACGATTCGAGGAAGTCCGACACATGTCCGATGTGATCCAGACCGAGCGTCCCCGCCCCGGCATCCTGCTGATCCGGATGAACCGACCGGAGGCGCTCAATGCGATGAACGCCGAACTCATCGAGGCGCTGCACGGAGTGCTGGCGCAGGTGCGTCACGACTCGGAGGTCCGGGCGATCGTCCTGACCGGTAACGGTCGCGCCTTCTGCGCCGGACTCGATCTGCGCGGCTACGGCACGCCGCCCGGCGCAGCCGATGGGGAAGGGCGGGCGCAGGCGGGATTGCGCGTGCAACAGCACATCGCCGGACTGGTCGAGGCGTTCCGCGGTGTGCGTGCCCCGGTGATCGCGGCGATCAACGGCGCCGCGGCCGGCGGCGGGATGGCGCTGGCGCTGATGGCCGACATCCGGATCATCGCCGCCGATGCCGCGCTGCACGCCTCGTTCATCAATCGCGGGCTGTCCAATTGCGATATCGGAGTCAGCTGGCTGCTGCCCCGGATGATCGGATTCGCCAGGGCCGCACAGATTCTGCTCACCGGACGATCGGTCCCCGCAGAGGAGGCCGAGCGGATCGGCCTGGTGTCCTCGATCGAGCCCGCCGACCGGCTGCTCGACGTCGCGCTCGACACGGCGGAGGCGATCGCCCGCAACAGCCCGTTCGGGGTGTGGATGACCAAGGAGGTGATGTGGTCCAACCTCGAGGTGCCGAGCCTGCGCGCCGCGATCGACCTGGAGAACCGGACCCAGATCCTGGCCGCCACGACCCGCGACCATCGTGAGGCGGTGCACTCGTTCCTCGACAAGCGCCCGCCGGTATACCGGAATCACTGACAGGACAACAGCTTTGACGACAGCAATGAACGACGGGAGGTCGCGGTGAAGGTCGGCGTGATGGCCGGATACTGGGGTTCGCACCCGCCCCGGCGCATGGAGCAGACCATCGCCGAGGCCGAGGCGCTCGGGGTGGACAGCTTCTGGACCGCGGAATCCTACGGCTCGGACGCACTCACCCCGCTGGCCTGGTGGGGTGCGCGGACCAGCCGGATCGCGCTGGGAACCTCGGTGTGCCAGATCTCCGCGCGCACCCCCACGGCGTTGGCGATGGCCGCCCAGACCATCGATCACCTCAGCGGCGGACGGCTGATCCTGGGCATCGGCGCCTCGGGCCCGCAGGTGGTCGAGGGCTGGTACGGACAGCCCTATCCGCGCCCGCTGGAACGCACCCGCGAATACGTCGCGGTGATGCGCGCGGTGTGGGCGCGCGCGGAGCCGGTGACGTTCGAGGGCAAGCACTTTCAGCTGCCCTACGGTGGTGGAACCGGTCTGGGCAAGCCGCTGAAGTCCATCGTGCATCCGCTGCGGCCCGACATCCCGGTCTACCTCGGCGCGGAGGGCCCGAAGAACGTCGCGCTCGCCGCGGAGATCGCCGACGGCTGGACGCCGCTGTGGTTCTCGCCGAAGACCGACGAGTTCTACCGCGCCGCGCTCGCCGAAGGTTTCGCCCGCGAGGGTGCTCGCCGCACCGCCGCAGACTTCGAGGTGGCCAATGTGTGCTGGCTGTCCGAGGACGAGGACCTCGAACGCGCGGCGGCACGGCTCAAGCCGGTGGTTGCGCTGTACGCGGGCGGTATGGGGGCCAAGGGGGCCAATTTCCACAACGACGTGTTCGTGCGGATGGGCTGGGGCCGGGAGTGCGCCGAGATTCAGCGGCTCTATCTGGCCGGGCGCGCCGATCTGGCCGCTCAGGCGGTTCCCACGGCGATGGTGGAGGACGTCGCGCTCGTCGGGCCCGTCGACAAGATCTGTGAGGACATCGTGAAACGTTGGAAGCCGACAGTTCTGACCACACTCATCCTCGGCGGCTGGCCGCGTCCGGAATCACGGGAGCGGATCCTCGAGGCGGTGCGGTCGTGAGCCTGGATCCCCGGACACCGGTACTGGTCGGCGGCGGACAGCTCAACGAGCGCGAAGGTGCGCGCGAACCGGCCGCACTGATCGCCGACGCTGCCGCGCGAGCCGCCGCCGAGGCGGGCAGCACGCGGCTGCTCGAACTCGTCGATTCCGTACGGATCGTCGGGCTGCTGTCGTGGCGGTATCGCGATCCCGGTGCGCTGGTCGGCGCGTGGATCGGCGCAACGCCCCGGCACACCGGCTACACCGGCAGCGGTGGCAGCACACCGCAGGTACTGGTCAATCAGGCCGCGCAGGACATCGCGGCGGGACGTTGCGATGTCGTGCTGATCGGCGGGGCCGAATCCTGGCGGACGCGAACGACGTTGCGCGCGAAGGGAGTACGCCCGCACTGGACGGTTCAGGACGAGTCGGTACCCGCTGCCCCGATGCTGGTTCCGGAGGTTCCGATGCGATCGGAGACCGAGCGTCGCGCGGGGCTGGACCGGCCCGCCTACATCTATCCGCTGTTCGAGCAGGCGCTGCGCCTGTCGGCGGGGCGGTCGATGGACAAGCATCGAGAGGTGATCGGGGAGCTGTGGTCCCGGTTCAGCCAGGTCGCCGCCACGAATCCGTACGCCTGGACGCAACGCGCCTACACCGGCAGCGAGATCATCACCCCGGGGGAGCGCAACCGGTGGGTCGCTTCGCCCTACACCAAACTGCTGAACTCCAACAATATGGTCGAGCAGGGCGCGGCGGTGTTGCTGTGTTCGGTGGAAGTGGCTCGGCGACTGGGGATTCCACGGGAGAACTGGGTGTTCCCGCAGGCGGGTACCGAGGCGCACGACACCTACGACATCGCCGAACGCGCAGCGCTGGATCGCTCACCCGCGATCCGGCACGCGAGTGCGCGGGCGCTCGAACTGGCCGGGATCGGTCTCGACGATATCGCCCACATCGACGTCTACTCGTGCTTCCCCTCCGCGGTCCAGGTCGCGGCGCACGAAATCGGCCTTCCCACAGATGATCCCGACCGCCCGCTCACGGTGACCGGGGGGCTGACCTTCGCCGGTGGGCCGTGGAACAACTACAGCACGCACGCGATCGCGACGCTGGCCACCCGATTGCGGCGGGAGCCGGGCAGCTACGGACTGCTCACCGCCAACGGCGGCTATCTGACCAAACACGCCTTCGGGGTGTATCGCACCGAGCCGCCTCGGGCGGGCTTCCGCCGCGTCGATGTGCAGGACAGCGTCGACCGGGAACCCACCGTTCGGGCGCATCCGGACTACGAGGGTGCGGCACTGTCGGAATCGTGGACGGTCGTGTACTCCCGATCGGGCGAACCCGAACTCGGGTTCCTCTCCGCGCGCACGCCCGACGGCGGACGCACACTGGCCTCGACCCGCGAACCGGACACGCTGGCGCGCCTGACGAACACGGAGCCGGCCGAGGAGTCGGTGCGGGTCGGCGCCGAGGGGGAATTCCGGTTCGACAACTGACCGATTCGGTCCTTCGTCAGCGGTCGACGATTGACCCGATAAACCTAAAGGCTTAAGGTAAAAATATCGGTGGCGCCTTGCGTCACCAGGGAAGCGAGGAGAACTCGAATGCCTGAACAAGACTTTCGCGAACTGTACGAGCGGCACGTCGGCACCGTCGCCGACGGCAATTTCAAAGCCGCCCTGGCCGATATGGTGCAGGAGAACATCCCCGCGGTGTTCGAGGGTGTGACCGTCCCGCGCGGAGTGGTCAACAGCTTCCGGATCCAGGACGTGCGCGCCGAGGACGACAAGCAGATCGGCGAGACCGTCTACGACACCCCCGACGGCGTGATCGGCCTGCGCTCGATCTGGGAACTGCGCGACGGTGTCTGGAAAGCCGCTGCGCTGGAGAACTTTCCGGTGTCCGGAGCATCGGCATGAGTGAGACGCCGACACTCGATCTGCCGTGGGGGCCCGCGGCGGACGGCCTGGACCGGCCCTACTGGGAGGGGCTGGCCGAAGGTGAACTGCGACTGCAACATTGCGGTCACTGCGGTGCGTGGATCTGGGGCCCGCAGTGGATCTGCGCGACCTGTCACACCTTCGACCCGGGCTGGGAGGCGGTCGAGGCGGCCGGCACCGTGTACAGCTGGGCCCGCAGCCACTACCCCTTCATCACCGAACTCGCCGACCGAGTGCCGTACGTGACCGTTCTGGTGGAACTGCCGCGAGCCGGAAACCGAAGGGTGCTGGGCCTTCTGGTGGACGATGTGCCCGAGAACGTGCGGATCGGCGACCAGGTCGTCGGCCACATCGAGCTCGATCCCGGAGCGACGTGGCCCCTGCTGCGGTGGCGCCGCGCCGACACCGAGGGAGCGCGAGCATGAGCGGAACGACATTGCGCGGCGCGGCCGCGGTGGTGGGTGCGGCCGAGTTGCACTACAAGCGAGGCGGCGCGCCGCACGGCGAGCTGCGAATGACGTTGGAGGCCATCGTCTCCGCGTGCGCCGACGCCGGAATCTCACCCAGCGAGCTGGACGGGTTCGTCTCCTACGCGGGCGGCGGGCACGACGGCGCGATCCTGGGCGGCGCACTCGGCGTCCGGGACGTGCGGTGGTCGAACATGATGTGGGGTGGCGGGGGCGGCGCCGTGGCGGCCGCGATCAACAACGCCGCCGTCGCGATCGCCACCGGGCAGGCCGAGACCGTCGTGGTCTTCCGGTCGATGGCCCAGGAGGACACCGGTCGGCTCGGCTACGCGAAGTATTTCTACGGCCCGCACTACCTCGCGCACGGTGTGGGCTCCCCGGCGCAGGTCTGTGCGCTGCGCACGCAGCGACTGCTCGAACACGACGGGGTGCCCCGCGAGGCGATGCGCGCGCTGGTGCTCGCCGCCTACCGGCACGCGCAGAACAACCCGACCGCCGCTGGATACGGCAGGCCGCTGGACGAGGCGACCTACGAGTCCTCCCGGATGATCACCGAACCGTTCCACCTGTTCGACTGCTCCCGCGAGAGTGACGGCGCGGTCGCGCTCGTGCTCGTCTCGGGTGAACGCGCCCGCGCCATGCGACCGGACGCGGCATACGTGCTCGCCGGTGCGCAGGGCGCGCCGGGCGGATATTCCTCGATCATCGACAACGACGATCTCTACACCAGCGCCGGATTCGCCGGTCGCCCCGGGCGACCCGGAGTCGCGGACCGGCTGTGGGCCGCGGCCGGACTGACCCACGACGACGTCGACGTGGTCCAGGTGTACGAGAACTTCAGCGGCCCCGCCGTTTCCGCGCTGATCGATCACGGATTCGCGCCTGCGGGCCCGGCCGCCGGAGACATTCTCACCGTCGACAACCTGACCGCCGGAATCGGGAAACTACCGGTCAACACCAGCGGCGGCAATATCGCCGACTCCTTCGTCAACGGTATGGGACTGGCCGTGGAAGCGGTGCGTCAGATCCGCGGCACATCTACCAATCCTGTTCCGGGCGCGCGGGTTTCGCTGTTCATCGGTGGTCCGATGGCGCCGCTGGTCAGCTCCACCCTGTTCGGGCACGAAGACACCCTCTGAGGACCGCTATGGACACCACATACGATCGCCCCTCCCTGTTCGTCGACGGGAACTGGGTCGCACCGAGCACCGCGGCCGCGGTCGAGGTCATCGAAGCCGCCACCGAAAAGGTGCTCGGCACGGCGGCACTGGCCGATCCGGCCGACATCGACGCGGCGGTCGCGGCGGCACGCCGGGCGCTGGCGGACTGGCGTGCCCTGGACGCCGGCGAACGGGCCGACCATCTCGATCGTTTCGCGGCGGCGCTGAAATCGCGCGCCAAGCAGACCGCGGCGCTGGCCAGTCGTGAGAACGGCATGCCGATCACGACATCGATCAACGTCAACGGGTACGCACCCGCGCTGATGATCGAGTACTACGCCCGCCTGATTCGCGGCGCGGCGCGAGAGGATGTGCGGTCCAGTGCATTCGGGGGCCGCACGGTCGTGCGACATGAACCGGTCGGGGTGGTCGCGGCCATCACGCCGTGGAACTACCCGCAGTCGCTCGCGGCGATGAAACTCGCGCCCGCGCTCGCCGCCGGATGCACCGTCGTGCTCAAGCCCGCTCCCGAAACCGCTTTGGATGCCTATGTTTTCGCCGAGGCGGCCATCGAGGCCGGACTGCCTGCGGGCGTGCTGAACATCGTGCCCGCCGATCGGGCGGGTGGCGCGTACCTGGTCGAACATCCCGGCGTGGACAAGGTGGCGTTCACCGGCTCCACTCCGGCGGGGCGGGCCATCGGTGAGGTGTGCGGGCGGCTGTTGCGTCCGGTGACGCTCGAACTCGGTGGGAAATCGGCGTCCATCGTGACCGTCGACGCGGATCTCGAACAGTTCGCGGCGAAGCTGCTCGAGGTGTCGCTGGTGAACAACGGCCAGACCTGTCACGCCGGGACCCGGATCCTGGCCCCGCGCTCGCGGTATGCCGAGGTGGTGGACGTGGTCACCGAGACGGTGCGTGCGCTGCGGATCGGTGATCCGCTGGATCGGGCCACCCAGATCGGACCGCTGGTGAGCGTGGCGCAACGCGACCGGGTGCTCGGCTACGTCGATGCCGGGCGCGCGGACGGTTACCGGGTCACCACCGGCGGCGGCGTTCCCGCAGACCAGCCGGTGGGCTGGTTCGTGGAGCCGACGGTATTCGAGGGCGTGGACAATTCCGCGCGCATCGCCCAGGAGGAGATCTTCGGGCCGGTTCTGACGATCACGCCGTTCGACACCGAGCAGGAGGCGATCGCCATCGCCAACGACTCCCACTACGGCCTGGGCGGGACGGTGTGGACCACCGACGAGGAACGCGGTCTGGCCATCGCCGATCGCATCGACAGCGGCACCTTCGGCGTCAACCACTACCTGCTGGATCTGGACGCCCCCTTCGGCGGGGTGAAGTTCTCCGGCCTGGGACGTGAGCTCGGGCCGGAGGGGATCGCGTCGTACTACCGCACCAAATCGGTGTATTTCGGCACCCGCTGAATCGCCGGATCACCGATCGAACGGAGCCAACGATGACACTTCCGCTGGCCGGCACCCGCGTGCTGGATCTCACCGACGGTCTCGGCGAATCCTGCGGCCGCTATCTGGCCGACCTCGGGGCCGAGGTGATCCGCGTCGAACCGCCCGGCGGCTCGCGCAGTCGGTCGGCGGAGCCCACGGCCGCGGGGACCAGTATCGCGTTCGCCCTGCGCAATGCCAACAAGCTCGGCATCACCGTGGATCTGGCCACCGCGGCGGGGGCCGAGCGCTTCCGCGAGCTGGCCCGCAGCGCCGATATCGTCGTCGAGTCGTCCCCGCCGGGGCGGCTCGCGGAACTGGGTGTGAGTCCGGCCGAGATACGTTCTGCCGCACCGGGTGTGGTCTGGACATCGATCACCGGTTTCGGGCAGAGCGGCCCATACCGGGATTGGGTGGCCACCGAACCGGTGCTCTACGCGCTCTCGGGTGTGCTGTCTCGCTCGGGCGCACCCGGCATCGAGCCGCTGTTGCCTCCGGCGGGCCTGGTGGAGGAAACCGTTGGCGCGCACGCGGTGTGGGCGACTCTTTTGGCCTACCTGCGCCGACTGGAAACCGGACACGGTGAGGCCGTGGATGTTTCGGCCTTCGAGGCGATCGTGCACGGCTTCGATCCCGGATTCGGCACGCAGGGTTCCGCCGCGGCCGGGCGTTCCGAGGACTTCCCGCGCGGGCGGCCCGATGCGGCCGACTTCTATCCCGTGTTCGCCTGTAAGGACGGGCACGTGCGCATCTGCCTGCTGGCCAAGCGGCAGTGGCGGGGGATGTTCGAATGGCTCGGCGCGCCGGCCGAATTCGCCGATCCGACATACGACACGATTCCGGCGCGGTTCGCCGCGGCCGCTTCGCTGCACCCGCTGATCGGCGAACTGTTCGCTACCCGAACCCAGGCCGAGCTGGTCGAGGAGGGCGCTCGCCGCGGCGTTCCGGTCGGTGGGGTGCACACCCTGGCCGAGGTCCTGACCACACCGCATTTCGAGGACTCGGGCGCACTCGTGCAGACCGAGATCGCTCCGGGCACATACGCGAAGGCGCCGTCGGGGTACGTCGGCATCGGCGGCGTGCGCGCCGGGATCCGCACGCGCGCACCGCAACCCGGCGAGCACGACGACATCGTGACCCCTGACCATCGCGCCGCCGACACCGGTACCGGAGATCCCTCGGCCGCTCCGTTGGCCGGACTTCGGGTCCTGGATCTGGGGGTGATCGTCTTCGGCGCGGAGCTCAGCAGGCAGTTCGCCGACTACGGCGCCGATGTGATCAAGATCGAGAACGCGAACTTCCCGGACGGCCTGCGTCAGTCCAAACGCGGTGCGGCCCTGGCTGCCTCGGTGGCGTGGGGGCACCGCAACAAACGGAGCCTGGGCGTGGACCTGCGGCGGCCGGAAGGGGCTGCCTTGTTCCGCAGGCTGGTCGCCGAGGCGGATGTGGTGCTGGCGAACTTCAAGCCCGGCACCCTGGCCGCGATGGGGCTGTCCTACGAATCCCTGTCCGCGCTCAATCCGCGCATCGTGGTATCGGAATCCAGCGCCTTCGGTGCTACCGGCGGGTGGCGTACCAGGCTGGGATACGGTCCCCTGGTGCGCGCCTCGTGCGGGGTGTCGGCCCTGTGGCGCTATCCGGACAACGCGGAACTGCTGTGTGACGGACAGACCGTCTACCCGGACCACATCGCCGCGCACATTACCGCCGGCGCGGTCCTGGCCGCGTTGATCGCCCGACGACGCAGCGGTCGAGGTACCGATATCCAAGTGGCCCAGGCGGATACCGCGCTCGTCCAGCTGGGCACCCAACTGGTCGCTGAAGCGCTCGCGCCGGGATCGGTTGTAGTGTCCGGCAATTCGGATCCCTACGCTGCTCCCAGCGGCGTCTACGCGTGCGCCGGTGACGACGAGTGGTGTGTGGTGACCGTCGGCGACGACGCGCAGTGGCGGAGCCTGTGTGAGGTCCTGGGGCGTCCAGACCTCGTGAACGACGAACGCTTCTCCTCTGTGACGCAACGGATTCGGCATCGCGCCGAGGTGGACGCCGTGGTATCCGAATGGACCCGGGCGCGTGATCCGCAGGAGGCAGCCGCCACCCTACAGGCGGCAGGTGTCCCAGCGGGCCCGATGCTGCGGCTGCCACAGTTGCTCACCGACCCGCACCTGACTGCCCGTGAAACCTACACGCTGGTCCAGCACGACCTGCTGACCACGGATCTGCCCGCAACAGCCCGCGCAGCACGATTCGGGGAGATCGCTGATCCTGCCACGCGACCCGCGCCGCTGCCAGGTCAGCACACCCGCGAGATCTGTGCCGATTTGCTGGACATGTCCGGTACGCAGATCGACGCACTGGTTCGCGACGGCGTCCTGCAACCGTCGGCCGACGACCCCGCACTGGCCGCCGCATCGTCGGAAAACCTACGGTAGATAGTTTCATATCAGTCACCTCGGTCGCGTCGTTTATTGGAAAGACCGTAGGTTTACCTCCTCATGTTCGCAGCTAGATGGACATTTACCCTGCGTCTTCAATTGTCGCACGATATAAATGACAAAATCTGTCAGTTGTTGACCGTGAGGTCTTCGGGCGCTACGGTGATGTGACGGCATTCACAGCCGCTCGACATCTCCGGCCGGGCCCGCGGTCGCCGCGAACCTCTGCGTACGGTTCGCGCCGGCAAACCGGGCATTCCCGCGCCGAATCCGGCCCGCATCCGGAAAAGTCAGTGAGAGAAGGAATTTCATGAAACGTCTCGAAGGCAAGGTCGCTTTCATCACCGGTGTGGCGCGCGGGCAGGGCCGGTCCCACGCTGTGCGGCTCGCAGAAGAGGGCGCGGCGATCGTCGGCATGGACATCTGCGCGCAGATCCCGTCGGTGTTCTATCCGATGGCCACCGAGGACGACCTCGCCGAGACCACCCGCCTGGTCGAGAAGGCCGGCGGGCGGATCGTCACCACCATCGGTGACGTGCGCGACCGGGCGGATGTGCAGCGGGCGTACGACGCGGGCGTGCAGGAGTTCGGATTCGTCGACATCATCGTCGCGAACGCGGGCATCATGCCGGTGATCGATCAGGGCAGCCAACCGCAGGCCTGGCACGACGCGGTCGACACCATGCTCACCGGCGTGTGGCACACCCTCGAGGTGGCCGTCCCGCCGATGGTCGAGCGCGGCGACGGCGGCTCGATCACCATCACCAGCTCGGCCGCCGGACTGACCAGCATGGGCCTGAACACCTTTCCCGGGCAGGCGGGCTACTCCGCGGCCAAGCACGGCGTCGTCGGGCTGATGCGGTTGTACTCCAAGCAGCTCGCGAAGCATTCCATCCGGGTCAACACGATCCACCCGACCGGCGTGAACACCCCGATGGTCGCCAACGCCGAATACGGCGCCTTCGTCAACTCGCATCCCGAGGTGGCCAACGACGAGGCGTACAAGAACCCGATGCCGGTCGAGCTGATCGAAGCGATCGACGTCAGCAACGCACTGGCCTTCCTGGCCTCCGACGAGGCCCGATACATCACCGGCGTGACGCTGCCCGTCGACGCCGGCTACAACAACCGCTGAGAAAGGGCCATCGCGATGACCACCACCGACACCGCTGTCACCACATCGTCCGTCGCCGACCGGGAACAGGTCTTCATCGGCGGCCGCTGGGTCGACTCGACCGGCGAGGAATGGATCGACCTGATCGACCCGTGGACCGAGCAGCGCGCCGCCCGGATCCGCAGTGCCACAACCGATGACGTCGCCCGCGCGGTCGAGGCCGCGCGGCGCAGCTTCGACGCCGGGGTCTGGTCGGGCAAGACCATGACCGAACGGGCCCAAGTGATCGACGAGATCGGCGCCCGCCTCGAACAGCGCATCGAGGAGCTCACCACCATCGGCGTACTCGAGGTCGGTGTGCCGGTCACCGTCAGTGGTATGACCCAGCAGATGAGTGCGGGACTGTTCCATGCGGTCGCCGCCGAGGCCCGGAACTTCGAACAGCGCGAGGACCGTGTGCGCGCGGACGGCGGCGTCTCCCGGATCCTGCGCGAGCCCACCGGCGTTGTCGCCGCGATCATTCCGTGGAACGGCCCGATCGGCACCATCGCCTTCAAGGTCGCCCCGGCGCTGGCCGCGGGATGTTCGGTGATCTTGAAGGGCGCCCCGGACGCGCCGTTGTCACCGGCGGTGTTCGCCGATGTGATCGCCGAACTCGTCGCGGAGGGGCTGGTGCCCGAGGGCGTGGTCAGCGTGCTGATCGCCGACCGCGAGGTCTCCGAAACCCTGGTCACCGATCCGCGGGTGGACCACATCACCTTCACCGGATCCACGGCGGCGGGTCGGCGCATCGCTGCGCTGGCCGGTGACCGGATCGCCCGTGTCTCACTGGAATTGGGCGGAAAGTCCGCCGCGATCGTCCTGGACGACGCCGACCTGAACCATGTGCTGCAATCGCTGCCCATGGGCGGATGTATGCAGTCCGGTCAGGCCTGTATCGCGCTGACCAGAGTTCTGGTGTCGCGGCAGCGGCACGACGAGGTCGTCGCGGCACTCGCCGCGGCCTACGGAGCGCTGCCGATGGGCAACCCGTGGGAGCCGCAGAACTTCCTCGGTCCGCTGGCCGGTGCGCGCCACCGTGATCGGGTTCGCGGCTACATCGACTCCGCGGTCCAGGAGGGCGCTCGCCTCGTGGTCGGGGGAGCAGCGCCCGAGGGCCTGGCCCACGGCTACTTCGTCGCGCCGACCCTGCTCGACGACGTGCGCAACGATATGCGCATCGCCCAGGAGGAGGTGTTCGGCCCGGTCATCTCGGTGATCACCTACGAGGACGAGGACGAGGCCGTCGCCATCGCCAACGATTCGGTCTACGGCCTGTCCGGCGCGGTCTACACCGAGGATCTGGACCGGGGTTACGCTCTGGCACAACGGATTCGCACCGGAACGGTCAGCGTGAACGGTTCGGTCATCGACTTCACCCTGCCCTTCGGCGGTTACAAGCAGTCCGGCATGGGGCGCGAGGGCGGCGTCGAAGGGCTCGAGGAGTTCTTCGAAACCAAGACTGTGCATATGCCCGCCCCGGCGCAGTAGCCGGGCGGGGAGTCCGTAACAGGTCGAGACGCCGGTGCCCGGTCGGAACTTTCCGACCGGGCACCGGCGTCAGGCTCGCGGGACGTCTAGACCGAGGCCGACTCGGGTTCGGATTCCGCTGTGGTCCGGGCGTTCTCGTTGCGCATCACGCCGTAGAGGAAGCTGCGAACCATCTCCTCGTACAGCCCCTTGGACGTCAGCGTGTTCTCCGACAGCGCGCGAGCCAGGATCGGCTGTGAGTCGGGATCGACATTCGGGAAGATCGTGGTGCGCGTGCTCGGACCCCGCACCGCGTCGGTGAGCGCGGTGCCCAGGCTCAGCCGCTCCATCCCGTCCAGGATCTGTACGTGCAGGTGCGTCGGCACGCCCGAGGCTTCCAGGAAGCGGGCGGTCTCCTCGTAGGTGCCGATGAGCAGATCGCGCGGCAGGTACTGCAGCAGGATCGGGGCCGCGTTGGGATGCCGCAGAATCGACCGGCGGAAGTTCAGCGCCAGCTGCACGAAGAACTCCGGCCAGTCGGGGCCGGGCCTGCGGCGCGGGATCGATCCCGCGCCGGCGATATGGCGCGCCACCGCGGACAGAATCGCCGAGCGGTCGGCGAAATGGTGGTACAGCGAGGGCGCGCTCACGCCGATGTACTTGGCGAGTTTGGGCAGACTGAACGCTTCGAGGCCCTCCGAGTCGATGATCTCGATGGACGCCTCGATCACCGCGGAGCGGCTGATCAGAGGTTGTGAAGGTCGTGGCATCTGCGGCTTTCCACTCGGCTCGCACCAGGCCGGTTACCTAGCGCCTTTAAGATTGATGGTAGCGGGTACCGGTCAGTGCCCGGATGTTCCGCCATCCACGGCGAGAGTCGAACCGGTCACGTATCCGGACGCGGGTGCGGCCAGGAATATCACCGCGGCGTCGATCTCCCGCTGGGTGGCGGTCCGGCCCAGCGAGCAGTCCCGGAGGAATTCGGCCAGGGTGTCCCCGGACATCTCGCCGATCATGTCGGTGTCCACGAATCCGGGCGCGATCGCGTTGACGCGGATACCTTTTCGTCCCGACCACTGGTGCGACAGATCGCGGGTCAGCCCGATCAGCCCGGCCTTGCTCGAGGCGTAAGCAGCCTGCGGCAGAACGGATTTGACCAGCCCGAGCATGCTCGCCACATTCACGATGCTCGATCCGGGTTGCATGACCCGAGCGCACGCCTGCGCCGCCCAGTACGCGCCGAACAGGTTGACCTCCACGACGTTCCGGTAATCCTGCGGGTCCTCGTGGGTCGCGGGCGCGACATGGCTGATCCCGGCATTGTTGACCAGGATGTCCAGACGGCCGAACTCGTCGACGGCCGCTCGCGCGAGTGCGTCGCACTGTGCGGGATCGGTGACATCGGTCGGCACGACCAGGCACCTACGTCCCACGGCCGCAACGGTGTCGGCGACCTGTTCGAGTTTGTCGCGGCGGCGCGCCGCGACCACGACATCCGCTCCGGCCTCGGCCAGCGCGCGTGCGAAACCGGCTCCGAGCCCGGTACCGGCGCCGGTGACGACGGCCACGCGTCCGGTGAGTCGGAACAGGTCCAGCACCGATCCGGCGGTGTGGTCCGTGGTCTTCATATGGCAACTCCTGTCGCACCCTCAGATGGCTAACACCTATAGGTTTATACAGGTTATGTGCAGCTTGCAAGAGGCTTCTAGCTGGGTATTGCTTTGTGTAAATCTAATGGCTTAAGATTTAGTGACGGTTTGTTTCGGAGAGTGGGCAGGGTTCATGAGCGAAAGTCGGACGCACCGACGGATGCGGGTGATCGGCAAGGAGTCCGTGGCCGCAGGTGTCGTCGCGGTGACGCTCGCCGACGCGGACGGCGGTGAGGTGCCCGAGTGGGAACCCGGCGCTCACCTCGATCTCGTGCTGGGCGACATCACCCGCCAGTACTCGCTGTGTGGCGATCCGGCCGATCGGCGGACGTTGACTGTGGCGGTCCTGCACGACCCGAACGGGCGCGGCGGTTCGGCCTACGTCCACGACAAACTCCAAGTCGGCGACCTGATCCCGATCGGCGGCCCGCGCAACGCGTTTCGGCTGTCCCAGGCCGAGTCCTATCTTTTCGTCGCCGGAGGAATCGGCATCACCCCGCTGATGCCGATGCTGCGCGAGGTCCAGGGGCGTGCACGTCCGTGGCGACTGCTGTACGGGGGACGGATGCGAACGAGTATGGCCTTCGCCGAGGAGCTGTCCGCGGCCCATCCGGACCGCGTCGAGGTACGCCCGCAGGACGAATGCGGATTGCTGGACCTCGGCGCGGCCCTGGACGCCCTCGAACCAGGTGCGGGGGTCTACTGCTGTGGCCCCGAGCCGTTGCTACAGGCGATCGAAACCGCCTGCCGCGCACGCGATCACCTCACCCTGCACATCGAGCGGTTCACGCCGAAAGCGATCGATCCGGCCGCACCGTCGAACTCGTTCGAGGTGGAGTTGGCGCGCAGCGGCGAGGTGGTCGAGGTGACGGAGTCCGAGTCCGTCCTGGACGCGCTCGAACGGCGCGGTGTGAACGTCGACTTCTCCTGCCGGGAAGGAACTTGCGGGACCTGCGAGGTGGCCGTTCTTGCCGGGCGGCCCGATCACCGCGACTCCGTGCTCACCGACGACGAGCAGTCCGCGAACGACGCGATGATGATCTGCGTTTCCCGCAGTCACACCCCTCGGATCGTCCTGGACCTCTGACCCACACCAGCCCGCACGTCAGGAGATACTGTGCCCCAACCCGAACCCGCCGCCCACTACGAGGTGAGCGACCACATCGCCGTGGTCACCCTCAATCGCCCCGACGCCCTCAATGCCGTCGACGCGGCGCTGTCCGCGGCTGCCGGAGCCGCGCTCGAACGCGCGGCACAGGATCCGCAGGTGCGCGTCGTCATCGTCACCGGTGCGGGCCGGGCGTTCTGTGCGGGTGCGGATCTGAAGGAGATCGCGGCCGGACGCAATATCTACGACCCGGATCACCGGGAGTGGGACTTCGCGGGCATCGTGCGCCACTGGATACCCAAGCCGGTGATCGCGGCGGTGAACGGTTTCGCGCTCGGCGGCGGAACCGAGATCGTGCTGTCGGCGGACTTGGCCGTCATCGACGAGCAGGCATCGCTGGGGCTGCCCGAAGTCCGGCGCGGACTGATCGCTGCCGCGGGCGGTGTGCTGCGGATCCACCGGCAGGTGCCGCCGAAGATCGCCGCCGAGATCGCGCTGACCGGACAACCGATCTCCGCAGCGCGGGCCTACGAACTCGGTCTGGTCAACGCGGTGGCTCCGGCCGGGGGAGCCCTGGCCGCGGCGCGCGACCTGGCTGCGGTGATCGCCGCGAATGCGCCGCTGTCCGTGCAGCAGAGCAAACGGGTGATGCACGAGAGCGCGGCGGAGCATGCCGGATGGGGAGAGGAGGACTGGCGGCTCAGTCGTGACGCCGCTCGGATCGTCATGAGCAGCGAGGACGCGAAGGAAGGTCCGCGCGCGTTCGCCGCCAAGCGGCCACCGCAGTGGCAGGGGCGATAGTGGGCGCGGCCCGCTGATGCAACATGAGACAAATATTGATTGACGTAATATGTAATCTTATGTAGTGTGGGTCACATCCATCGGGCAGGCTGCGATCGCGAAACCACTTCGCCGACTTTCCAGCGCCGGAACCCGGTGTCCACACATTCGAATCATCCAGAACCCCGACGCCGGATCGCCGGCCGTCCCGGCTGGTGGCACAGCGAGCTCATCCTCGAAACCCACCACGCCCGAGGCCATTTCACTACGAGAAGGACAACAATGGCTGCGACAATCGCTTCGGCTCTGTACTGGTGGGCCGATACCGAACCGAGCCGATCCGCGCTGATCGTCGACGACGAGACGCTCAGCTACCGGGAGCTCCAGGACTGGACGAGCCGAGTGGCGCGGCGCATCGCCGAGTCCGGAATCGCGCCGGGGGAGCGGATCGGTGTGCTCGGGCCGAACTCGCTCACCTGGCCGGTGATCGCCCTGGGTGTGCTGAAGGCCGGTGCGGTCGTGGTCCCGCTGAATCCGCGTCTCACCCCGGCCGAACTGCGCAAGGTGCTCGACGACTCCGGCGCCGTGCTCACGATCGCGCCCGCGGAGTTCGCCGAGCGGATCGAGCAGACTCGGCAGTTGGGCACGGATTTCCGGTCCCTGTCCTTCGACGACTTCACCGACCTGCGGTCCGGCGGGCGGGACGATTTCCGCATCGACGTCACACCGGAAGAGCCCGTCGCGCTGCTGTTCACCAGCGGATCGACCGGACTGTCCAAGGGCGTCATCTGCACCAACCGAACCCTGTTGAGCATCGTGTTCGAGGCGACCCTCACCGAAGAAGGGTTCCGGCCCGGGTGCACCTCATTGTTGTTGCTGCCCTTGGTGTTCACCCCGGGGCTGGTCTGGGGCGTGCTGATGAGCGTTGTGCTCGGGAACACGCTGATCGTCGAGAAGGAATTCCGGCCCGGTCGCGCGGCCGGATTGATCGGCCGGTATCAGGTCAACGCGATGTTCGGGGTTCCGCTGATGTGGGAATCGATCGCCAGGAGCGAGGAATTCGCGGCCGCGGAGATGTCCTCGCTGCGCACCGCGATCGTCGGCGGGGCCGCGGTCTCGCCCGCGCTGCTGAAGGCGTGGGCGGACAAGGGCGTGGCGCTGCGTCAGATCTACGGCATGACCGAGGCGGGCGGTGTGGCCACCGCGACCACTCGGGCCGAGGCCCTCACCCATCCCGACAGTTGCGGGGCGGGTTCGATATTCACCGAGCTGAAGGTCGTGCGGTCCGATGGCACCGAGGCCGGGCCGGGGGAGGAAGGCGAGATCGTCGTGCGCGGGCCGGGCGTCACCCCCGGCTACTGGAACGATCCGGCTACCACGGCGCAGGCGTTGCGCGAGGGCTGGCTGCACAGCGGAGATCTGGGCAGGCGGGACGAGCACGGCCGGATCACCTTCGTCGATCGGATGAAGGACCTGATCATCACCGGCGGAATCAATATCTCCCCGGTCGAGATCGAGCGGGTCATCGCCGATCTGGACGGCGTCGAGGAGGTGGCGGTGATCGCCGCGACCGATGAACGGTTCGGTGAGACCCCCGCCGCGATCGTGACCGTCACCGGAGATGTGGACGTCGCCGCGATCGTCGCGCACTGCAACGAGGTCATCGCCGACTACAAAGTGCCTCGCTACGTCGTCATCCGGGACGAACCGCTGCCTCGGCTGCCCAGCGGCAAGCTGGCCAAGACCGCGATCCGCGCCGAATACCGTGATGTGGCAGACCGATTCGAGAAGGTGCGATGAGCCCCGACACCGAAATGACCACCAGCCCAGTACTTCTCGAACGGGACGGCGAGATCGCGATCGTGCGGCTGCATCGTCCCGACCGGCTCAACGCCTTCACCAACGAGATGTGTGAACGCCTCATCGCGGCATTCGACGAGACCGATGCGGACGATTCGGTGCGTGCGGTGGTCCTCACCGGCACCGGCCGCGCCTTCTGCGCCGGAGCCGATCTCGCCGCGGGTGGTGAGACCTTCGTGCTGGCGGACGATCCGGACACCGGCGGCGCACCCGCGGACCAGGGCGGCCGGGCGTCCCTGCGAATCCATCGGTCCGACAAACCGGTGATCGCCGCGATCAACGGCCCAGCCGCCGGCGTCGGCGTGACGATGACCCTGCCCGCCGACATCAGAATCGCCTCGGACACAGCGAAATTCGGCTTCGTCTTCACCCGTCGCGGCCTGGTTCCCGAAGCCTGCTCGACCTGGTTCCTGCCGCGCGTGGTGGGTATGTCCACCGCATTGGAATGGACCCTCGGCGGGCGGATGGTGCCCGCGGCGGAGGCGCTGGACCGCGGCCTGGTCCGCGAACTGGCTCCCGCCGATCGAGTCCTGGACCGTGCCGTCGAACTGGCCAGGGAACTGGTCACCGGCACCGCACCGGTCTCGGTCGCCCTGACCCGCCGGCTGATGTGGCGCATGGCCGCCGCCGAGAGTCCGGAAATCGCGCACCGCGCCGAATCCCTCGCCATCTACCTGCGCGGCGTCTCGGACGACGTGCGCGAGGGCGTGGAATCGTTTCTCGCCAAACGTGTTCCGCAGTTCCCCGACCGTATCTCGGACGGCCTTCCCGACCTGTTCGAGACCTAGGTCGTCGTTCCCGAGGGCGGCAGGCTTGCTCGCCTCGGGCTTCACTCGAAGACGATGACCCGACGTCCGACGACGTCACCGCGGCCGAGGGCTTCGAGGTTCTCGTTGATGTCGTCGAGCTGGACTTTGGTGACGTTGTGTTTGACGAGACCGGCTTCGGCAAGGGACAGCACCTCGACCAGGTCCAGGTGGTTGCCCCAGAAAGAACCCAAATAGGACAGCTCCGTGCCGACGAAGGGGAACTGACGGTGCTCGACGCGGTCGCTCATCAGGCCGACAGCTGCCAGTGCTCCTTCGGGCCCCAGTAGGTCGAACCCCATCGAAATGGATGCCTGGCTGCCGACGCAGTCCAGGATCGCGTCGATCGTCCTGCGCCCGGTCAGCCTCGCCAGTTCGTCCTGGATCACTTCGGTGGACTTGTCCTTCACGTTGACGCCGTGGTCCGCACCGTTGTCCTTGGCCACGTCCAGTTTGCTGTCGGTGCGCGCGAGCGCCACCACGGTCGCGCCGCCGCCGAGCAGCTTCGCGTATTGGACCGCGTAGCTTCCCAGCCCCCCGATGCCCGTGACCGCGACGGTGCGAGCGGGGCCGAGTTTTCCCGCATCCCGGAGCTTGCGCATCCCCCGGTACGGGGTCATTCCCGCGTCGGTCATCGGAGCGAGCAGTTCGGGCGCCTTCGCAGCGTCGGCCGAGACCCGGATTGCGTGGCGGTATTCCACGGCCATGTACTCGGCGAAGCCTCCCGGAGGGCCGAAGCCCACCCACCGGCCGTTGCCGCTGCAGAGCTGTTCGTTGCCTTCGCGACACTGCCGGCAGGTGCCGTCTCCCCAGCTCGGATTAACCACAACCATGTCGCCCTCCGCGTAGCTCACCGTCGCGGGGACGGCACTGCCGAGGCCGGCGACACGACCTGCGATCTCATGGCCGGGTATGTACGGAAACTCCACCGGGAACGGGCTCTTGAAGTAACCGTCGAGGAGCTGGTAATCGCTGCGGCACATACCCGCCGCGGCGACCTTCAGCAGAATCTCGTCCGGTCCGGGCTCGGGCACGGGAACCTCTTCGATCCGAAGCGGCTCTCGGTAACCGTGCATCCGGGCTGCTCGCATCTTCATCACCTGTGCCTCCCTATTCGCAATAGGCGTAAAAAGCGGCATGGATTCGATTCCGGTTTCGACGTCGACGATCTCCGCCGCGCCCGGCGCCACGAGGTTTGACAACTCTACTCGCTGGAAGGTAGCTGGAGTGCGTCGACGATGGTTTCCGGTGGTAGATATTGGAAGTACCGATGATGGCGATATCTGGTGAGACTCTGCGCGACACCGGTCGGCCGGAGGGCCGACGGCACGAAAATCAACCGAATTCAGCCGCCGTCGATGCTGATGTGAAGATGCCATCCGGGGCCGACCGCGCCTGGGTGGGGAGATCCCGCAAGTCACTGATTGATCCGAGACGGAAAGGAATTCCGGCGATGACCGACCAGCACACCCATCTGGAGCCGCATTCTCACGAGCACAGTCACGGCACGGTGACCCATAGTCACGCTCACACCGCACACGAGCATGACCACGTCGAACACGAACACACCCATACCCATGACGGCGTGGAACATACGCATCGTCATGTGCATCAAAGCGATTTGCTCGAAGATCACTCGCACACCCACGAATGAGCTGGGCAGGGCATCAGGGCTGCTGGACCGGCACTCGGGCAGTTGAACCAGTTCTGTCGGGAGTGCCGGTTCACCAGGCCGCAGCCCGGTCGTCCATTTTTTCGATGCAGCCATAACGCCAGGTGAAGATGGCAATAGCCGCGATTGTGCGTCAACTGCGGGCATGCAGGCGATGTACGGAATCTCCTGATGGCGGCACGCTTCGACATCGGTTCCAATTCATCCCAGCGGGGTGAGTCGAGCTCGTGACCGGCGGTACAGACTTGTGCTCCGAAGATCGTCCGTCAGCGGTCATCGAGATCGGTCGGCACGTCTGGAGATTCCGATGAGCGAGAAACTGCATCGTGACCGGTGGGAACCGAGCGGGACTGTTGTGCGGGGCAACAGAATTCGAGTGGACCGCCGGAGGACGAGATGACCCGAACGCATCCGATCGCGCCGGATCCGCCCGCGCGCTCCCTCGTCTCCTGCGAGAGGGTCCAGCTCCGGGCCGTCATCGATGACGTCACCCGCTGGCAGTCCCGAGTCGAACGGGTGCTCGCCTGCGGTCGGCGGCGGTGGCTCGGCCGTACCGAACTGGATGCCTGCCCGGCACTGCGGCGGTGGAACCGGATCACGCCACCGCACTGGCCGACCGGACATCCGACGCTGCGCAGTGCTGTCGCCGCCGCAGCGGCAGGGGTCCGGACCCCCGGGACCGGCCCGACCGATTTCGCCACCGCGATCATGCTGTTGTCGGGATGCCCGGCCCTGATCACCGGCTCGCTGCGCACCAGGGCCGCCGATCGGCCACCGATGCTGACGATCTCCCTGTTCGCGCTTCCCGCCGACGATCTCGTGCTCGCACAGGACCTCGTCGGGGTGACCATCGACACCGCAGGTGGCGTCACCTACCGGTCCACGACCACCCTTGCCCTGCCTCGATCCGCGATCGACGACCGACCGCGTCGGGACGCCAGAGAAATCCCACTCGTGCGAGAGCCGGAGGTGCTCGAACCGCTGTGGGTGCCCGCGAGCCTGGACGGCATCGGCCAGTGAACTCCGATCCGGACTCGTGGGCCCGGCTCAGATGGCGCCCAGGGTGCGGGCGCGGGTGATGGCATCGGCGCGGGTCCGAACACCGAGTTTGTGGTAGATCCCGCGCAGGTGGGTTTTGACGGTGTTGATCGAGACGCCCATGTCGGTGGCGATGTCATGGGTGGTCATCCCCGAGGGAAGTTGGCGCAGGACGGCGATCTCGGTGCCGGTCAGGTGCGGGCTGTGCGAGGTGGCATCGGCTCGTCTGTGGCGTCGGATGGTGTCGACGAACTCGTCGAGGTAGCCGAATCGGCCCGTGTACTGGTCGAGCAACTCGATGGTGCCGGGCACGTCCAGGAAGGGCCGGATCAGCTTTTCGGTGTAGGCGAGGCTCGTGGCGCGGTGGAGTGCCTCGTGGACCGCGACGGGCCGGTCGAGCCGATGGCAGGCCGAGGCGTACAGCAGCCATGCCTGGATCGCCGGCACCGGGTGCAGTCGATCATCCCGGTCGAGCAGTGGCGCAACCAATTCGACGGTGAGCGCCGAGCAGTGTTTGGTTTCGGTGAGAGCGGCCTCGGCGAGAATCGTCTCGGGCACGCGGCCCAGCGCGGCGACTGCGCGGTCCACGAGTCGTTGCGCGGTATCGGCCCACCGGACGCGCAGCAGCGCCCAGGTGACCTGGATCAGCAGCCCACCGGTAGTGGCGACGAGCGGGGCCTCCTCGAGCAGGGTGTGCATGTCGGTGCGCAGTGTGTCGGTGCGGGCGTGCCGATCGGCCGCGGAATCCGAACAGAACAGCAGTGCCAGAATCTCGGCATGCCGACCGGGGGTCGGTGCGATGGAGCCGTCCACTCGCCGGGTGAGCGGGGCGATCTGCTCGACGGGTGGGTGCTGTTCGTCGGCCTGCAGATAGGCGACGAGCGCGAGCATGGTCCGGGCGTGCGCCAGCGCCGTGGTGTCCTGGAGACGGTGACTTTCGGCGAAGTCGACCGCCTGCAGGGATCTTTCGCGCATCAAGGTGAGTGATCCGCTCAGTCCGGCCGCGACGGCCAGCCGGGTCAGGGTCTGTATCGTCAGCCGGTCGAGTCCGGCGTTCTGGGCGAGTGCGAGCACATGTCGCAGCTCCGGCTCCCCCCTGTCGCGCGGGTGCGGACCGAACAGGTGTGTGCTGGCGGCCTGAAGGGCGATATAGCAGTCGAGCTCCGGATGTCCCGTCGGTGCGGGCAGGTCCCGGGGCGTGGTCCCGGTGACGCGACCGGCCGTGATCTCGACGTCGGTTCCGATCGCCTCGGCCAGCGGCCGGAGCACTTCGGGTGTCACGAACGAGGATTCCAGCAGCGGGCGCTGGCGGACGAGATCGTCCAGCGCCGCGGCATGGACGATGTCGCCTCGTTCGATCGCCTCGGCGGTCCGCAGCAATACGACGAAGGTGTCGACCGCCATGCCGAGGCGGTCGAGTTGGCGGAACAGCACCGCGCCGTTGCCCTCGAACACCATGCGCGGCCCGTGATCACGGACGAACTCGGTCAGCGCGGAACTGCTGGGCGCGGCCAGGACATGCTGCAGTGCCTCGGGCAGCATTCCGGCGGCGATGAACCACTGCGCGCAGGCATCGTGCAGTGCGGGGGCACGGTCCGGTGTGGTCCGGGTGAGCTCCGCCAGGAGATAGGTGCGCAGCATCGGGTGGTAGGTGTACCAGAGGCCGCCGTGCCGGGCGGCGGCCTCGAGCGGAAAGTTGCTGCGCAACAAGGATTCCAGCGTTCGGGGCGCGGTCCGCCCCACCAGCGTTTCGGCCAGGTCCATCGAGAAGGAGTCCGGTATCGCGGTGGCGAGCAGAAAATCCAGCATCTCGGGCGCCAGTGCCGACAGCAACTCACCGACCAGGAAGTCGGCGACCGCGTGCGAACCGTGCTGCAGTGCGGTGAGCGCGGTCGTGCGATCGCGGGTGTGTGCGGCCAGATGGATCGCACCGATCCGGACCAGGCCCGCCCAACCGCGGGTGAGCTCGTGGAAGGCGGCCAACTCGGATTCGGTGAGCCGGCAGTCGTGCTGGGCCAGCAGCGCCGCGGTGTGCTCGAGGCCGAAATCGAGGTCGCGGGCCCCGATCCGGGTCAGCCGACCGGCCATCTGCAGGGCGTGCCAGCGCACCGGAGGGTCGTAGCGGCCGATGACGACGGTGGTCAACGTAGGTGGTGCGTGCTCGAGGAAGTATTCCAGGCCCGAGAGGGTCAGTGGATCGGTGATCAGGTGAGCGTCGTCCAGAACCAGGACGGTGCCCGTCGGTGCGTCACCTATCGCGGACAGGATCGCCGCGGCTTCCTCGAACGGTGTGTCCGGAACCGATCCGGTGCGGGTGCTCGACCCCTGACCCAGGGCCGTGGCGATGGCCGGCCACACCTGGGTGCCGCCGAGATCCGCGAGACCGACCCACAGGACCGTGGTCGGAGGGAGTAGTCGCCGGACCCAGTCGGCTGCCAGGACGGTCTTGCCGGTTCCCGCCGGTGCACACACCAGAACGGTGTGGCCGTTCGCCGATCGCGTGGCCTGTTCCATCCGAACCTGTGCCGCGATCATCGGCAGCGGAGTGAACGAGAGAATGGGCGGCGTGTGCGCCGAGGCCGCCGCAGCAGTTGAGCTGTGCCGGTTTTCGCTGGTGCCCAGTGTGGGTTGTTCGGGTGCGACCACAACGCCTCCGTGAGCTTGTCCGTCCGGCCGAGCCGCTGTCGAGGGGTCTGATCTGTCTGAATTCGAACGTATACCAGCTATTTGCTGTGAGCGAGGTGGTGAGCGATCTCTTGACCGGATCGAATTCATCTCGCAAGGGGGAGGCCAACTCCGCAACATCCGGAGTACGTTTGCTGACGGCCTGCTCAATCGGTCCGGGACCCGACAGCGAGGAGTATCCGGTGCGCATGCGGCGGACGGGAGCGCGTCCGGTGCGGGTGGCGCCCCCGCCCGCGGTCACCGCGGGGACATGGGCCATCCCACGCGGGCTGATCGTGTTGCTGGCCATCGCCGCGGCGGTCGTGGCCATCGCCGGGATCAAGGCGTTCGCCGGAGTACTGGGCCCGGCATTTCTGGCCCTGATGCTGACCGTGGCGGTGCACCCGTTGCAGCGCTGGGCCAGAGCGCGTGGTCTGCGGCCGTGGATCGGGATGACGATCGCGCTGGTGGCGGTCTGGCTGATCCTGATCGTGCTGCTCGGCGCCCTGGTTCTGTCGGCGGCCCGGCTCGCGACCGAGCTACCGGACTACACCGATCGGGTGAACGAATTGCTGGCCGGGCTGCGCTCGCGGCTTGCCGATACGGGAGTGGATTCCTCGCAGATCTACAACCTGCTCAGCGGCCTGGACGTGGACAAGGTCGTGAGCGTGCTGGCGGCCGCGTTGCGGGGACTGGTGGGGGTGCTGTCGAATCTGATCTTCGTGCTCGTGCTGTTGATGTTCATGGCGTTCGATGCGATGGGGATCGGCCGGAAACTCGCGGTCGTGACGGCGATGCGCCCCGAAATCGCTTACGCCCTGGAGGTTTTCGCGGTGGGCACGCGCAAGTACCTGATCGTGTCCACGGTATTCGGTGCGATCGTCGCCGTCCTGGACGGGATCGCCCTGTGGCTCATGGGCGTGCCGTTGCCGATCCTGTGGGCGGTGCTGTCGTTCATCACCAATTACATCCCGAATATCGGCTTCGTGATCGGCCTGGTCCCGCCGGCGCTGCTGGCCCTGCTGAACAGCGGCCCTACGCTGATGATCTGGGTCATCGTGGTCTACTGCGTGATCAATTTCGTCATCCAGTCGATCATCCAGCCGAAATACGTCGGCGACTCGGTAGGACTGAGCGTGACGGTGACGTTCCTGTCGCTGGTGTTCTGGTCCTGGGTGCTGGGCGCGCTCGGAGCTCTGCTCGCAGTCCCGCTGACCTTGCTGGTCAAGGCTGTGCTGCTGGATATCGATCCCGCGACGCGCTGGGTGAGCGCACTGATCGCCGACACCGCGCCCGCTCCGCTGGACGACGACGTCGGTCCAGCATCGCCGCGGTGATCGCGTCGGGCGTCAGTCCGGGAGGCGGGACATCTCGAGCAGCGTGAGGCCGAGCGTATCGATGCGGGCCAGCACGCCGCGCAACGCCGTGCTGTCCGGCACGGTCCCGAACAGGGTGGTGGTACCGGGGGTGGAATGGTCGCTGCGGGACAGTTCGGGGAAGGCGGCTTGCGCGCGTTCGGACAGGTCGCCTTCGATGACGAACCGGTAGCGAACGGCAGTTGCCATGTACACACTCACCTCCCGTGGGGTGGATGGGGCCGATCAGCGCCGGAAGCTCCGGAACAATATGCCCGCCAGCCAGCCCACGACGAACATCACCAGCAGGACCAGCCACATCGGCGAACGGATCGTGATCGCGAGCAACTCGATCTCGACTCGATGGCGGTTCTCGATGATGAACACCACCGCCAGCACGGTCAGCACGATCGCCACCCACTGGGTCACCGATATCCGCGACACCATCGACCGCTTGGCGGTGTTCTCCATCGCTGTCCTCCGGAAAGTAGGGGACGTGCCCAGGCTCGAAGTATCCATCGGGCGCGACGCCCGCGGCATCACCCGAGCAGGATGAGCCCGCATCCGCCCGAACAGCCACCGGTGACCGCCTCGCCCGCATCCGGCGGCCATCAGCACTGCAGTGGTGGTGCGGATCATCGCCACCCCGATTCGAGCCGGTGGTGTCGCGAAACCACGTATGGACTGTTGTCCATACGCGTGTCCATCAGTCGCACTATGCTGCCGATGTGACGACGGAATTGATGCGCCTGCGCGGCATGGAGTTCGAGGTCGACATGCGGAAGCGCGATGACGGTGACCGCGGAGTGGTTCTGCTGCACGGCTTTCCGCAGAGCTCCGCGTCCTGGGGTGTCGCGGGTGAGGCGCTGGCCGTGCGAGGTATCGACAGTTGGGCGCCGAATCAGCGGGGCTACTCACCCGGTGCCCGGCCGGCGGGCGTCGAGCCGTATCGGCTGCGCGAGCTGGTGGCCGACGTCGTCGCGCTGTGCGAGGCGATCGGTGACGGGCCCGTGCATCTGGCCGGGCACGACTGGGGTGCGATAGTGGCATGGGCGACCGCCGCGTACCACCCGCAGCGGGTCGCGTCGGTGACGGCGCTGTCGGTGCCGCACCCTGCCGCGTTCGCCTGGGCTATCGCGGAAGATCCGGTGCAGCAACAGAAATCGGATTACCTGCGGTACCTGATCGCGCCCGGCTCCGAGGATCTGCTCACCGCCGACGGTGCGGCCGGGCTGCGCCTGGGCTTCGGTGACGTCGTGTCGCCGGAGATCGCCGATCGCCATATCGCCCGTCTACTGCAACCCGATGCCATGAAATCCGCGCTGAACTGGTATCGCGCCATCGGCGACGACTGGTCGAAGGTGCCGCCGGTGACGGTCCCGGCCACCATGGTCTGGGGTTCGCACGACATCGCGGTCGCGCGCGCCGGAGTCGATCGGTGCGGGGAGTACGTGGACGCCGACTTCGAGGTCCTCGTCCTCGAAGGCCGGGGGCATTGGCTCCCGGAGGAGGTGCCGGACGAGATCGCCACCGCGATCGCCCGGCGGATGGAGCGTGCCGCGGAGGCGTAGGGGGTTGCACACCGCCGATGGCCGATGGCGATGCTCAACCTTCGGTTGTCGGCGGGGCCTGAATCACGACGTCGCCGAACTGTCGGGAGTCGGTGGGGGTGAGGTCGGAGTCGGTGAGGATGTTCGTGATTTCGTCGAGTCCGGCTACTTTGGCCAGTGCGCGTCGTCCGAATTTGGAGCTGTCCGCTACGACGACGGCGTGTGCTGCGGCGGTGATCATGGCGCGTTTGAGGGGGACTTCGAGGGTGTTCATGTTGGTGACTCCGGCCTCGGCGTCGATGGCGTCGGCGCCGAGGAACGCCCAGTCCGCGGTGTAGTCGGACAGGAAGGTGATCGCGCGTTCGCCGACCAGGGTGAAGACCGAGCCGAGTAGTTCGCCGCCGGTGACGAGCAGGCGCATGCCGGGGGTTTCGGCGATGTATTTGGCGATGCGCAGGTCGTTGGTGATGACGGTCAGTCCGGTGTGATTGTGCAGGGCGCGTGCCACTTCGTAGGTGGTGGATCCGCTGTCGAGAATCACCGTCTGGCCGTCGCGTACTCGGTCGGCGGCGGCTTGTCCGATGGCGGCCTTCTCGGTGAGGCGTTCGCCTTCTTTCATCGTGTAGGGCAGTTTGGCGGTGGCACCGGGGGTGGGGCGTGCGCCGCCGTGGGTGCGTTGGGCTTGTCCTTCTCGCTCGAGCGCGTCGAGGTCGCGGCGGATCGTGGATGCGTCGACGCCGAGTTCGTCGGCGATGGCTTTGGCTTCGACGTAGCCGTCGGTGACCAGCCGGTGCATGATTTCGCGCCGTCGCGTGCTCGCGAGCAACTTCGCCTCCCGAAACCTGGTGGTGCCTGCGTGATCCTGTCGTGCGGTTTCTGCATGGTACTCGGAGGTGGTGTTGACTTGTTCGCGCAACGGTGTGCATGATTTCAGGCAGTGACTGCGCGATTTCGTGCGCAACGGATGTCGAGGAACCTGATGAATCGCACACTGAAACGCTTGGCCGAGGAGGGGGTGTCGGTCTGGTTGGATGACCTGAACCGGCACCTGTTGTGGTCGGGAGACTTGGCTCAGCTCGTCCGGTCGGGCACGGTCGTCGGCCTGACGACGAACCCGACGATCTTCCACAACGCGCTCGGCCAGGAGACGGAATACATCGAGGAGATGCAGGTCCTGCGGCAGCGGGGTGTTTCCGCGCTCGCGGCTGTCCGGACGTTGACCACGGGCGATGTTCGCGCGGCCTGCGACGTGCTCGACCCGGTCTACCGTTCGACCGCTGGACGTGACGGCCGGGCGTCGATCGAGGTCGACCCGCGATGGGCGCACGACACCGGGCGCACGATCGAGGAGGCGCGCCAGTTGTGGCGCCTGGTCGACCGGCCCAACGCGATGATCAAGATTCCCGCCACGCTGGAGGGTTTGCCGGCGATCACGACCTGCCTGGCCGAAGGCATCAGCGTCAACGTGACGCTGATTTTCTCCGTGCGCCGTTACCACCAGGTCATCGACGCATTCTTGGCGGGCTTGGAAAGGGCTCGCGCCGCCGGTCGCCCACTCGCCGAGATCGGTTCTGTCGCATCATTCTTCGTCTCGCGCGTGGATACCGAAGTGGACCGTCGTCTCGACGCACTCGCGACACCGGCCGCCGCGGCCCTGCGTGGGCGTGCCGCGATCGCGAATGCGCGTTTGGCGTATCTGCGATACGAGAACATGCTGCGCGACCCGCGCTGGGTGGAACTCGGTGCCGCCGGCGCATCGCCGTTGCGGCCGCTGTGGGCGTCGACCGGCGTGAAGGACCCCGCCTACTCCGACACCCGCTATGTGACCGAGCTCGTTGCGCCCGGAACCGTGAACACGATGCCGCCGGCCACTCTCGACGCGGTGATCGCGCACGGAACCGTTCTCGGCGACCGCATCAGGGGCAACTACGACGACGCCTGGGAAGTCGTCACGCAACTCGGCGAGACCGGAATCGACTTCGACGACGTGCTCGAGCAACTCGAGCGGGAGGGTGTCGCGAAGTTTCAGACGTCCTGGCAAGCGATGATCGAGGACGTCGAGGTGTTCCTGTCCGGCGTTCGCGCATGAGGTCTCCGGAGGGCGCGAGCTTTGGTGCGGGGCGCGGTGACGAGGTACACGCGAGTCCGTTCGAGCTGCCCGTGTGGCATGAATTAGCAACGCACCGTGCGGAATTGGCGGCGATCTCGATGTCGGGGCTGTTCGATCGCAATCCTCGGCGCGGTCTCGAGCTGTCGATCGAGTTCGACGGTGTGGTGCTGGACTATTCGAAGAACGTGATCACCGACCGCACTGTGGATCTGCTGATGCGCCTGGCCCGCGACCGCGGCCTGGCTGCGGGAATCGATGCGATGTTCGATGGCGCACGGATCAACACGACCGAGGATCGAGCGGTGCTGCACACCGTGTTGCGCACTCCCGCAAGTGAATCCGTTCAACTGGACGGTGTCGATGTCGTCGGTCCGGTGCACGAGGTACTGGGGCGGATGAGTGATCTCGCCGACGCGATTCGGTCGGGACGGTGGCGTGGCGCGACCGGCCGCTCGGTGCGCACGGTGGTGAACATCGGAATCGGCGGATCCGATCTCGGGCCTGCGATGGCCTATCACGCGTTGCGCGAATTCGCGCGGGACGGGATCGAAGCGCGGTTCGTCTCGAACGTCGACGGTCACGACATCGAGCGGGTGCTGGCTGATCTGGACCCGGAAACGACGTTGTTCATCGTGTCGTCGAAGACGTTCACCACGATCGAGACGTTGACCAACGCCCGCACCGCCCGCCGGTGGCTGGCGGATCGTCTCGGTGACGAGGCGGTCGGCAAGCATTTCGTCGCGGTGTCGACCAACGCCGAGCAGGTCGCTTCCTTCGGAATAGATCCGGCCAACATGTTCGAATTCTGGGACTGGGTTGGTGGGCGGTACTCGTTGATGTCGGCGATCGGGCTGTCGCTGATGATCGTCGTCGGGCCCGAGGGGTTCCGGGAGATGTTGGCCGGTGCGCACGCCATGGATGAGCACTTCCGTACTGCTGCGTTCGAGGAGAACCTGCCGGTGTTGCTCGGACTGTTGGGTATCTGGCATCGGAACTTGTGTGGGGCACAGGCTTTCGCGGTACTGCCCTATGATCAGCGGCTGGCGTTGCTGCCGGCGTATCTGCAGCAGCTCGACATGGAGAGCAACGGCAAGTCCGTCGACCGGCGCGGCCGCCCGATCGGTGTCGATACCGCGCCGATCGTGTGGGGCGCGCCGGGTACGAACGGGCAACACGCCTTCTTCCAAATGCTGCATCAGGGAACGACGCCGGTGCCGTGTGACTTCATCGGCGTGCTCGAGCCCGCACATACTCATCGGGCGCATCATGATCTGCTGATGGCGAACCTGTTCGCGCAGACCCGAGCTCTGGCCTTCGGTGATCTCGACACCTCGGAGCCGCCGCCACATCGGTCGTTCCCGGGCGATCGGCCGAGCAATACGATTCTGCTGCCTCGTCTGACTCCGTACACGCTGGGTCAATTGATCGGGTTGTACGAGCACAAGGTGTTCGTACAAGGTTGGATCTGGGGGGTGAACTCGTTCGATCAGTGGGGTGTGGAACTGGGCAAGAAACTCGCGACCAGTATCCACGAGGACCTACGATCCGATGCGCCGCCCGATTTCGACAGTTCGACCAACGCGTTGATGCTGCGTTATCGACACGCCCGGCGATCGGGTGCGGTCGACCGGTCGTCTGCAACTACTACAGGAGAGATCTGAATTATGGCCTCCGCCAATGCAATCGCGCAGATCGGTGTCACCGGTCTGGCCGTCATGGGCAGCAATATCGCCCGCAACTTCGCCCGGAACGGGTACACGGTGGCCCTGCACAACCGCAGCGTCGCCAAGACCGACGCGCTGCTGGCCGCGCACGGTGACGAGGGGCAGTTCGTGCGCACCGAGACCATCGAGGAGTTCCTCGGTGCGCTGGAGAAGCCGCGGCGGGTGCTGATCATGGTCAAGGCGGGTGAGGCGACCGATGCGGTGATCGAGGAGCTCGCGGCGGCGATGGAGCCGGGCGACATCATCATCGATGGCGGCAATGCCCTGTACACCGACACCATCCGGCGCGAGGCCGCGATGGCCGCGCGTGGACTGAATTTCGTGGGCGCGGGCATCTCCGGCGGCGAGGAGGGTGCGCTCAACGGACCGGCCATCATGCCCGGCGGGCCGAAGGAGTCCTATGAGTCGCTGGGGCCGCTGCTGGAGTCGGTGGCCGCGAAGGTCGACGGTGTGCCGTGCTGCACGCACATCGGCCCGGACGGGTCCGGTCATTTCGTGAAGATGGTGCACAACGGCATCGAGTACGCCGACATGCAACTCATCGGCGAGGCCTACCACCTGCTGCGGGACGCGCTGGGCTCCAGTGCCGGGCAGATCGCCGAGGTGTTCACCGAATGGAATTCCGGTGAGTTGGAAAGCTACCTGGTGGAGATCACCGCGCAGGTGCTCCAGCAGGTCGACGCCACGACCGGTGAGCCGCTGGTCGATGTGATCGTGGACGCGGCCGAGCAGAAGGGAACCGGCCGCTGGACGGTCAAGTCCGCGCTCGATCTCGGTATCCCGGTCACGGGCATCGCCGAGGCGGTCTTCGCCCGCGCCCTGTCCGGGTCGCGTGCGCAGCGCAAGGCCGCTCAGGGCCTGGCCGCGGGAACTCTGGCGGAAAAGCCCACTGACGCAAAGCAATTCACCGAGGACATCCGCCGCGCGCTGTATGCCTCGAAGATCGTCGCCTACGCCCAGGGTTTCGACCAGATCGCCGCGGGCAGCGCCGAATACGACTGGGACCTGCATCCCGGTGACATGGCCACGATCTGGCGCGGCGGCTGCATCATCCGGGCACGCTTCCTCAACCGCATCAAAGAGGCGTACGAGCAGGACCCGGCCCTGCCGAGCCTGATCCTGGCCCCGTACTTCCGCCAGGCCATCGAGGAGGCCGTCGACAGCTGGCGCCGGGTCGTGTCCACCGCGGTTCAGCTGGGGATCCCGGTACCGGCGTTCGCGTCGTCGCTGGCCTACTACGACGCGCTGCGCGCGGAACGCCTGCCCGCGGCCCTCACTCAGGGGCAGCGCGACTTCTTCGGCGCGCACACCTACGAGCGGGTCGACGCGGATGGCAAGTTCCACACGCTGTGGAGTGGTGACCGCACCGAAGTCCGCGCCGACTGACCAAGGCAACTTCGCGTACGACTCAGCGGCCCATGCATGATCATCCGGCACCGACCGACGCCGCTAGCGCGAGCGCTCGAGACCTGAGCGCTGGTATCGGCGGGGGCGTCTGTGGGCTCGGTGAGTGAGATCGAGGTCTTTCGGCGCGGGCAATCTCGACGAGCCGGCGGCCGACCTCGTTCCGTTGAACTGAAGACATCGCTGCCGCGGGTTCGCTACTCAGGAAGTGGCGAGCTCGCGGCCAGCGGTGAAGTTATCCGGCTCGATCTCCCATCGGCGAGGATCAGAAGGTGGCCTTCTTTCTTTCTGCTCGGCTGCGCCCGCAGTGAGCGATGAATTCCGCGTTTCCGGTATCGGGGTCGGTCGCTGGAATTTCCGAAAGTAATTTATTGTGGCGCAATTTCGAACAGTGCTGCGGGGCTCCGTTCAGTGAAAGAACGGTGGTCACAACATCTGATCTGACATAAGAGTTTGGCATGGCTGATGCTCACAGGGGCATGTCGAGAGCCGCTCGTGAAGAAAGAGAATTCTTCTATAGAGAGAACCATACTCTCGTGTGGGGATCTGAACAAGCGGCAGGTCAGGCATGGTTCGGATTCCACTGCTGTTGCGCGAGGAACTGCGCCTGCCAAACCCCCGACCTGGCCAGATCCGAGGTCTCCGCGCGGAGTATGTCGCCGACCTTGACGGCCAATTCGCGGGGTAGATCCAGGCGTGATGACGCCGCCACGGCCAGGTGCTGAGTGAGGGTGGGTTCGACCAACGGGGCGTAGCGCACCCGTTCGGTGGCGATCTCCCGCCCGCAGGCCGACATCGGCAGTGCCGCGTATCCGATGCCCTGTTCGAGGAGATCGAGCGTGACCTGGAGCGAATCGGTGACGATCGGCGTCTGGACCTGCAATTGCAACCGCAGTGCGGTGTTGACGACCGAACGGGCGATTCCGATCGACGATGCCGGGAGCAACAGCGGCATGCCGATCAGCTGGGTGAAGCTGACCGGGCGGTCCGGTTGCAGGTCGCTGTGTGGCGCGCCGACCACGACGAGTTCCTCGATCAGAAGATCGCGCACGAACAGGCGTTCGTCGGTGATGTGATTGATGACCGCGGTGTCGATCGTGCCACGCAACATCTCGGCGACGAGGTGGTCGGTACCGGCGACCGTGACGTGAAAACTCGCACGGGGGAATGCGGTTCGCAGGCTGGTCAGCAGTGGCGCGGACAGGACGGCGGCGGCGGTCGGCACCATGCCGAGGTGTATTCCTCGCTCGATGCGCGCCAGGGGGGAGCCGACGTATTGCAGGGCGAGTTCGAGCTGGCGCAGGGGTGCGGCGGTGGCGGCCCGCAGGCGTTCCCCGTCGTCGGTCAGTTGCACGCCGCGCCGGGTGCGCTGGAACAGCGGGATGCCGAGATCCTCCTCGAGCAGCCGGATCTGGCGGCTCAGCGCGGGCTGGGCAATGCCGAGCAACTCGGCGGCTCGGGATATCGAGCCCTCCTCGGCGACACGCTGGAAGTACTCGAGTCGATGAGTGTCCATGGTGGCAGGACAATACCTGGTATCAAATTTTTGTATCACTGAACGCCGAAATCAGTATTGGCCGCCGCAACCATTCCGGTCATACGCTTTCGAAGCACAGGCGGATCCGCAATGCGACGCCTGCACGTTCGGACGAACTCCAACGGTGGAGTCGTGAGAGGAGGCCCCTGGTGGATACGCAGGACCAGGATTGGGCGCAGGTATTGGGTTTCGATCGGTTGCCTTATCACACAGTTGATAAACGTGTAGCCGATTTGCTGGACATGCGCGGTAAAAAGGCTGCCGTGACGGGCGCCGGTGGCGACGGATTGGGGCATGCGATCGCCAATCGGCTGGCCGGCTGCGGTGTCGACGTGGCCCTGATCGGGCGGACGTTCGAAAAGGTGGAGCGCCGCGCGGCCGAGATCGAAAAACGCTGGGGCGTAACGGCTGTGCCGATCAAGGCCGACATGTCCGACTGGGACCAGGTACACCGTGCGGTGCGGGAGGGCCGGGATGCCCTGGGCGGCTTCGACATCATGATCAACAATCCGGTCATGGCATCGGCCGGTGCCTTCGACCAGCACAGCAAGGAAGAGATCGACCTGACGGTCCTGGGCAGCTTGACCATGATGATGTACGGCGCCCACGCCGCTCTGGAGCACCTGCTTCCGCAAGGATCAGGGAAGATCATCAACATCGGGGCCGTTGCGGGCCGTGTGCAGCAGCCGGGACTGACCGTCTATTCGGCGTGCAAGGCGGGAGTGATCGGGTTTACCCGCAACCTCGCCTACGAATACGCGCGACGTGGTGTGAATGTCATGGCAGTCGGTCCCGGCATCATGCTCAAGGAAGATATGAAGCGGTATCTCGTCGAGCCCCGCAACGATGCGGAGCGGGCAGGACGGGAATCCATCGCCGAGTCGATCACGCAGCGGGTACAGCTCGGCCGGGCGGCACTGCCCGAGGAGGTGGCCAACGTGGTGGCCTTCCTGGCGTCGGAAGCCGCGGACTACATGTGCGGGCAAACCATCGACGTCGCCGGCGGACAGTGGATGGGCTGAAGCATGCCGACCACTCAGGACATGCTGGAAAAGGCTGTCGCAGCAACAGGTTTGGAAGATTTCGGGGACGACTCGTTCCGGGAGGGCCTGCGCGTTCTGCTGGACTCGCTGAACCGCGAGGCGCGGTTGAATGCCGAAGGGGAGAGGTTCTTCTACGACCGCATCGTCCGCTATCTCGGGCAGCGCCTGCAGGTGGAGGACTGGTACCGGCGGCACCCCGAGATCGACGACGTGCCGATCGTGGGGCCGCTGATCGGAATCGGTTTGCCCCGAACGGGATCCACGGCGCTGTCGATCCTGATGGCGCAGGATCCGGCGGTGCGTTATCTCCGGCGATGGGAGTCGTCGCAACCGTGTCCGCCGCCCTCGACGGTGTCCGGCGTCGATCCGCGCATTCCCGTGGACAAGGGGGAGATGGTCGGTACCCGCCACCATGTGCCCGTCGACAAGCACGGGCCGATGGAATGCCACGAGTTGATGGCATTGGATTTCAAATCCCATCTCTTCCACTCGTTCGCGCAAATTCCGACCTATTCCGCGTGGCTGGTGAACGATGCCGACCTGGCGTCCACCTTCGCGTATCAGCGGCGGGTGATGAAGCTGCTGCAGTGGGGTGAACCGACCCGGCCGTGGAGGTTGAAAACCCCGTCGCACGTACTCTTCCTCGACTCGCTGGACAAGATATTTCCGGACGCGCGTTTCGTCATGACGCATCGTGATCCGACCGATGTGATCCTGTCGGTGGCCGAACTCTATGCCGATATCACGGGCCGGTACACCGACCATATCGACCGGCCTTACATCGGTCAGCTCAATGTCGAGCACTGGACGCTCGGGATGCACCGCACGATGGGCTTCCGGGCGGACGGCAAGGACCACCGGTTCTACGACATCGATTTCCGTGCGATGCAGGCCGATCCCGTCGGCCAGATGAAGGGACTGTACGGATGGCTGGGTGAGCCGGTGTCCGAGGAATTCGAACGCCGCATGCACGCGTGGTGGACCACTGCCGCGCAAGAGCGCGAGCCCAGCCGCAAGGCCGATCCGATCGCGTTCGGCCTGGATCTCGAGCGCATTCGGCCTGCGTTCGCGCAGTACGTCACATGCGCTGAACGATGGACCGCCCGCTGAGATAGCCGAAATCAGCCCGAATTACCGCACCAGCGGCGGTATTGAACCAAAGGAGTTTCATGATGCGCGGATTGCGTGAGAAGGCGTTCATCGTCGCGGGCGGCGCGACCGGAATCGGAGCGGGAACCGCTGAGCGGCTGGCCGAGGAAGGTGCGCTGGTCACGGTCGGCGATATCAACCTCGCTGGTGCGCAGGCGACGGTCGAGCGGATAGCGAAGGACGGCGGTCGCGCCATCGCTGTGGAATTCGATCTGGCCGACGACGATTCGGTGCGGGCGATGGTGGATCGGACGGTCGCCGAATTCGGTGCGGTGCACGGGTTGCACAATGTCGGGGCGGATCTGTCGCCGGCGAATCTGGGGCGGGACAAGACGTTGCTGGAGACCGATCTCGAGGTGTGGCAGCGAACGTTGGACGTCAATCTGCTCGGCTACGTGCGCACTTGCCGGGCGGTGCTGCCGCATCTGCTGGAACAGGGTGGCGGCGCCATCGTGAACACGTCCTCGGGGACCTCGCTCGGTGGTGATGCCTCGCGGGTCGCCTACGGGGCGTCCAAGGCCGCGGTCAATCAGCTGACCAGGCATATCGCCATCAATTGGGGGAAGGACGGCATCCGGTCCAACGGGGTGATGCCGGGACTGGTCATGGGGGAGACGGTGCAGAAGCAGAACGACCTGGAACTTCAGGAAAGGTTCGTTTCCGCCGCACGCACCACTCGCTTGGGGCGGCCGGACGATCTCGCCGGTGTCGTGGCCTTCCTGCTCTCGGACGAGGCCGAGTGGATCAACGGGCAGATGTGGTTCATCGGCGGCGGGGCGCATCTGCGGCAGTGAAAGGGGTTGGGAAAGACAGGAGTTCGACATGACGACGACAACCGACACCATCGGGTTGACCCATCTGCAGCGGCTCGAGGCCGAGAGCATCCAGATCATGCGGGAAGCGGTCGCGGAGAGCGAGCGTCCGGTGATGCTGTATTCGGTCGGCAAAGACAGCTCGGTGCTGCTGCATCTGGCGCGCAAGGCATTTCATCCTTCGCGGTTGCCCTTTCCACTGCTGCACGTGGATACGACGTGGAAGTTCCGGGCGATGTACGAGTTCCGGGATCGGATCGCCGCATCCGACGATCTGGATCTGATCGTGCACCGGAACCCGGAATGTGTTGCGCGGGGTATCAATCCGTTCGACCACGGGTCCGCGGTGCACACCGAGATGTGGAAGACCGAGGGACTCAAGCAGGCACTGGACACGCACAAGTTCGATCTGGCTTTCGGCGGTGCTCGTCGCGACGAGGAGAAATCACGCGCGAAAGAACGGATCTTCTCGCTGCGATCGGCCCAGCATCGCTGGGACCCCAAACGGCAGCGCCCGGAGCTGTGGCGGCTCTACAACACCCGCAAGCGGCCTGGTGAGAGCTTGCGAGTGTTCCCGCTCTCGAACTGGACCGAGCTCGACGTGTGGCAGTACATCCATCGTGAGCAGATCTCGATCGTGGACCTGTATTTCGCCGCGGCACGCCCGGTGGTCGAGCGGGACGGCATGCTCGTCATGGTGGATGACGACCGAATGCGGTTGGAACCGGGGGAGATTCCCGAAAATCGCACGGTGCGATTCCGCACCCTCGGGTGTTATCCGTTGTCCGGCGCGGTGGAAAGCGCCGCCACCACCCTGCCCGGGATCGTCCAGGAAATGCTCCTGACCACCAGTTCCGAACGTCAGGGCCGGATCATCGACCGCGACGCCACCGGGTCGATGGAGCGCAAGAAGCAGGAAGGCTACTTCTGATGGCGCATACGGCAAACGATCTGGTCGCCACCGACATCGAAGAGTATCTGCGGCGGCACGAGCACAAATCGCTGCTGCGCTTCATCACCTGCGGCAGTGTGGACGACGGCAAATCCACCCTGATCGGCCGGTTGCTCTACGACTCCAAACTGGTGTTCTCCGATCATCTCGCCGAGTTGGAGAAGGACTCGAAAACCGTTGGCACACAAGGCGGCGAGCTGGACTTCGCGCTCCTGGTGGATGGGCTGGCGGCGGAGCGGGAGCAGGGCATCACGATCGATGTGGCCTATCGGTTCTTCTCCACCGAGCTCCGCAAATTCATCGTGGCCGACACGCCGGGGCACGAGCAGTACACCCGCAACATGGTGACCGGAGCCTCGACCGCCGATCTCGCGGTGATACTCATCGACGCCCGCAAGGGTGTACTCGATCAGACCCGGCGGCACAGTTACCTGGTATCGCTGCTGGGCATCCGGCACATCGTGCTGGCGGTCAACAAACTCGATCTGGTCGGCTACTCGCAGGACCGATTCGACGAGATCGAGTGGGAGTACCGGACCTTCGCGCAGGGCATCGGGCTCGCGGAGATCGTCTGCATCCCGATGTCGGCGTTGCGCGGCGACAACATCATCCAGTCCAGCCCCAATACGCCGTGGTACACCGGGCCGACGCTGGTCGGACATCTGGAGACGGTGCCGATCGCGGACGATCGCAACGAGGGGCCGTTCCGGCTGCCGGTGCAGTGGGTGAATCGGCCGCACTTGGACTTTCGCGGGTTTTCCGGCCAGATCGCCGGTGGCACAGTACATCCCGGTGACAAGGTCCGGGTGCTGCCGTCGGGACGGGAGAGTACGATCGCGCGGATCGTCACCGCGGATGGTGATCTGGATATGGCCGTCGCCGACCAGTCCGTCACGGTGCTCCTGGCCGACGAAATCGATGTCAGCCGAGGCGATGTCATCGCCGCGGCGGACGTGGCTCCCGGAGTCGCCGACCAGTTCGAGGCGCACCTGGTGTGGATGAGCGAGCAGCCGATGCTGCCCGGCCGCACCTACCTGCTCAAGCTTGCCACGAGCACCGCCGTGGCACAGGTCGCGCAGCCGAAGTACGCGGTGAATGTGAACAGCCTCGAACACACTGCGGCGCGACAACTCGCGCTCAACGAAATCGGGGTCGTCACATTACATCTGGACCGGCAGATCCCGTTCGATCCGTATGCCGACAACCGCGATATGGGCGGATTCATTCTCATCGATCGGCTGACCCAGGAGACGGTCGCGGCCGGGATGCTGCGGTTCGCCCTGCGGCGGGCGCACAATATCCATTGGCAAGCAGTCGAAGTCGACCGCAGGACGCGCTCGCACAGCAAGGGGCAGAGTCCGGCGGTGGTGTGGTTCACCGGATTGTCCGGCGCCGGTAAGTCCACGATCGCCAATCTCGTCGAGAAGAGCTTGCACGAGCAGGGATTCCACACCTACCTGCTGGACGGGGACAACGTCCGCCACGGCCTCAACGCCGATCTCGGCTTCACCGACGCCGACCGGGTGGAGAACATCCGCCGGGTCGTCGAGGTGGCCCGGTTGCTCGCCGATGCCGGTCTGATCGTGCTGGCCTCGTTCATCACGCCGTTCGAGGCCGATCGCGCTCGTGCCCGCGAGCGCATCGGTGACGGCACGTTCTTCGAGGTCCATGTCGACGCCCCACTGGAGGTGGTCGAGGCGCGCGACCGAAAAGGGTTGTACGCCAAGGCTCGTCGCGGCGAACTGGTGAACTTCACCGGAATCGATTCGCCCTACGAGCCGCCCGGGTCACCGGAACTGCGCCTGGACTCCAGCGGCGCGCGAACACCGCAGCAGCTCGCCGACGAGGTGATCGACCGGCTGCGCACGGCGGGCATCCTGCAACCCCCGGGCGCAGCGGAGAACGCCGGTGAATGACCACGAACTCGCCGCCACCCTCGCCGAGCAGGCGGGCAAGCTCCTGCTGGCGATCCGGGCCCAGGGTGGCGCGGCCGGCGATGAGCAGTCCAACAGATTCCTGCTCGACCAGCTGCGACTGGTGCGGCCCAACGACGCGATCCTGTCCGAAGAAAGCCCCGATGATCAAGTCCGGGCGGAACATTCGCGGGTGTGGATCATCGATCCGCTCGACGGCACCCGTGAATACGGCGAACCGCCACGTGACGACTGGGCGGTGCATGTCGCCCTCGCGGTGGACGGTGAGGCGGTCGTCGGAGCGGTGGCGCTGCCCGCCGCCGGGTTGGTCCTGCACACCGGACAGCCGCCCGAACTCGCGCCACCCGCACCCGGTCCGCTCCGGGTTGCCGTCTCCCGCAGTCGACCGTCACGGGAGGTGATGCAACTGACCGCAGCGCTATCGGCCAAGCCGGTCCCGATGGGCTCCGCCGGGGCGAAGGCGATGGCGGTCGTCCGCGGTGAGGTCGACGTCTATGCGCACTCCGGCGGTCAATACGAGTGGGATTCGTGTGCCCCGGTGGCGGTAGCGGCGGCTGCCGGGCTGCACGTTTCCCGCCTGGATGGGACTCCGCTGCGTTACAACCGCCCGGATCCCTATCTTCCCGATGTGCTCATCTGTCGGCCCGAATCGGCCGATCTGGTCCTGAATGTGCTTCACCTTGGAGTTTCTCATGCCCACCATCGAAACCAGTCCGCCGCCGGACAACACCGTCCCCGCTCCCGATGATTCCAGCCGCCTCGACGGCGCCTCCCGCCTGCGCATCTTCTCGGTACTGGCGATCATCGTGCTGTACACCGAAGTCGCACCAATTCAGTACACGATGGTCGCGGCCGGGCTACAGAAGATGTCGAAGACGTTTTCCAGTGTCGGGGGAAATATCAATTGGGCGGTGATCATCTTGGGTATCGTGGGCGCCGCCGCGATACCTCTGCTGGGTAAATGCAGTGATATCTGGGGAAAGAAGAAGATATTCCTGCTGTGCGGGATGCTTTTTCTGATCGGCTGTGTCATCTGTGCGACCACGTCCGACTGGACGCTCTTTCTGGTGGGCCGGGGCCTGTCGGCGCTGTCGCTGGCGACTCAGTTCATCGCCTACGGCTTGGTGCGGGATCTGTTGCCGCGCAAACTCGTTCCGGTCGGATTGGGGGTGATCGGTGCGGGGCTGGGGTTCTCCGGTGTGCTCGCACCGGTGGTCGGCGGCATTCTGGTCGATCACTTCGCCTGGCAGGCGATGTTCTGGTTCCTGGCCATCTACACCGTCGTGCTGACGCCGCTGGTGCTGTTCGTCGTGCCGGAAACCAAGCTGCGGGTTCGCGAGCGTATCGATCCGTTCGGCGCGGTGCTGCTGCCCGGTGGTGCGCTGCTGACCCTGATGTACCTGGACAACGGCCAGAACTGGGGATGGACCCGCCCGTCCGCGCTGGCCTGGCTGATCGGCGGCATCGTCCTGCTGGTGGCGTTCGTTCTGGTCGAGTTCCGGATCCGGCAGCCGTTGATCGATATGCGGCTGCTGTTCTCCCCGAAGCTGGGCATGGTGCTGGTGATGGTCATGTTCGGCACCGGAATTACCGCGTTGATGCCGCTGGCCCTGGGATATATGACCCAGTCGCCGAATGAAGCGGGACTGCGCGAGTCGCTGATCGACGGCACCATCGCCTCGGTACACCAGCAGACCGGCCAGAGCATCCCGCGTGAGCTGGTACATGTCGTCTTCGATCCTGGGTACAGCTACGGCAACGGTTTCGGCATGCTGTCGTACGCGGTGCACATCGGAATCTGGGCGGGCATCATCGTCATGGTCCTCGGCCCCATCGCGGGAGCCCTGTCCCGCCGGGTGGGTGGGCGCGCGCTGGCGATCATCTCCTTCGTCGTGCTGGCGGCGGCCTCGTGCGCGTTCGCGCTCACGCACTACAGCTGGCAGGCATACCTGCTGATCTATCTGCTCGGCGGTATCGGCAGCGGATTCCTCTATGCGGCACAACCGATTCTGATCGTCGAGGCCGTCCCCGCCGAACAGCAGGGAGTCAGCGCGGGCATGCTCGGGGTGATGTCGAGTATGGGGTCCGGCGTCATCATCGGCATCACCACTGCGCTGCTCAACAGCAACCCCGTCAAGGCACACATCGACGTCGCGGGTCACTCCTCGACCACGGTTCTACCGCAGGTGTTCACCGACCGCGGATATACCGAGGGCTTCTGGGTCGTCGCCGGTACCACGCTCGTCGCGCTGGTGATCGCGATATTCATGCGTCACGGCCGCGCGCCGGCGACCGGAGGCGCTGTGGAGACATCATGACCACCACCCGCCGCACCGAGCCGCGACGGCGCTCACTACTTCGTCATGAAAACCGTCAATTCGACTGGAGGACACTATGAACGAAGCATCACGGTCAACAGGCCGTCATGGCGCCGGCCGGCCGCTGCTGGCGACGCAGGCTCAGATCGCCGCGGAACAGACGCTGATACGACTGTTGCGCGATCCTGGGCTGCGTGCAGTGCAGGCCCGGATCCGCAACGAGTTGGCGGACACGCCGCGTGCGCAGACCGAATCCGGTGCCGCGACCCTCGACCACGCCATCTCCGAGTGGACGAACTCGCTGATCATGGCCGAGATCGCGCTGCATCGGCCGGTGCCGTCGATCATCTTGATCACCGACAACACTCCTCGCACCTGGATGGGACACACCGTGCCGGGCGTCGGTACGTCCGGTGACAACCCGGACGCGGTGTATCGCATGGCGGTGATCGACGGCACCTGCCGATACGAGGTCGCCGGACGATTCGACATGGCGAATCGTCCGGCGCAGGTGACGCTGGAACTGCATCGCGGTACGAAGGTCTCACCGCCGCCGATGGACAGCAAGAAATCGGACCTCACCCCGCTGGCGAGCATCAGCGACCGCGATCTCGATATCGCGCAGGACGGTACTTTCCGCTTCACCATCGGGCCGGTTCCCGCAGCGGGAGTTCACATGACCTCGGCGCCGGGATACCTGTCGCTCGGCTTCCGCGACATGCTGACGGACTGGTCCCAGCGACCGTCCGAACTCGAGTTGCGTCCGCTCGACAGCACACCGCAGCGTGACGTCTCGGATGAAGACCTGCTGCGTGCGATCTACCAGGATCTGCCGCCCTACATTCGGTTCTGGTCGGGGTTTCCGGAAATGTGGTTCGGCGGTCTGCACGGCAATATGATCACCCCGGTCCAGGGCCGCAATGGCAGCCTCTCCGGATTCATCGCCGCCCTGAGCTACGACCTCACCGACGATGAGGCGATCGTGGTCACGATGGACCCGAAAAACGCTGGGTACACGGGCTTTCAGCTGCTGGACCCTTGGATGATCGGCGCGGATGTCACGCGACACCAGGTCAGTTTGAATACCTCCCAATCCCAAGCGAATTCGGACGGCACGATCACCTATGTCATCTCGAAATCCGATCCAGGGATTCGGAATTGGCTGTCCACCTCGGGCCTGAGTCAGGGGCTGGGAATAGTGCGCTGGCAGGCAGTGCCGGGCAGGCCGGATATCGAGGAATTCGTTCGCAGCTTCGAGGTCGTCAAGCATGCCGAACTCTCGGAAATGCCCGGCCTGTCCCGTCTGACGCCGGAGCAACGCGCGCAACAGCTTTCGGATCGGGCCGAGGCGTATGGCATGCGATCGTCCTGAACGATCGGTGCCGTCGAGGCTTTCGGCGACGCGGTGCGTACGCCCCGGGCCGCGCAGACTCCGTGCGATGTGTGGTCAGCCGAGCGATGCGGGCTCGGCAGGCAGGCTACGAAGTCGTGCGATGGTTTCGGATTCCAGACCGGCTGCGGTGAGCAGCTTGATCAGCAATCGCGACCTCGCGCACGGGACCCATATCGAGCATGTCGCCGTCGTATCCGGTGGTCTCGGGGTAGTGGAAGATGAACCGCATCGTGAGTGCTTCCTTAATGCTCGGGATCTGCGTCGCACGGACGAGGAGCTGGCCGGTGTGGTGAATGTGCTTGCCGCATCGGATATTTCGGTAGGAATTCCTGGAGACCAAGAATTACGCCGCTGCGGGTGGCCCGGGCCACTGATCCGGTTGCGCCACAGCCGGTTCCTGTCCTCCCCGTGAGGAGGACAGGAACCGGGGTGCTCTTCGCGTTCCGTCAGTTCATTCGGCGCGGTGTGGATAGGCCGCCGCATACTCCGCGCGCGACTTGGTCGAGATGTCCCACCCGGCCGCCAGTGCTCGGAGTGCGCCGACCGTCGCCTGCTCTTTCGCGATGTGCGCGAAGGGATCCCAGTTCAGCGCCCGGCAGGCGTTCTGCCAGGTGATCTTGTCGATGTCCGCGTCGCCGGCATCGGCCGCCTGCAGTTCCCGGAGTACGACCTCCGGGGCATCGGGCCACAGTGAATCCGAGTGCGGGTAGTCGCATTCCCAGGCGATGTTGTCGATGCCGATCTTGTCGCGGTAGGTCAGTGCGGTGGGATCGGTGACGTAGCAGGCGATGACGTGCTCGCGGAAGACCTCGCTGGGGAGTTTGCCGCCGAAGTCCCGGCGCAGCCAGCGCTGGTTGGTGTAGTGCCGGTCGGAGCGGTCCAGGAAGAACGGAATCCAGCCGATTCCGCCTTCGGACAGCGCGACTTTCAGCTTCGGATAGGTCCGGAAGGCCGGGCCCCAGAGCAGATCCTGCGCGGCGACCTGCGAGATGCTCGGGGCCAGGACCATGAGGTTGTCGATCGGCGCGTCGGGCGCCAGCCGCAGAACTCCGAAGCCCTGGCCGATGTGCAGGTTCATCACCATGTCGCGGTCGGACAACGCCTGGAACACCGGCCCCCAGTACTCGATGTCGTGATAGCTGGGCAGGCCGTCGATATGCGGCAGTTCCGCCATCGTGACCGCGCGTGCTCCCTTGTCCGCGACGCGCTGGATCTCCGCGACCGCGAGTTGCGGATCCCACAGCGGCAGAATGCAATTGGCGATGAACCGGCCCGGGTAAGCGCCGCACCAGTCTTCGATGTGCCAGTCGTTGTATGCCTGGATGATCGCGACGGTGATCTCGTCCTTGAAGTGGCTCAGGTGCCCGGCGCTGAACCCTGCGAAGGTGGGGAAGCACATCGAGGACAGGATGCCGTTGGCGTTCATATCGCGGATCCGGTCGTGCACGTCGTACACCGCCGGTCGCATCTCGGCGTATCCGGCCGGATCGCGGCCCCATTCCTCGGCGGGCCACGATACGACCGCGTTGAGGCCGGCCACGCCCGTCGGGCGGCCCCGGTACACCCAGCGATCGACGCCGTTGTCGTCGATGATCACTTTCGGGGCCAGGTCCGCCCACTTCTCGGGAACTCGGCCGCGGAACATATCGAGCGGTTCGACCACGTGGTCGTCGATGCTCACCAGGATCATGTCGTCGATATTCACGTCACTCCTCACTTCCTCTCGAGGGCCGGGGCTCGGATCGGCTGAACGGCCCGGAGAGAGATGACTGGTCGCAGAAAAAGAGAATTAAACTCTCGCGCGATGTGATCAACATACACCTTGGAGGCAAACTGGTCGATGCTGTCGATGACCCTGTGCGACAAGGTTGCTCGGATGCGTGATATCGGTTCACTTGTTCGCCGCAGTTCGCTTGTCGGTGGTCGCGATTCGGTTGGCGATGGTCGTGCGGGCGGCCCGACGAGACGGCTGTGGTAACGTCATGCTTGATATCAAGAACGCTGTTCTTCTTCCTGGTCGGCCAGTGGAAGGACCGCTGGTGGAGGGTGATCATGCAGACCGGACTGGGTGGGCGTGTCGTGCTGGTGACCGGTGCGACGGCCAACATCGGCCGGGCCATCGCGCTGGCTTTCGCGCAGGAACACGCTCGCGTGGTGCTCGTCGGCCGAGATGTCGAGGCCGGTGCGCGGGTCGCCGACCTGGCACGTACGCGGGGGGCGGCCGATGTGCTGTGGCGGCCGACCGATGTCACGGTGGAGGACGCCGTGCGGGAGGTGGTCGAGGAAGTCGGCGAGCGGTTCGGCGGTATCGACGTCTTGGTGAACAATGTCGGCGGCAATGGTCCGGTCGCGCCATTCGTCGAAACGAAACCCGAACAGTGGCAGGCGGATCTGGATATCAATCTGCGAAGTACGCTGTTGTGTACGCACAAGGTGTTGCCCGGGATGCTCGAGCGGAAAAACGGTCGCATCATCAATATCGGTTCGATGTCGGCGATAATCGGTGATCCACACATGGCCGTCTATTCGGCGGCGAAGGGTGCGGTGCACGCATTCACCCGGGTGCTTGCTCTGGAAGCCGGTCATTCGGGCATCACGGTCAACGCTATCGCTCCGTACGGCACCATCCCCGAGAACCTGCACGAGGAAACAAGTTCGGGGAGCCGCTTTCATCCCGAGTCCGGCATATTCGCGCAGCGGCTTCGGAATCGCGAGTCGGAACCGAATCGGTTCAGCCGGACGACCGCGGTGCCCCGAGCTACTGCTCGTCCCGATGAGATCGGTTCCGCCGCAGTGTATCTCGCCTCCGATCAAGCGGCTTTCATCACCGGTCAAGTCCTGCAGGTCGATGGTGGGGTCGCGTTGACCTGAGTCACGTCTGTCCGTGAGTCGGCTTGCGGCGATGCGGCGTGCCCTTCTCGGCGTTCGACCGGCAGTCCCTCATCGGGCGGGCCGAAGGGGCACGACGGCTCTCCGCTGCCTCAGGTGGCGTCGAAGCGGGCGGCGATGTCGGCGGCTGTCACCGTGGCGAGTTCGACGAGGAACGGGACTCGTTCGGGGATCATGAGGGTGGTGGGGCCGCGGAGGCCGAGGGCGAAGCGGCAGTCGCCTGCCGGGCTGAGGATGGGCAGGCCGATGGTGCGGAAGCCGGGGTCGAGTTCTTCGTCGTTGTAGGCGTAGCCGCGGGTGCGGGTGTTGTCCAGTTCGGTGCGGAGTTCGGTTGGGGTGGAGACGGATCGGGTGGTGCCCTCGTCGTAGGGGAGGGTGTCGAGGAAGTCGTCGGGGGTGTCGGACCAAGCGAGCAGGGCCTTGCCCAGGGCACTTGCGTGCAGGGGCAGGCGCACGCCCATCAGGCGGTGGCCGTCGGTTTCCCGCCAGCGACTGGTGCCGAGCAGTACGGCGTGAATGCTGTGGCGGATGGCTACCGAGGCGTTGGCGCCGGTGGTGGCGGCGAGCTGCTCGAGGCTGGGCTCGGCGAGATAGATCCGGTGCTGGCGGTATGCGATCTGACCGTATTCGGCCAGTGCCCCGCCCATCCGGTAGCGGCTCGAGGCTTCGTCCTTGTCCAGGAATCCGGCCTGGACGAGAGCGGTGAGCAGCCGGTGGGTGGTACTGATCGCCAGCCCCTGCTGACGGGCGACTTCCGATACGCCGCGGTCTTCGCCGTCGCGGAAACAGTCGAGGACCGACAGGGCGCGGGTGACGGTCTGCACACCGGAGGTTTCCACGCTGCCGACCGTAGCACGGCCGGGCAGCGTGGCAGGCGCAGATCTTCCACTATTCGGAAAGCAGTCTGAAGACTACTTAGGTTCACGGTGTGCGAAAATCTGTACTACCGAGTCGAAGTAGCACGCACCTCGAATATCTTCTCGGCTGCCTCTGAATGGCTGATCTGTCAAGCTTTCCGATCTGCGGAAAGCATTACCTCGTATCGAATCCCGCGCGGACCTACTGTCGCCGAGTAGTCGTTCGACTTCGGTCGATGAATTCGGAAGAGGTGCTCCACGATGTTCCGCACGCGCAGGCCACACGGTTGGCGTCTCGCGCTCGCGCTCGCTCCCGTCGTCGCTCTGGCGGCGGCGTGTGGCTCCGGAGCTGCTACCGACGCGGGCTCCGGCACGGACCTTGTCCTGAAGGTGGCCGATCCCGGCAACTCGGGTCCGCTGGCGGTGGCCAAGCGAGACGGGACCTTCGACAAGGCGCTGGCCCCGCTCGGCGCGAAAGTCGAATGGGTCACCACCACACCGGGTTTCAGTTCCATGCTGAGGTTGTTCAACACCCGGCAGCTCGACGTGTCCGGGGCCGCGTTCAGTCCCGTCGTGGGCGCACTGTCCAAGGATGTGGCGGTGCGGATCGCGGCGGTGCAGGATCCGGCGGGTAAGGATCAGAGCGGCATCATCGCTACCAAGGCGTCCGGCATCCACTCGGTGACCGACCTGGTCGGCAAGCGGGTCGCGGTGAATCCGGCGGGCAAGGGCGAGTACATCCTGCTGAAAGCTCTGGCGCAGGCCGGAGTTCCGGCCGGCAAGGTGACGCGGGTTCCGTTGCAGCAGAAGGACGCCGCCTCCGCGTTCGCCACCGGCAAGGTCGACGCGTGGGCCTCGTTCCTGGTGCCCTACCAGGAGGCCAAGGCCAACGGTGGCGTCGAGATCGCTACCGAGCAGAGCATCGGGTCCAAGGACAACACGGTCGTGGTGTTCCGCACCGAAATCCTCGACAAGCGACCGGAAGTCGCCGCCAAATATCTTGAAGTGCTGCAAGGGCTGACCGTCCGGCAGCACGACGATCCGACCGCGTTCGAGAACGTCTTCGAGCGCAGCGGGCCCACGGCGCTGAGCGGTGCCCGGCTGGCGGATGCACTGCGGGTCGACGCCGAGGCCACGATTCCGCGGCTGCCGCGCGACTCCGATGCCGCCGACCTCGCCGATGTGGTGAACCTGTTCGCCGACAACGGCGTGATCAGCCGCAAGATCGCCGCCGCCGACATCTTCTACGACCTGAAGGCCAAGCTCACCCCCGATCAGCTGGCCGCATTGCAGAAGGGCCGCTGAGATGACCGTCGCCGTCGTTCGTGCCGGATCGGCAGGTTCGCTCGCACCACCACGCAGCAGAGTCGAGAAGCGCAGGCCCGCATGGCTTTCGCTGCCGCTGCGCATTCTGCTGCCAGTACTGATCGTGGCCGGCTGGTGGATCGGTTCGGCGACCGGCGCACTGTCGCCGCAGGTGCTGGCCGGGCCGCCCAAGGTCTGGTCGGCGTTCACCGAACTGCTGCGCAGCGGTCAGCTCGTCGACTTCGCGCTCGCCTCGTTCACGCGCGCGGCCTTCGGCGTGCTGCTGGGGGTGAGCGCGGGTCTGCTACTCGGTCTCGCGGCCGGATTATCCAGTCTCGGTGAGGAATTGGTCGATTCCACGATGCAGATCGTGCGTGCGGTCCCGTTCCTGGCGCTGGTGCCGCTGTTCATCGCGTGGTTCGGTATCGACGAGCTGTACAAGGTGCTGCTCATCGCGGTCGCCACGATCGCGCCGATGTACGCCTACACCTACCTCGGGGTGCGCAATGTGGACCGCAAGGTGGTGGAGGCGGCGCGCGGATTCGGCCTGACCGGTCCGCGGCTGGTACTCGAGGTGATCCTGCCCTCGGCGTTGCCGGGCGTGCTCATGGCGCTGCGAGTGTGCCTGTCCATCAGCATCACAGGCCTGATCGCCGCCGAGCAGGTCGGCACCAGCAAGGGCGTCGGATACCTGGTCACCCTCGCGCAGGAATACAACCGCACCGACTACATGGTCCTGTGCGTCGTGCTCTACGCGGCGCTGGGCCTGATCTTCGACGGCGTCGTGCGGCTGATCGAACGCTTCACCATGCCGTGGCGCGGACAGGTGGCGATCCGGTGACCGTCGTGGACGAATCGCGGACCGTCGCACCGGCGGCCGTGCGCATCGAAGGGTTACGAAAAGCGTTCGGCGACAAGGTCGTTCTCGATGATGTGGATCTGACCGTCCGCCGGGGCGAATTCGTCGTGCTGCTCGGTCCCAGCGGCACCGGCAAGACCACCCTGCTGCGTCTGCTCACCGGGCTGGAAGCGCCGGATGCGGGGCAGGTGCTGGTACCGGCCGTCCGCACCACCGTCTACCAGGAGCCCCGGCTCATTCCCTCCAAGCGGGTGCTGGCCAACGTGGTCGTCGGGCAGCGCCGGGCGAAGTCGACCCGCGAAGCGGGCCTGCGCGCGCTGGCCGAGGTCGGTCTCGACGGGAAGGCGCGCCAGTGGCCGGCCACCCTGTCCGGCGGTGAGGCACAGCGTGCGGCGCTGGCCCGCGCCCTGGTCCGGGAACCCGAACTGTTGCTGCTGGACGAGCCGTTCGCCGCCCTGGACGCGCTGACCCGATTGCAGATGCAGGATCTGGTCGGCGACCTCGTGGCCCGGCATCGCCCCGCCGTCCTCATGGTCACGCACGACGTGGACGAGGCGGTCCGGCTCGCCGACCGCGTACTCGTCCTGGACCGCGGCCGCTTCGCCGTCGACATCGATATCGATCTCGCGCACCCCCGGGACCGCACGGACCCCGGCGCCCTGCGCTATCGGGCGAGTCTGCTCGCCGAACTCGGCGTCGGACGCGTCACCGACAGCCACCGAACCCCTTGATCTCAGGAGCATTTCATGACCGACACACTCTGGTACACCCGGTGCCCGGTGCCCACGGCCAGCGGCCTGGCGCACAGCCTCGGGTGGCTGGGCGACACCGCCCAGCGCAACGGCTTACAGTTCGGAGTTCTCCAGGACGCCGGGCCGGAGCTGGCCGGATCCCACTTCGACCACGGCCTGTCCGGACTGATCCGCGAGGGCGGAAACGTGCCCGCGATCGCCGCCAGGGCGCAGGGCTCACCGACCCGGCTGATCGGCCTGACCTGGATCGACGAGGCCCAGGCGATTCTGGTCGGCCCGGATTCGCCGGTGCGCACACCCGCCGAGCTGGCCGGACTGCGGATCGGCATTCCGGCGTGGGCGCAGGATCAGGCACGCAGTTTCCCGCGGGCCATGGCGCTGCACGGGTTCACCAGCGCCCTGCGCCTGGGCGGGCTCGGCCTCGCCGACGTCACCGTCGTCGAGCTGGGTGTCGAACGAGATCCGCAGGTGCGCACCGAGATTCAACAGCGTGCTCGTCGCGTGACCTGGGGTGCGGAGGAACTCGTGCGCGGTGAGGTGGACGCCATCTACGTCAAGGGCGCCCGCGCCCAGGAGGTCGCCGTACAGCACGGCTTGCGGGTGGCCGTGGATCTCGATGCCACCGAGACGAGGCGGCTGCGCGTGAACAACGGCACCCCGCGGCCGATCACCGTGCACCAGGATCTGCTCGATTCCGCTCCCGAGGTGGTGATCGGCTTCCTGGCACAGAGCTTGCGTGCCGCCGACTGGGCCGCCGACAACCTCGACGGTGTGCGCAGCGTGCTGCAACGCGAAACCCTCTCCGGCCCAGAAGGTGTCGAGGCAGCGTACGGCGCGGAGTTCCATCGCGGTCTGCACCCGACACTGGACGAGGATCGGGTGGAACTCCTGGGTGTGCAGAAACAGTTCCTGTACACCCACGGGTTCCTGACCGCCGACTTCGACCTCGAATCCTGGGTCGCCCCGGAGCCGCTGGCACGGGCCCGCGAACTCCTCGCTGCGGGGCGGGTAGCGGCATGACCGAATTCCTGTGGCGGCTGCCGAGCCGCGGCGACGGTCGGCGCGCCCGCCCCGAACTGCGGCACCGCGGCGGCTTCTCGGATCCGGCACCGACTCCGGCGACGGGTATCGGTGGCCCGCGCCCGGCCGATCGCGAGCCCACCGATGTGCGGCCCGGCCGCTTCGGCCCCTTCGACGATCTGCATCAGGTGATCGACGCCGCCGAACTGGCCGGACTCGACGGTGTGCTCGCTGCCTACGATCCACTCGGTGAGGAATCCTGGATCGTGGCCGGGGGAGCCTTGCGCGCGACCCGCCACACCCAGGTGGTCGTCGAATTCCAGCCCGCCTTCGGCACTCCCGTGTACGCGGCCAAGATGTCGGCGACGCTGCAGCGATTGTCGGGCGGGCGGCTGGGCTGGCGGCTGGCGGTGGAGACCGACCCCGAGGACGGCCGCAGCCGTGGTGACCGCGTGACCGGGGACGATCGCTACACCAGGGCCGCCGAATTCCTCACCGTCGCACGCGGGGTCTGGAACTCCGAACCCGTGCCGGGGGCCGGATTCCGGGGCACCGGGGTCGAGTTCGCGGGGGAGTACTTCGACGTGATCGACGGCGGTTTCCGTGGCGTGCTGTCCGGTCTGCCATTCCCCGAAGTCCATCTGACCGGTACTTCGGCTGCCGCACTGGATCTTTCGGCTCGGCACGGCGATGTGCACCTGTTCACCGAAACACCGGACGGTCCGGTGCGAGCCCTGGCGGCGCTGCGAGCCCGCACCGCCGAGACCGGCCGCACGGTGCGCGCCGGGCTCGAACTACCGATCATCGCTCGCGAAACCGAGGACGAAGCCTGGGCGCGCGCGGAAAGGCAATGGCGCGAGGTGTGTCCGGATGGTCCCGGTGCGCGCTCACTGAGCCTGGGGGACGGGCGCTGGACCGGATTCGCGGCGCTCGGCCATCCCCAGACCATCGGCCTGGTCGGCAGTTACGAGCAGGTGGCCCGGCAGCTTCGGGCATATGCCGCAGCCGGTTTCGACACCGTCGTGCTGACCGGACACCCGCACATCGAAGAGGTGCACCGCGCCGGTGAGCACTTGCTGTTCCTCGCCGATCCGGCCGCACGCACGCTGCAGGAGGCCGCGGTATGACCATCGACATCTACTGGCGCATCGGCATGGAAGGCGACCATGCCTCGTTGCGCACCCCGCGCCGCTACAACCGCGGCAACGCCGCCGGATACGGCCCCGGCAATATCGCGCCGGCCATCCGTGGCGGAGAACTGGACGGCTACAGCTACATCGACCACGTCGCTGCCGTCGCCAGGGCCAGCGAGTCTGCCGGATTCCTGGGCGGATTGCTGCCCTCGTTCCCGGTCACCGAGGACCCGTGGGCCTTCGCCGCCGCACTGGCTCGCGAGACCACCACCTACCGGTTCATGGTCGCCTTCCAGCCTGGCTTTCTGCACCCGGTCCAGGCCGCGCGAATGTCGGCGAGCCTACAGCGTGCCACGGGCGGCCGACTCGTCTACAACATCATCAGCGGCGGTGGCGGACCTGCCCAATTGTGGTGGGGCGACAAGGTTTCCCACGACGATCGCTATGCCCGCACCAGTGAATTCCTCGACGTGCTGCGCGGAGTGTGGGATGGCGATCCCTACACGCACGACGGCCGGTTCTTCCGCACCGAGAGCGCCGCGCTGCCGCCGGGCCTGGCCGGTCAGGCATTCCCAGAGGTGTACTTTTCCGGATCCTCCGGCGCCGCGGTACAGGCCGCCGGCCGGCATGCCGACTACTACCTGTCCTGGCTCGAGCCGTTCGGCGACCTGCGCGCCAAATTCGACGGCGTGCGCGCCCACGCCGAGAGGATCGGTCGCACACCGAAATTCGCGGTCCGCATCGACATCCTGGCCCGGCACACCGAGGAGGCGGCCTGGGACGAGATCCGCAAGGGCTGGGCCTTCGTCGACCGGGATGCGGCCAACCGCGCGGCGCAGGGCGATTCGGTGGGTGCGGGCCGCATCAAAGGCTGGGTGCCCGAAACCATCACCGGCTACCGGGATCTCGAAGTTCAGCCCAACGTCTGGTGCGGCTTCAGCCTGATTCGCGGCGGTCCTGCCTTCGGTCTGGTCGGCAGCTACGAACAGGTCGCGCAGCGTCTGGACGAACTGATCGACCTCGGCGTCGACGCCTTCATCCTCGCCGGTAACCCGCACCTGGAAGAGGCATACCGCGTGGGGGAGGAAGTGCTGCCGCTGCTCGGCCGCTCCCGCCTGACCACACCGGCCGATGCGTCCGTGCTCACCCACGCCCACTAGGAGAATTCATGACCAGCACCGAGATTCGGCTCACCGACACCGTGACCGACTTCGTCGCCGCCGCCACCCGCGATGCCGAGAAGGCGTTCCGGGTGCTGCGCGACACCGGCACCGTGACCGGTAACGGAACCGTCAACTTCGTCGAACGGGTGCCCGGTGAGGACCTCGCCGTCGCACTGAACGAACCCGGCCCCTGGGCGGACGATCGCACCGTGCGGCCCGTGGTGGCGACGTTCGAGGGAGAAGTGTTGTCCGGCAACGGCTCCGCGGGTTTCGTCACCGGCTACGGGCCGGTGTTCCGTGCTCATCCCGACATCACCTCCGTGGTGCACGTACACAGTCCCTGGCTGGGTGGCTGGGCGCAGACCCACCGCACCTTCCCGATCCGCTACGCGGCCGTCCAGCGTCTGACCCTGTCGCGGGAGATCCCGCCGCACATCGACCGCAGCGTCGGCGCCGGTGCGTTCGTGCTGGACCGGCTGACCCGGGATCCCGACCTGATCGCCATCTTCGAGGCGAACGGCGGCGCGAACGTCATCGGGCGTGCCGGGCTCCTGGAGCTGGCGAAACTGGTGGTGCTGCTGGAAGAGGGCGCCCAATACCAGGCGATCGCCGAAACTCTCGGCGGCTCGGTCGAATTCGACGAATCCAATCTTGCCGTGCAGTGGGGTCGCACCGGGCTGGCCGACGAGGCCCGCCGCCGCGGCCTGATCTGACATCTTCCCCGCACAACTTCCCCAGGAGCACCCGTGACCGTTCGTGTCGGCTACTTCCCGCACAACAACTCCCTGTTCGTCCTGCGCCACCGCGGCATCCTGGAACGCGCACTGCCCGACGTGGAATGGGTGGACCTGCGCGCCCTGCCCCAGCCCGGCCGTGCCGACGTGAAATCCGCACTGCCGTCGGTACATTCGGACCACCTGTTCGCCGAGGGCGGCTACGACTTCATCGGCACCGGCTTCACTCCGCCGATCACCGCACTCGGGAACGATCGCGACATCGTGTACGTCGGCATCTCCGGACCTCGCGTCGAGAACGGGCGTCTGGTTACCAAGGCGGGCAACGGAATCGAGTCGGTGGCCGACCTGAAGGGCAAGCGGGTCGGCATCGCGCACGGATCCTGGCAGACCACCCTTCTGCTGTTCGCGCTGGAGAAGGCTGGGCTGGGCTGGGCCGATATCGACCCGGTCGACACCGATGTCCACGACGGCGGGGCGCTGTTGCTCGACGGCTCCCTGGACGCCTGGGTCGGCGCCTATCCGGGGCTGACCGCAGTCGAGGCGGCCACCACGCTGCACACCCTCATCGACACCGAGTCCGTGTTCAGCCACCCCTCCCTGTGGTTCACCCGCCGCGAGTTCGCCGAGAACAACCGCCCCGCACTGGAAGCCATCATCACCGCACTGCAGGAGTCCGACGCCTGGATCGTGCAGAATCCGCGCGCCGCGGCTCAGTACTTCGTCGACGACATCGTCGCCCGCGGCGGCGCCGCCGACCTGGACGCCTGGGACGCCGCGTTGCGCGGCCGCCCATTCGGGATCGGCCCGGTGACCGAGGAATTCCTCGACGAACAGCAGCACGCCGCCGACCTCCTCGCGGTGAACAAGCTGCTACCCAGGACAATTCGAGTTCGGGACGCGGTGGAACCCTCGATCGGTGACTTCGTCGTCCAGGCGGCCACCGCGAGCTGATCGCGCGAGTTCGGCGTCCCACCCCGCAGTGCTCCTCGGTCCACGGGCTGGGACGGCCAGGCGGAGGCGATGCGGGCCGGTGCCCTAGCGTGTGGCCGCGATCGGTGCCGCCGCAATGATCCAATTGCTGAATTCCACTGCGAGATGCCACTGATGCTCGCGAATGAACCGTGCGGGCACGGTGCCCGGGAATTGCACTGTCAGTAGTGCGTCGAGGGCGCCGTCGCGGCTGCGGAACTGGTGGCGGACACCGCCGATGATCAACCCGTCATCGAGGCAGGCGTGTCCGGCGATCTGGATGGGGTAGCCGGTGGCGATCGGGATGGTCAGGCTGTCGGTCGCGGTGTAGTCGACGATGAACCGGGATGCGGCCGGGCTTCCGCCGGTTGTTTCGACGACTTCTTGACGTCCGTCGGGCAGGCCGCGCAGGAGGTAGTGGTCCGGGCAGGCATCGATCATGTCGGTTTCGGCGTTGGTGGCGGTGAGATCGTCGAACCAGGTGGCGAATCGTTCGGCGGAATAGTCGGGGACCTCGAGCCGCATGACGGCGTGCTTGGTCCGTCCTCTGCTCGCGGCGACCGCGATGCGGGAGGTGCGTTCGGAGAAGGCCAGTTCACGCTTGAACAGGGCGTAGATTCCGGCGTGGCCCAGACGGGTCTTCAGTGTCGTGAGCGCCGAGCGCTGGTCGTCGAGCCGAGCGGCGCGCAGTTCGTCCACCGTGCGATCCGGCATGAGTTCGCGCATCCCGAGACGCCCCAGACGTGCGGTGAGTTTTCCGAGAACCGTTGTGGCCCGGCGTGATTCCCATGCGCGCACCTGCTCGCGTGGGAGCGTCCGACCGTCCGCGGTCGCACGGATCTCGAGGGAGTCGGTCACGGTTGCTCCTGCTGTTCTCGTTCGATCGGGTGCGCGCGGGCCGGGCCGGGAGTTCCGAGCAGGTCCAGTGCGTCGACGGCATTGCTCGAGCGGGGCGCGGATTCGGTGTCGGTGGCACCGAGCTGGGACGCGACCCAGTCGCGGGTGTGGGCCAGGTTGTGGCGACCGGACACGAACCACACTCCGCGCGCGGGTTCGGTTCCCTGGTTGACGTAGAGGTGCGGCCTGGTGGAGTCGAAACACAGCGAGTCCCCGGCGGCGATCGAATATTGCTCGAAGTCGAGCAGCAGGGTCAATTCACCGGACAGCAGGTAGGCGTACTCGGTTCCCTGGTGGCGCATCAACATTCGATCGACCGAGCTGGCCGCGCCCGGTTCGTAGGTCACCAGCAGCGCGTCGGCGTCGGTGCCCGGGTCCAGGGCCAGCCGTTCCCAGCGGACCCCGTTGGCCATCTCTAGGACAGGGTTGTCCGCCGCGCGCTGAACTACGCCCGGAGATTCGCTCCGCACGGGTGATACCGGCCCTGTCGCAGTCGATTTCACGTTTCCGGCACGAGCTTTCCCGATGCCCAGCAATTCGTCGAGTGAGACTTCCAAGTGGGCGACCAGCGCGTACAACGTGCTCACCGAGGGCTGGGACTTGCCGGTCTCGATCTGGGAGAGTTGACTCGCCGAGATCCCCGCCTCCGCGGCCAGGCCGCGCAGGCTCAGGTTCCTGTCCAGGCGCGCCTGCCGCAAGGCAGGCCCGATCTCTTCGTGCATCAGCACACCCCTCTCTCCATATTCGTCAACTCTCAGTGAACACTACCGTGCGTTGTAGTTGTCGTGCGACCAGTCCTGTCAGCTTCTCCCGGGCATTCCCAGCGTCGAAACACTCGGTGAAGCGGTAAAAGACCACGTCCGGGAACAGGGAACAGCTTCCCGCCCTTCCGTTGACTGTTCCGCATCTGTTGACATCCTCGCCGACAGTGTTCCATCATACTGAACATATCCGGCGATTCCGCTGCCCCTGCCTGTTCCGTCATCGATGACGAAGGAGACCCGATGTCATCCTCAATTCCACGACCACGCTCGACGTGCCTGCGTCCGCCGGCCACGAACCCGGCTCGTCGCCCTCGGCGCCCGAGTAGGGTGCGCTGGTCGGGCGCCGGTGGGGGAGAGTCGTGCTGATCGGGTTCGCGGGGCTGGGACGGATGGGGTGTCCGATGGCCACCCACCTCGTGCGGGCGGGGCACACCGTTCTCGCGTACGACCCGGTGACCGAGTGCGCTCCTGCGGAAATCACGCCCGTCGACTCGGCCGAGGATCTCGCCGTGGCACCGCTGTCGATCAGCATGCTGCCCGATGGTCCGTCCACACACGCCCTGGTCGTGGACGGCCTGCGCGCGGTGGCCCCCGGTCACGTACACATCGTGATGGGTACCGTCGGCCCGGACGCCGTCCGCGAGCTCGCGGATCGATCCTCCACGGAGCTCGTCGACGCGCCGGTGTCGGGCAGTGTGTCGATGGCCGAAACCGCCTCCATCACAACGATGGTCGGCTCGTCCGCCGAACAGTTCGAGCGGATTCGCCCGGTCCTGGCCGCGATGACCGCGGTGCAGTTCCACGCCGGTCCGGTCGGCTCGGGCTCGACGGCGAAGCTGGCGGTGAACGCGGTCCTGGCCGGGCTGAGTCAGGCTGTCGCGGAAGGACTCTGCCTGGCCGAGGCGGGCGGGCTGGACCCCGGGGTCTTCTACGAGATCCTGCGCAACAGCGCGGCCGGGGCGCCGTACGTCGGCTACAAGCAACAGGCGTATCTGGCGCCGGAGGGCACCGCTGTCGCCGCGACGGTGGCGCTGATCCGCAAGGATCTGGGCCTGGCCCTGGATCTGGCTCACCGGCACGAACTCGACCTACCCGGATCCGAAGCCGCGTTCACCGTGCTCGAGGACGCCATGAGGGGCGGACTCGCGCAGGCCGACATGGCCGAGGTTCTCACTGTGCTGCGTCGACGCAACGACGTGCCACCACGCCCGACACTTCGCAACGACCAACCGACGGGAGCACACCGATGACCGACGACACCCTCACCACCGCTGAGGTCGAGTCGAGGATCCGCACGCTCGAGGACGAACGCTACGCGGCTGTGATCGCACGCGACATCGATCGGTTCATCGAACTCGCGCATCCGGATCTCGTCTACACCCACTCCAACGCCGAGATCGACACTCTCGACAGTTACGTCGGGAAACTCCGGTCCGGCCACTACCTCTACCACCGGATCGATCACCCGGTGAGCCGCATCGTCGTCAGCGGTGACACCGCCGTCGTGGTCGGGGAGATGCACGCCGATCTGACCGCCGGTGGAGTACGCAAGCAGCTGGCCAACCGGGCGCTGGCGGTATGGGTGCGCGAGGGCGATGGCTGGCTGCTGCTCGCCTACCAGCCCACGGTCATTCCGGAGAGCGACCGATGACGGCGTTCAGCTACGACGCGCTGCCCGGCCGAGTGGTCTTCGGCGCTGGTGTCGCGCGAACCGGGTTGCTCCACGAGGTCGATCTGCTCGGAGCCCGGCGAATTCTGCTCATCGCCTCCGGCTCCGAACGAGAACTCGTGGATCGGCTGTGCGCTTCGTTCGCAGATCGGGTCACCGCGACGTTCTCCGGTGTGCGCCCGCACGTTCCGGTCGAGGTGGCCGAGCAGGCTCGCGCGGCGGCGGCCGACGCGGATCTGGTGCTGTCGGTAGGCGGGGGATCGACGACGGGAACAGCGAAAGCCGTTGCACTGACGACGAATTTGCCGATCATCGCCGTGCCGACGACCTACGCGGGTTCGGAAGTCACGCCGGTATGGGGACTGACCGACCACGGCCGCAAGACCACCGGCACCGACCCGCGGGTGCTGCCGCGCACGGTGCTCTACGACCCGGAACTGACCGTGTCGTTACCGGCGGAACTATCGGTCGCCAGCGGCCTGAATGCCATGGCGCACTGCGTCGAAGCGTTCTGGGCGCCCCGGCGCAACCCGATCTCCAGTGCCGTTGCCGCGGAAGGCATCCGGCACCTCGTGGCCGGATTGGCGCCGATATCCGACACACCGGCGGACATCGCCGCCCGCACCGATCTGCTGCTGGGCGCGTATCTGGCCGGATCGGCGTTCGCGGTGGCGGGTTCGGGTCTGCATCACAAGATCTGCCACGTTCTCGGTGGCGCATTCGATCTGCCGCACGCCCGGACGCACGCGATCGTCCTGCCGTACGTGCTGGCGTACAACGCTCCGAACGCACCGGCGGCCGCGGATCGGATCAGCGCCGCGCTCGGACAGTCCGACCCGATCGCAGGGCTGCGGGAACTGGGCGAAAAGCTCGGCGTCCCAGCGGGTCTGCGCGCGCTGGGCGTCAGCGAAGCGGACATCGTCGCCGTCACCGACGACATCCGCGCGATCGCCCCCGCCGACAATCCCACCCCCGTAACCGCGGCCGGTGTGCGCGCGATCCTGCACGCCGCGTGGGCCGGAACCGACCCGACGAGGCCGACACCATGACAACTGACCACACCCGCGTCCCCGGACGGGCACAGGCGGTGACCGAGGAGGTGCTGGCCAGCTTCGACGCGACACCCGATCCACGGCTGCGCGAGGTGATGCACAGCCTCGTCCGGCATCTGCACGCGTTCGCCACGGACGTCCGGCTCAGCGAACGCGAATGGGAGCTGGCAATCCAATTCCTCACCCGCGCCGGCCATATCACCGACGAGCATCGCCAGGAGTTCATTCTGCTGTCCGATGTGCTGGGCCTGTCGATGCTGACGGTCGTCCTCAATGAGCCCGCGGAGCCCGGCGCCACCGAATCGACCGTATTCGGCCCCTTCTTCGTCGACACGGCCCCGGAGGTGCCGCTCGGCGGCGATATCGCACGCGGCGCGTCCGGCGCGCCCTGTTACGTGTCGGGCCGGGTCCGGTCGGTTACCGGCGCATCGATCGAGGGCGCGCGCGTCGAGGTCTGGGAGGCCGACGAGGACGGCTTCTACGACGTGCAGTATCCCGACGGCCGGTCGGCCGGTCGCGGATGGCTGCGCTCCGGTGCGGACGGCGAATACAGATTCTGGTCGGTGCTGCCCGCGCCGTACCCGATCCCGCACGACGGTCCGGTCGGCGACCTGCTGAACGCTACGGCCCGTGGTCCGATGCGGCCCGCTCACCTGCACTTCATGGTGACCGCACCCGGATTCCGTACCTTGATCACGCACATCTTCCTGGCAGGCGACCCCTACCTGGGCTCCGATGCGGTCTTCGGTGTGAAGGAGAACCTCGTGGTGAACGCCGTCCACCAGGAGGCCGGTCCCGCCCCGGACGGCGCACATCCCCAAGGTGGCTGGCACAGCATCACTTTCGATCTGGTCCTCGCCTCCGACCGCGACCGGTAACCCGGCTCCGCAATTCTTCGATCGAACACGCACGGGCCCGATCGCGGTCCGAATCACGCAGTGCGGCTGACCTTTTCATCAAGTTCCCAACGCGGAACCGCGACTGGCCCGCCGACCTGATCTCGCGGGGGAACCGACGTTCCCCGAATACGAAATATTCTTTGCTGCACAGGCATTCGCCGCAGCAGCTCACATTGGAGGTGCGACGATGCGCCGTACTCGTTGGATCGTGCTCGGCGGGTGTTTCCTGGCCTACCTGTTCGACGCGCTCGAGATAGTCCTGCTGTCCCTGGCGCTGCCCACCATCTGTAAGGACATGGGCCTGTCGGCCACGCAGGGCGGGCTACTGGCCACCGCCACCTTGATCGGCATCGGCGTCAGCAGCGTGCTGGGCGGATACGTGGCCGACAACTACGGGCGCAAGAAAGCGCTCATCGCAGCGCTGCTCACCTTCGGCGCCTTCACCGCCGCGACCGCGGCGACACCCGACTTCGCGGTGTTCCTGCTACTGCGGTTCCTCGCCGGTGTCGGACTCGGCGCGGTGTGGAGCGTGGTGTCGGCGTATGTGGTCGAGACCTGGCCCCCGCACACCAGGGGCCGCGCAGCAGCTTTCGTGATCAGCGCCTTTCCGGCCGGTGGCGCCATCGCCGCGGCCGTCTCGGGCCTGTTCCTGCCGGACTGGCGCCTGATGTTCCTGGTGACCGGCGCCGCAGTCGTGCTTCCGGTCGTCGTGGTGGCGGCCTGTTTCCGCGAGTCGGCCGGCTGGTCGGTCCAGAAAGCCGACAGCGCAACCGGTGTCGTCTCGGTACGCGACATCATGAGTGGACCGCTACGTCGCCGGACACTGCTCGGGACGCTCATGGCCGCGTTGGCGCTGACCGGCTACTGGGGCGCCACGACGTGGCTGCCCACCTATCTTGCCGGTGAGCGGCATCTGCCGTCGAGTACGGTGGCGCTGTTCGTGACGATCCTGAACCTGGGAATGTTCCTGGGCTACAACATCTTCGGATATCTCGCCGACCACATCGGCCGCCACCGGACCATCATCATCACCCTGCTCGGGGTCGGCGTCACACTCCCGATCTACGCGGTCACCACGGATCATCTCGGCCTGCTGTGGATGGGGCCGTTGTTCGGCGCCTTCACCGCTTTCTTCGGGCTGTTCGGCTCCTACCTCGCCGAACTGTTCCCGACCCGGACCCGCACCACCGGCGCCGGATTCTGTTTCAACGTGGGACGCGGGGTGTCGGCATTGGCGCCGTTCGCACTCGCCGATCTCGCCACCGCCATCGGATTCAGCGGCGGGCTCATCGTGTGCGCGGCCTTCTTCGGCCTCGCCGCCCTGGTGGCCGTGGCTCTGCCTCGCAACAGCGATGACGCCGGCTCGATTCTCGCCGAGCCGCGAGACGACGCACCGGCCACCGCGTGAGCCCGGCCGTGCGCCGATCGAATGCACCGGACCGGCCCAATGATCGAAGGAAATCCCCTGTGCCACAGACCATGACAGCTGCGGTGTACTACGGCGCACACGACATCCGGCTCGAAGAAGTGCCCGTCCCGGCGCCCGGCCACGGTGAAGCGCTCGTTCGCGTGCTGCGGTCGGGAATCTGCGGGACCGACGCGTCCGAATGGACCGCCGGACCGAAAACGTATCCCGTCGAGCGTCGCCACCCGCACAGTCGGCATCTCGGCCCGATCATCCCCGGCCACGAGTTCGTCGGTGAGATCGTCGAGGCCGACGCCGATTCGGACCTCATCGCGGGCGATCTGGTCGCCAGCGGCGCCGGAGTCTGGTGCGGGACCTGCCGCCGATGCCGCGAGGGCCGCACCAACCAATGCGCGCACTACAAAACCCTGGGACTCAACCTCGACGGCGGCATGGCCGAATTCGCGGCCGTCCCCTCGATGACGTTGCGCCGGTTGCCGAAAGGGCTGTCGGTAGACCACGCTGCCCTCGCGCAACCGCTCGCGGTCGGCATCCACGCAGCGCGACGAGCCGCGGCCCGCGACGGCGACGATGTCGTCGTGATCGGCGCCGGGGCAATCGGCTCCTTCGTCATCGCGGGCCTCGAGTGCATCGGCGGATTCGACATCACCGTCCTGGATATCGCGGAGGGTCGGCTCGCCCGCGCGATGCGACTCGGGGCCGATCGCACGCTGAAATCGTCGGCGACGATCGCCGCCGATGTCCGAGACCTGCTCGGTGGACGCGCACCCGAGGTCGTCATCGAAGCCAGCGGGGCACCCGGGCAACTCGCCGAAGCAGTGGCGATGGTCGCCGACGGCGGCCGCATACTGGCGGTCGGCATCCCGAAAGAGCAACCCGCGCTGGACTTTCACTCGATGATCTTCCGCGAGATCACCCTCGACACGACTTTGGCCCACGTCTGTGACACCGACCTGCCCGCAGCACTGGACATCCTGACCGACAGCGCGATCGGGCGCGAATTCGCCGAGACGCCAGTGGCACTCGACCGTCTCGGCGCCTGCCTGGACCGCCTCGCCGCCGGTCGAGTGGAAGGCAAGATCCTCATTGATCCCAGCGCGCGAGCCCATTGACCGCCGACTTCCGCGGCAGCGCAGGAATTGTCGACGGCAACCTCGTCACCGTGGTCGGGCTGACGATCGGGACCGTGGAGACGATCGACCCCCAAGCCGAGTACAGGGAGGTCCACGGGGCGACGCCGATCCACCTCCCGACCCGACACTGACCGAACCGAATCTGTAAGGAGCTGAACAATGTTCGAAATCTTCCCGGGAAACTACGTCTGGAACCTGTCGATCAACCTGGCACTCGCGCAGGGCGCCGCGATCGGCGAGATCGACGAGGCGTGCCGGCCGCTGGTCGGCGCCGAACCGGATTCGGAGAAGCTGTTCGCGAACCTGTGCGCGATCGCGGATCGGGTGCGCGCACAGGCCGATGCGGACGTCGCTGCGGGCCACGAGCTTTCGGCCGCACCGAGGTATCGCCGCGCGTCGATCTACTATCTCACCGCTGAGCGGATGCAGAGCCGGTCGTTCGCCCCGTGGAAGCTCGCGTACCGCACTGCAGCGCACCCGCCGTGAACGCCAGGTCGCCGGAACCGCCGAACCGTCGGTGCCGCACTTCTGGGAGCACGTGCTGTGGGTGTTCGGCAACGACTCGGTGGACGAGTTCGCCCACTTCGCCAATTCGATGACGATGGCCGACGCCAGCGCGAAGATCACGGTCCCGTTCCTGGTGGTGCACGGTTCGAACGATCGCCAGGTCCCTGTGGCCATGGCGCACAAGCAAATCGACGCCGCGGTCAATTCACCGGACCGGAAGCTGAAGATCATGGAACTCGCGGACGGGGAGTCGAGCACTGCTCCGCGGACAACATCTCACCCACGGTCGACTACATCGCCGACTGGGTTGCCGATCAATTCGGCACCCCGACAACGGCTCACGACCACCGCAGGGCCGTCAGCACTTCATGACTCTCGACACCTCGCATTCGAACCCGGTGTAACGGCGGGGTGAGATGGTGTCGAAGATCGTCGAGACCGACACCGAAGACCTCTGCCACCACAACGCCGTCGCTGGATGAACCGTGTCCTGACAGCTGATCAGCACTGTGGCGCTGTTTTCTCGACAACGAGACAGCTGGCGGCCGCAGCCTGCGGTCGGTTCCGGTGCCGGCTCGATCCGCGGCAGTGTCGTGTATCGATGGCCGGCGGTCACGACCCGGGGGTGTGGCCTACGCCGGGCAACACGGTCGACGGTCAAGCGTGTCGGCCGCCGGGTTTGGTTGCCGTACCGATGACCAGCGGTCGGACGATGGGGACCGGCATTCCCTGCCAGGTCGCTTCCTGAACCTCGTCGACCTCCAGTCCCGAGGCCCGGATCAGCTCGAGGGTGGCGCGGTTGCAGCGGCAGCCCTGCGCGAATCGGCGCCAGGGGACTTCGAGGCGGTCCTGCCACCGGGCAAGCCGCGGTGACTTCGAGCGGATGTGTTCGAGGAACAGCAGACTGCCGCCGGGGCGCAGCACGCGCTCGACTTCACGCAACACCGCGTCGGGTCTGTCGACAGTGCACAGCACGAGCGTGGAGACGACCGTGTCGACGGATTCTTCGGTGAACGGCAGCTGGTCCGCCGACGCGTCGAGCACCTTCGCTTTTCGTCGGGTGGTGCGCAGTCGCCGTTCCAGCCGCGTACGCATGGCGGGCTCGGGTTCGGTGAGAATGAGCTCTTCGACGTCGTCGGGGTAGTTCGGCAGGTTGAGACCGGTACCGCTGCCGAGCTCGACGGTCCGTCCTCTTGCGGGGCCGAGCACCTGGCGTCGACGGGCTCCCATGCCCGCCTGCTCACCCCACCACAGGAGGGGGTCGTACAGTGTCGCGAACACCCGCGCCCACAGGTCCGAGCCCCGTGTGGCCGCCGCCGGTGCGGTGCCGCTCATAGCTTCGATGATACGTCGGCAGACACTCTGCGGTGAGTGCCGTACGAGCGGCTACGGCTCGCTCGCGAGAACTACCGGGGCCAGGGCATACGATCGGGCACTGCGCCCGACGCGGCAGTGGATTCAGTCGGTGACTGGGCGCGCCGAGCGATCCGGCAGGATCCCGGCCTCGACGAGTTCGTCATAGATCCGCTGCTGCTCGTCGTCGAGATTCGAGTACAGCATGTCGTACGCGCGCTCTTCCTCGGCGAGCACCGCGACCGGATCCCAGTCGTCCCCCAGCGCCTCGAGGACCGCGCTGCGTCGTCGCGCCTCGTCGAGCGTGAGGTCGTAAGCAAAATCGTGGTCGGCCATCAGGCATCTCCAACCAGGTTCTATCCGAGATCGAATGGGCAACGCTGCCCAACCACGACAGACCGGGCAATGATCCGCATCACGTCTTCGGGTTGCGGTCGGTCACATTCGTGGCTGTGCGGGCACGACACTGTGCCGCGCGGAGAGATATTTCGTTGGCAGGCAAAAGGACTCACCAGACTCCGGCCACTTCGGGAGAACTCGAAATCGAGAATGAGCGGTTGATTCTGGCAAATTGACTGCAATAGCATGCGCTCGTCATGCAATCTCATCGGTAAGAAACAATTCCGACACCGACGGGGATTGACGTAGCGACGATCCGCCGAGGCAAGATCACTTGGGGTGGGACAGGTCCCTGACGCCGGTGATCGAATCGATGATGTTCTTGATGGTGGACGTGCCCTCGTCGAGGGCCGAGCTGCCGGAGTCGAGCGTGGCGGAACCGGTGGACGAGCCGGCCGAACCCGAGGACGAGCCGCTATCGGACGATCCCGAGGCCAGGGCGGCGGAACCGGAACCTGCCGCGGAGGGAGCGCCGGCGGCGGAGGCCACGGCGACCGGGCCGAAGAACAGGGCGGCGGCGGAGACGGTGGTGGCTGTAACGGCAAGGGCCTTGCGACGGATCATGTATGTAGCTTCCTTCACTGTTGGATAACGACGCCATCACGGCGCTTACCAGACAGGTTATGAATGCGATATCTATAAATCCACTGATTGTTATGTGGTGATGATCACCGTTAATATTTAGCTAACGGCATGTTGTGCCTCTATGGCACAGTTTGATCTTCATTCCAGATGTGAATTCCATGATCAAATTCGGATGATATTTCGGCGCACGCCCGAAGGTCGATGGTGATGCACCCGCCCTTGACGACGAACACTCGATCCGGGGTCGTCGACGAGAACGATTCGGGCACATCGAGATTGAACGGCGGCTGCGTTCAGGACTTCGTCGCGGCACCGGTGAGTATGTCGAGCCGCGGCCAGTAGCGGTGGTCGGCGTCGATGACGATCCGGTGAGCGTGGACTAGACCGCCGTCGGGCAGCGCACGCGCGTCGGCGAGGTGGTTCGGGTCGGTGCCGGGCTCGTGGATATGGACGAGTGGTTCGTTGTCCCGGCGCGGCCAGCAGGCCAGCCCGACGGACGCGCCGAGCGCGGCCACGACGGCGAGCACGGTCCAGGTGGTGGTGAATCCGTGGGTGGTGGCGAGCCATCCGGTGGTCGGGTAGACCAGCAGCCAGCAGGCGTGGGACAGGGAGAACTGTGCGGCGAACAGGGCGGGGCGGTCCTCGTCGCTACTCGAGCGGCGCAGCACCCGCCCGGTGGGAGTCAGCACCAGTCCGGTACCTGCGCCGATGGTTGCCCAGATCGGGAACAGGATCGGGTAGCGCCAGTCGTCGCCTGTCACGGTCGACACGATGAGCGCGCCGGCGATCGCGGCGAGCAGCACTGCGGCGCCGAGGAGCATGAGAGTGCGCTCACCGATGTGTTCGAGCAGTCGGGGAACCGAGAGCGCGACGAGGATCACGCCGAGCCCGTTGGCGGCCAGCAACCAGGCGACGTCGGATTCGGAGCGGCGGAGGGTCTGCTGGACCAGATTGACGGTGTTGACCATGACGATCGATCCGACCGCCGCCACGACGACATTCAGGCCCATCAGCCCGCGCAGGCGCGGGGTGGCGGTGAAGATCCGCACTCCCGCCAGGATCCGGTCGAGGACGGCGGTGTCGGCAATGCGACGGGTGGCGTCGGGGATTCGGCTCGAGACCACCAGGGACGCGGAGAGCAGGAATCCGGCGGCTGTGCCGGTGAACAACCAGTGGAAGGACGCAACCCCGACCAGGACCGCGGCCAGCAATGGGCTCAGCAGCGTTTCCATGCTCGATGCGAGTTGGGAGTACGACAGCGCCCGGGTGTAGTCGCGTTCGTCGGGCAGGATGTCCGGCAGCACTGCCTGGAAGGTCGGCGTGAACGCCGCCGACGCCGATTGCAAGACCGCGATCAGCACGTAGACCTGCCACACCTGGCCGACGAACGGCAGCGCCAGCACGACCGAGGCCCGCACCAGATCCAGACTCACCAATGCCGGCCGACGAGGCACTCGATCCGCCCATGCACCGGCCAGCGGCGCGATGAGCACGTAGGCGACCATCTTGACGGTCAATGCCGTACCCAGCACCGCACCCGCGCGCGGTCCGGCCAGCTGATAGGCCAGCAGCCCGAGCGCGACGGTGGTCAGCCCGTTGCCGAACAATGCCACCAACTGCGCACCGAACAGGTGCCGGTAGTCCCGGTGGGAGAACAGAGCAGCCGCCGAAGCGGGGCGCGAGGGTTGCGGCGGGGGCACAACCACGAGCATACGTGCATGAGTGCGCACATGAAGGATTACCGTGGGGTGGGGCAACCGCCGTTCGCGGGCGCGACACTTCGTAATGGAGTGCCTGGCCGCTTACTACACTCGCTACTACAAAGCCCTTCCGTGTCCCGGCAACCCGATCGTCCGTGCGTGGTCGCGAAGGGAAACCCCAGAAAGCGGTGAGCATCATGGGAGATACGACCAGCGCCGACGCGGTAGAACTGCCGCGGCCCAGCCTGGCTCACCACGTCGCCCCGGATCAGCAGCGTCTCGACGTCGCGACGAACACCTTCCGCATGCTCGCCGACCCGACCAGACTGCACATTCTGGCGATTCTCGCCGACACGGCAGCCGATGTCACCACCCTTACCGAAGCGTGTGGAGTCTCGCGCACCGCGGTGAGCCAACACCTGGCCAAACTCCGCTTCACCGGCCTGGTCGAGACCCAGAGAGAAGGCCGGCGGGTGATCTACCGCATCCGCGACGGTCACCTGACCCGCCTCGTGCGCGAAGGTCTCAATCATGCCGACCACGTCGTCACCGGCGAGCCCAGCCACGACTGACTACGGCCACCGGCTCACTTGCCGTAGTGGAATGCGTTGCGAGCGCAGCGCGTCGACCCTCCGCTCCTGGGCAGTGATCTGGCCAACATGGACGCTGGCGTAATTGTGACGCGGGCGGCGCTGTGCGGTCGTCAATGTGGGCGTCGCCTTCTGAAAACCATCTGACCAGCGGAAAGGTGACCGGGGTGAGCGCGCGAAGGTGACCGGTCGATACCGTGCGGTCTGGGATAAACCGGGATACCATCCTCCAAATTACTGAATAAGGTTCTATTCGCGAACTGAGCGGTCGAAGGCCGTAGCAACAAGAATCCGGGAGGACTCATGCCTGGAGAGTACGGTCGGCAGAACGTCTCGCCGCTTCCACCTGGTCTGACTGCAGATGCGCAGTTGGGCCGGTCGATCTCGATCCGATCACCCACCGGGTCGGTGCACACCCCGCCGCAACGGGTCCTGCTGACCGGCGGGACCGGGTTCCTCGGCGCCTATCTGCTGCACGAGTTCCTCACTCGCACGGACGCGAAGGTCTTCTGCCTGGTCCGGGCACGGGGTCATGCCGAGGCATTCGATCGGATCGTGTCCGCGTTGCACAGGTACCAGCTGTGGGATCCGCAGCACGCCACGCGGATCATGCCGTTCGCCGGTGATGTGTCGGAGCCGGGATTCGGTCTTCTCGCAAGGGAATACCGTGCGTTGTGCAGGTCGGACGTCATCGTGCACAACGCCGCCAGAGTCAACCACGTCGAGCCCTACTCCCGGCTGCGCGCCGCGAACGTGCAGGGGACTCGGCACGTGCTCGAACTCGCGGCCGGCGGGGCGATTCCGGTCCACTTCGTGTCGACGCTGTCGGTTGCCGCGTCCTGCGCACGACCGCCGGCCGGTCCGGTTCTCGAATCGGCCCGCCCAGGACCGGCCGAAGTGCACGGCAATGGTTATCTGCTGAGCAAATGGGCTGGGGAGGAGTTGATCGCGCAGGCGGGTGAGCGGGGACTGCCGGTGGCCGTTCATCGCCCCGACCGCGTCTGTGGCGGTGTGGCGACCGGAGCGGTGAGCACCGACGACGCCTTCTGGACATTGGTGCGCGCGGCGGTGATGCTCGGTGCGGTAGCGGTGGAGTCCGCCGAATTCTCCCTGGTTCCAGCGGATTACGTGGCGGCCGCGATCGTCCACCTGGCCACCCATGGCGGCACGGGACGGACCTATCACTTTACGAATCACTCCACCGCCCCGCTGACTCTCGTGTGGGATAGGTTGCGCGCCAACGGTTTCCCGCTGACCACGGCGCCTCTGGCAGACCTGGCCGCGCGGCTGACCGGTGCGGCCGCCACCGATCAGGGGCTCGCCCGCGCCGCGGCCATCCCGGTGCAAGGTTCGGACGGCGTGGTGTGTTTCGACGACAGCAATACCGTGCAGGCTCTGGCCGGTACCTCGATCAGGTGTGCACCGATGAGCGCCGAACTCATCGACCGCCATATCGAGTACCTCGTCGATGTCGGTTTCCTGCCGTCGCCCGTCGCGGTTGCCGGGGCGAGCGCCTGACCCGAAAGTTCCGTTCGCCGGCAACCGCCGCCTCCCCGTCCGACCCGGGAGGCCATACCGGTCTCGACTCGGGGCGAATGTACTTTCCGCTGAACGGAAGTCGTCGGTACAGGAACGTCGGCCATGAACCTGCAGGTGGTGCAGCAGTTTCGGCAATGCGCCACGAGCAGGTGGTCAGGGAGGATCAGTGGGCGGTGTGCCGGTACATGTCCAGCGGTACTCGGGCGAGGATCGCGTCGAGTTCGCCGGTGCGGGCATCGGCCCAGGAGACGTAGGCGTCGGTGCCGGTGAGCGTAATTCCGGACCAGCGATCACCGGGCGGGCCGGAGTTTCCGCGGGGTTCGGTGTCTCGATTGACCCGTATCGGGGCGGGGAATGAATGTCCGTGATCGAACGACACGGTGGAGTAGACGTCCACCGCGTTCGTCCGCTACATCACCCCGAGATCGCCGTTCGGTCCGTAGTCCATCCACGGGCGCTGGGCGTCCGGCGCGGCGATCACTGCCGGGCCCGACCAGCTGTGGCCGGCGTCGCCGGTCGTGTACACCTCGAGCGACGCGTCTCGTGGCACCATCACCGCGAATGTGCCGGTCCGTGTCGGGTCTGCCGATACCCAGGGCACAGGGTCGGCTGCCGCGCCCAGTTGTGGCGTCGGTACCAGCGGGCCGGTGCCCGCCGCGACCGGGGCGTGGTGACTGTCGGTGACGGGCAGATTCTCCCAGTGGCGCCCGTCGTCCCGGCTGACGTGCAGCACGACCGTCGGTGCGCCGACTTCGGAGGCGGACACCAGGATTCCGTCGTGTACGGCGAACTCACGCCCCGGGTAGCCGCACGACGGCGCCAGGAAGGGGATGATCGTCGTGCACGGTTGAGGCCCCGGAATCGTCTGCGGCGCACTCCATCTCGCTCCGCGGTCGGCACTGACCGACACGGCACCGGGGTACTCCCACCGTGCCCCGCCGACGGCGTACACCTTGCCGGTCGCCGTGTCGACGCGCAGCTTCGGCGCACCGCTGAGCGCCAGGGGCGTGATCACCGGTCCAGACCAAGTCCGGCCACCGTCGTGTGATGCGGACACCGCCACCTTGTTCCCAGATTGCCTGCCGCGCCGCTGCTCAACTGATTGTTCAGGATGTAGAACGCGCCCTTCGCGTCCGTGGCGACGGTCGGCTCGCCGCATTTCGGCCGATCGCCCATCGGCCATCGGACCTGTGACCAGCTTCGGCCCGCATCGACGGAATACGCCACGAAGCACTCACCCACCGGCTCCAGTTCTGGTGCTTTCGGGAAGATCGTCGCCGTGAACACCAGGTTGTTCGGGTCGGTCGGATTCACTGCGACCGTGGGCTGGCCGTTCTTCAGGTCCGGCATGCCGGTGACGTCGACCTCCTGGATCGTATGCGTACCGACGTCTGCCGGTGCGGGCCACGCTTGTGGGGCAACGGTTGCGGCAGCGATGGCCATTGCCGCCGCAACTCCGCACCGAGCCGCTGTTCTCGCCGATGTCATAGGTAATCTCCAATCTTGTTCGCGTCTCCGAAATGGAGGCGGCGCAACGGAATTCCGTCCTCAAGAGGGCGGCCTCGGTGAGGGGGTCGCTATCGGAACATCCTCCGCGGAATCGGATCGGACCCGCACCTGCCTCGGGCATTCGCGCTGCTGCACCATGAGGCTAGATGTGGGGCGGGGGCGCAAATATGGTGCTGCGGAACCGAATTGGCCCGCAGCGGTGGGACCGCGGTACCAGACGGCTGGAATTGATCGCCGGTGCCGCACCGCCACTTCCTGACACCGCACACCGGTGAATGAATTGCGGGACAGGGACTTCGGCTGCGATCGGCGGGTATCCTCGGGTCAGCTCCTGGGCGTGACGAGCCCGGCGTCGTAGGCGACGATCACGGCTTGGACGCGATCGCGGGCGCCGACTTTGGCGAGTACCCGTCCGACGTGCTTCTTCACCGTGGATTCGGTGAGCACGAGATGCTCCGCGATCTCGGCATTCGTCCATCCCTGGCCGATCGCGACCAAGACCTCGCGTTCACGCGGGCTGAGGGTATTCAGACGCGGGTCGACGGGTGGTGTATCGGGTGCGAGGACGTTGTGCGCGTGAGCGTCGAGCAGGCGCCGGGTCAGGCGGGGAGACACGACGGCGTCCCCGCTGGCGACGGCGCGGATTCCGGCGAGGAGTTCATCGGGGTGGGCGTCCTTGAGCAGGAATCCGCTGGCACCGGCGCGGAGTCCGGCGTAGGCGTATTCGTCGAGGTCGAAGGTGGTGAGTATCAGCACGCGTGTGCGGCCGCCGGTGGCTGCGATCCGGCGGGTGGCCTCGATCCCGTCGACTCCGGGCATGCGGACGTCCATGAGCACTACATCGGGGGACAGGTCGCTCGCCATCCGGATCGCCTGCGCGCCGTTGTCGGCCTCGCCGACCACCGTCATCGTGGGGGTGGCGTCCAACAACATGCGAAAACCCATCCGCTGCAGTGGCTGGTCGTCGGCGATCAGGATCGTGGTCATGAGGCCGGACCCGTGAGCCGGGGGAGTGCGACGTCGACGGCCCACCCGGTGCCGTCGCGGCGTGGTCCGATGGTGACTGTGCCGTCGTAGAGCGCGGCTCGCTGGCGGATGCTGGTCAGTCCGTGTCCGGGCACGCCGGCGGAACCAGATGCGGCTGATGATCCGTTATCGCTGATGGCCACGCAGATCCGGTCCTGGTCGATGGTGATCGATACCTCGGCCGCTGCGGTGGGTCCGGCGTGTTTGATCGTGTTGGTCAGCGCTTCCTGCACGATGCGGAAGATGGTGAGCTGCAAGCCGGTTCCGAGGCCGGCGACCGGTCCTTCGGTGCGGTAGGTGACTGCGGGGCCCGCATCCCGCACCCGGGCGATCAGGGCATCCAGGTCACCGATGCCGGGTTGCGGTGACCGGGTGGTGATTTCGTCGTCGGATTCGCGTAGCACGCCGAGAACGCGGCGCAGCTCGTCCATGGCTTGTCGGCCGGTATCGGCGATGAGGTGCAGGGCCTGCCCTCCTCGTTCGGGATCACTGGAGTTCAGGGCGGCGGCGCCATCGGCGAGGTTGACCATGATCGACAGGTTGTGGCCGACGATGTCGTGCATGTCGCGCGCGATTCGGGAACGTTCGGCCGCCGCGGTGAGACGCGCCCGCTGATCCTGTTCGACCTCCAGCCGCACTGCCCGGTCTTGCAACACCGCGAGATACAGGCGTCGGACCCGTACGGTGAGTCCCAATGCCACGGCCGCCGAACCGAGGCCGATCGACGACACCAGGAATGCGACGGGACTCGCCGGCCGAATCACCGCGAGCGCGACTGCCACCCAGACCGGCAGCGCAGCCGCCAGCGCCCGAGGCACGACGCGCGCCGGCCCGGTCACGACCAGGTTGTACAGGACGATCAGCAGGGCCGCGGCACCGGCCGGTCCGGCGCCCAGCGCCCACAGCAGCAGGCAAATCGGCGCCATCACCAGAAACACTGCGACGGGATGCCGTCGGCGCCACCACAGCGGTGCGATCAGCACGATTGCCACGGTCGTGACCACGGCGATCGGGAGATTCGCTCCCACGAGGCGGGGTGTGACCGACTGGGCGTGACCGTTGGTGAACAGATTCGGCGGGACCGCCGCCGCGACCAGCAACATCAGCATCGAGTCCAACAGCCAGGGGTGCCGCCGGTCGATGCTTTGCAGAAGCTGGCGAAGACGAAGCAGAGCCCTCATGGTCGCCGGCACCTCCCTGGCCGGGGCCGGGAAGGTCGCCGGTGTGTCTTCCCGCACCGAAGTCTCCTTATCCGCGGTGTCGGCCCCGGTCGTCATACGTCGGTGCGGCGCAGCCGGTAGGCGGCTCCGGCCAGCAGCACGATCGCCCATCCGACCAGGACGAACAGGCCGGCCGCAGGGCCGAAGAGGTGAGCCGGTTGGGTCGCGCTGGTCAGGGATTGGCCTGCACTGCTGGGAAGGAAACGGTTGACCGTGTCGGACCAGGAACCGGGCAGCAGTCCGGTCAGGCCGGGAAGGACCAGCACGACGCCGGCGAGGATCGCGATGCCGGCGGCGCTGTTGCGCACCAGCATTCCCACCGTCACCCCGAGCACGGCCACGAATCCCAAATAGAATCCCGCGCCCACGAGACAACGCAGCACGTCCGCATGTCCGAGCGACACCGCAATTGCCTGTCCGTGCAGTATGGCGCTGCCGAACAGGAATGACGCCACCGCCGCGACGGTACAGGACAAGAATGCGGTCGGGCCTAGGACCAGGGATTTCGCCCACAACACCGGCAGCCGTTTCGGCACTGCCGCGAAGGTCGAGCGGACCATGCCGGTGCCGTATTCACCGGCCGACAACAGCACTCCCAGCGCACCGACGGCCAGGGCGGCCAGGTTGGTGCCCGACAGTGCCAATGTCACCGCCGCCCCGCCGGAGTGGTCACTGCCCATCGGCCCGGTCGGCGAGTACAGGGCCGCGGCCACGGTGCCGAGACCGACGAGGAACAACAGGGCGATGCCGAGGGTTGCCCAGCTGGATCGCAGCGACCACAGCTTCGACCATTCGGATCGGATCACCCGGCTGATCGTGACTCGGTGCACCGGATCGACATCGGTGGGTGCGGCTGGTTCGACGGTAGTCGTCATGGGTGTCACGCGGCCTTTCCGGCGTCCGTGGTGGTCTGGTATTCGACAGCGTCGTGGGTCAGCTGCATGAAAGCGTCCTCCAGCGACTGTGATCGAGGAGTGAGCTCGGACAGCGGGATCTGGTGCCGAGCGGCGATCCGACCGATGCCGCTGGCGTCGATGCCCGTGACGAGCATGTGCTCGCCGTCGGAGGTGATCGTCACGTCGGGATCCGACAGCAGGGCCCGCAGCCGTGCGGTCTCACTGGTCACGACCTTCACCGCCCGGCCCCCGGTCTGTTGCATCAGGTCCTCGACGGTGGTGTCGGCGAGCAGCCGGCCGCGGCCGATGACGACGAGATCGTCTGCGGTCTGCGCCATTTCGCTCATCAAATGCGACGACAGCAGGACCGTGCGGCCTTCGGCGGCCAGCCCGCGCAACAACTGCCGAACCCAGCGCACGCCCTCGGGATCGAGCCCGTTGACGGGTTCGTCCAGCATGACCACTGCCGGGTCACCCAGTAGTGCCGCTGCGACGCCCAGCCGTTGTCCCATGCCCAGGGAGAACTTGCCCACCCGTTTACCGGCCACCGCGTGCAAGCCTGCCAGTTCGATGACCTCGTCCACCCGGCGGCGGGATATGCCGTGGGTGTGGGCCAGCGCCATCAGATGACCGACCGCCGTGCGCCCGGGATGCACGGACTTCGCCTCCAGCAGGCAGCCCAGCTCCCGCAGTGGATCCTGGTGCGCAGCATAGGGTTTGCCGTTGACCAGAGCCGACCCGCTCGTCGGGGCGTCCAAGCCCACGATCATCCGCATCGTGGTCGATTTCCCGGCCCCGTTGGGCCCGAGAAAGCCGGTGACCCGGCCGGGCCGGGCTGTGAAACTCAACCCCGCAACCGCGCTTCTGTCCCCGTACCGCTTGGTGAGTTCGCGGACCTCGATCATGAAACCTCCTTGCCGAGCGACGCGTGCCGGTTTTCCGGATGCGTCTTCGAAACTAGGGCCGGAACTGTCCCGAATCGTGGGCCCACGGGCGGAAATGATCGGTCGACGGTAGTACCGCGGTACACCTGCGGTGGCGGCGCTGCGCCGAACATCGCCGTAGTCGCCTGGCCCGCAATGGAATAGCTGCGCGAGATCTCCTCGAATGACGCTGTCGTTCAGTGACGTTCCACGAGTTCTACCGCGAGGCGGCTGCGCCGAGTTCGTCGAGGGCCGCGGCGAGATGGTGCGCTGTCGCGGGGCGGTAGGTGTAGAAGAAGTTGCGTCCCTCCTTGCGGACGTCGACCAGGCCGGCGGTGCGCAGCACCTTGACGTGGTAGGACACCGTCGAGGCGGACACGTGGGACTCGTCCACGAGATCGGTGCAGGGCATTTGCGGCACGGCGGCGATGCGCCGCAACAAGTCCAGGCGCACAGGGTCGGCCAGGGCTTTGAAGACCTGGACCAAATCCTGCAACGGGGGAGCATACGTCCGGGGCAGATCCACGACATTCCTTCGACAGGCATGTGGTTGCGGGTGACCCCGACTATAGCCACGATGCGGCCGCTGATCGGCCGGTGACGGCGACAACGGCCGCTGTCCAGCAGTCCTGCAGAAATGCATAGGTGTGTGCCGGATTGGTCGTTGATCACATTCAGGTGATCGCTGAGACTTGGCACACATCGGCTGAGCGAGCGATCCGGGTGGCAAATCACGCCTGGGGCACGTGCCGACCAGAAGCTTCGATAGTTCTACGAATTTGGAAGGATCCTGATGAGCGACCCCACAGCACGCGTGTCGGTAGCCGACTCCGGTGTCGACGTCGTCGATGTCGGCACTCTGCCGCCGCTGGGCGTGGTGCCTCGGCGGATGCACGCGCAAGTCGTCCGGCAGAGCCGGTACGGGGATCCCGCGACGGCGTTCGCCCACGAGGTGATCGACACTCCGGCGCTCGGGCGCGGTGAGGTGCTGATCGCGGTCATGGCCGCGGGCGTCAACTACAACAACGTCTGGGCCGCAAGGGGATACCCGGTCGATCAGGTCGCCACGAGACAGCGCCAGGGAGAGGTCGAGGACTTCCACGTCGGCGGCTCGGACGCCTCGGGCATCGTCTATGCGATCGGCGAGGCCGTCGACGGGGTTGCCGTCGGCGACGAGGTGGTCGTGCACCCGGGCGTGTGGGACGAGAACGACTCCTGGGTGCAGGCGGGGCGCGATGCGATGATCGGGCCGAGCGCCAAGATCTGGGGCTACGACACGAATTTCGGGTCGTTCGGCCAGTTCGCCCGGGTCCAGGCACATCAGCTGCTGCCGAAGGCGCCGCACCTGAGCTGGGCCCAGGCCGCCGCGCCGACCCTGGTCGGCACCACCGCCTACCGCATGCTGCACGGCTGGGCCGGCAATACCGTGACCGACGGTGATCTGGTCCTGGTCTGGGGCGGGTCGGGTGGCCTGGGCACGCAGGCCAGCCAGCTGGTGGCCGCCGCGGGCGGGCGGGCCGTGGCCGTCGTATCCGATGACGCGCGTGGCGCTTTCGCGATGAAGTACGGGGCCATCGGCTACATCAACCGCCGCGAATTCGACCACTGGGGTGTGCCGCCACTGGTCGACGATTCGGCCGGGCAGAAGGCGTGGACCGCAGGTGCCCGCGCATTCGGCAAGCGGCTCTGGGAGATCGCCGGGGGGCGGGAAGATCCAGCGATCGTGTTCGAGCACCCCGGTGCGTCCACCGTGCCCACCAGTGTCTTCGTCTGCCGCCCCGGCGGAATGGTGGTGATCTGCGCCGGCACAACGGGTTTCGATGCGATGGTCGACCTGCGCTACCACTGGACGCGTCAGAAGCGGCTGCAGGGCTCGCACGGAACCAACGACGAGCAGGCGCGGGTCTACAACCAGTTGGTCGTCGACGGGCGGATCGACCCGTGCGTCGGGCGGGTCCTGCCGATGGACGACATCCCGCTGTCGCACGCCCAGATGGGCAGGGGCGAAGAGGTTTTCGGCAATACGGTGCACCTCCTCGGCGCGCCCGACCCCGAAGACGGCCGTCGCGACTGAAGCAATCGACGTGAGGAGACGCACGATGGCCGGCGCGTGGACCGTGCGCGAATTCGGTGAACCCGGCGAGGTGATGCGGTGGGAGAGCATGCCCGACCCGCAGCCCGCGGCCGGGCAGGTGCGGGTGCGGGTCGCGGCCTCCTCGTGCAACTTCGCCGACATCCTGCTGTGCCGCGGCGGATATCAGGAGAAGCCGGCGATGCCGTTCACTCCGGGCCTCGAGGTGTGCGGCATCGTCGACGAGGTCGGCGACGGAGTCGACCCCGCTCTGCGCGGGACGCGCGTGGTGGGACAGCCGGTCCTGCCGCACGGCGGTTTCGCCGAACTCGCGCTGATGGGAGCCTCCGATGCGCTGGCCGTGCCGGACGGCATCGACGAATCCGTTGCCGCGACACTGCATCTGACGTATCTGACCGCGTGGCTCGGACTGCATCGCCGGGCCACGGTGCGCGAGGGTGATGTCGTGGTGGTGACCGCGGCGGCCGGTGGCGTCGGCTCGGCCGCCGTCCAGGTGGCCCGCGCCGCCGGAGCACGAGTGATCGGAATCGCTTCCGGCCCAGCGAAAGTCGATACTGTCCTACAGATGGGTGCGGATCTGGCGATCGACGGAGCTGCCGAAGACGTCATCACGCGGGTCCGGGAATTCGCCCCGGCGGGCGCGGATATCGTCTTCGACCCGGTGGGAGGCGACGCCTACCAGCGGGCGACCAAGTACATCGGGTTCGAAGGAACCATCGTCGTGGTCGGATTTGCCAGCGGCACCATCCCCGCGCCCGAACTCAATCACGCGTTCGTGAAGAACTACACGATCGCCGGGCTGCACTGGACGCTGTACCGCCGCCATCGGCCGGCTCTCGTCCGGCAGGCGCAAGCCGAGATCTTCGCGCTGGCACGGTCCGGCGCGATCAGCCCGCTCATCACGGAGCACAGCTTCGGCGACGTCCCGGCGGCATTGGATCGCCTCGCGAGCGGCCGTACCCGGGGCAAGACCGTCGTTGTGCCCTGAGCGGGCATCGAGAACCACGAGAACGAATCAGCACATCAGGAAAGGGACACCACATGACCGCGATCGACGAACCGGTAACCGGCACAGATGTCGCATACGAGCACCTGCGCGTCGAACGCCGCGGACCGGTCGCGCTGATCACCCTCGATCGTCCCGCGGCACTCAACGCCCTGTGCGATGCGCTGACGGTCGAACTGACCCACGCCCTGGATGCGACCGAAGCCGACGACAGCATCGGCGCGGTGGTATTGACCGGCAGCGCAAAGGCATTCGCCGCGGGCGCCGACATCAAGGAAATGCAGCCGAAGTCCTTCAGCGACGTCTACCTCGAGGACTTCATCACCTCGACCTGGGAGCGCGCGGCCACCGTACGCAAACCGATCATCGCGGCGGTCGCCGGCTACGCCCTGGGCGGCGGGGCCGAACTGGCGATGAGCTGCGACATGATCATCGCCGCGGACACCGCGAAGTTCGGGCAGCCCGAGATCACGATCGGGATCCTGCCCGGCGCCGGCGGCACTCAGCGTCTCACCCGGGCGGTGGGCAAATCCAAGGCGATGGACATGGTCCTGACCGGCCGCACCATCGACGCCGACGAAGCCGAGCGCATCGGGCTCGTCGCGCGCATCGTCGCGGCCGATGCCCTGATCGACGAAGCGATCGCGGTCGCCACCAAGATCGCGAACTTCTCCCGGCCCTCGACCCTGATGGCCAAGGAAGCGGTGAACGCCGCCTTCGAAACGCCGCTGCGCGAGGGACTTCGGTTCGAACGGCGGCTGTTCCACGCCGCGTTCGCCACCGACGGTCAGACCGAAGGCATGGCGGCCTTCGTCGAGAAGCGCAAGCCGGCTTTCAACAACCGGTGACACCAGGAAGGAATGCAGACTCCATGAGCACAGCTATTGCTCTGCCCCGCGTCATGCGGATCGGCGGCGGCGCGGTTCGCGACATCGGTGAGGTGGTGGCCGGCCTCGGTGTCGAGCGTCCGCTGGTCGTCACCGATGCGTTCCTCGCCGGGAACGGCGCGGCGGACCGCATGATGAAGTACCTCGAAGCCGCGGGCCTGACCCCGCGCCTGTTCGACGGCACCGTGCCCGATCCGACGACGGCCTCGCTCGCGGCAGGCCTGGATGCCATTCGCGAACACGCCGCCGACGCCGTCATCGGTTTCGGTGGCGGAAGCCCGATGGACACCGCCAAGGCTCTGGCATTGCTCGGCGAGCGGGGCGGGCAGATGCGCGACTACAAGGCGCCGGTGATCAACACAGGCCCTGCCCTGCCGATCGTCGCGGTGCCGACCACGGCCGGAAGTGGTTCGGAGGCAACGCAGTTCACCGTCATCAGCGACAGTGAGACGAACGAGAAGATGTTGTGCCCGGGCCTGGCGTTCCTGCCGCAGGCTGCCGTCATCGACTACGAGCTGACCGAATCCATGCCGGCGCGGCTGACCGCGGATACCGGTGTCGACGCGCTGACGCACGCGGTGGAAGCGTATGTCAGCCGAAAGTCCAATCCCTTCGCGGACAGCCTGGCCCTGGTCGCGATCGGGACCATCGGGCGTGTGCTTCGCCGGGCCTACGCTGACGGCAGTGATATCGAGGCCCGTGCCGACATGATGCTGGCGGCCACCCAGGCCGGCATCGCGTTCTCCAATTCCAGCGTGGCCTTGGTGCACGGCATGAGTCGGCCGATCGGTGCGCATTTCCATGTTGCGCACGGCCTTTCGAACGCGATGCTCTTCCCGGCCGTCACGGCGTTCTCGGTGGACGCGGCGCCGGGCCGCTACGCCGACTGTGCCAGGGCGCTCGGAGTCGCGGCGCAGTCCGATTCCGATCCGGCCGCTGCGGCCGCGCTGGTCGATGGGCTGCGCGAACTGTGCGCCGACGTCCGAGTGCCCACTCCACGCGAGTACGGCATCGACAGAACACGCTGGGACGAACTGACCCCGTTGATGGCCGAGCAGGCGCTGGCCTCGGGATCACCGGCCAACAACCCCCGCGTGCCCACCGACACCGAGATCCGCGACCTCTACGCCCAGATCTACGGCTGACACTTCCGAGGAGGAAACAACCGATATGACAGCAACATTCACCACCGAGCGGTCGGGCACCACGACTGCCGATATCGACCACTACATCGGCGGGCAGCTCGTTGTGAACCCGCGGGCCGCCCGCGCCGATGTGTACAACCCGGCCACCGGCGAGGTCACCGGACTCGTGGCCATGGCGACCGCCGCCGATGTCGACGCGGCGGTCACTGCCGCGGCCGAGGCGTTCCCGGCCTGGTCGGCCACTCCGCCGCATGTCCGCGCCCGGGTGCTGTTCCGCTTCCGGGACCTGGTCGATCAGCACGCCGATCGGTTGGCGGCCTTGATCACCAGCGAACACGGCAAGGTGCTCTCCGACGCCAGGGGAGAGGTCACCCGCGGCTTGGAGGTCGTCGAATTCGCCTGTGGCATACCACAGATGCTCAAGGGCGAGTTCTCCGAGAACGTCGGCCGCAATGTCGACGGCCTCACCTTCCGCCAGCCGCTGGGCGTGGTGGCCGGAATCTCGCCGTTCAATTTCCCGGCGATGGTGCCGATGTGGATGTTCCCGGTCGCGCTGGCGTGCGGGAACACGTTCGTGATGAAGCCGTCCGAGAAGGATCCCACGCTCAGCGTGGAACTTGCCCGTCTGCTCACCGAGGCAGGTCTGCCCGACGGGGTGTTCAACGTCGTGCACGGTGACAAGGTGGCCGTGGACGCGCTGCTGGCACATGATCAGGTCGAAGCGATCAGCTTCGTCGGCTCGACTCCGATCGCCGAATACATCCACACGACCGCGGTCGCCAACGGCAAACGCGTCCAGGCGCTAGGCGGCGCCAAGAACCACATGGTGATCATGCCCGACGCCGACCTGGACCAGGCCGTCTCGGCACTGATGGGCGCCGCCTACGGGTCGGCCGGTGAACGGTGCATGGCCATCTCCGTGGCCGTTCCCGTGGGTGCCGAGACCGCCGCAGCTCTACGCGAGCGTCTGGTGGCCGCGCTGGCCGAACTCGAAGTCGGACCCGGCACCCGGGACGGCGTGGAGATGGGTCCGCTGGTCACCGGCGCACACCGGGACAAAGTGGCCGCATACGTCGCCACCGGTGTCGAGGAGGGCGCAGAACTGGTCGTCGACGGCCGCGAGACCATTCCGGACGCGGTCGGGAAGGGATTCTTCCTCGGTGGCACCCTCTTCGACCACGTGACCCCGTCCATGCGGATCTACCTGGAAGAGATCTTCGGCCCCGTGCTGTCCATCGTGCGGGCCGAATCGTTCGCCGAGGCACTGCAACTGGTCAACGATCACGAATTCGGCAACGGCACAGCCATTTTCACCGCCGACGGGAGTACCGCCCGCACCTACCTGCACAACGTCAAGGCCGGCATGGTCGGTGTGAACGTGCCGATCCCGGTGCCGATGGCGTTCCACTCGTTCGGCGGCTGGAAGCGGTCCCTGTTCGGTGACCACCACATCCACGGCCCCGAGGGCGTGCGCTTCTACACCCGGAACAAGACCGCGACCACCCGCTGGCCGAACGACATCCAGGTCCGCGCCGAGTTCGCGATGCCGACCCATGACTGAGACACAGATCAGTTCTGCTGTGCGGGAACAGGACTCCGCATCCGGCGACGACGAGGTGATGTTCGTGCGGGACGGCCGCGTGGGCCGAATCCTGCTCAACCGGCCCAAGGCCCTCAACGCGCTGACCTTGCCCATGATCGAACAGTTCCACCGCTGTCTCGACGAATGGTCGCAGGCCCCGGGTTCGGTGCTGGTCCTGGAAAGCACCAGCCCGAAGGCGTTCTGCGCCGGCGGGGACATTCGCCGGATCCGGCAGAACACCGTCGAGGGACGGCACGACGACAGCGTCGAATTCTTCTCCGCCGAATATGCGCTCAACGCGCGGCTGGCCGGGTTCGAGACGCCGGTCGTGTCCCTGATCGACGGCATCTGCATGGGCGGCGGTCTGGGACTGTCGGTGTACGGTGCGTTCCGGGTGCTCACCGAGCGCGCTGTGCTTGCCATGCCCGAGACCGCCATCGGCTTCTTCCCCGACGTCGGCGCGAGCTACTTCCTGTCTCGGCTGCCCGGTGCGCTGGGCACGTACATCGGGCTGACCGGCTACCGGCTCGATGCCTCGGATGCTCTCCACACCGGCCTGGGCACCCATCTCGTCACGGACATCGACGCGGTGACCGCGGCACTGGATCGGCAGGACCGTTCGATCGACGAAGCGCTGCGGTCACTGGCGCCATCGACGATGCCCGAGCCCGGGCAGCTGGCCGGCCACCGCGGCGAGATCGATCACTGCTTCGCCTCTCCGAGCATGACGGTCATTCGATCACGGCTCATCGAAGTCGGAAGTCCCTGGGCGCAAGAGACTCTCACGGCCCTGGACGCGGCGTCACCGCTCAGCCTCGAGGTCACTCTGGCCGCGCTCACCGCCGGTCGGCAACTGCCGCTACGGCAGTGCCTGGCCATGGAACTGCGAATCTCGTCCGGCCTCGTCCGTACTCACGACTTCATCGAAGGAGTGCGCGCGGGTCTGGTCGACAAGGACCGATCGCCGAAATGGGCCGCACCTGAAGCACAGTCGTTCGACTACGCCGAGGCCGGTCTGTGGAACCGCGCCACGGCACCGAACTCCCTGACGGCGGCACCCGCGCTGCCGTAGGGCCCGGCGTGATCCGCCGTTCCGCACCACAACTCCGCCCGGATCCGGGCAATCGTTTCACCTCATCAGCACAGTGGAGTGTCGACATGAAACCACCCGACCACCCGACCGCACCACCACCGGCAGCCTCGCAGCACACGTCTGCGTCACTTCCCAAGTGGGTGATCTGCGCCCTCCTGATCACCGCACCGGTGGTGCTTTCACTGGCGGTACCGCTGTACCAGCGATCCGGGCCGGCTGTGGCGGGCATTCCGTTCTTCTACTGGTTTCAGATGGCGATGGCCGTCGCTGCGGCGGCCGGATGCGGCACCGTCTACCTGATCGCCTTCCGGCACGAGGCCGAAGGCGCTGATGCGCAATGACATTCAATGCCGTCACCTTCACGGTGTTCCTCGTGCTGTTCGTGCTCGTCACCGGATTGGGATTCGTCGCGAGCCGTTGGCGACGCGCCCAGGACCTCAACCATCTCGACGAGTGGGCGTTGGGCGGGCGCGGGTTCGGCGGATTCGTCACCTGGTTCCTGCTCGGTGGTGATCTGTACTCCGCGTATACGTTGATCGCGGTGCCGGCCGCGATCTTCAGTCTCGGTGCGTTCGGGTTCTACGCCGTGCCCAATGCTGTGGTGTTGTACGCGCTGGGGTTCGTGTTCCTTCCCCGGTTGGTCCGGCTGGCTCACGAGAAGGGGTACGTCACTCTCACCGACTTCATCAACGATCGATTCAAGTCGCGGACGCTCGGGCTGGCGATCACGATCACCGGGCTGCTGGCTACGCTGCCCTACCTGGCTCTACAGCTCATCGGGCTCGAAGTGGTGTTCGCCGCGATGGGGGTCAAGGCGGGGCCGCAGGCCACCTGGGTCGTCGGCCACCTACCGCTGTTCATCGCGTTCGGTGTGATGGCGGCGTACACGTACTCGTCGGGAATTCGTGCGCCGGCGTTGATCGCCTTCGTCAAGGACATCCTGATCTATCTCGTCGTGATCGTCGCGGTGATCGTCATCCCGATCAAACTCGGCGGATTCGGCGCCATCTTCTCCCACGCGGGTCAGGCGATCGCCGCCAAGACACACAGCACCGACCCGCAGGGAGCGACGATCGGCGTGAACGCCAGTGTCTACGCGACTTTGGCGCTCGGCTCCGGGATGGCGTTCTTCCTCTATCCGCATTCGATCACCGGTGTGTTCTCCGCCCGCGGCGCCAGGACCGTGCGCCGGAACATGGCGGTGCTGCCGATCTATACCGTGCTGCTCGGCTTCGTCGCGCTGCTCGGGATGATGGCGCTGGCGGCGGGCATCAAACCCCTCGACGGCAACCCGCAGTTCGCCGTTCCGCAGTTGCTGGCCACGATGTTTCCGTCCTGGTTCGTCGGCGTCGCCTTCGCCGCGATCGCGATGAGCGCACTCGTCCCGGCTGCAATCATGGCGATCGGGGCGGGAAATCTGGTCAGCCGCAACATTATTCAACAGTTCTCTCGCACCGCGCCGAACGCCCGGCGCGAGACCCGGATCTCCAAGATCGTGTCGGTGCTCGTCAAACTCGGGGCACTGGTGTTCGTGCTGACCCTGGACAGTCAGTTCGCGCTCAACTTCCAGCTCCTCGGCGGCATCTGGATCCTGCAGACGCTGCCCGCGGTGCTGCTGGGACTGTTCGTGGTCCGCTTCTCCGACAGCCGTGCGGTGCTGGCGGGGTGGGCAGTGGGCATCGTCTACGGCACGGTCGCCGCGTACAACGTGTCCTCCTCGAACGCACATCATTTCGGTGGGTCCACCGCGGCCCCGTTCTTCCTGTCGTCGCCGATGTACATCGCGATCTCCGCCCTGATCCTCAATCTGCTGGTCACGCTCGTGTGGGCGCTGGCGGCACGGCAGCTGCGGGCAATGCGGGGCCACGGCAGCGCCCCGGCCATTGAGGGGGCCGGGGCGCGGTCGGAAAACCGCTCCGCCGCAACTTTTTCGGCCAGTAATACCCAGAAAGAGAGTTCAATCTCATGACAGCAACAATCACCCGGTCCGACCGTGGTCCGGTACGAATCCTGACCATCACCAACCCGGCCAAGCGCAACGCCTTCAGCGCGGACATGGCCCCGATGCTGCGCGACATGCTGCTAGCGGCAGACCGGGATCCCACGGTGCGCTGCATCGTGGTGACCGGCAGCCGGGACGTGTTCTCCTCCGGGCACGATCTGCAGGATGTGCTCGAAAACCCCGAGACCGCAGGAGATCCCGAGGCCAACGCCGCGTTCACGCTGCCCGCCGAACTCGGCACACCCGTCATCGGCGCGGTCAACGGGGCCGCCTACGCCGCGGGTTTCATCCTCGCGCTGAACTGCGACATCCGCATCGCGGGAGACAACGCACGGTTCTGCGCCGTGGGAGCCCGGATCGGCCTCGTGCCGGTCGGCGGCCAGCTCAGCCGCCTGCTCGACCTGGTCGGTTACCCGGTCGCATTCGCCATGCTGACCACCGCGAACCCCGTGGACGCGCTCACCGCCCGGAAGACCGGCTTCGTGCACGAGATCTGCGACCCCGCTGACACTCTCGACCAGGCACTGGCGTTGGCCGACGAAATCAGCGAGGTCTCTCCGGCGGTCGTGCGGGCCATCAAGACCGGACTGCGCACGACGCTGCAGCACGGTCTGCGGGCCGGTGCGGCGCTGGAACCCGCACTGGCGCAGACGGTCCGGGACCTGCCCGACGGCGATGAAGGCGTGCGGTCGTTCCTGGAGAAGCGGCCCCCGCGTTACCCCGACGCGCCCGCCGATCTCCAGGACAGGCTCGACAAGGCAGGGGTGCAGTGATGAACCCGCGACTACGTGAAGACGCGGTCCGGGATCTGGCGATCGGCTACGGCGTGCCCGCCAACGCCATCACCTTCGCCGCGTCCGCGGACGACGCTCACCGCATCGCGGCGACGCTCGGGGTCCCGGTGGCGATCAAACTCGTCGCCGACGAAGTCGTCCACAAGAGCAAGGCCGGCGGCGTACTGCTCGGGGTCGCGCCCGAAGAGGTCCGCACCCGCACGCGGACGTTGCTGGACAGCCAGCGCGCGGCAGGGGTGAATCCGCGCGGCGTCACCGTGGAAGCCATGGTCGACGCGGGAATCGAGGCAGTCGTAGGCGGCCTGCGTGCTCCCGGCTTCGGGCCGGTGGTGATGTTCGGGCACGGCGGCGTCGACATCGAAACCCTCGACGACGTGGTGTTCGCACTGGCCCCGATCGACCCCGCCGGTGCGCGAAAAATGGTGTCGCACACCCGATTGGGCCGGGTGATCCTGAAGCGCTTTCCCGATCGGGTCGACGACCTCGTGCACGCGCTGCTCGCCGTCGGCGGGCCCGAGGGGATGCTGTTGCGCGAGCAGATCACCGAGGTCGACTTCAACCCGGTCGTCATCACCGCGGATCGGGTCGTCGCCGTCGATGCCCGCGCCACCGCGCTGGACCGCTCCGATGACCAGGAGTACGCGGTACCTGATATCGCGGCCGCCTACGAGGCGCTGCGCCCGGCCGTGTATCCGCAGTCGGTGGCGATCATCGGAGCCTCGGCCGACGAGCGCAAGATGGGCTACCGGGCGGTGCGCACTCTCGTCGACTTCGGCTTCACCGGGCGGATTTTCCCTGTCAGCAGTAAGAATGCCGAGATCTGCGGTGTTTCCACCGTCGCCGACATCGCGGGGTTGCCCGTCGGCGTGGATCGCGCGGTGGTCGCGGTTCCGGCTGCCGCCGTGCCGAATACCCTTCGGGCACTTGCCGATCGGGGCACACACACCGCACATGTGTACACCGCCGACACGGAGCCTCTGGCGGACGCCGTGTCCGGAACCTCGCTACGTGTTCTAGGGCCCAACTGCATCGGCCACTACTCCGCCTACGAGGGGGTGACGATGATCAGCCCTGGGGCCTCGACTGCGAATCCGGGGTATCTGGCCTTCGTCTCGCAGTCGGGTACCTATGCCGGCGATGTCCTGCGACGTGGCACCGAACTGGGACTCGGGTTCAGCTTCGTCAGCTCCGTGGGTAACTGCGACGACGTCACCCCCGCGGAGCTGCTGGCCTTCTGCGAGGCGGACCCGCGCACCGAGGCCGTCGCTTTCTACCTCGAGGACGACCGATGGGCCGGGCAGTTCTTCCGGCTGGCGCGCACCATGACCAAACCGGTGGTCCTGTTCAAGGGCGGACGCACGGCCGCTGGCGGTGCGGCTGCCGCCTCGCATACCGGCGCGCTGGCCAGTGACCCGCAGCTGCTCGAGGATGCCGCACGACAGGCCGGGGTGCATCTGGTCGACGATCTCGACCAACTCCTCGACGTCCTGACAGCATTGCAGTTCGTACCCCGCCTCGGTGGCGACAACCTGGCCCTCTTGGGCAGCGGCGGGGGAGTGGCCGTCGTCGGCTCCGACCGCGCGGACCGCTGGGACCTGCGGTTGGCTCCGTTCTCGGCGGCCACCCGCGACCGGCTCGCCCCGTTCGACGCACCGGGCAGCAGCCTGTCGAACCCCATCGACATTCCGATCTGGTCGATGTTCGACGAGTCCGGGAGTTTCACCGGCGCGATCGTGACCGCGGTGGCCGAGGACGAGTCGATCGACGCGATCTGCGCCTTCCTGGACCTGGGCACCGTCTTCGACATGAAGACGGTGGAGCACGGCGACAAGCTGGTGTGGATGCTGACCCAGGACATCCTGGAAGCCCCGCGCGGCGACACCCCCGTCGTACTGGTGCTGCGTAGCGGATTCGACGCCAACCAGGACGAACTCGTTCGGCAGCTTCGTCCCGTTGCCGCCGCCGCGGGCGTGGCCCTGTTCGACTCCGTGGACCGCGCTATCGACGCTCTCGGTGCGATTCGCTGGATGACGACGCGAGGAACAACTCCCGGAAGTGGCCGCAAGTGACCTCGGATGCGCGCGCAGCGCAGGCAAGCGCGGCACCGCCGCCGAGCACCGGTGCTCGGCGGCCGGGCGTTGCCCTCCTGCTGATCGCCGTCAGCACGTTCCTGTCGATGAGCGTGTGGTTCTCGGCATCGTTCGTAGCTCCGCAGCTGGTGGATATCTGGCACCTCAGCCCGGCGGGATCCTCGCTGCTGACGATCGCGGTGCAGATCGGGTTCGTCGTCGGGGCGCTGGCCTCGGCGGCGACCGGTCTGGCCGACGCCGTGGCGCCACCGAAGCTGATGTGCCTGGGCGCGATCGGGGCAGCTTTGGCCAACATCGCGTTGCTGGCGGCGCACGGGCTGGTCCTCGCCGTCCCACTGCGGGTGCTGACCGGGGTGTTCCTCGCGGGAATCTATCCACCGGCCCTCAAGGAGGTCTCCACCTGGTTCCGCACCGGGCGCGGTACCGCACTGGGCGTGATGATCGGTGCGCTCACGCTGGGGTCGGCGATTCCGCATCTGGTTCGATCGTTCGGATCCGTGCCGTGGCAGTACGTCATCGTCGCGACCACGATCATGACCGCCGGCGGCGGTCTGCTCGTACTGGCCTTACGTGGTCCGGGCCCCTACCCATTTCCGCAGCGCCCCTTCAGTTTCGCGGCAGCGCTCGCCAGTATGCGGGACAAGAAGGTCGCTCTCGCGAACATCGGTTACGTCGGCCACATGTGGGAGCTGTATGCCATGTGGGCGTGGATCGGCGCCTTCCTGGCGACCGTTCCCGCGATCGCCTCCAGCGCCGACTACGAACCGCTCTCCGCGGCCCTGTCGTTCCTGTGCATCGGCGTCGGTGCGCTCGGCTGTCTGGTCGGAGGCGGGCTCAGTGACCGTTATGGGCGATCTCGATCCGCGTTGACGTGCCTGGTCTGCTCGGGAGGCGCTGCCCTGATCCTGAGTGTCGTCGGCGCCGATTCGCTCTGGATCGTGTTGCCGCTGTGCCTCTTCTGGGGATTCTGGGTCATCGCCGACTCGGCTCAGTTCTCCGCGTTGGTGACCGAACACGCCGATCCGGTCTACGTCGGGGGCGCCGTATCGATCCAGCTCGCCCTCGGCTACCTCACCACAACCGTGAGTTTGTGGCTGGTTCCCGTTCTCGTCCAGCATGTTTCGTGGTCCGCCGCGCTGGCAGCCCTGGCGGTCGGCCCGGCCGTCGGCGCGGTCGCGATGATCGTGTTGACCCGCACACTCGACCGAGCCCGCGAAGCTGAGCCCAGCTACGGCACTGGGAATTCGAATCCTGCTGCAGGACAGTCGACTACATCGTCAGGACCAACGGCATGAGCACCTCGTCCCACCCGCCACACGACACTCCAGAGCAGCATCGCGTGCACGTTGGCCAGAGCGCCCAGCTGTCCCGGACCGTCAGCGAACGCGATATTGCGCTGTTCACCGAACTCAGCGGTGACCGGAACCCGCTGCACTACGACGAAGAGTTGGCGAAGTCGACGCGATTCGGCGGAATCATCGTTCAGGGTGGGGTGACCAGCGCCATCCTCAACGCCGTCGTCGCCGAGAAGCTCCCCGGGCCCGGCACGGTCTTCCTGAATGTCAACTGGGCCTTCCGAGCGCCGGTTCGCCCCGGCGACACCATCACCGGCCGGGTGGAGGTCGTCGCCGCCCGCACCGACAAACCGATGACCGAACTCGTCACCACCGTGACCAGGCAGGACGGAACTGTGGTTCTCGACGGCACTGCGGTCTGCTACACGCAGCCGCTCACACCTGGCAAGGCCTGACCGGCGTCCCTCGCCTGTATCCCGCGGGAGTCGGCGAGGCCCTCCTACCGGAACGGCGTCGCGCGGCTGTCCGCGTAACCCGTCGCCAATCGCAGGCCGCGGTGCTCAGCGACGAGGTCGACGATGCACCGGGTGATGGCGCGGACCCGTGCGAGCCGAGAGAACTGAGTGGGAACGACCAGCCAATAGCTGTTCGGCATCGACACGTCGACGGTCTCGACCCGCACCAGTTCGGAGGTCGAATCGCCGATCCACGTCGGCAGGTATCCGAGGCACAATCCCTGCTGGGTTGCCTCGACCTGTGCGGCGATGGTGTTGGTGAGTATCGTCAGGTTCGCATTCGGTACCGCCTGGAACAGTGCCTCGTAGGTGGGGACCGCGAGCGCCCCTTCCACATACCAGACGAATTGGTGCTCGCGTAGATCTTCCACCGTGTGAATTGGTGGATTCGACTCGAGATACGCCGGAGCGGCATAAGCGCCCATTTCGAAGTCCGCCAGTTTCTGGACTGTGACCGCGCGGGCGGCGGGTTTCTCGATGGATACCGCAACATCGAATTCTCGCGTCGACAACGACGCGTGCTGATTCGAGCTGACCAACTCTATAGCCAATCCGGGGAATGCGTTGCACATATGCGCGAGGCCCGGATTGATCAAGTAGCCGGCAAAGCCATCCGGAATGAGAACGCGCACCGAACCTTTGAGCTTGCTGTTGGAATCCAGCAGATCCTCGCGCGCCGCCTCCATTGCCGCTTCAACCGATTCTGCGTGAATGAGCAGCCGCAATCCGGAGTCGGTCGGCGTCCAACCGGAATGGTCGCGATGGAACAGACGCTGGCCGACCGACCGCTCCAACTGGGCTATCCGGCGGCTCACTGTGCTCTGGTCGAGATCCAAGTGCTTGGCCGCCTCGGTCAGACGGCCGCTTCGCGCCACTTCGAGGAAGACACCCAGGTTATCGGCAGACAGCACCGCTCCACACTATCGAATTCGCCCACCGACGGCTTCGTCATCAGTATTGTTGCGCACGTGATTTCTGCCGACGACCTGACCGTGTTTCTCGAAGTGGCACGCCGGGGCAGGTTGGTCGAGGCCGCGAAACATCTCCGGATCAACCACACCACCGTCGGCCGACATCTCACTCGGCTCGAGCGTGCGGTGGGACAGCGATTGTTCGATCGTCATGTCGACGGGTGGACGGTCACCGCGGCGGGCACTCGGCTGATGGTTCATGCCGAGGGCGTCGAGGCATCATTGCTCGCGGCCCGAGAAGAGTGTTTCTCGCAAGGGTCGAAGTTATCGGGCCGGGTGCGGGTCATCGCACCCGACGGATTAGGAATCTATCTGCTGTTGCCCGGCCTGGGGGCGATGCAGTCCACGCATCCCAGCCTCGTCGTCGAAATCGTCACCGCCAACCGGCATGCCACGCTCGCACCACGCGAGTTCGACGTCGCGATCACCATCGAGCGTCCCCAGGCCCGCGCGGTGGAGCTGCGCAAGCTCACCGACTACACGCTGTCCTTCTATGCGACACCGCGTTATCTGGAATCGCACGACGAAATTGTCGATCTGGGTGATCTCTATCGGCATTCCCTGATCTGGTATCTGGACGAAGCGTTGGACCTGACCACTTTCAACCTCCTGCACGACCTGCTGCCGGACATCGAGCCGACCATCCAGACCAACAACATCGCGGGACAGATCGAAGCGGCCAAGGCCGGGCTCGGTATCGCTTTCCTGCCGACATTCATCGGCGACGACATCTCCGGGCTCCGGCGGCTGAAGGTCGAGTCGAACACGGTTCGAAGCTATTGGCTGTCGGTGCCTCGAGATCTGCGGCGAATCGCTCGTGTCCGCGTCGTCTGCGACTACATCGAGGCGCTCGTCGCGGCCAATCGTGCTAACTTCTCGCGGTCATTGCCCAGTCGACGACCATGAGCTTGTCACCGGCGTACCGGCGGCGAGGAAGAGCTGATAGACAGGGCAGCGCCGCTCCACCTCGATCCCCAGATCATGTATCTGCTGCGGTGTCAGATCGGATTCGACAGCGATCTCGATGTCGACCGATCGAAATCGCGACGTTCCGGGAAGGCCGCGCACCAGGACGGCATTGTCGAACTGCGCGACGGTCGTGCTGCGAAACCCGCGCACCGTCCAACCCCGTGACTGGGCGACGATCTGGGCCGTAATCTGGCAGCAGGCGCCCAACGCGCTGAGCAGATGTTCGAATGGTCCAGCGGCCCTTCCTTTTCCGCCGAATACACGGTCGCCCTCGATGAACACCGGCGGTGAATCGGCGGCGCCGTGCGCCACGTGATACACCCCCGTGCCGCGGCCGGACACCTGTGCAACGTAGTTCATCGCCTCACCCTCTCTTATCCGCGCGTACGGGCAGGCCTCGTGGTTCGGTGAATTACCGCTGGAATCCGTCGACCAGCTGACGCCAGAGCGTGCCTGGCGCGGGAAGGTCGAAGTGTGTCCGCCGTCCCGGCCTTCGCAACCGGGAAGCTGCGGCAGCGTCATACATCATGGCACACAACGGATCTCGTCGCGACGGTCGAGATCTTCGTTGCACCTCTGAGCAGGGCATGTGCAATTCTGCGCACGCCTGCTCGAGGTTGGTCATTGCCGCACGCCACCGTTGCGGTGAGGCTTGGATCACACGCCGAGCAGACAGGGTGAGCAGCAGCGCACACGACACGAAAGTGCTGTCGGGCCTACCACTTTCGGCGTTCTCGGTCGCACGGTCGACCGCACTCACCGATGCTCGCCCGGCGCGTCAGGGTTCGAGAGGAGTTCAGCCACAATGAATACACCGACAGTGCAGTCGGCGAGACGGCGTGAGAATTCACCCCGGATGGTCGCACTCGGAAGCTTCATCGGCACCACGATCGAGTGGTACGACTTCTTTCTCTACGGCACAGCAGCCGCCCTGGTATTCAGCCCGCTGTTCTTTCCCGCGGTCAGCCCGGCCGTCGGATTGATCGTCGCGTTCGGCACCTACGCGGTCGGCTTCCTGGCCCGTCCGCTCGGCGGGATCATCGCCGGTCACGTCGGGGACCGGATCGGGCGCAAAGCGATGCTCGTCGTCTCGCTGATGACCATGGGCCTGAGCGCCACCCTGATCGGTGCCCTGCCCACGTATGCCTCTGTCGGTATCTGGGCGCCGGTGTTGCTGCTTGTGCTCCGGTTGCTGCAGGGGCTCGGCGTCGGCGGTGAATGGGGCGGCGCCGCACTCATGTCGGTGGAATCCGCGCCGGCCCATCGGCGCGGGTTCTACGGCAGCTTCACCCAGATCGGCGTGTCCGGGGGAATGCTGTTGGCCGTCGGTGCGTTCACCGCCGCCAAGACCGGATTGACCCATCCGGCATTCCTGGCCTGGGGTTGGCGACTGCCGTTCCTGATCAGTTTCGTCCTGGTATTCGCCGGCCTGGTCATCCGCAGCCGGCTCGTGGAGCCGGAGAGCTTCGCAAAGCTCAAGCGCGACAACGCCGTTGCCGACAAGCCTCTGGTCGACCTGTTTCGCGACGAACGCCGCGCGGTCTATCTGACCACCGGAATGCGGTTGTCGCAGAACGCGATCTACTACCTCTACACCGTCTTCGGACTGGCCTACGTCGCCCGGACCATCGGCGAAGACACCAACGTCGGCCTGCACGCGGTTCTGATTTCCTCCGCCATCGGCCTGGTGTCGGTGCCGGTGTGGGCCGCACTGTCCGACCGGTACGGCCGTCGGCCGCTGTACCTGTTCGGCGCCGTCACGAGCGCGGTCTTCATCGCGCCGTTCTTCCTGTTCGCCGATACCGGCAATCCGATCCTGATAACTCTGGCCATGGTCGTCGGCATCAATGTCTTCCACGACGCCATGTACGGGCCGCAGGCGGCCTTCTTCACCGAGATGTTCTCCACCAGGGTCCGCTACAGCGGCGCCTCGGTCGGCTACCAGATCGGATCGGTCTTCGCCGGAGGATTCTCCCCGCTCATCGCGACCGCACTGCTCGCCGCCGGAAACGGACAGCCATGGCTCGTGGTCGCCTACTTCATCGTCCTGAGCATCGTGACCATCGTGTGCGCCTATCTCGCGCCCGAGACGAACCGAAAGGACATCGATACGCATGGTGACCGAAAAGCCTGCACTACAACCCATCTCGGGGACTCCTCGCTGTCCGAGGTGTGAACTCCCGTCCCCTGGACGGCTCTGAGTACCGAATCAGCACGACAACTCGACCGAAAGGCGATCATCATGACCACCAGTGCGAAGTCCGCCGAACTCAACGGCGTCGATCGCGACGCTCTGACCGCCACCATCGACGCCGTCAAGGCCACTCCGGCGTTGGCCAAGGTGAGCTTCTCGCTCGGCTCGGCCTGGCTCACCGGCTGCCGTCAGCGGGCCGTCACCGGTGATGTGACCCAGAACGGCGCTGTCGTCACCGACCGCGAAGCCACCTATACATTCGAGTCCGACGAGCCCGCTGCGCTCTTGGGCACGGACACCGCAGCCAGTCCCGGAGAGTACGTCCTGCAAGCGCTGGCCGGATGCTACGCGGTCACCTTCGCCACCAATGCGGCGGTCCGCGGCATCGAATTGTCCTCGCTCGCACTGGATATGGAGGTCGACTTCGACCTGCAGGGCTTCTTGAACCTCGATGACAGCGTGCGACCCGGCGCGCAGCAGATCCGCGTCGATGTACGTGTCGAGTCGCCGAACGCCAGCGACGAACAACTGCGGGAACTGACCGCCGCGGTCCAGCGGCGGTCACCGATTCGCGACACCCTGGCCAATCCGGTCGACGTCGTGACGACGCTGGTGAAGTAGTCATGTACCCGCTGAGCATCGACCACCTGCTGTGGCGGATGCGACACGTTCATCGGCACTCCCGCGTCGTCGACATCGCCGGACCACACGACCGGCGAACGGACCGATCCTTTCCGGAGATCGCGACCCGAGCCGAGAACCTCAGCGCCGGACTGTGTTCGGCCGTGGGGATCGGTGCGGGCGATGTGGTCGGCGTGCTCGCATTCAACACCGGTGCGCATCTCGAGGCGTTGTTCGCCATCCCGCGGCTCGGAGCGGCGGTCAACAGCCTCAACGTTCGGCTCAGCGCCGACGCCCTGACCGAACAGGCGTTGTCGCCGAAGCCGGCCGCGGTACTGGTCGATACCGAGATGATCGACCATTCCGCACTGGGCGACAACGCCACGACGCTGCTGAAACAGATTCGGGAGAACGCATTCCGGTTGTCGGTATCGGCGACCGCGACTGGTCGTCGGTCGCCGATACCTACCTGAGCTACGAGGATCTCATCGAGCATGGATCGCACACGGTCGCACCTGCGGCCATCGAGGACGAGAACCTCACCGCGTTCCTGTTCCACACCAGTGGCACCACCGGGAGCCCGAAGATGTACTCGGTCAGTCACCGGGCCATGGTTCTGCATGCACTCTCGCAGTCGGGTGCCGATGCTTCGGGACTGACCCGCGACGACACCGTGCTGCCGCTCGCGCCGTTCTTCCACGTCAACGGTTGGGGGTTGCCCTTCACCTGTGCTTTGACCGGATCCTCCGTCGTGCTGGCCGGCGGTGACCTGACCGCGCGGCGCATCGCGCGGATCCTGTCCGACGAAGCCGTCACCGCTGCCGCAGCGGTACCGACGGTATGGCACGACATCTGCGCTGCGGTCGAGGCGGACCACGCACCCGCTCCGACCGCACTGCACACCGCCTTCACCGGCGGCAGTGTGGTCTCGAGGACGGTCGCCGACTCCGTCGCCACGGTCCTGCGTGCCCGGCTGGTCAATGCCTGGGGGATGACCGAGACCATGGCGTGCAGTACCTACGAACGTGACCGGCCCTGCGTGTCTGCGGGAATACCGATTCCGCTCGTCGAAATGTGCTTGGACGATAGCGGATTCGACAAAGCCGGGGGCGGCCCGGCGATGGGGCGGCTACAGGTGCGCGGGCCGTTCGTGGTGGGACAGGACGGTGCTGAGTGGTTCGACACCGGCGACATCGCCTCCATCGATGACGACGGCAACCTCGCTCTGCACGACCGAGACAAGGATTTGATCAAGTCCGGCGGTGAATGGATCGCCACGGCTGAACTGGAACTGCACCTGTGTGAACATCCCGCTGTCACCGGAGCTGCGGTCGTGGCGGTGCCGGATGCGCGGTGGACCGAGCGCCCGCACGCGTACCTCACCGTCGTGCCCGGTCGCGGCGGGGAGGAGCTCTACGCAGCTCTTCGCAGCCACATCCAGCAACGCTTCCCCCGTTGGTGGACACCGGACCGATTCACCGTCGTCGACGAGTTCCCGACGACATCGGTCGGCAAGGTCGACAAATCACGCTTCCGCGAAATGGCACGTTCAGAAACTCCGACACCGAAAGAAGCAATAGCATGACGAAGTCTGTCGAGAACCTGGTCATCATCGAACACCATGATGCGGTGGCATGGTTGACCATCAACCGGCCGAAGAAGCTCAACGCGCTGTCGGTCGAACTCATGCGTGAACTGTCGACGGCGCTGACCGAGGCCGAAGCCGACCCCGCCATCAAAGTCGTTGTGCTGCAAGGCGCTGATCACGCGTTCAGCGTCGGTTACGACATCACCCAGGAAGTGGAGATGGGGGTGTCCACCGCCGAGCAATGGCACGCCGGGCTCACGAACAACATCGGACTGTCGATGCAGGTGTGGCGATTGAAGAAGCCGGTGATCGCCGCGGTATCGGGATGGTGCCTGGCCGGCGGCTGCGAGTTGGCGATGGCGTGCGACCTGATCGTCGCGGCCGACGACGCCCAGTTCGGTGAACCGGAGATCCGCTTCGGCTCCGGGCCCGTCACGCTGCTCATGCCGTTCCTGTTGGGCCAGAAAGCCACCAACGAGTTGCTCTACACCGGCGATATCATCACCGCCGAGCGGGCCCAGGAGCTGGGGATGGTCAATCGTGTCGTCGCCAACGCCGAACTCGCCGGCGCCGTCGACCAACTCGCCCGCAAGATCGCGCTGACCCCGCTGTCGATCCTTCGCTACACCAAACGAGCGATCACCCGCGCGTACGACGCGATGGGGCTGACCAGTGCGGTCGAATCCAACCTCGACATCGCCGCGGTGTTGAACTCCGCGCACACCCCCGAACGTGAGGAGTTCACGAATTTGGTTGCCACCCGAGGCCTCGGCGCGGCTCTCGCATGGCGCGACAAGCGATACGGCGCCGTGGACAGCTGACCTGCGCCTCGGTCGCATCGACCCGACACCTCCGCGCCCGATCATGTGCAGTGAGTCTGTTCCATCAGCACAACATGATCTGGTCCGAATCACCCAAGTGGCGGCCCGGACCAGATCATGTTGTGCTGGGCGAGTTTTCGTGCGTGTGCTCAGTTGCGGGGGAGTGGTCCGATATCGTGCCGCCGTCTTTCAGTTGGTGACCGGGATCACTTGCAGTGCAGGCGTTTCGGACCGCCATGGTCTCGACGACAAACCAGCGCAACGACCAAGAACGCAAAGACGGCGGGGACTCGGCCGTCGAGCTGTTCGTCAAGGACGAGACGACGACTGGATCGACACCAAAGCCTGGACCGGACGAAACCAGCCGCGGCACCAGCACGCTTCACCACCACGGGTCCGTGGGACCTCCCACCCGCGACCTGATTCTCCAACGCCCTCTGGGAAGGCGTGCAGCATTCAGTGCGCCGGCCCGGGTGGTGTTGTGCCGAGTCGGTCACGTACCTCGCTGCACGCCAGAAGTATTCGTTGGATTTGTCGATCGCTGAGTGCTGCGTGCAGTGAGAACCTGATCAATGATCGGTCCGGTGGTGTGGCCGGTGCGCAGAACGGTGCGCCGAGCACTCCGTGTCGTTCGAGGATGTCGCGCAGCTGCAGGCTGCGCGTGTCGGGTCCGGTGGGTATGGAAACGATGTGACTGTCGGATCCTGCGAGGTCGAATCCGAGGGCCGTCAGCGCTTTTCGTACCGCCATCGATATCTCGTGCAATCGGGTCCGGCGGTGGTCGGCGGTGCGCACGACGTCGAGGGTGGCGGCCAGTCCGGCGATGTCGGGGGAACGCAAGGCCGAGGAGAACACCGCCGGATACGACGCCGACCGGAAGTAGTCGACGAAGTCCGGATCGTGCACCCCGATGAAGCCGGCGCGTCCAGCGAAGGTTTTGGCCAAGCTCGCGGTGCGGAACGCCACCTGCTCGACGAGGCCGAGCGCGACGACCGTGCCTGCCCCGCACGGTCCGTCGACACCCAGCGAGTGCGACTCGTCGACCACCAGCACACTGCCGGACTCCTCGGAGATTTCGCACAGCCTGGTCAGCGGGCTGTGGCTTCCACTGGTGCTGCAGATCGCGTCGACCGCGATGATGCCGGGACCGTGCTCGCCGATCCGGATGCGCAAATGGTCGGGCTCGTGGTGTCGGAAGAGGTGAATGGGCGCTGCCGCCACCACGGCGCCTTGCCGCAGAGACATGTGTGCCTTCTCGTCGATATAGACCGGAGTCTGCGGATCCGCGATCGCTTGCAGCAGGCCGAGATTCGCGTCCCAGCCCGACTGGCACACGATGCCGGCGCCGGCCTGTGTGTACCGGGCCAGGCGGTCGCCGAGCGTGCCCTGGTCGATGCGCTGCTGTGGTGACCCGGCGCCGGAGAATGCGGCAGCGACCGCCGCGGCGATCCGAGGATCGTCGGCCAGGGCGAGATAATCGTTTCCGGTCAGCACGACGTCCTCGGCTGTGGGTCGGCGACCGTGCAGGAACGGCCTGGTCCCGCGAGCGCCGTTCAGCCGCTCCGCGTGGAAATGCTCGATCCGGTCCTTGACCCGTGCGGCAACGGTTGCCACCTGTGCGCCTCCTGTGATTCGTGACCGCTTCCGGTGCGGGGAACGTGGTTGTACTCGATAACGCTCGCCACGATCATCACCTGCCGAGACCTCAGCACGCCTGGTCGACGTGGTGACGAAACTCTGACATTCATTTCCCGGTCCCGCCGAAGGACCGCCGTTGTGCCGGAAAGTGGCTGAGCAAGGCGAGGATTCAGTGCCGTCGTCGGGCGCGCAGGCTCCGGATCGCATAGGCGAGTGCACTGATCGCGAGCATGGTCGCGCACAGCAGCAGCCAGCGCAGCAGGAACGCCTGCTGGCTGCCTCCGGTCGCTGCGTGGTAGGTGGTTGCACCCTGCCGGATGATGCCGGGGAAGAACAGCAGAAACGACAGTCCGATCCCGAGGAGAGGTACTCGGATGTAGTTCACCGGCGACACCCGCAGTCCGGCCCGTGTGGACGCCGCGGTGAGGGCACGATCGAGCAGTGCGTATGCGGGGAACAGGATCAGGTCGTGCGCGATGATGGCTGCCGCGAACCACACCGCGATGGCCTGCCACCACACCCGGTGATTCCACAGGGCGTCGAACCCGAGCACCCATACGCTGTACCCGGCGAGCACCACCGATGCCAGCAGCACGGGTAAATGCAGCGGGTGCGCTCCGTACACGCGTTTCCATCGGTGGACCAGTCTTTCGGTGGTCATCTCATGCCCTCCGGAATTCGATGCTGGAGACCCATTTCGTGTTGTGCACGCCGGGCATGGCGGGGACGATGATCCGCGCCGGGTAGCCGTGGTCGAGTGAGAGGTCCGCGCCGTTCACGCGCAATGCCAGCAATGCGTCGGGGTCGAGTACCTGATTCGCTTGCAGGAGTGCGCGATTGAATGCCCCGGCCTGTTCGAGCGAGGTCACCGCCGCGGAAGCGGGCTGCTCCACCCCGGCATGGCGAGCCAGATCGCGTAGCCGTACTCCGGTCCAGGTTTGCACCGTCGACCATCCTTCGACGCAGGCGATGGGGAGCCGGGCGGCATGTTGCGGCATGGCCAGCAATGTCGCCCGGTCCAGGTGTACCGGAGCGGGACCGCCGATCAAGCTCAGCATCCAGGAATCGTCGATGTCGGCGGTGCTGATTCCGGCCGCGGTAGCGGTGCGGTTGATCTGAAAGTCGTTGGCGCCGTGGCCTTCACCGCGTCCGCGCGGGAGCAGTAGTGCGGCCCGGCGGGTGAATCCGCCGACGGTCTGGCCCGCGGTGAGGACCACGACGAACGCCACACCACCGCCCACGAGTGCCAGCGCGCCACGGCGACTGATGGTCGGCTCGGCGGGATCGGCGGCGACCAAGCCATCGGCGTCGGGTGGTTCGGGTTCGGTCTCGGCGCGGGAAGTGCGCAGCACCTGCCGCAGTGAGCGGGAGCGCAATGCGGTGATCATGCGCGGCAGCTTGACGGCCACGTGTGCGGCGAACCCGGCGATGAACACCCACGCCCCGAAGTAGTGGGCGGTGTAGAAGGAGAATCCGAAGATGTAGTCGTACTCGATATTGAGTATCCCGGTGGCCATTTCGAACAGCACGCCGCCCACCAGCATCACCAACGAGACCCGCTCGATCGCCGCAGCGACCGACCGCACCGGCGGCCAGGCGAACAATCGCGGGATCACCGACCACAGCTTTGCGGCCACCACCGGCACGAGCGCGAGCCCCAGACCGACATGTAAGCCCTGAGTGAGCCGGTACAGCCACGACGGGCGGGTGGGCCAATCGAACGTGGGCAGCGCCAGGCCCCCGACGTGCGCGGGGATCGCCTGACCGAACCGCGGCCCGTACGCGATGTACGACAACAAGCCGGTGACGATCACGATCGGCAGGCAGACCAGCAGTACCGAGCCGAACACCGAGGTCAGCCATGGACCCCGCAGCGGGCTACGCCACCGCGGCCGCGGCCGACTGTGCTTCTGCTGCATCATCACTTCGTCTCCCGTCGCTCCTGAACGACACGAATCCCCTCGGCTGTGCGAGCCGAGCGCACCGTGCTGTGTACGGATCTTCCGATAGGACAATCACTCGCGCTGAAGATACGTCGCAGCCTGCGGTTCCCGCGGTCGCCACCAGCGCTCGAATCCCGAATCGGTACCGCATTCGGTTGTCCTGCCAGGGCGAATGACGAATCAGTGACGGCCTGGAAAGACCCACGACGCTCGGCAGCCGGGACGCGCAGAAGCGAAGCGCTGTGCTCGGCGGCCAGATCACGGCCGCGGCGACGGCCGACAGCCACCGGCGGCTTTGCCGGCGATACGCTGGCGGTGTCGGAAGGTGAGCGCATGGCGCCCGGTACACGTGCCCGTGCCCGGCGGTTCCCGAGCCACTGATGGTCGACGAGGATCCGCTGCGGACCAGCCGCGACGTGAATGTGCCCGTTGCGGTGGAGTTGAGCGCGTCCGGTTTCGAGGATGCCGAGGAGATCGGGCAGGGTGGTTTCGGCGTCGTATACCGCTGTACGCAGCCGGCGCTGGATCGCACGGTGGCGGTGAAGGTGCTGACCGCGGAGTTGGACGCCGACAATCAGGCGCGATTCTTGCGTGAGCAGAAGGCGATGGGCCGGTTGACCGGGCATCCGAATATCGTCACGGTGCTGCAGGCGGGGGTGACCGGCAGTGGGCGGCCGTATCTGGTGATGCCATATCACTCGCTGGATTCACTGGATGCGTGGATTCGCCGGGAAGGGCCGTTGCCGGTCGAGACGGCGCTGTGGCTGGGGGTGAAGATCGCGGGTGCGCTGGAGACCGCGCATCGGCTGGAGATCCTGCATCGGGACGTCAAGCCGGGCAATATTCTGCTGAGCGAGTACGGGGAGCCGGCATTGACCGACTTCGGTATCGCCCGCATCGCCGGAGGATTCCACACGGCCACAGGGGTGGTGACCGCGTCGCCGGCCTTCACCGCGCCGGAGATGCTCGCGGGACAGGCGGCGACACCGGCCGCGGATGTATACGGACTGGGTGCGACCCTGTTCGTCGCGTTGACGGGGCATGCCGCGTTCGAACGGCGCAGTGGTGAGCAGGTCGTCGCGCAGTTCCTGCGGATCACCGGTCAGCCGCTGCCCGATATGCGAGAAGGTGGTATCCCCGAGGACGTCGCAGCGGTCGTGGAATCGGCGATGAATCGGGATCGGCACGCGCGGCCCTCGGCGGCGGCCCTGGGCGAGGCGATCCGAGAGGTGCAGCGCCGCAACGGATACCAGGTCGGCGAGATGGCCCTGCGGGCACGAGCGGCCGCTGCGCTCGGGCCTCACCAGGAGGCGTCGCCGAGTGCGGAATCTGTTGCGCCGCAACTGGGGCGGGCTCGCGGCCGCACTGCTGAACTCCCGCTCGAACTGACCAGTTTCATCGACCGCCGAGTGGAGACGGCCGAGATCAAGAGCTTGCTGGCGGCGGGGCGGCTGGTGACGTTGACCGGTGTCGGTGGTGTCGGCAAGACGCGGCTGGCGTTGCGGGCGGCGTCGACCGTGCGACGCGATTTCGCCGACGGGGTATGGCTGATCGAACTCGCCGACGTGACCGATCCGGCGTTGCTGATCGACGTGGTCGCGGGCGGACTGGGCTTACGCGATGATTCGGCGCTGCCGATGCGCGATGCGCTGGTGGATTTTCTGCGTTCGAGGGAAGCGCTGCTGATCCTGGACAACGGCGAGCAGGTTGTGGACGCCCTGGCGGATCTGGTGGAAACGCTCCTGGTGGCATGTGCGGACCTGCGGGTTCTGATAACCACCCGCGAGCCGGTCGACATCGCCGGAGAAGCGGTGCTGCGTGTCTCGCCGCTGACAGTTCCGAGTCTCGACAGCGCGCCGACGCTGCGGGGACTGCCTCGATTCGACGCGGTGGCGTTGTTCTCCGAGCGCGCCGCGGCGGTGGTGCCCGGTTTCGAGGTCACCGAGAAGAACATGACCGCGGTGGCCGGGATCTGCGCCCGGTTGGAGGGGTTGCCCCTCGCGATCGAACTCGCCGCGGCGCGCATCCGGACGATGTCGCCGGAGCAGATCCTCGCCCGGTTGACCGACCGATACGCACTGCTGACCCGCGGCAGCCGCACCGCTCCGCAGCGGCAGCAGACGCTGCGGTGGTGCATCGATTGGAGCTATCGATTGTGCACACCGGCCGAGCAGCGGCTGTGGGCTCGATTGTCGGTCTTCGCGGGTGGTTTCGACATCGATGCGGTCGAGCGGGTCTGCACCACCGAGTCGGGGCAGGGGAGTCCGCTGGACGTGCTGTCGTCGCTGGTGGACAAGTCGGTCGTGATCCGGGAGGAGCTCGAGGGAGTTGTCCGGTTCCGGATGCTCGAGACCGTGCGCGATTACGGGCGTGAGCAACTGCGGGAGTCCGGCGAAGAAATCACTCTGCGCCGGCGCCACCGCGATTGGTGCCGCCAGTTGGCGCTGGATGGCGAAGCCGGGTGGATCGGTGAGCGACAACCCGACTGGCTGGCGCGACTCGAACGCGAGCAACTCAACCTGCGCGAGGCGCTCGAGTTCTGCGTATCCGACAACACCGCGGAATCGGGTGAGGCCGGATTGCGGACGGTCACCGCGCTGTGGCTGTTCTGGAGCTTTCGGGGTCTGTACGGCGAAGGGCGCCGCTGGGTCGACCGAGTCCTCGCACACCCCGCCGCGCGCGCCGTGCCCGCCCGGGTGCGGGCACTCTACGTCGGCACCGTGATGGCCGCCGAGCAACAAGACTTTCGCGCCGCGGAGTTGCTGCTCACGCAGGTCCGCGAGCTTGCCGAAGGCGACCCCGCTCCGCTGCATCGGGCACTCGTCGCATCCGCCGCCGGCACTCTGGCGCTGTACCGAGGCGAGCCCGCACAGGCGGCCTCCTGCTTCGAGGGCGCGGTCGAGGTGCTCGGCTCGGATCCCGCCGGACATCTCCATATCGCGGCGTTGATGACGCTCGGCTGGGCGCAGGCGGCGCAGGGTGATATTCGGCGGGCCATCGGAAACCACGAGCAAGTCCTGGCCATCACCGAGGCGAGCGGCGAATCGCTGTTCCGGTCGAGCGCGCTGTGGGGCCTGGGAATCTACGCCTGGCAGCAGGGCGAAAGCTCCCGCGCGCAAGAGTTGCTGGCGCAATCGCTGCGAGTGAACCGGCGCGTTCGCAGCCCCGTCGTCGCGGTGCTCGATCTCGAGGGTCTGGCCTGGATCATCGCCGAGGAGGACGGTGAGCGCGCGGCGGTGCTGATGGGCGCCGCGGAAAATCTGGTGCGGTCCGGTTCCGGGTTCTCGATCTTCTTCCCGGAGTTGTCGCGGTCGCACGAGGAATGCGGCCGCGTGGTGCGTCGCGCGCTCGGCGAGCGACGGTTCGATGCGGCGTTCCGGCGCGGCCGGGCGATGACGATGAACGCCGCGGTGCTCTACGCGCTCGGCGAGCAGCCGAGTGCGGCCTCCACCTCCACCGGGTCGACGCAGCTGACCAAGCGTGAACGGCAGGTCGCGGAACTGGTCGCCCGAGGACTGACGAACAAGCAGATCGCCACACAGTTGGTGATCTCCCACCGCACCGCTCAAGGCCACGTCGAACACATCCTGACAAAACTCGGGTTCACCAACCGCGCCCAGATCGCCGCCTGGATCGTGGACCGGGCCCAGCAGCAGAATTCCTGAAGGGTGCCGGTTATGGGCGCGTGCTCCGTGTCAGCGGTCGCGCGGGCTCAGACCGCCCAGCAGGAGGCTTATCAATTCCTCGCGTCGGCCGACGGGCAGGACGTCGGCCGGGTGAGTGGAGGCCCGGAACGCGATGGTGCCGGTGATGGTGTCGGCCACGGTGGCGGGGTCGATGTCCGCGCGTACCTCGCCGCGGGCGACGGCGTCGTGGAGCGCGTCCTCGATCGCCGCGAGACAACGGTCGATCGAGTCACGTGTGAACACGGCGTACATGTCCGGGTAGTCGGCCATCTCCGCCGCGCAGCGTTGCAGGATGCTCAGCCGCGGCTCGACGAAGACCTCGGCGATCCGGTCGAGCAGGATCCTCAGATCATCGCCGATCGTTCCGGTGTGCGGTGGGACCAGTCCGGCGGCGAGAGTCGACATCCCGGCCAGAATGAGATCCTCGCGCCGGGGCCAGCGCGCGTAGATGCTGCGTTTGGCGGCGCGCGCGCGGGCGGCCACCGAGGTGATGCTGAATTCGGCGATGCCCCGCTCCGCCAGCTCCTCGACCGCGGCGTCGAGTACTCGCTGATCGACGGTGTCGTCGCGGGGTCGTCCGCGGGGCCGGGTCGAGGTCACCTCGGCAGCATATATGGCACGGTACCCGTTGCATAATTATGTGGACTGAAATACGCTCGGCGCTATGACAATTCACGAATTCTCCGTCACCACCGCCGACGGTGAAGACCGTTCGCTGGAGGCCTGCGCGGGCCGCGTGGTGCTCATCGTCAATGTGGCCAGCAAATGTGGTTTCACGCCCCAGTACGAAGGTCTCGAGGCGCTGTACACCAAAGGCCGGGACCGTGGGCTGGAGATCCTCGGATTCCCGTGCAACCAGTTCGGAGATCAGGAACCCGGTGCGGATGCCGAGATCCAAGAGTTCTGCTCCACGAATTACGGTGTCACCTTTCCCGTTTTCGCCAAGATCGAGGTCAACGGGCCCGAGGCAGATCCGCTGTTCACCTACCTGCGCGCGGAGGCGCCGGGAGATTTCGGTCCCTCGGCCGGACCGCTGTACGAGCACGTCAAGGCCACTCGTCCGGAAGCGATCGGCACCGACGAGGTGAAGTGGAACTTCACGAAATTCCTCGTCGGCCGCGACGGTAAGGTGATCCGCCGCTTCGAGTCGACCGTGACGCCCGAACAGATCGAATCCGAGATCGCCGACCTGCTGGATTGATGCTGCGTACCACCGCGGGATGTTCGCTCCTACCCGACACCACCGGCCCGGCCGAACGCACTGGGCCGGAGGTTCGCCGGTTCGCGGACTATCTCTCGATGCGTGACCTTCGATCACCGGCAGACGACGGTTGCCGGCGCACTCGCCGGATGTTGCCGGTCCGCGGCCATCGCGATGCGCCAGAGCGTCAAAGTGGTACTCGCGCGGGCATATCCGCTGCTGCTGAGCGGGGGATACCCGAGCTGGCGTTCGAGCCAGTCGATGCGCTGGCGCATGGTCGAGTGGTGCAGGTTCTGCAGACGGGCGACCTCGCGAATGCTGCTGTGACTCAATACCGCCTCGAGTGTCGCGACGACCCACGGCCGCTGGGTTTGCAGCTCGATAACCCGGCGCACGTCGGGTGCTTGCGCGGCCGCGTCCGCGTCGACGCTTTCCACGACGGTGGCGATGCAGCCGAGTTGGTCATAGCGCACGTGCGTGGGTTCGCCGGTGGTGAGTTCGACCGCGATGCGTAGTGCGGTCCGGGCGTGCTGCCACCCACGGGGGACCTCGGCGGCGGTGCACGTGTGCATCCCGGCGGCGATATCGCGCGGAATCGCTTGCGGCGCCGTGGATCCGGCGAAGAGATTGATCTGATGGTCGTCGACGACGAGCCCCGGTGGCATACGCCGCGCATCGGCGGCATGGGTTACCGCGACCGTCACGGTCGGCCCCACACCCAGTCGACGCAGTGCGTTGTCACGTTCGGCCGGAAGCACATTCGGATCGCAGACGGTGCGCAGCGCGGCAACGACCGGGGACGTGTCGCGAGACTTCTTGACCGCGTGCAGACTGCGGGCGAATCGTTCGAGGATCAGATGGTCCAGGGGCCAAGCCGATTCGTCCCGGTCCAGCCAGACCGTGATCTCCTCGAACCGCTGTACCTGACGTGATGGGGTCTCGCTGCCCACATCGGCAAGGGTTCGACCGGCAGCGTTCACGCCGAGTCGAAGGCCGCGTTCCGGATCCTCGAGCCCGGCGGGGCAATCGGCCAGAGCCGCAGCGGCCCGGAGCATGGCCAGCGCCGAAGACCTCTGGTCGACCAGCGTGTCGAAATGCTCGATCACCCGCAGCGCCTCGGCCGCACCGCCGTCGATCGTATTGAGCCTGACTATCCACTCCCGCACGAACGGACTCCTCGATCTTCACGCACAAGTCTCGGGCTCGTGCCATCGGTGCCGGGGTTCACGGGTGGCGCTTCCGCACCAGCGGCCGCGGGGAACAGCCTCGCGACGGCGGCGACGATCGCGGCCCGGCGCGCCGCGAAGGAAGGGTTGCGAATCTGCCCGTCGGCGAGCGCGACCACGCCGGGCTGCCACGCCCAGGCCAGCGCGATCTGGTTGACCAGGACCATGATGTCGATCGGGTCCCAGGCCGGATCCAGATATCCGGCCGCCTGTGCCTGACTCAGCTGCTCGATACCGCTGCGCACGGTCTGCCGCACGGATTCCTGAAAGGGGTCGCCGGGCGCCTCGGCGTCGGTGACCTCCAGCAGATTCCAGTGCATGAGCCGCAGATGATCGGGATGAGCCATGAAATAGTCGTGCACCCTGCCCGCGTAGCCGGGCAGGTCGGCGGCGTCCATGCGAGTGGCCTCGGTCATCGCGACGAGCTCGCGATCGGCGACGAACCGGTAGAGCTGCTGTTTGCTGCGAAAGTACGCGTACAACCGTTCCTTACTCGTCTTCGCCCGTCCAGCGATCCGCTCGATGCGAGCCCCGGCGATTCCGTACTGGGCGAACTCGTCGGTCGCGGCGGTGAGTATGCGCTCGCGGGTGGTATCGGCTTCGGAGGAAGTGGCCACGGTCACAGCCTACCAAACCAAACTGTTTGGTGTGGCCGAAGCTGGAAGAGTTCGCTCAGGTATTGCTCGAGAGCGGGGTCGCGATCCCCTCGGAGTCATTCGCGGTGCCGGACCCGAGGGGATCGCGCCGATCACGATGCGCAGCGATGGCGACGGCAAACCGCACCAGTGGAGGCGACGTACCCGTGATGTCCCGGATACCGGTGCCCGGAACACCTTCGGTATGTGCTGCGAACGATGTCGGCGGCTCTGTTCAGTGGTTGGTGTTGGCGGCGTGTGTGGCGGCGCGGTCGAGTCGTGGCTTGGGGGTGGGGACAGTGTCCTCGAGCCGTGTGACGCCGGGGATGTCGCCGAAGTCGGGTCCGAGGATGTCGGCCATGGCTTTGGCGAATGTGGTGTCCATGTACATGCGTTCGCCGGCGATCTTGTCGCCCGCGAAATCCATGGCGACGAAGTATTGGCCGGTGACTCGGCCTTCGGGGGTGTCGATGTAGACGTAGGCTTCGCGGGCGAGGCTGGTCGGTGAGGTGGCGTGGACTCGTTTGTCGGCCCAGAGGTTGTGGACGTCGCCGCCGTGCAGCAGGCGCTTGTAGGTTTCGCGGACCGCGTGTTGTCCTTCGATGCGCCAGCCGAGGGCGGGCAGTTCGTAGACGGGGTTGTCCACGAGTGTGGCCATGGTGGCGTCGAGGTCGACGTTGAACTCGGCCGTTTCGTGCATGGCCAGCAGCTCTTCCATCTGTTCCAGACTCAACTTGTTTTCCATTGCGATCGTCCTCTTCTTTGAGGTTGTCGCCGCGCAGACCGTCTGCGCGGCGCGAAGAAAATGTCGTGCTCGGGAACGCCCTAGATGCGCACGATCGTCCGGCCTTTGACTGCGCCCGTGAGGATTTCGGCGGCGACGGCGGGAATGCCGTCCAAGCCGACTTCGTGGGAGATGCTCTCCACCAGGTTCTTCGGCTTGAGGTCCGTGCCGAGACGCAGCCAAACCGCGGCGCGTACATCCTGCGGGCACATCACGGAGTCGATGCCCAGGAGATTGACGCCGCGCAGAATGAACGGCAGCACCGTGGTGTTCACCGCCGGACCGCCGGTGAGTCCGCAGTTCGCCACGGAGCCGCCGTAGCGGGTGGTGCGCAACAGGTAGGCGAGCGTGTCGCCGCCGACCGGATCCACCGCTCCGGCCCACAGCTCGGCCTCGAGCGGGTGCGGCACTTGCGCGGAAACCGCTTCGCGGCTGAGGATTTCGCTCGCACCCAGCTCCTCGAGATAGGCGTGTTCGGCGGCCTTGCCGGTGCTCGCGACGACTTCGTGGCCGAGGCCGGCGAGCATGCTCACCGCGGTGCTGCCCACGCCGCCGGTAGCGCCGGTCACGAGCACGCGGCCGTTGCCGGGCCGCAGCCCGTTCTGCTCGAGCCGTTGGATCGACAGGGCTGCGGTGAACCCGGCGGTACCCAGCGCCATTGCCTCCTGCAGGGTCAGCCCCTGGGGGAGCGGCTCGAGCCAGTCGCCGGACAGCCGCGCGTATTCGGCGTAGCCGCCCCAGCGGTCGGTGCCCAGGCCACGCCCGATCGCAATCACTTCCTGGCCGACGGTGAAGCGTGGGTCGCTCGACTCGGCGACAGTGCCCGCGATGTCGATGCCCGGCACCATCGGGTACGAGGTCACCACGGGGCTCTCCGGCAGGCAGGCGAGGCCGTCCTTGTAGTTGACGCTGGAGTACTGCACGCGCACGGTGACGTCGCCTGTGGGCAGGTCGTCGAGCGTGAGCTGCTGTACACCGGCACTGAACCCGGCTTCGCTCTTGTTGACGACGAAAGCGTTGAAGGACTTGGACATGACACCTTCCTGGATCGGGCATCCGGGGACGTCGCCGCGACCGGCTGGCCGACGGCAAGGAACGGGTCTCGGGCGAATTCCCTGACCGGTTGCGGTCGCTGGAACCAGATCTCGGGGCAACTCGGAGGAGTAGATAGATTAATCTACTCGGAGAGTAGCTGCATTTCTCCCGCTTCGTCAACGGTCGCGCGTTGCTTTCGGTGCGATACCGCCGCAGTAGGCTCGAGCCGCTTCCTCCGCGGATCATCTTCGGGCCGCACCGCGACGCTCCTCGTTGACGCGGCGGAGGGCAGGGTCTAGTGTCGACAAATTAGATCGTTCTATCTAATAGTGTCGCTCTGTCCGGCCGTCCAGTGCCGCCCTGCCTGTGCGTGCACGAACTCGACAGCGAGATTCGGGACCGAAGGATTGCCGGAGCAGCGTAACGAAAGGGAGCCGAATGCGACCGTGCGGCAAGTGCGCCTTGATAATTGGAGCCGAGGTTTGAGTACCGATTTCGATTCGGCGCGAGTGGCGGCAGCCGCGCGGGCCGTGGTGCGGGACCGCGACCCGCGTTCCGTTCCGGTTTCCGAGTTCCTCGGAGCCTGCTTCGATGCGGGCTTGTCCTGGGTGCATTTTCCCGAGGGGCACGGCGGACTCGGCGTCTCGCGCGGCCTCCAGTCCGTGGCGGATGCGATCCTTCAGGAGGCGGGCGGCCCCGTTCCATACAGCTTGAATCCCATCGGCTACGGCATGGCCGCGCCGACCCTGCACGAGCATGCCCAGAGTGAGGAACTGAAGCGTAAGTGGCTGCGCCCGTTGGCGAGCCTCGAGAACGTCTGGTGCCAGCTGTTCTCCGAACCGGGAGCCGGATCCGACCTGGCCGGGCTCGCCACGTCGGCCGTCCGCGACGGCGAGGACTGGGTTGTGAACGGGCAGAAGGTGTGGACCACGCTGGCACACCGCGCCAGGTGGGCGCTGTTGATCGCGCGTACCGATCCGGATGTCCCGAAACACAGGGGCCTCACGTACTTCGTCGTCGACATGCGCGCACCCGGCGTCGAAACCCGCCCGTTGCGGCAGATTACCGGCGACGCGGAGTTCAACGAGGTCTACCTCACCGACGTCCGCATCCCGGACGCGCATCGGCTCGGTGCGGTCGGCGACGGCTGGCGGGTCGCGATGACCACCTTGATGAACGAGCGCACCTCGATAGGTGCCAGCGGTACTCGTCGCGGTGACGGCGCCATCGCTGATGCCCTCGCACTGTGGGCGCAGCGGCCGGACCGTCACACCCCGGTGCGGCGGGACCGGTTGGCCCAGCTCTGGCTGCGCTCGGAGGCACAGCGGCTCACCTCGGAGCGCTCCCGCGCCACCGCGACCGTCCGCGGCCCCGGCCCCGAGGGGTCGATCGGCAAGCTCGTGGGCGCCGAGTCGAACCAGCGCGTCTACGAGTTCTGCATGGATCTGCTCGGCCCGGAGGGCCTCCTGTACGGCGACTACACCATGCGCGACATCGATACCGTCGAGGACTATCCCGAAGTGCAGCAGCGCTTCCTGCGCTCGCGCGCCAACACCATCGAAGGCGGTACCTCCGAGGTGCTGCGCAATATTCTCGGCGAGCGGATCCTGGGCCTGCCCGGTGACCTGCGCGCCGACTCCGGACGACCCTGGCGCGAGGTGCCCCGTGGCTGACAACACCGTGACCGACGAAACGTCCACTGCGAGTGCGGAATTCGCGTTCACGCCGGAGCAGCAGGAGCTGCGTGCCGCGGTGCGCCGCTTCTGCGCGGAGCACTCCGACGAGGCCACCGTCCGGCGGTTGATGAAGTCCACACCTGCCTTCGACCAGAAGGTCTGGCTGCGACTGGGATCCGAACTGGGCGTACTCGGGCTCGGTGTGCCGGAGGCGCTCGACGGCTCGGGCGGCGGCATCGTCGACGCCGCCATAGTGGTCGAGGAACTGGGCGCGGCCCTGTTCTGCGGTCCCGTCTTCGGCACCCTCGCGTTGTCGATCCCCGCGCTCGTCGCGTCACCGGACACACCGGCACGTACCGAGACCCTGGGCCCGCTCGTCGCGGGCGTCCGGACCGCCGCATTCGCCATCCCGGACCGCGGCGGCCGCTTCGCCGCCGACGCGGTGACGTTGCGTGCCAACGCATCCGGCGACACGTGGACCGTCTCCGGAACCGTCGAGCGGCTCGTGGACGCGGGCGCGGCGGACGATCTGCTCGTCGTCGCGAACGGGCCGGGCGGGGTGGCATTGTTCGTCGTCGACGCCACCGGATCCGGGGTGGAGCGCATCGCGTTGTCCACGATGGACTCGACCCGGCCGCAGGCCGCAGTTCAGCTCGTCGACGCTGCCGCCCGTCCACTGGCCGGGCCCGCGGAGACGCCCTGGATCTGCGAGCGTGCGCTGCGGGTCGGTGCGGTGCTGCTGGCTGCCGAGCAGGTGGGCGGCGGCCGGCACCTGCTCGATCTGAGCGTGTCGTACGCCAGGGAACGGCTGCAGTTCGGTAGGCCCATCGGGTCGTTCCAGGCGGTCAAACACCGCCTCGCCGATATGCTCGTCGACCAGGAGCACGCCCGTTCCGCCGCCTATCACGGCGCATGGGCACTGCAGGACGGCACCGATGATCCCGCCGTCGCGGCGTCGATCGCACAGGCGATCTGCTCGGCCGCGTACACCCGCATCGCCGCCGATACCATTCAGGTGCACGGGGGGATCGGATTCACGTGGGAACACCAGGCGCACTTGTATTTCAAGCGTGCCTTCACCGACGCCGCCCTCCTCGGCAGCGCCGAGGAGCACCGCGACCGGATCGCCGAACTCGTGCTCGATACCCATACGGGCGATTACGAAGTCGTGGTCGCGACAGGGCGAAGCTGAACGGCGCCAACCGATACGCAGGTGGCCCTCGCGCTGCCGGTCGACCCGATCATCGAGCGTGGCCGACTTCGTCTTTTCACCAAGGCCATCGGTGAAGCGGATGCGGTCCGTACCGTCGTGGACGCGGCTCGGCAGACGTGCCATCCCGATCTGCCGGGCCCCACGTTCTGCTACGGCCTTCAGCTGGAGACACCCGGCTCGTTCGGGTGTCTGTCTCTGGGCACTCGATGTGGACCTGCGCCAGGCGCCGCACGGTGTGGTGTCGTTCGTTCATCACCGCCCGGCTCACGCCGACCCTGCGGACCGGGATCGCCGACGTCTACAGCAAATAGGTTGGCGCGCTGTAATTCCCGGCCGAGCATACCGGCATCATTTCACGCTGACAGCCAATGAGCTGCCGTCGATCGATTGGGGTATCGAAGGGCGGCAGTCTCATTGGCTGCTGATTCAGAGAACTTCGGTCGAATCGGGCTGATGCTCAGTGCTTCAGCGCGCGACGGATGAACTCTTCTCTCGTCGAGAGCGACGCCTGGGAGATCGCTGCGGTCGAGATGTTCTCGTAGCCATGGAAACCGCCGGCCCACATGTGCAGATCGACGCTCACCCCCGCCAGGCTCAACCGGGTCGCGTAGTCGAGGACCTCGTCGCGGAAACCCTCCGCCGAGCCGACATCGATGAACGCCCTGGGCAGCCGGGACATGTCGGATGCGCGTGCCGGTGCCGCGTAGCAGGACACGTCCTCGGTGCCCCGTCGGTCGCCGAGCAGTGCGGTCCAGCCGTACAGACTGCCGATGCGGTCCCAGCTCCCGTCGTCGTCGAGCATCACGGAGCTGTGCGTTTCATAGCGGTCGTCGAGCATCGGGCACACGAGAACTTGATGGGTCACCCGCGGAGCACCCTGGTCTCGCGCCATCAGCGCGACACCTGCGGCGAGTCCGCCGCCGGCGCTGGTGCCGGCGACGATGACGTGCGACGGATCGAATCGCAGAGCCCCGGTGTTCTCGATGCACCAGGCGAGGCCGTTGAAGCAGTCCGTCACCGGCACCGGATCCGGATGCTCGGGCGCGAGCCGGTACTCGATCGACGCGACGACCGCCTGTCCGTCGGCCACGTGCGAAAGGAAATCGCCTAGTCCCAGATGGCGCCCGCCCGCGACCATCGCACCGCCGTGGATGAAATAGATCAATGGCCACGGGCCTTGCCCCTGCGCGGGGGACAGGACGACCATGGGCAGTTCGGCGTCCGGGGTTGCGGCGGTCATCTCGTCGACGCGAACCCGGCCGCCCACGGTCAGGTCCACCGGTTCGGTGCCCGGCACAGCCTTCAGGGTGAGCTCACGGATCTGCTCCAAGGTCTCAGCGCCCAACGGCGGCACAGCATTTCGCATTGCGGCGAGTCCGGCAACCAGCTCCGGATCGTACGGTGGCCGCGGCAGCCGCACACCGCCGGGCGTGTTCTCGGTCATGCCAGGAGTCATTCGGCGGTGCCCGCGGGTGCCATCGACTGCTGGGCCTTGATGATCGAATCCATCAACGACGGCTTATCGGTGGCGAAGGCCAATTTCTCCATGCCGCCATACGGGTTCTCGAAGCCGGCGACTTCCTCGGGGGAATTGTCTGCATACACTTCGAGTTCATTGCCATCGGGGTCGAAGAAGTAGACGCTCTTGGTCACTCCGTGGTTGACGGTGTAGGCGATCTCGACCTTCTCGCTCAGCAGCGTTTCGTAAGCTTCGATCAGGTCGGTTTCGTTGCGAAGCTTGAACGCGAAATGCTCCATTCCGACCTGATAGAAGGCCCCGTCGGGGGCCTCGGTGCCGAGCTCGGCGATACCCAGTTCGTGGTGGTCGCGTCCCGTCGACAGGAACACGACACTCGGATCGATTCTGCCCATGACCTTCAGTCCGAGGATCCGCGTGTAGAAGTCGAGCGACTTCTCCAGGCTGCGGACCTTGATGACAACGTGCGCGACCCGCTCGATTTTGATCATTCTGGTTGGCCTTTCAACTTCTGACTTCACGTGATGTGACGAGATGAGAATACTAGATCAATCTATCTAGAGCGAGGGAATCTCGTTGCCGCATCGCGCCGCGGGGTGGAACGGCGATGTCCGTGCCCGCGCCGCGCGTCGGTTTACGACGCGATGGGGTTCTTCCCGGCGACCAGCATCTGCGCCGCGAGGTCGGATCCGTACCGGTTGTCGAATTCGGTGAAGGCCCGCTCGACCTCGCGGTGCACCCCGAGCACGAGTGGCTCCCAGTCGCGGTGGGTGACGATCACGAACTGCTGATCCCGCATCGCCTGGACGACCTGCTCACCGACGCGATCGGGATCGGCGCCCTGGGTCAGCAGTGCGCCATTCTGTTCCGCGACAGCGGCATTGGGCTCGCGGCCGAGCAGCTTCGCCTGTCCTTCCTCGCCGGTCTCGTTGATTCGGGTGGCCACCGAGCCGGGACACAGCACGGAAACGCCGATATCGGTGCCGCGCAGTTCTTCGCGGAGCACCATCGAGAAGCCGACGCTGGCGAACTTCGAGGACACGTAGGCGCCGACAGTGGCCATCGGCACCAGACCGGCCATGGAGGCGGTATTCGTGAACCCAGCGCCACACCTCCAGCGGAGTTTCCTCGATCGCCCCGCCACCGTTCACACCGGCGTTGTTGCACAGGATCGAGATCGGGCCGAGCGCCGACTCGGCGTGATCCGCGGCGGCCTCCCACCGCGAGGCGTCGCTGACGTCGAGTTCCACCGCGGTGACCACGCCACCGGCGTCAGTCAGTTCCTGCACGACGTCGGCGAGCCGCGAGCCGTCGATATCGGCGAGTGCAACCTTGGCTCCCGCCGCGACCAGCGCCCGTGCGATGCCGAGTCCGATCCCCGATGCGGCGCCGGTGACGAATGCCGCTTCTCCCGCGGGCCAAACCATGATGTGCTCCTGTCCTTCGATGACGGTCGTAACCTGTTGTGGAACAATGGAATCGGGTGCCTCAGGACATCAGGGCCGCCATGTCGCGACTCGGCTCGGCACCGTCCCAGTCGGCCGCGACGGCCACGAGGGCGTCGAACATGTGCACGGCGGGACCCTGTCGGCTCATCAGCTCGGTCATGCAACCGGTCATCGGGCGGTGTCCACATAAGCCACGGGTGTCAGGCCGCCGACCGATCCGGTCATCACGACCTCGAAGCCGTGCTTCTCGTAGCTACGGCACTGGGCGTCGACATCCGGCTGATCATCGCTATCGCTCCAGTGCCCGGCGGATGAATTCGTCCCGAGCCGCGAGCGACGCCTGCGAGATCGCCGGCTGGCTGATCCCGATGTCGAATCCGTGGAATCCGCCGCCCCACATGTGCAGGTCGACGCCGACTCCCGCCTGGGACAGGCGCTGGGCGTAGCCGAGGGCTTCGTCGCGGAAGCCCTCGGCCGATCCGATATCGATGAAGGTGCGCGGCAGGCCGGCCAGATTCTCGGCTCGTGCGGGTGCCGCGTACGGGCTCACATCGGCGGTGCCCCGACTGTCACCGAGCAGAGCGGTCCACGCCCAGAGGTTTTCGTTGCGATCCCACGCACCTTCGCGGTCGAGCATCCGGGCACTGTGGGTCTGCAGGCGGTCGTCGAGCATCGGGCAGCCGAGGATCTGATGGGTGAGTGCCGGGAATCCGCGGTCCCGGGCCATCAACGCGACGGCCGCGGTGAGATTGCCGCCACCGCTGAACCCGATGGCGATGATGTGGCCGGGATCGATGTTCAGCAGGTCGGCGTTCTGTGCGGACCAGCGCAGGCCGGCATAGCAGTCCTCGACCGGCGCCGGATGCGGATGTTCGGGGGCGAGGCGATACTCGATCGACACCAGGACCGCCTTGCCTTCGGCAATGTACGGCAGCATTTCGGACAGGGCGCTGTGACGGTTGCCGGCGACCATCCCGCCGCCGTGGATGTAATACAGCAGCGGCCACGGACCCGTCCCGAATGCCGGTGTGAGGACCGTCAATTCGAGCTCCCGCTCCGGGCCGGGAATCGTCCGCTCATCGACGCGGATCGCGCCACCGACCGTCAGGTCCGGCGGTGGCTGGCCCGGGAGTCCGGTGCTCGACAGCTCGCGAACCTGGCCCAGGGTGTCGGTGGTCAGCCACGGAACGAGCGAACGGAACGCCTGCAGGACGGGAACCAACTCCGGGTCGAACGGCGGCCGCGTCGGAGTAGTGCTGGTGAACACGGTGGTGTGCGTCATGGAATTCAGTCAATCCGTCGATGGCGCGTGGTCGTAGCCACCAAACGACGTCATTGCCGCGCGATACATCCGCCAGATGGCGGTGCACGTAGATGGTCGCGCAGGACAACTGCGATGCTCGTCAGCCATTGGCATTGCCCCGATATCGGTTCCCTCTACGCCATCGACGCAGTTCGCGAAAACCGAAGCGCGCGTTCGTCAATGGCGCGGGCGCTTGCGGAGTCACGGGTACCCGGAGTCGGCGAATGCGCGAAGGGCTGTTGACGCGGCGCGAGACAGCACCTTACGCTCGACTAGATCAATCTATACAGCTACCTGCCGTGCGGTCCGTGTGCAGTCGTAAGTGACGCGCCACCGGTCGCCGAATGTTGGGAGAATCCCGTGAATCAGCCCGACCCCGTCGTCCTCGTGGCGACCCTGGTGCCTCAGCCGGGCGCTCAGCTCGAGGGCCTGCTCATCGGGTCGCTGGATGTCACTGTGCTGCAGCCGCTTCCGGCGGGCGACGTGAAACTGCCCCAGTTGTGAGGCCGGCCGCGCAGCGGCGGGCGAGTGCCGCGCTCCACCCGAACGAAAGGCCGACCGGAACGATGATCGCGTTCGAACCGATATCCGCCGACCCGGGCTTGCTGCGCCGGGCGTTCGGATGCTTTCCCTCCGGCGTCACCGCGGTGTGCGCGCTGGTCGACGGGGAACCGGTCGGCATGGCGGCGAGCTCGTTCACCTCGGTGTCGGTGACGCCTCCGCTGGTCTCGGTGTGCTTCCAGGAATCCTCGGCCACCTGGCCGAGACTGCGTGACCGGCCGCGGCTGGGCATCAGCGTGCTGGCCGAGGGCCACGACGACATCTGCATGAACCTGTCCCGCAAGTGCGACGACCGATTCGCCGATATCGCCTGGGATCACGCGGCCCATGGCGGGGTGTTCGTCCACGACGCCACCGCGTGGCTCGAGTGTTCGCTCTACAGCGAGGTTCCGGCGGGCGACCATACCGTCGCGCTGCTCGAAATCCACGGGCTGCGTGCGGATCCCGAGGCCGCACCGCTCGTCTTCCACGGCAGTCGGTTCCGTCGGCTCGCCGCCATCTGATCCGGCCGACGAGGAGTAGCGCCAACCGTGACGGGCATCAGATCGGCTTGCTGCGACTTCCGGTCACCCTGTTCGCTAGCGTGAAGGCGGCACCGGACTTGTCCGTCCCTACTTCGCGGCGAATCTAATTGCGGCGCAGGTGTAGTCGACGGGGCTGAACCGCAGCCGCCCCGGCCGATCACACTCATCAGGAGTCGTGGTTCGGCCGGGGCGGCGTGGTATCTACCGGATCGGTCGGCACGCGTACGGTGTGCGCCGCTCGGCAGTATGGCCCCGAGGCCTGCGAATCGCGCCTCGGGACCATGCGTGCATACGCAGGGTTTCGTGAAGGCGGCGCCCGGCTGGTCAGAAGATCGAGTATCCGCCGTCGATCACGATCTCGTCGCCGGTCTGGAATCCGCCGACGCCGCCGGCCAGATAGACCGCCAGACGCGCGAAATCGCCGGGTTCGCCCCAACGGCGTTGCGGCATCCGCTTCATCACGTTCTGCTCGAACGTCGGGTCCTTCATCTCCCGCGAAATCAGCGGCGTCTCGGTCCAGCCCACCACTAGCGAATGGGCGTTGATTCCGTAGCGTGCCAGCTCTATCGCGCATCCGCGAATGATCGCCGACAGGCCGGCTTTGCTCGCCGCGTAGGCCTGACCCCGCGGGGTGCCGTGCAGCGAGGAGACGCTGGAGGTGCCGACGAGCACACCACCTCCGCCGCGTTCCACCATGTGCTTCGCCGCGGTGCGCAGAGTGAGGAACGCGCCTTCGAGGTTCACCCGGGTGACCGACCGGAAGTCCGCGAGGGTGGTGTCGACGAAGCGGATATCGGGGGCGTGGGTGCCCGCGTTCGCGAAGCAGGAGTCCACGCGCCCGAAGTGGTCGAGCGTCTCGGCGAAGCTCGCGGTCACCGCGTCCTCGTCGCCGACGTCGCAGCGGACTGCCCGCACGCGGGTGCCGTGCTTCGAAAGTTCCTCCGCGGCGGCCTCGTTGCGTTCGGCGTTGGTCCCCCAGAGGCAGACGTCGGCACCGCACTGGGCGAGCCCGTGCGCCATGCCCAGGCCGATACCGGAGTTGCCCCCGGTGATCAGGGCGACGTGTCCGGTGAGGTCGAAGAGGGAGGTCATGCAGAATCCTTCGAATGGTTCCGGCGGGGCCGGGGGGCGGTCGAGAAGGCCCGACCGCAGGCCCGGCGGGCAATGAGGTCAGGCCGGGAGCACGCGTCAGCGTAGCTGGGAGAAGTCCGTCGGATCCAGGAACTGGGACGTCGCGCTGGCGGTGACTTGTTCGCCATCGGCCCGAACGGCGGCCCACTCGGGATCGGCCCAGAATGCCTCCCACGATTTCTGGGCGGCCTCGCGGCCGGCGTGGGCTACGAGATAGACCAGGGTCTCGGTGGGCTTGCCGTCGTCGCCGGTGGCCACCCAGAAACCGATGTTGGTCATCCCGTGCTTCTCGAACAGGGCCGCGGCGTGCTCGCGAAAGCGAGTCAGCAGCGCGTCGATCTTGCCGGGGACGGCCTCGTATGTGCGGAGCTCGAAAATGCGTGTATTTGTGGTCACTAGATCAATCTATCACACGGTCGATCGCCTGTTTGAACTGCTGATATTCATCGGAGAGAGGTTTTGCGACCCGATGTGGACGTGGGGGCCCGGGTCTGTGGATCCTCCTGCGTGGCCGCCTATTCGACTACTCGACGAGGGAAGTCGCATCCGCCGCCTCGCATAGCTCGCGCACCTGGCGGCTGAAGATGGGGTGCCGAACGCGGTCGGTCGAGCGATGCTTTCTTCGGGACCGAGACGCCGATGACGGGTCGCGCCGCGCTGAGCCCGATGGCGTTGTGGGCTGGGCATCTCGTATGGCGTTCGCGCACATCGGCGCCAGTAATGATGTGACGCAAAGGATTTGCGGGCGAACGGCGCGCTGAGAGATTTCGAGACCCGCGACGCGCCTTGTGCTGTCGAGACGGTGACGACTGCGTGCCGGAGTACCGTACTGATCGGTGACGTGCCGGAATCGATGTGCGAGTCGATCTCGCTGGGGCGAACGTCACAGTACGACAGATTGATCTAATGGGGTAATCTAGACGCATGTCTCCCACCTCGTCAACCCTCGGAAAGCGGCCCGAAACGCGAGAGCGTCTCGTCGAGTCCGCGGCAGAGCTGTTCAGTCGGCAGGGCTATGGGGCAACCGGCATCAAGGCCGTCCTCGCCGCGGCCGAGGCGCCCTACGGATCGCTCTACCACTTCTTCCCAGGTGGTAAGCAGGAACTCGGCGCCGCGGCGCTGGCTCACGGCGGCGAACGGTACCGGGAATTGCTCGAGTCGGTGTACCCGACGGGAGCCGACGTTGTCGAGGCCACCGCCGCTTCGTTCGTCCAAGCGGCCGAAATGCTCGAGGCGACCGATTACGAGGACGCGTGCCCGATCGCGACGATCGCCCTGGAGGTCGCGAACAACGACGAGTTGATGCGCACCGCCGCCGCTGCCGCGTTCGAATCGTGGCTGGAGGTTCTCGAGGAGCGGTTCACGACGGCCGGGATGACCTCCGAGCGCGCTCGTGAGGTCGCGGTGGAGATCTTCTGCCTCATCGAGGGCGCGGTGTTGCTGGCCCGCACCACGCGTTCATCGGCGCCGCTGCACACCGCCGGGCGCGCGGCGACCAATGCCGTGGCCGCCGGGCTCGCTGCCGGCCGCTACGACCGCTCCGGCCGGGGCAGCGGCGCGAGCTGACGCCTCCGGTATCGCCGTCGGCGTCATGTCGCCGGACAGACACCGGCTGACGGGTGCGGCGTGTTTTCCCAGTCCGCGAACCGCCACACCATCGAACATTCGTCTCTGCTCGATTGTCGGTAGTGGTGGCGTACTGCTGATGAGACATACTGTGCCGCAATAGAATTCCGTGGTACGCGGCTCGATGGTCGGCTGGCCGACTGCTTCCTGACAACGGACGCGTCCGCGTCCGGTATTCCGACCTCCGGCTGGGCGGGTTCGACACTTCACCGCTTCGGCCCACAGCCCCTGTGGCGCAACTTCTTTCTCGAACCCGCGCCGATCGCCGCGAACATCGGTGGCGCCGAGCGCACGGGCATCGCCGTCGCCCACCCGGCAATTGGCGGGCAAGCAACTCCGAGCACGCGCTGGTTGGCGGGTACTGGGTGCTCTCGTTTCCGCACAGACTTCATGGCATCGGAAATCGCCGGTCAGGAGGTGCGCGGATGACACGCATCGGTTGTGTTCGCTCGCGGTGCGATCCGATGCGAGCGCCGGATCGGACCGGCCCGCCGGGTATTGACGCAGATGGAGAATTGCGCTTACGCTTAGCGTGCTAGATCAATCTATTTAGTCCGTCGACCGGTGCGCCACCCCATTCCGACGGTGCCGGACGTGCATCCACGGAACCGACGGGCTCGATGTCAGCGGAGGCAAATATGCGCACCGCGAAACCACAATGGAGAGAGGCCGCAATGAAGCTGCTTGCGCACGACGTCGATAGTCACGAAATGATTCCCAGTCACCTGCTCGAGGATGTCCTGGGTCAGCCCGGCCGGATCATGGGCAGAGTTTTCGAATCCGCGGACCGGCTCCGCCCGGATCCGACCGCGACCAATATGCACCAGGTCGACATCCTCGGTGACACCAAGGAGATCGACGCCGAGGGAATCTGGAAGATCAAGGGCCCCTCGGCTCCGAGCGCGATCGATCTCGGCCGGCGATCCGAGGTCCTCGATGTCATGGGGATCGATCGTCAGCTGGTTTTCCCGACCACGGCGATCGCCGCGATGATCATCGGCGAGATGAACGACATCGCCTACGAAATGCGTTTCGGCGGAGACCTTTCGGTGTTCGAGGGTATCTCGAGGCCGGACTTCGCGAAAAGTTTCGTGCGGTCCTACAACGAGTGGGTCAAGGCCAATGCGGTCCTGGCCGACGGCCGCATTCGGGTGGTCGGAATCCTCAACACCAGCCCCGACGTGAACGAGATGATCGCCACGGCAAAGGATCTGATCGATGCCGGAGTCCGCGCGGTGTACCTGCAGGCCGACGTGCCGCCCGGCGGCGTTTCCCCGGCGCACTCGGCGCTCGACCCGCTGTGGCGGCTGCTCGAGGCCAACGACATCGCGGTGACGCTCCACATCGGTACCGAATTCGCGTTCCTGGATCCCGGATGGATGATCGCCGAGACCTTCGCGGATCTGTTCCAGTCGCCGGAAATACCGAACACCAATATCCAGCTGTTCTCGACCGTCCACATGGCAATCGACAACTATCTGTCCGCGATGGTGCTCGGTGGTGTGTTCGAGCGGTTCCCGCGCCTGCGACTGGGGCTGTTCGAGGTCGGCGCCCACTGGGTCGGAAACGCCGCCCGGCGAATGGATATGTACATCAACGTCTTCCCGGGCGCGGCCGCCGCCAAATTCCCGCTGAAGCCCTCGCAGTACATCGCGCGGAATGTGCGTGTCTCGCCGTTCAATTTCGAGCCGGTCGACCGTTATTTCACCGACGACCCGGAATTGGCCGACGTGTTCTGTTATTCGACCGACTACCCGCACGTCGAGGGCACGAAGGACTCGATGACGAACATGCGCGCGAAGGTCGAGCCGCTCGGTGCGGAGATCACCACGAAGTTCTTCCGTACGAATGCCGAGTGGCTCTTGCCGTGACGTTCGCTGAAGATGCCCCCGTTCCGCACCTCGGCCCGCTCGGGATCTGGTCGTACCAGCTCGATGTGCAGCCGATGGCCGTCGCGCAGCAGGCGGCCGCCGAACTCGACGAACTGGGCTTCGGTGCGCTGTGGGTGCCCGAGGCGATCGCTCGCGAACCGTTCGCCAACACCGCGCTGTTGCTGTCGGCCACTGCTCGCATGACGGTGGCCACGGGCATCGCCGGCCTGCACTCCCGCACGGCCATGACGATGAACGCGGGCTGGCACACGCTGAGTGAGGCGTTCCCGGGACGTTTTCTGCTCGGCGTGGGGGTGAGTCACCAGTCGATGGTCGACGGCAATCATCAAGGGCAGTACGGCAACAGGCCGTACAGCACGATGGTCGACTATCTGGACCGGATGGACGCGGGCATCTTCATGGGGGCGGCCGCACCGGTCGCCCCACAGCGTGCGCTGGCCGCGCTCGGGCCGCGCATGCTGCGGCTGGCCGCCGAGCGCGGCGTCGGTGCCCACACCTACTTCGTCCCGGTCGAACACACCGCCCTCGCCCGCGAGACACTCGGTCGCGACGCGTTGCTCGCTCCGGCCCAAACCGTCGTCTTCGAGACCGATCCGAGTGCGGCCCGTGAGGTTGCCCGCCGGTTCATGCAGCGGTACCTCGCGCTGCCGAACTACACGAACAATCTTCGCCGATCCGGTTGGGGCGACAGAGATCTGGACGACGGGGGAAGTGACCGGCTCGTCGACGCGATCGTCGCCCGGGGTTCGCTCGAGCAGATCGCCGCCCGGGTGCAGGCCCACCTCGACGCCGGCGCCGACCACGTGTGCGTGCAGGTGTTGACCTCGGATCTGCAGACGTTGCCGCACACCGAGTGGCGCGAGCTCGCGTCGATCATCCCCACGCTGCGTGCCCGGTCGGCCACATGACGCCCGTCCACGCTCCGAACAGAAAGCTCTCCATGCCGCACACCGCTGCTTCCCGCTATCTCACCGCGCTCGCCGAGCAAGGCATCGAGTGGTTCTTCGTCAATGCGGGAACCGATTTCGCGCCGATCGTCGAGGCCTACGCCGACAACAAGAGGGACGGCGGCCCGGATCTGCCGCTGCCCGTGCTGTGCGCGCACGAGAACCTGGCCGGCGGGATGGCGCACGGCGCCGCGTTGGTGACCGGGCGACCGCAGGCACTGATGCTGCACGTCAACGTCGGCACGGGCAATGCCGTGTGTTCCGTCGCGAACGCTGCCCGCGACCGGGTGCCGCTGCTGGTTACCGCCGGGCGTTCGCCGATCCTGGAGTTCGGCGCGACCGGCGCGCGTGATCTGCCGATCCACTGGTCGCAGGAGATGTTCGACCAGGCGAGCATGGTGCGCGAGTTCGTGAAATGGGATTACGAGCTGCGCGATCCGCGCCAGGTCGAGGCCGTGGTGGACCGCGCCCTGAGCGTCGCCACCGCGCACCCGCGCGGGCCCGTGTACCTTTCCCTTCCTCGCGAGGTCCTCGCCGAGGAGGCCGAGGAGCCGGTGCAGGCGCAGCGGCCCACTCCGGTGCCTGCCACCGTGCAGCCCGATCCCGCCGCGATCGACACGCTCGCGGAAAAGCTTGCCGCGGCGAAGTTCCCGGTGATCGTGACCGCGGCGTCCGGCGCCGAGACCGAATCCGTCGCTCTGCTCGCCGACTGCTGCACGCGGTTCGCGATCGGCGTCGCCGACCCGTGGGCCCGCTATCTGAACATCCCCTCCGATCATCCGCACCGCCTCGGCGCCGATGTGGCGGCCGTGCTCGAGCGTGCCGACGTGGTCGTATTCGTGGAATGCGACGTGCCGTGGATTCAGGCCCGCACGGCGCCTTCCGCGGACTGCTTCGTCGCCCAGGTGGGCGTCGATCCGCTGTTCACCACCTATCCGATGCGGTCGCACCGCTCGGATCTGACGATAGGCGCCACGCCGACCGCATTCCTGGCGCGGTTGATCGAGGCCCTCGAGGTGCGCGCCGAGGGCATCGATCAGGCTCGGGCCGAAGGGATCCGGACCCTCGCCTCGGCGAGTCGTGCTGCGGTCGACGGGCTGCGGCAGGCGGAGCTCGCCCGCGGCGACGAGGACGTCATCAGCATGGCGGCGATCTCGGCCGTCCTCGGCGATCTGCTCGATGACGACGACATCGTCTTCAACGAGTACGTGTCCTACCCGGATCTGTTGCACCGCAAGCAGCCCGGCACGTACTACTTCCTGCCCGCGTCCGGCGGTCTGGGGTGGGGCCTGCCCGCGGCGCTGGGCGCGAAGTACGCCGCGCGCGAGCGCACCGTGGTCGCCACCCTCGGCGACGGCGCCTACATGTTCGCCAATCCGGCGGCATGCCATCACGCGGCCGCGAAACACGAGCTGCCGGTGCTGACGATCATCGCCAACAACAGCAACTGGACGGCGGTCGATTCGGCGACCTACCTGGTCTATCCCGACGGCACCGCGGCCACCACCGGCGAGGACCGCTTCTCCAACCTCGCACCCTCGCCGGATCTGGCGGCCTACTGCACCGCCTCGGGCGGTCACGGCGCGACGGTGCACCGCCGCAGCGAGCTCGAGGGCGCGATCAAGGAGGCGCTGCGCGTCGTGCGCGACGAGAAACGTCAAGCGCTGCTCGATATCCGATGCAAATGAGCCCCTCGTCCCTGCCGATCTTTCACCCGATGGAGATCTGATGCGTTACAACCACGCCGAGCTGTTCGCCGGCATCGCCGCGGCGACACCCGAGCGCGACTGCATCGTGTTCCGGGACCGGCGTCTCACCTACCGGGATGTGGCGGGGCGAGTCAACCGGCTGGCGAATCTCCTGCTGTCGCACGGGATCACGGTTCACCGACCGCGCGCCGAGCTGCAGCCGTGGGAATCCGGCCAGGACCACGTTGCGCTGTATCTGTACAACGGCAACGAATACCTGGAGGGCATGCTGGGCGCGGCGACCGCCCGCGCGGCGTCGTTGAACGTCAACTACCGATACGTCGAAGCCGAGCTGACCTACCTGCTGAACGATTCCTCGCCCCGCACGATCATCTACCACGCGCGTTTCGCGCCGACCCTTGCGGCAGTCCTCGGCTCGCTGCGGAACCCGCCGGCGCTGCTGCTCCAGGTCGCCGACGAATCCGGCAACGCGCTGCTCCCCGGAGCCCTCGACTACGAGGACGCTCTGGCCGCCTCGAGCGCCGAGGCTCCGGCTACAGCGCCGGATCCCGACGACCTCTACATGGTCTACACGGGCGGTACGACCGGAATGCCCAAGGGAACACTGTGGGCGCAGTCGGCCATCCTCGAAAGTGCCTTGGCCGCTTTCCTTCCCGAGGGATTCTTCGATGTGACCTCGCTCGCCGGGGGCGTCGATCGTGCCGTCGCGAGCGAACGACGAGTCGTCCTGCCGTTGCCGCCGCTGATGCACGCCGCGGCCCAGTGGATCGCGCTGGCCGGGCTGCTGAGCGGAGGCGCTGTCGTGTTCCCGGATGTCGTGGATCGACTCGACCCCGCCACGGTGTGGAAGGTGATCGACGGCGAAGGCGTGCAACTGATGAACCTGGTCGGGAACTCGTTCGCGACTCCGTTGTGCGACGAGTTCGAGCGCGGCGGCTACCACGGGCGGTCCCTGCAACTGGTCGGCACCGGCGGCGCGGTGGCGAGCGCATCGGTCAAGGACCGCATCCTGCGACTCCTGCCGCACGTCGCCATCGCGGATGTGGCCGGTTCCTCGGAGACCGGTTCGCAGTTGTCGAACCTGAGTACCAGTGCGGCGCCGGCGATTTCGGGTGTCTTCACGCCGGCGCCGGGGAGCTGCGTCGTGGACGAGGATCATCGCCGGATCCTCGCGCCGGGCGACCCCGAGACCGGATGGTTGGGCCGATACGGTGCCATCCCGTTCGGATACCTCGGCGACCGCGCCAAAACCGAACGTACATTCCCCGTCGTCGACGGCAGGCGCGTGGCGCTGCCCGGTGATCGGGCGCGGCACCTGGCCGACGGCAGTATCGAACTGCTCGGCCGCGACTCGGTGACGATCAACTCCGGCGGCGAGAAGATCTTCGCGGAGGAGGTCGAGGAGGCACTGATCGTGCATCGTGCCGTCGCCGATGTGGTCGTCGTGGGCCGGCCGAGTGAGCGCTGGGGGAGCGAGGTCGTCGCCGTCGTGCAACTGCTTTCCGGATTCGACCTGGCCGATGCGGAACTACTCACCGATGTCGCGGGCCGGCTTGCCCGCTACAAACTGCCCAAAGCCATTGTCCGCGTTGACGAGGTGGTCCGGAGTCCGGCAGGCAAGGCCGACTATCGGTGGGCCGCCGAGATCGCCGCGCAGGATCCGTCCGCACAGAAGGAATTCATCGAATGACCATGACCACCGAATCCGCTGTCGAAGTCTCGCCTGCGGAACTGCAGCGCCTGCTGGACGCTCAGCGAGCCGCGCAGGCCCTCGATCCGATCCCCGACGCCGCGACTCGGCGTGATCGGATCGACCGCCTGGTCGCCGCGGTCCTGGAACACCGGCACGAACTCGCCGAGGCGCTGAACGCCGACTTCGGCGCTCGCCCGGCGACCACCTCGATGGAGGTCGACATCCTGGGCGGCTTGCCGGAGATCGCCGACACGCGCGAGCAGCTCGAGGCGTGGATGGCTGCGACCGAGGTGCCCGCCGCGATGGGCGGTGTCATCCCGGCCTTCGTACAGACTCGCCCGAAAGGTGTTGTGGGAGTTATCGGCCCGTGGAATTTCCCGCTCGTGCTCGTGTTCGTGCCGGCCGCGGAAGCGCTCGCGGCCGGTAACCGGGTGATGATCAAGTTCTCCGATATGACACCGCGCACCGGTGCGGTGTTCGCTCGTGCGGTGGCCTCGCGGATGAGCCCGCAGGAGGTCACCGTCGTCAACGGCGGGCTGGACACCGCGGCCGCGTTCTCCGACCTGCGCTTCGACCACCTCTTCTTCACCGGCTCACCGAAGGTCGGACGCCTCGTCGCCACGGCCGCGGGCAAGAACCTGGTGCCGGTGACGCTCGAGCTCGGCGGCAAGAATCCGGCGATCGTCGCGCCCGATGCGGATGTCGCCGAGGCGGCGGCCCGGATCGCGGCGGCGCGTCTGTTCAACAACGGCCAGGTGTGCCTGTCGCCGGATTACGCCTTCGTACCCGAATCCAGCCGGGACGCTTTCGTCGCGGCCTACCGCCGGGCGGTCCTGACGTACTTCCCCACCTTCGCCGACAACCCCGATGTCGTATCGATCGTCAACGACGCGAATTACGCCCGCGTCACCGGGCTCGTCGCGGACGCGAAAGCCAAGGGCGCGAGGGAGATCGTGATCGTGCCGGAGGAGGAGCGGGACCGGGTGCCCGCCCCGGAGACTCGTCGCCTCCCTCCGACGCTGCTGCTCGACACCGCGCCCGACGCCGAGGTCAACACCGAGGAGATCTTCGGCCCGATCCTGGTGGTGCACACCTACTCCGACGTCGACGAGGCCATCGCCTACACCGCGGCCGGTGAACACCCGCTGTCGTCCTACTGGTACGGCGGTGACACCGACGATTTCCGGCGGTTCCTGGTGCAGACCACCTCGGGTGGGGTGTCGCGCAACGACTTCGGGCTGGCGTACAGCAATCCCGCGGTGCCCTTCGGTGGTGTCGGGATGAGCGGTTCGGGCGCCTACCACGGCAAGGCCGGATTCGACACGTTCTCCCATCAGCGTCCCGTGGCCCATCACGACCTGCCGAGCGGGCTGGCCGGTGCGCTCGTTCCACCGCTGACACCGGAGCGCATCGAGGCCGTCGCATCCGCTGCCGCCGCGGCGGCAGCGGATGTCACCGCGCGGCTGCGCCGTCCCGACGGGCAGGGGTGAGGCGTGACCGACTTCGAGACCATCCGTTACGAGAGGCCCGCAGAGAAGGTCGCCCGGATCGTGCTGGACCGCGCCGACGCGCGCAATGCCCAGAGCATGCGCCTGCTGTACGAACTCAATGACGCGTTCGATCTTGCGGCGCAGGATGATTCGGTCAGCGTGATCATCCTCGCGGCGGCCGGTCCGCACTTCTCCGCGGGACACGATCTGCGCGAACGAGACGGTCTGCGGGTGGTGGCCGAGCACCGCCGGATCGGCACCTGGTGCGGATTCGGTTGTGCCGGTGCGGAATCGCAGATGGCGGTCGAGAAGGAAATGTACCTCGGCCTGTCCGAGCGGTGGCGCAACCTCCCGAAACCGACCATCGCCGCCGTTCAGGGCAAGGTCATCGCCGGAGGGCTCATGCTCGTGTGGCCGTGCGATCTGATCGTCGCCGCCGACGATGCGCTGTTCCAGGACAACACCGTATCGATGGGCGTATCCGGCGCGGAGTTCTTCAACCACCCGTTCGAGGTCGGCGTCCGGAAGGCGAAGGAGATGCTGTTCACCTCCGACTTCCTCACGGCCGCGGAAGTCCATCGGCTCGGCATGGTGAACCACGTCGTGTCCCTCGACGAGCTGGAGCCGTTCACGCTGGAGCTGGCGTCGCGCATCGCCGAAAAGCCTTTGTTCGCACTGAAATTGGCGAAGGAGGCGGTCAACGTGGCCCAGGACAACCAGGGTCGCGCGAATGCGATGCAGACCTCGTTCGCCTACCACCAGCTGTGCCACAGCCACAACCAGCAGATCCACGGCTTGCCGATCGATCCGGGGTTCCTGCGGCGAACGTTCACCGCCGAAGTCGGTTCCCGCACCGAATGATTCCCTGTCCCACCCAGTGCTGAAGAAGACCAAGATGACCAGCGTCGTGCTCATCGATGCAGGCCGGTCAGCAGTCATCCCGGATGATCCGGACCTGCCCGAGACGCCCACGGGGCTCACCGCGGACGTGATCGCGGCTCTGCTGCGCAGAACCGGCCTCGACCGCTCGGATGTGACCGAGCTGTTCCTCGCCGATCCCCGTTGTCTCTCGACCGGCTGCGCGGTCGGGCGGGCGGGTTGGCGTTTCGACCTACCGCCGCTCGGTCTCCCGACGACGGTCAGCGCCAGTGGTTCGCTGAGCGTGGCGCAGGCGATGCGGGCGGTGGAGCAGAATCCGGACGTCGTGGCGGTGGTCGCCGCATGCGACTTCGGTGTGGGCGCTGCGCGGTACGGCGGTGATCTCGCCTTGCCGCACCAGCAAATTCGGATGGCGCATTTCGTCGCCGCCTGGTGGGATGTCGCTCCCGAGGAGACGGCCGGGTGGGCGCGCGAGTCCTACAGCCGGTCCGCCGAATGCTCGGCGGCCGGTGACTTCGCGGGTGAGATCGTCTGCACCGCAGGGGATCACCTCGTCGATCGTTTCGTCGAGCCGGAAGCGAGCGACGCGTTCAACGGCGGGACAGGCTCCGCGGCGGTGGAGCGCGGGCATATCGGCGACGGGCCCGTCCTCCGGGCACACGCGGCCCGCGGCGCGAGTGCGATCATCCTCACCAGTGAGCCGAAAGCCATCGAGCTGGGCCTGGAATTCCGCGCCCGCCTGCACACCACCGCTGTGCGGTGCGATCGCACCGATTTCGGCATCGCCCCTCTCGGTTGCGCAGCGCTGGACGAGCTCCTGGCCCCCTGTGGAATCACGGTCGGAGGTCTCGATCAGCTCGAGGTTCCGGAGCAGTACGCCGTGACGCCGCTGGCCTGGATCAGGGAGACCGGAATCAGCGAATACCTGGTCAACCCACGCGGCGGGGACCTGTCCTTCGGCCATCTTCCCCGGTCCGGTCAGCTCCGGTCGCTGGTCACCATGGTGCATTCGCTGGAAGTCACCGGTGGTCTGGCAGGTGCCCTCGTGTCCTGCGATGCCGACCGCACGACCGCCTTGGTTCTCACCCTCGCCGACTCGATCACCCCGAAGGGGTGGAAAGACACCGCCGTCTCCCCGGCTACGCCGGCCACTGTGAAAAAGGAGAAAACATGAAGGCCGCTCTCTTCTATGGCAAGGAAGACGTCCGCGTCGAGGAGGTGCCGGAACCCGGCCGCCCCGGCCCAGGCCAGGTGAAGCTGCACAATGCCTTCTCCGGCATCTGCGGCTCCGATCTGCACTTCTACTTCTTCCCCGAAGCCTTGCCGTGGGACGTCAACCGGTCGCATCCCCTGACCGGCGCCACGTTGCCCCAGGTGCTGGGCCACGAATTCGCCGGCACTGTCGTCGAGATCGGCGAGGGCGTAAGGGATGTGCAGGTCGGTGACCGCGCCGCGGTATTCCCGCTGGCGCTCTCCTGCGGAGAGTGTGCGGCCTGCCGCCGCGGCTTGCGCTTCTCGTGCCGGATGATGGCCTCGCTCGGCGCAAGTGCCCCCGGCGGCGGCTTGTCGGAGTACACCACGGTGAACGCGTCGGCGCTGCACCTGCTTCCCGAGAACGTCGACCTGCGGATGGGTGCACTCGTCGAACCGATGACGGTCGGCTGGCACGCTGTCGCGCGGACCGGTGTCGAGGCCGGTGGTACGGCGCTCATCGCGGGAGCCGGGCCGATCGGCATCGGAGCGTGGTTCGCGTTCAAGGCGCGCGGCGTCGACAAGGTGCTCGTGTCCGAGCCGAGCGCGGACCGCCGCAAGATCATCGCAGCGCTGGGCGCGACCGTCGTCGACCCGGTGAACGAGGATCTCGCCGCCGCGGTCGCCGAATTCACCGAGGGCGCCGGTGTGGACGTCGCCGTGGAAGCCGCCGGAGCGGCACCCGCGATCACTTCGGCGCTGGCGAGTTTGGTGCCCGGCGGCCGAGTCGTGGTCGTTTCGCTGCATGAGCACCCGATGGAACTCAACCCGACGCAGCTCATGATGGGCGAGACCGAGATCGTCGGCGCCGTCGGATATCTGCCCGAGGAATTCGATGCCGTGATCGCCGCGATGGCGAACGGCATCTACGACACCACCGGCTGGGTCGAGGAGATTCCCCTGACGGGAATTGTCGACGCCATCCACGCGCTGCGCAACGGAACCGGCGCAAAGGTTCTCATCCGGTCGAATTGACCACCGCACACCGCCCGGTGTGACAGAGGAAAACAATCGATTCTCGAAAGGTTCGATGACATGTCCGAATTGACCAAGAAGGAAATGGAAGAAATCCTTCTCACCCACGAGATCGCCGAGCTGGAAATGGATGTCGAAGCCACGATGGCCACCTTGGCGCCCAATCCGCACTACGAGCTCGCATCCCTGGGATGGGCGATCGACGGGGAAGCTGCCGTCCGCGAGACGTATCTGCGAATTCTGCCCAATCGGAAACGAGATGTGGCCGCCGAGAAGCGAGTTCACGCGGTGGCGGCCAATACGCTACTGCGCGAGGCGTTCATGTCGTTCAACACCTTGGAGGGGGAGCGGACCACCGGCCTCTACCTGGTGGTGATGGCTTTCGATCCGGAGCTGAAGCTGATCTCGGGTGAGCGGATGTATATGGACCCCAATTTCGGAAAGATGATGGCCGAGAACCTCGGCCCCGACTTCGGGGACCTTCCCGGCGTTTCGCGCATCGGGGATTCGGCGCCCCTCATCGACAAACATGACGCCTACAAATATGCCTCCGCGCGTGGGTTGACCATCACCCCGCCCGCATAGGAAACGCGGCCATCGGTGCCGGTCGAGCCGGATTTGGCAGCAACTCGCATGCTGTCCGCCGCGCTGTCTGTGGCAGTGCGGCGGGAGGCGGAAAATCATACGGAGGCGGCCAGATGGGCCACTACAAGAGCAATATCCGCGACCTCGAGTTCAACCTGTTCGAGGTGCTGGCGATCGACAGGGTTCTCGACTCGGGAGCGTTCGGCGATCTGGACGCCCGCACAGTACGTTCGATGCTGGAAGAAGCGGCTCGGCTGGCGGAGGGCCCGGTGGCGGAATCGTTCGCCGACGCCGACCGCCACCCGCCGACGTTCGACGCGGCCGCACACGCGGTGTCGCTGCCCGCGTCGTTCGTCGCATCGACGCTGGCCTGGCGCAAGGCCGGTTGGCACAAAGTGGGGCTGACAGCGGAGGTCGGCGGCACGCCGGCGCCCTCTGTGGTCAAATGGTCGATCTGGGAACTGGTGCTCGGCGCCCAACCCGCGGCCTTCGTCTACACGAGCGGCCCGCAGAACGCCGCGATTCTGCACGACCTGGGTAACGCCGCCCAGAAACGCTGGGCCGAAATCGCGGCCGAGCGCGAATGGGCCGGGACCATGGCGCTGACCGAAGCCGACGCCGGATCCGATGTCGGGGCCGCCCGGACCACAGCGACCCGGCAGGCCGACGGCAGCTGGCACCTCGAGGGGGTGAAGCGATTCATCACCGGTGGCGACTCCGATATCTCGGCCAACATCCTGCATCTGGTGTTGGCCCGGCCGCAGGGGGCCGAACCGGGGACGAAGGGGCTGTCGCTGTTCGTGGTGCCGAAGTTCCATTTCGATTCCGGCACTGGCGAACTCGGTGCCCGCAACGGCGTCTTCGTCACCGGACTGGAACGCAAGATGGGCCTGAAAGCCTCGGCGACCTGTGAGCTGACCTTCGGCGGCCACGGCATCCCAGCCGTCGGCTGGCTCGTCGGTGACTCGCACACCGGGATCGCGCAGATGTTCAAGGTCATCGAATACGCGCGAATGATGGTCGGTACCAAGGCGATCGCCACCCTGTCCACCGGCTATCTCAACGCGCTCGCGTACGCGAAAACCCGTGTGCAAGGCGCCGATCCGACCAGGACGACCGATAAGGACGCGCCGCGCGTGACGATCACACACCATCCCGATGTGCGCCGCAGCCTGATGTTGCAGAAGGCGTACGCGGAGGGGTTGCGCGCGCTGTACCTCTACGCTGCCGCGCACCAGGACCCGGAGATGGCCGAGGCGGTGTCGGGGGCCGATGCCGAATTGGCCTTCCACGTCAATCATCTGCTGCTGCCGATCGTCAAAGGCGTCGGATCCGAACGCGCGTACGAGTGCCTGACCGAATCCCTGCAAACCCTCGGTGGGTCCGGCTTCCTGCAGGACTATCCGATCGAGCAGTACGCGCGCGATACCAAGATCGATTCGATCTACGAGGGCACCACCGCGATCCAGGCGCAGGACTTCCTGTTCCGCAAGATCTTTCGGGACGGAGGTGTCGCGCTCGACCACGTGACCGGGCAGATCGCGAAGTTTCTCGCGGATGGCTCCGGGTTCGATCATTTCGCCGTCGAGCGCTCTCTGCTCGCCACCGCCCTCGCGGACGTCGAGGATATGGTCGAGACCCTCGCCGGATACGCGTCGGCCGCAACCCGTGAGCCCTCCGAGCTGTACCGGATCGGACTGGTATCGGTGCGGTTTCTGCTCGCCGTCGGCGATCTGCTGATCGGCTGGCTGCTGCTGCGTCAGGCGGAAGTCGCGCGCGCCGCGATCGACACTACTGGCAGCACCCCGTTCTACGAAGGAAAGGTCGCCGCCGCATCGTTTTTCGCCAAGAACGTTCTACCTCGACTCGGCGCGGTCCGTGCGGTCGTCCGCGAAGTCGACCTCGCCATCATGAATCTCGCGGAGTCGGCCTTCTGACGCGGCGCCACCGGGCAGGAGCACCCGGTGTGTAACCGTTCGGTAGCGGCCGGGCGAACCCCGTAGCGGCAGAACGTATTCGCCAATTACAGTGCGCAGACGTGACAACCGACGACGATGCGCTCAATGTCAATACCGCGCACACTGCCCGCGTGTACGACTACTACCTGGGCGGCAAGGACCACTTCAAAGCCGATCGTGTCGCTGGTGAGCATGCCGAGCAGGTGCATCCGCATGTACGCACCTCCGCGCTCGAGAATCGCAAGTTCATGCTGCGCGCGGTGCGCCACCTGGCCGGGCACGGGGTGCGGCAGTTCCTCGACATCGGTACCGGTATCCCCACCGAACCCAACCTTCACCAGGCCGCTCAGGAGGTCGCCCCGGCCGCGCGCGTGGTGTACGTGGACAACGACCGCCTGGTCCTCAGTCATGCCCGCGCCTTGATGACCGGCACCGATGAGGGCCGCACCACCTATGTTCATGCCGATGTCCGGCAGCCCGATTCGATTCTGACCGCACCGGAACTGCTCGACACTCTCGACCTGTCGCAACCGGTAGCGGTGTCGGTGATCGCGCTCGCGCACTTCCTCGACGACCCGCAGGATCCCTTCGGTATCGTCGCGGAGTTGATGGGCGCCGTCCCGGCCGGGTCGTATCTGGTGATGTCGCACGCGACAGCGGATTTCGGGCCGGAGATGGGGGAGGTGGCGCGCGTGTACCGCGAGTCCGGAATGACCGCTCAGGTCCGCACCGGCGACGAATTCGCCCGCTTCTTCACCGGTCTGGATCTCATCGACCCGGGGATCACCACCCCGCACCGCTGGCACCCGGATATCGACCCATCCGAGGCCATGGATGGCCAAGTCCAGTTCTATGCCGGAGTCGCTCGCAAGAACTGACGGCTGGTGTCACCTGGTCGGTGCATCGTGAACGAGGTAGAGCGCATCATGCCGCTCTCCGTTCCTGGCACGTGCCGAGCGGAATGCCGAACTGTCCCAGCGCGAATGGTGCGAGGGTTCCCGGTCGACGTGACTGTCCGGTTCCCGCAGTTTCTCGCCGGCCTGCGCGCTGAGCGCAGGCCGGCGCTGCCGACCGGTCACGATGCCGAGTTGTCCGGAGGATCGAAACTGGTTGCCCTGGTTGTCGATCGGTAGTCGCCGTCTCGCCGGAGCATCGCAGGCGGCGACCGCCCGAACAGGGTGGTGTTACCGGTGCAGGTCGAAGCGGTCGAGGTTCATGACCTTGGTCCAGGCCGCGACGAAGTCGCGCACGAACTTCTCCTCGGCACGGGCGGTGCCGTAGACCTCCGCGACCGCGCGCAGTTCCGAGTTGGAGCCGAAGACGAGGTCGACGCGGCTGCCGGTCCACTTCGCCTTTCCGCTCGCGCGGTCGCTACCGACGAAGGTGCCGTCGTCGGCTGCCGACGGTTCCCATTTCGTGCGCATGTCGAGCAGGTTCACGAAGAAGTCGTTGGTGAGCGTCCCCGGCTTCGCGGTGAAGACGCCCAGTGGCGACTGCTTGTGGTTCGCGCCGAGTGCTCGCAGGCCACCGATGAGGACGGTCATCTCCGGAGCGCTGAGGGTCAGCAGGTTCGCCTTGTCGAGCAGCAGGTACTCGGCCGGGAGCCGGGCGCCCTTGCCGACGTAGTTGCGGAAGCCGTCCGCGGCCGGTTCGAGCAGCGAGAACGACTCGATATCGGTCAGCTCCTGCGTAGCGTCGGTACGGCCTGGGGTGAACGGCACCGTGATGTCGAATCCGGCGTCCTCGGCGCCCTTCTCGACCGCCGCGACACCGCCGAGCACGACCAGGTCCGCGAACGAAATCCGCACGTTCCCGGACTGGCCAGAGTTGAACGACTCCTGAATACCTTCGAGAATGCGCACCACCTGCGCCAGCTCGTCGGGCTCGTTGACCTCCCACCCGGCCTGCGGCTGCAACCGGATCCGGCCGCCGTTGGCACCGCCGCGCTTGTCGCTGCCGCGGAACGATGACGCCGCCGCCCATGCCGTGGAAACCAGCTGCGGCACAGTCAATCCCGAGGACAGGATGCGGCCCTTCAGGTCGGCGATCTCCGCGGGACCGACCAATTCGTGATCGACCTCGGGAACCGGGTCCTGCCACAGCAGCGTCTCGGCGGGGACGAGCGGCCCGAGATAGCGGGTCTTGGGGCCCATGTCGCGGTGGATCAGTTTGTACCAGGCCTTGGCGAATTCCTCGGCGAGTTCCTCGGGATGGTCGAGCCAGCGCCGCGTGATCGGTTCGTAGATCGGGTCGACTCGCAGCGAGATGTCGGTGGTCAGCATCGACGGGGTGCGCGTGCGCGTGCCACCCTGCGGGTCGGGCACGGTGTCGGCCCCGGCGCCGTCCTTCGGGACGTACTGCCAGGCCCCGGCCGGGCTCTTGGCTTTCTCCCACTCGTAGCCGTAGAGGGTTTCCAGGAAGCTGTTGTCCCACTGCGTCGGTGTCGGCGTCCAGGTCACCTCGATACCGCTGGTGATGGCATCCGCGCCGACGCCGGTGCGGAAGCTGCTGCGCCAGCCCAGGCCCTGCTGTTCGAGCGGGGCCGCCTCCGGCTCGGGACCGACCAGATCGGCATCACCGGCGCCGTGGGTCTTGCCGAAGGTGTGGCCGCCCACGATGAGCGCCGCGGTCTCGACGTCGTTCATCGCCATCCGGCGGAAGGTCTCCCGGATGTCGACCGCCGCGGCCAACGGGTCCGGATTGCCGTTGGGCCCTTCGGGATTGACATAGATCAGGCCCATTTGCACTGCGGCCAAAGGGCTTTCCAGGTTTCGCTGGCCGGTGTAGCGCTCGTCGCCGAGCCAGGTGTGCTCGGGCCCCCAGTACACGTCCTGGTCGGGCTCCCACTGGTCGACGCGGCCGAAGCCGAAGCCGAAGGTCTCGAACCCCATGGAGTCCAGTGCCACGTTGCCGGCGAACACGATCAGGTCGGCCCACGACAGCGCCGGGCCGTACTTCTGCTTGACGGGCCACAGCAGGCGGCGGGCCTTGTCCAGGCTGGCGTTGTCGGGCCAGCTGTTGAGTGGTGCGAACCGCTGCATCCCCCCGCCGGCGCCACCACGGCCGTCGTGGATGCGGTAGGTGCCGGCCGCATGCCAGGACATCCGGATGAACAGCGGCCCGTAGTGGCCGAAGTCGGCCGGCCACCAGTCCTGCGAGGTGGTCATGAGTTCCTCGAGGTCGCGGCGGACCTCGTCCACATCGAGGGTGGCGAATTCGGCGGCGTAGTCGAAGTCGGGGCCCATCGGGTCGGCGACCGCGGGATTCTGCGCCAGGATCCGCAGGTTGAGCTGGTTGGGCCACCACTCCCGGTTGCTGTTTCCGCCCTCGGCGGGATAGTTCAGACTGCCGACGACCGGGCAGCCGCTCACGCCGGGCTCGGTGCTGGCCTCTGCGATGGGTGGGTGTTCCTCGGACACGTCAATTCCTTTCGATAGCAAGCAGATTCGGGCTCTCGATCACGGAAGGTGTTGCGAGGAGGGAGAGTTCGAACAGGCAGGGCACAAACCCCAATAGACGACTTCGGCCTCGTCGATGACGAAACCGTGACTGTCGGAGGCGGTCAGGCAGGGGATCTCGCCGACAGCGCAATCGACATCGGCGATCACGCCGCATTCTCGGCAGACGGCGTGGTGATGGTTGTCGCCGACGCGTGTCTCGTAACGCGCCACCGAGCCCGTCGGCTGGATGCGCCGCAGCAGACCCGCCGCGGTCAGGGCCCGCAGCACGTCGTAGACGGCCTGATGAGACACCGCTCCCAGCGCCTCGCGCACCAGCCCGATGATGGAATCCGTATCCGAATGCGGCCTGCGATGCACCGCCGTGAGCACCGCTATCCGCGGCGCCGTGACCCGCAGCGCAGAGCCGCGCAGCAGTGCCTCGAAGTCCGGAGTCGTGGACACACTCTGAAGTATGACTCATTCAACCGGGCATGTGGGCAAGGTTCTGGCAAACTTACCGAAATATCTGTAGCTCGACTTTCGGATCGGATTCGCGCACTGGTGCAATCCTGGCAAACTGTCGAACGCGACGGACTGTTCCGGGTGACGGGGTGTTCACCCGCCGGAAGGCCCTTCGGTGCACGTGCCGCGGGTAGTTCGACCCTGGTTGCGGTCGTGGCCTCGGGGTGTGCTGGAAAGCATGTCGAAGCATCGGAAGATTTACCAGGACCATCGCACACTGACCCGGGCCGAGCTGGCTGACGAACTGCGCCGCCTGGCCGGTGACCTCGAGGCGGGCGGGCAGCTGGGCTATGCCGGAATGGGCGGCGCCGTCAGCGTGCCCCCGCAGGTGATCCGGGAGCTGGAGATCGAACGCAGCAAGGACGACACCGGCTGGAAGGTCGAGGTCGAATTCACCTGGGCCGACCGGCAGAGCGCGTTGGAAACGATTGCCGCCCAGCCGGACCATTCCGCGCAGCCGCATTAGACGCGCATCGAACGCGTCACACGAATCGTGATCACTACCGCGTGCGAGAACCCGGCGAACACGGGGCGACCCGCGGACACGATGAGTGAATCCGCGGGTCGCCGGAAGTGCCGCTAGTGGTGCTGCAGCTTCTTCTTGCCCGAGTTCTTGTCGTCCTTCATGTCGGGCCGCGCCTGTCGAGTCTCGCGCTCCATCCCGCCGGTCAGCTGATCGGTGTCCTGCTGCTGATCGTTGATCATGCGATCTGAATCGCGCTGCGCACGCTGGCCCTGGTTCTTCATGCCTTGTTTGGACTTCCCGGCCATCTGCCCGGATTTCCTGCTCCGATTGCGATCAGACATTTCAACCTCCACATCGGTCGATCTCGTCCGAACTGCGACATCGGACGCGGAGTGCGTTGCGTCCGCCGAATCTCTGAGCGCTGTCGAACGCCTCAGCGAGAACCGTCGACAACCAGATGCTCACCATCAGCTGTCAAGGCAACAACTGCGGCCCATACATCCTGACGATGATGGCTCATCGATGTCAACGCGTCGAGGCAGTTGGAGGCAGAGCGCGGCTCGGTAGTAGATTTATGTGGCATATCGATCACTCCCGGGCGGCGCGCGGCGGTCGGGCTCGAGGCCGCCGATGCCGCATTCTGCACATGAACCAGGACGGAGTGATCCGCTGACCACGTTGCGGGACCGGCGTCACCGAGACCGCCTGGCCGTATGGGCCGGCTGTGGGGTGCGGCGATCGCCATGTTCGTCCTGCTGGAGGAGACGATCCCATACGGTGACATGGGTGGAAGGTTCGCGGGCGCGGCGATGATCCTGGTCGGCACGTCGAGTCTGGCTCTGCTCGTCGGCGCCTGAGCCGCAACGGTTTTCACTGACCGGTCGGATAAAACAGTAAGGAGCGCAATCATGAACGTCGCGGTACTCATCGGACGCATCCTGTTCGCCGCACTGTTTCTCGGCTCCGCGTTCGGGCACTTCACCCAGCGCAAGCAGATGGCGGAATACGCCGGGTACAAGGGAGTCCCGGTTCCCGGGTTGTCGGTTCTGGCCTCCGGTGTGCTCCTGCTCGCGGGTGGTCTGAGCGTGCTGTTGGGCGTGTGGGCCGATCTGGGCTCGCTGCTGCTGGTCGTATTCCTCGTCCCGGCCGCCCTGCTCATGCACGCCTTCTGGAAGGAATCCGATCCGCAGGTCAAGCAGCAGGAGATGATCAACTTCAACAAGGACATCGGACTGGCGGGCGCTGCCCTGATGCTGTTCGCGTTCTTCTCGCACGTCGGTGGCGACCTCGGGCTGACCCTCACCGGACCGCTGTTCCACATCTGAGCCGCAAGGCCGCTCACCGAGGTCCGGGTTGTCGCGGCGATCCCTGCTCTGCTGCGTCGAGTGCCGGCACCAGCGGGGTGAGCGCGGCGCGGAGCAGGTCGGGCAGCGAGCCGGACACGACGACGAAGCCCGCGGTGGCGGGCACGCCTGTCGGCGGCTGTAGCCAGTGTTCGAGTGCGACACGGATCGCGGCGGCCACGGCGGTCGCGAGCACGGGGGCGGTGAGTTCGTCGGGAGCGTCGAGACGGTCGGCGATCGCGGCTGCCAGAGGTTCCGAGACCGCGCTGGTGGCAACGAGAAACGCATCGCGCAGCGCCGGGTGCGTGGTGATCAACAGCAACGCGTCGCGATGGTGTTCGCCCGGGTCGGTGTAGTGCTTCAGGACCGCCTCGATGACGGCGTCGGCGAGGCGAACGTCCAGCGGCCGGGCTGCTACCGCCGCCGCGACTCGCGCCTCCCGCTCGGCGGTGACGGCGCCGACGATCGCCTGCTCGCGACTGGAGAAGTAGTTGTTGTAGGTCCGCGGCGAGACACCGGCGGCCTCGGCGATGTCCTCGACGCGCACGTTGTCCGGCCCGTGTTCCAGCGCCAGTCGCAGCGCCGCTTCCCGCAGTGCCTCGCGAGTGGCCTGCTTCTTGCGCTCGCGCAATCCTGCCGGTCTCGTTGTCACGATCCGATCCTGCCACGAAAACATGCGTACGCGTAATATTGCGCGCACGCATGTTTTGCCTCTAGGCTGGCGCCGACCGAACCCGATCGACAGAAGGGTCACGCACATGCGAGGCAAAGGGATGACCTACGACACCGGTTTCATCCGGCATGGCCGGGCGTCACGGAAGGAATTCGACGCGGAGATCGTCCGGCGGGAGCTGGCTATCATCCGAGATGACCTGCACTGCAATGCCGTTCAGATCGTCGGAGGCGACGCCGACCGACTGGAACTCGCGGCCCGGTGCGCCGCCGAACTCGGGCTCGAGGTGTGGTTCTCGCCGTACCCGCTGGAACTGACCACCACGCAGATCCTGTCGCTGTTCGCCGACTGCGCGCGCAGAGCCGAGCGGCTGCGGCGAACGGGGGCCGAGGTCGTTTTCGTCACCGGCGTCGAACTGAGCTTGATGAACCGGGGATTTCTGCCCGGCGACACCGTCTGGGAGCGGCTCGAGTTCCTGCTGGGGAACCTCGATATCCGCGGCGAGCGACTCGCGGAGCTGATCGCCGGCCTCGACGACTTCCTCGGGGAGGCGGTACGCGTGGTCCGCGAAGCCTTCGGCGGCGAACTCACCTACTGCGCCATACCGTTCGAACGGATCGACTGGACACCCTTCGACATCATGTCGATCGAACTCATCCGCTCCGCCGAGGTGGCCGACCAGTTCCCGGCCGGTGTGCGTGAGCTGGTCGCGCAGGGAAAGCCGCTGGCGATCACCGGTTTCGGCACGGCCACCTGGCACGGCGCCGCCGAGGTGGCGCCGCGCAGCAACGAGATCGTCGAATACGACACCGCCACCGGCGACCCGATCCGGCTGAACGGACAGTACGCCCGGGACGAGGCCGGGCAGGCCGCGTACCTGAGCGAGCTGCTGGAGATCTTCGACAGCGAAGGCGTCGACAGTGCCTTCGTATTCCTGTTCGCACTCCACAGTCACCCGCACCGTCCCGGCGGCGATCCGCGAGACGACCTGGACCTCGCCAGCCTCGGCATCGTCAAGGTCCTGGAGGGCCGCCACGGCGACATCTATCCGGACATGGCCTGGGAACCCAAAGCGGCGTTCGCCGCCGTCGCCGAGTACTACGGCGGGATGACAGGCAGATCCGTTGCGACACCGGCCTTCTGAGTGAGGAGCAGCGTTCTCTCGCGGATCGAGCACTTGCTGTCGGCGTATCGCGCCGCGTCAGTCGACAGGCCCTCGGGCGGTCAGCACGGTCCTGAGCACGTGCTCGACCGCGGACTGGAACAGCGCTCCCCGTAGCTCATCTCGTTCGGCGAGGTTGCGGGTCGCGAGGTCGAGCATCTGGTCGGGGCACAGACGGCGCACCACCAGGGTGGCAACGTCTTCCAGATCGAGATCGCTGTTCGCGTTGTCCAGTCTGGCCAGGGCGAACGCGACGACGACTTCCTCGTCGGTCATACTTCGCCTCCGTCGTTCGCTCGTGCGGCTACGCCGTGGGCAGCCAGGCTCGATCCTACGGCGTCGGTCGATCGGGTCACCCTTCCGATCGGTAACACATCGGCCCGGACCAGCGACATTGCCTGTGCAACAAGATACTTCGGCAGAACTGGCGTAACGGCTGGTGAACTCTCGGGAGACTCCATGAAAGCACGCACATTCGTCGGCGTGGCGGTCGCCGCCGTCGCGGTCTCGATGGCCGGTACTGCCGGTGCGAATGCGGCGCCGCCCAGTGTCGATGTGACACCGTATCTGGTCGGCACCACCGCCTACTTCAGTGTCGATGGTGCGAATTGCTCGATCGAGTCCAACGGTGACGTCGGGTGTGACATTCCGGCGGGTATGGCCAAGTGGTACAACGTCATTCCGGTCACCGACCTGGCGATCGACCTGCCTGTCCTGCCCGCGCACCCGACCTTCGGGCTGTTCGGGCAACACGGGCGAGCGGGCAGCCCGGTGTTGCCGGAGGGAGACGGCTACGGCAGCACCATCAGCTATGCGGGAGCGACGTGTTCCGGCGGCGGCCGCGGCGCGATCAGTTGCAGCTCGAAGGGGCACAGTTTCAGCTTCGGCTGGTCAGGCACTCAGACCAGCTGAACGACCCACCCGGCGGCGAGACCGCCGGGTACGCACCGCGAACACAGCGCGATCAGAGGCGGTTCGTGGTCTGGTGGCGTTCGACGAGCTGCTTGAAGTTCAGTAACTGCCGTCGAGCCATGATCAGATCACCGACGGACAGCCCGAGCGCCACCCATCGGTTGGTCTGCATGACGACCTTGAGCAGCAGCCGCGTCGTGTCCTGATCCTGGGGCAGCAGGACGTAGGACATGAAGGCGCCCAGCATACTTCCCGTCAGCTGATTCCCCGGATCGACGGAAACGATTCGACCCCATTCGCGCCCGGCGGCGGTGGTGAATCGGTCTCCGACTCGAGGCTCGGGAAGGCTCACCAGTTCTCGCGGTGAGCGGCGGCCGAGGTTGTCGATCCAGTCGTACGAGTAGGGCGCGATCCGCACTTGCGCGACCCAGGGCCACACCGCTTCGACGGGTGCCGCGACACTTACGCCCCGCCACGCTTGCAGTGCGGGTGAGGTGACGAAGTCGTCGCAGGGATACGAGCGGACGACCTCGCTCTCGTGCACGCCCCACCGGTCACCGATCACGCATCCATTCTCCGCGCGGGGGATGTGGCAGAGCAACGGTTTGTGCCGTGAGGGAGTTGCTCGGCCCTGGCTATCGGCGGACAGGTTCGTCCCCGAGCAGATCATTCATGAAATGAACTTAGTTCACCTGAGACCTTCTCGTCGAGACATGTCCTCGCTACTCTCGAATCATCGAACTGAACTCAGCTCAATTGGAGGGTCATGTCCACGCCATTGGTCGCCGCAGGTGAAGTCCGCTGGCCACGTTCCGAACCGGTCGGGCTCACACCCGGTCCGGAGCAGTCCGCCCTGCGCGAGTCCCTGCGGGCGCTGCTGGCTAAACACGGCGACATCACTCAGGTTCGTGAAGCCTCGTCCGCGGAACGTGGGTTCTCCGCATCGCTGTGGCGGGCCCTCGTCGACGACATGTCGGTTACCGCACTCGCCGCACCCGAGGATCGCGGCGGGCTGGGATACGGGGTGGCCGAACTGGCGACGATTCTCGAGGAGTGCGGGCGCGCACTGGTTTGCGAGCCGGTCTACAGCTCCGCCGTGCTGGGCGTACAGGCTCTGCTGCTGACCCGCGCCGGCGACGACCTTCTGGCGGGCGTGCTGGCAGGGGACCTGCTGGCCACCGTCAGCGCTCTCGATGTCACCACGGACGATCTGCGGGCGGCCCGGACGTCGGCAGGATGGGTTGTCGACGGTACCGTCACCCACCTCACCTGCGGCCGAACCGCCGACGTGATCGTCGCATCCGCGGACTGTCCGGACGGCCGGCGCCTGTTCGCCCTGCGTCCGGGTCAGGACTGCGTACGGACCGAGCGAACGGTCCTGGATCCCACCCGCCGACAGGCGGACGTGACGTTGCGGGGCGCTGCGGCGGTGGCACTCACCGAACCGGAGGAGACCGCCGCCGCCGCCACGCGATTGCGCGATCTCGCCACGCTCGCCCTCGCCTGCGAGAACACCGGCATCGTCGACATGTTGCTCGAGATGACCGTGGCCTACACGTCGACTCGCCGCCAGTTCGACCGGGCGATCGGCTCCTTCCAGGCCATCAAGCATCGGCTCGCCGATCTGCTGGTGCTACTCGAGCGTGCGCGATCGGCCTCCCGGTATGCGGCCGCGGCCTTCGCCGAGGACCCGGATGCGGCGAGGCTGGCGGTTGCGGTGGCCGGTGCGGTGTGCACCGACGCGGCCGTCCACGCGGCGGCCGAGGCTGTCCAGTTGCACGGCGGAATCGGGTTCACCTGGGAGCATCCGGCTCACTCCTATTTCCGTCGCGCCATGGGAAATGAAGCGGCACAAGGCGGTTCCCGTACCCACCGCAGCACGATAGCCGCCCTCGTCGGTTTGTGAGCAGCCGCGTCGCCACACCGAATCCGGTGGACGGCGCGTATTGACGCCGGTGATTCCAGCCGGTAAAACTGAAGTGAATCCAGTTCAGGAAACTCTCCCCGACCGAAAGAGGCCACATGATCGACACCGACCACATCGTGCTCGAGAAGGACGGCGACATCGCCCGGGTCTGGCTCAACCGCCCGCACAAGAAGAACGCCGTCACCACCGAACTGCTGCACCGGCTCGACGAGATCATCGTCGAGGTCGACAACGATCCCGAGCTGAAGCTGCTCGTCCTGCGCGGGCGCGGCAACACCTTCTGCTCGGGCTTCGACCTCGATGAACTGCGCGCGAACTATGTCGGCAAGACCACCTCCATGGACGTGGCAGTGCTCTCGGCAAAGGTCTGCGACCGCTTGTACTCGATGAACACCCCGTCGCTCGCGGTGCTGGAGGGCTACGTCACCGCGGGTGGTTTCGAGCTCATGATCTCCTGCGACTTCGCCGTCGCGGCCGACGATGCCAAGATCGGCGACTTCCACATCCGCCGGGCGCTGTTCGGCGGCGCGGGACCGATCTACCGGCTGCCGCGCATGATCGGCATCCGCAAGACCAAGGAGCTGATGCTGACCGGGAAGCTGTTGAGTGGTCAGCAGGCCGCCGCGTTCGACCTCATCAACGCTTCGGCGCCGGCCGCCGAACTCGACCAGCTGGTCGCCGATTTCGCCGCGCCCATCGTCGACAAGAGCCCGTTCGCGATGAAGCTCACCAAGATGACCATCGACCGTGGTCTGGATGCGGACATCCAGTCGCTGATGGTGATGGAGCACTTGGCCGTCGGCAACGCGCTGCAGTCCGAGGACGCCGCCGAGGGCGTGAACGCGTTCCTCGAGAAGCGCGAGCCGAAGTGGGTCGGTCGCTGAATCACGAACCGGTTCAACCCTTTACGCCGACGTAAGAAGGAAAAGACATGGGCGTTCCGGAGGTCCTCGCACTCGAGGGCAGCAGGTGCACGACGTGCGGCACCGTCGCATTCCCGGCCGGCACGATGTGCGGGCGGTGCGCCACTGCGACCGCGATCACGATTCCCCTGAGCGACCACGGCGTGGTCTGGGCGTACACCGTGCAACGGTTCGCGCCCAAATCACCGCCCTATGTCGTTCCGGGCGAAGGCTTTTCGCCGTTCGCGGTCGGATATGTCGAACTTCCCGAAGGCATCAGGGTCGAGGCGGTTCTGGACTGCACCGACTTCGCCGAACTGGACGGGGCGCAGGTGCGGCTGGTCGCCGTCGCGCCGGTGCCCCGGTTCGCGACTCGCACGTTCATTCAGGAAGGTAAGGCGCAGTGACACAGTCGGTCTCGATCATCGGCACCGGACTGTCCCGGTTCGGCAGACAGCCCGAGGTCACCGGCCGCCGACTCGCGGTCGTGGCGATCAACGCCGCGCTCGACGACGCCGGATTGACGTGGCCGGACATCCAGCTGGCCTGCGGCGGCAGTGACAGCTCCGGGCTGGCCGATACCCTCGTGGCCGAATTGGGCTTCACCGGAATACCGTTCACCAACGTCAAGAACGGCTGCGCGACCGGCGGCAGCGCACTGCTCGGCGCGGTCAATGCCGTGCGCTCGGGTACCGCCGAGATCGCGCTCGCCGTCGGTTTCGACAAGCATCCGCGCGGTGCGTTCGACCCGATGCCGCAGGAATGGGGTCTGCCGGACGGCTACGGGGAGGCCGGGCTGATGGTCACCACACAGTTCTTCGGCGCGAAGATCAACCGGTACATGCGACTGCACGGCATCTCCACCATGACGCTGGCCAGGGTTGCGGAGAAGGCTTACCGCAACGGCAGTCTCAACCCCAATGCCTGGCGGACGGAACCGATGTCCGCGGCGGAGATCGCCGCGGCTCCCATGGTGAACGACCCGCTGACCAGGTTCATGTTCTGCTCACCCGGTACCGGTGGCGCCGCGGTGATCGTGGCGAGCGAGTCCGCGACCCGGCGCCTGGGCGCGCGCGGCGTCCGCCTGCGCGCGATCAGTCACCGCACCCGCCGCTTCGGCTCTTTCGAGGTGTTCAGCCCGGCGATCCAGGGCAGCGGCGAACCGACCAGCGTGAGTTCCGACGCGGCGGCCGCGGCGTTCGAGGAGGCCGGTATCGGTCCCGCCGACGTCGACGTCGCACAACTACAGGACACCGAGAGCGGTGCGGAGATCATGCACATGGCCGAATGCGGCTTCTGTGAACACGGCGAGCAGGAGGCGATGCTCGCCGCGGGCGACACCGAAATCGGTGGGCGTCTGCCGGTCAACACCGATGGCGGCTGCATCGCCAACGGTGAGCCGATCGGCGCGTCGGGGCTGCGGCAGGTCCACGAGATCGTCACCCAACTGCGCGGTGCGGCGGGCGCCCGGCAGGTTCCGGGGACGCCGCGGGTGGGGTTCACCCACGTCTACGGCGCGCCGGGGATCAGCGCTTGCACCGTGCTCTCGGTGTGAGCCGAGCACATCGATCGAGAGAAGAGCAGTGACCGAACCTACGATTCCCGAATTGGACCGGTTCATCGAACAAGCCACGTCCTGGCTCGCCGGTGTGGCCGCACCCCGCACCGAAAGTCCCTGGGGTAGCGGGTCCGATTCGGTCGCGGTCTTCGAAAACTGGACCGAAGCCCAGGAGCGTGCCGAGACCGAGCGTGTGCGCGCCTACGAACGCGCCAAGTTCGACGCGGGCTGGGGTGCGCTGAACTGGCCGCGCGGCTACGGCGGGCGCGAACTCCCGCTGTCGTACGTACTGGCCTTCCGGCGCGCCGAGGAAGCCTTCGACCTGCCGAAGCGCACCGAAATGTTCTCGGTGACACAGCAATTGGTGGCACCGACGATCGACCAGTGGGGCACCCAGGAGCAGCGGGAGCGGTATGTGCGCGCCATGCTGCGCACCGATGTCATTGCCTGCCAGCTCTTCTCGGAGACCGAGGCGGGATCGGATCTGGCCGCGGTGCGGACCAGGGCGGTCCGGACGGACGACGACGCGTGGATTCTCAACGGGCACAAGGTGTGGACCTCCGGCGCCCGGATCGCGGACATCGGCGTCGCGGTGTGCCGGACCGATCCGGGCGTCGCCAAACATGCGGGCCTGACCGTGTTCCTGGTTCCCATGGACACACCCGGGGTCACCGTGCGCCCGATCCGGCAGATGACCGGGGGGAGTTCCTTCAACGAGGTCTATCTCGACGACGTTCGCCTCGACGACGGCTATCGGCTCGGGCCGGTCGGCAAGGGCTGGCAGGTCGCGCTGACCGTGCTGGCGGCCGAGCGCCTGGACGGCGCCAACCTGGGCCTGGCCAACGCGGATCGCGCGATCGCGCTGGCCGGGAATCTGGATCGTGACCTCACCGAACTCGAACGCGACCGAGTGGCCGACCTGGTGACCCGCGGCTATGTGCAGCGCGTCGCCGCGATGCGGGTGGCCGCTGCCGTGGTGGCCGGGCGCGATCCGGGACCCGAGGCATCGATCGGCAAGCTGCTGGCCACCGACACGATGGCGCGGACCTCCGAGGTCGTGCGGCTGCTGCTCGGCCGCGACCTGGCCGCCGATTCCGGCGCGTGGGGCACCTTCGCGTGGACCGAACACGTGCTCGGCGCGCCCGGGTACCGGATCGCGGGCGGCACCGACGAGATCCAGCACAACATCATCGCCGAGCGCGTGCTCGGCCTGCCCAAGGAGCCGCGTCCGTGAGCGAGCGCAGCGAGCGAACAACAGACACAGCCGAGCCCTGGCTCATGCCGGAGCGCAGCGGAGGCATGAGCCCGACACTGGAACAGCGGGTCGCAGCGCGACTGCGTGCCGATCTCGGCGTGCGCCTGACCTCGTTCGAACGGCTGCCCGGCGGCCATTCCGGCCTGACCTTCCGGGCGGAAACCAGCGGCGAAGCGTATGTGGTCAAGGCGGTGCCGGAGGGCAGCAAACCGATCGGCCGACACGACATGTTGCGTCAGGCGCGCATCATGCAGGTATTGGCGCCGACTCCCGTGCCGGTGCCGCGAATCGCGGTGGTGGACAGCGACGAACCCGCTTGGTTCGCCATGGAACTCGTCGCCGGTGAGTCGCTGGAGCCGGTACTCGACGATCCCGCGGTCGCCGCGGACCTGGCCGCGGCCCGCATGCGCCGCGCCGCGCAGTTGCTGCCCGCGCTGCACGCGGTGGATTCGGCCGACATCTCCGCGTCCGCACTGACGCCCGCCGAGGAACTCGCCCGCTGGGCGCGCACTCTCGGCGCCGTGCCGCCGGAACTGGTTTCCGGCGGCGATCGGCTGCTGGCACTGCTCGAACGCCGGATCCCCGAGCCGATGACGCCGGGGCTCGTGCACGGCGACTATCGCCTGGGCAACATCATCTCCGCCGGCTCGGAACCGGTCGCCCTGATCGACTGGGAGATCTGGAGCCGGGGCGATCCGCGCGTGGAACTCGGCTGGTTCCACGTCTTCGCGGACGGCAGCAATTTCCCCGGTGTCGGCCGGGAGGTGCCCGGTCTGCCCAGCGCGGCGGAACTGCTGGACATCTACTGCGCAGGCGGGCCCGTGCTCGCCGAGCAAACCTGGTTCGACGCGCTCGGGCGGCTCAAGATGGCCGCGATCATGGGCCACAACCTCCGCAGGCACCGCGAAGGCCGACACCACGATCCGGACCAGGAAAAACTGCCCGCGACCATCACTCGCCTCATCGATACCGGAACCGCGCTACTCGCCGGTTGACCCTCGCCCTGCCGCTCAGGAGCCGCACTGTGGACTTTTCCTACACCGCCCGCACCCGGGATCTGCTCGTCGAACTCGACGACTTCATGAACAGCCACGTATTTCCGGCCGAGCCGGTATACGACGCGCAGATCGCCGCCAATGCCAACCCGCACGAACAGCCGCAGATCATGCGCGATCTGCAGGCCGAGGCCAGGCGGCGGGGTTTGTGGAACCTGTTCATGACGCACGACGGATTGGGCGCGGGTCTCACCAACCTCGAATACGCGCCGCTGGCCGAGGTGGTCGGCCGCTCGGTGATCGGCAACGAGGCGATCAACTGTTCGGCGCCGGACACCGGCAACATGGAAATCCTGGCCATGTACGGCACCGAGCAGCAGCAGCAACAGTGGCTGAAACCGTTGCTGGACTGCGGGATTCGCTCCGCTTTCGCGATGACCGAGCCTGCGGTGGCCAGCTCGGACGCCACCAACATCACCTCGACGATTCGCCGCGACGGTGACGAGTACGTCCTGAACGGCCGCAAGTGGTACACCTCCGGAGTTCTCGATCCGGACTGCAAGCTGATCATCTTCATGGGCAAGTCCGATCCGGCGGCGAAGACCTACCGCCAGCAGAGCATGATCCTGGTGCCCGCCGACGCCCCCGGCATCGAGGTGCTGCGCGATCTGCCGATGTTCGGCTTCCACGATCGTCTCGGCCACGGTGAGGTCCAATTCACCGACGTCCGGGTACCCGCGGAGAACATGCTGGGCTCCGAGGGCGACGGTTTCGCCATCGCTCAGGGCCGGCTCGGGCCGGGCCGGATGCATTACGCGATGCGCGCCATCGGGATGGCCGAACGAGCCATGGAGCTGATGTGCCGCCGGGCGCTGGAACGCACCGCATTCGGTGGCCCGCTCGCCGATCGGGGTGTGGTCCGCGAGTGGATCGCGCGCAGCCGCATCGAGATCGATCAGATCCGGTTGCTGGTGCTGCAGTCGTCCTGGCTGATGGACACCCAGGGCAACGCCGCGGTGCGCTCGCAGGTCGCGGCGATCAAGGTCGCGGCGATGGAGGTGGCGCACACCGTCGTCGATCGCGCCGTGCAGACCTTCGGCGCCGCCGGGGTGAGCAACGACACCGTCCTGGCCCGGATGTACGCCATCACCCGGGCACTGCAGATCGCCGACGGCCCCAACGAGGTGCACCTGCGCACGATCGCTCGTCTCGAAGTGGAGAAATACCGATGAACACATCCGATCTGACCGGCAAGGTCGCCCTGGTCACCGGCGCCAGCCGGGGCCTGGGACTGGCCATTGCCCGGGGCCTGCGCGACGCGGGCGCCACGGTGATCGTGTCGAGCCGGAAACTGGCGGCCTGCCAGGAGGCGGTGGCAGGGCTGGGCGATTCCCCGGTCGGCAGCGCCCATCCGCTGGAACTGCACGTCGGCAAGTGGGATGCCATCGAGCCGGCCCTCGACCGGATCATCGCGGAGTTCGGGCGGCTGGACATCGTCGTGAACAATGCGGGCATCGCACCGGTGGCCGAAGATCTCGCGTCGGTGACGGAATCGTTGTGGGACAAGACCATCGAGGTCAATCTGAAGGGACCGTTCCGGCTGATGGCCGCGGCCGGCGCCCGGATGGCCGCCGCCGACGGCGGATCGATCATCAATATCTCCAGCATCGGAGCCCTGCGGCCGAGCCCGCCGGAAACGATGTACGCGGCCGCCAAGAGCGGGCTCAACGCCCTGACCCTGGCCTTCGCCCAGGCGTACGCGCCGACCGTCCGGGTGAACTGCGTCCTGCCAGGCGGGTTCGCGACGGATATGGCCGAGTACTGGGACGACGAGTTCATCGCGAAGATCGTCGATCGGCTACCGGCGGGACGGCTGGGCAGACCGGAGGAAATCGCCGGACTCGTCACCCATCTCGCCGGTGATGCGGCCAGCTACACCACCGGCGCGATCATTCCGGTCGACGGTGGCCGGACCGCGGTGTACTGAGATGGGTACTGCAATGACCGACACCCGGACTGTCGATACCCTCACCCGCCTGTTCGGCTTGCCCGGCCGGACCGCCGTGGTCACCGGCGCGTCGTCGGGCCTCGGGCTCGGCTTCGCCAAGGCGCTCGCCGATGCCGGGGCCACGGTGTTCGCCGCGGCCCGCCGCACCGACCGCCTGGCCGCCCTCGCCGACGCCGATCCGCGCATCGTTCCGGTTCGGTGCGATGTGACTCTCGACGACGACCGCCGGGCGCTGGTGGATCGCTGCTACGAACAGACCGGCCGCCTGGACGTGCTGGTCAACAACGCGGGCAGGCCCGGACCCCCGCAGGCGGAGCAGGAATCGGCCGAGGGTTTCGCGGCCCTGCTCGAGGTGAATCTGCTCGCCGGATTCCATCTCGCCCTCGCCGCCGCCACCGCCCTGCCGGAGGGGCGAGGTGCATCGATCGTCAACATCTCGTCGATCATCGGACTGGCCTCGACCGCGCCGATCGGCGGGGCGAGCTACGCCGCGTCCAAGGCGGGAGTTCTGGGACTGACCCGCGAACTGGCCGGTCAGTGGGGTCATCGCGGGATTCGTGTCAACGCCGTCGTGCCCGGATGGTTCGATACCGAGATGACCGACGGACTGTTCAGCAACGACAAGTCCGGCGGCTGGGTGCGACGCAACACCATGCTCGGCCGCGGCGGTGCGGCCGGGGAGGTCGATGGCGCGGTGCTTTTCCTCGCCTCGGATGCGTCGTCGTACATGACCGGCCAGACCGTGGTGGTCGACGGCGGATGGACGGCCCGCTGATGTTGGCCGTACAGCTGACCGAATGGGGGCGGCCACCGGAACTGCGGGAAGTGCCGGTACCCCAGCCCGTCGGCGAGGAACTCCTGCTGCAGGTCACCGCGGCCGGACTGTGCCGATCCGATCTGCATGTCATGGACGCGGCGGCGGCGAGTTTCGACTGCCCGCTGCCGCTCACCCTCGGCCACGAGGTCGCCGGAACCGTTCTCGCTGCCGGACCGGACGCCGATCCGACATGGCTCGGCGAAACCGTTGCGGTGCACGGCATCTGGAGTTGTGGACACTGCCGCAACTGCGCGCGGGGCCGGGAGAACTACTGCCTGCGGCTGCGCCCCCGGACCACCGGCGCCCCGGCGCCGATCGGCAACGGCCTCGGATATCACGGCGGTCTGGCCCAGGCGATGCTGGTCCCGTCGGCCCGGCATCTGGTCCGCACCGATGGTCTGGACCCTGCCGTGGCCGCGCCCCTGACCGACGCGGGGCTGACCGCCTACCACGCGGTGCGCGAACACGCCGATCTGATCGATGCGCACGCGACCTGCGTGGTGATCGGCGTCGGCGGCCTGGGCCACCTCGGCGTGCAGATCCTGCGCGATATGGGCGCCGGTCGAATTCTCGCCGTCGACAACCGCACGGAGGCGCGCGAGATGGCCCTGCGGCTGGGCGCCGAGGCGGCCTTCCCTGACGTGGACTCCCTGCGAACAGCCGTGCGCGACGGCGCCGATGTGATCATCGACTTCGCCGGCGCACCGGACACCGCGCAGCCTGCGCCGCGCCTGCTCGCACCGGGCGGGCGACTGACGGTGGTGGGCAGCGCCGGTGCCCGGATGGAGGTCGGCAAACACCTCGGCCTGGCCGCGGGCTGGCGGGTCACGGCACCGTTCTGGGGTCCGCACGCGGATCTGGTCGCGGTGATCGACATGGCGCGGCGCGGGGCCCTGCACGTGGAAGCCACCCCCTACCCACTGGCCGATGGGGTCGAGACCTACCGGCGCCTGCGCACCGGCGACATCACCGGCCGCGCCGTGCTGATTCCGCCGCCTCTGGTGCGCTGACCGGCAAGTACGCAGCGAAGAACTCACAGTCCACACGAGGAAACAGACGATGAAGATACTCGCGAAAGAACTGCTCGAGCGGGCACAGCACAGCCCGGATCGGATCGCGGTCGTCGACGAGCTCGGCGAACATACCCTCGGTGAGATCGTCGCTGCGGCAACGACTCTGGCCGCCCGCATCGAGGCGATCGATCCGGGCGCCCCGACGGTACTCGTACAGGCGGACAACACCTGGCACACCGTGGCCGCCGCGCTCGCGGTCGGGATGCGGGGCGGGGTCGTCGCGGTGCTGAGCCCGCACGCGGCCGACTCCGAGTTCCGGCTCGCCGTGGCCGATATCGCGCCCGATCTGGTGTTCGCCGAGCCCGAGCCGTTGGACCGGTGGGACGTGCCCGCCGACTTCTCCCTCCGGGAGGCCGCCTTCGCCGGTCGCGTGGTGTGCGCCCGGCCGGGGCCGTTCGGACCGGTGGAACGCTGGCGCGGCGGAACGGCCATCGCGATGACCTCGGGATCCACCGGACGTCCCAAATGCGTCGTGCAGTCCGAGGAAGCTATTCGCTACGCCTGCGCCCGCACGATCGAGGTCGTGGGCATGCGGCCCGGCGACGCCGTCGGGGCGTTCGTTCCGCTGTCGTCGGTGGCCGCGTTCTGCTTCGGCATGTATCTGCCCGCTTACCTGGGCGGGAGCATGGTGACGATCGAGAAGTGGTCCCCGGCCGCCGCGTTGCGCGCGATGGCGGCCCATCGCGTCGCCTGGACGATGTTGGTCCCCACGATGGCCCTGCAGCTGTCGCTGGTCGACAATTCCCCGGGCACGCCGGCGCTGCGAGCGATGACCGTGGGCGGCGGCCCGATGAACGAGAGCGCCATGGCCGCGGCGGAGAACCGCCTCGGCACCACCTTCCTGCGGGTGTTCGGCATGTCCGAATGCCTCGGCCACACCACGCCGCGGATCGACGACCCGCCCGCGATCCGCCTCGGCCGCGACGGACGCCCGTTCGAGGGCACCGTGGTCCGCGCGGTCGACGGCGCGGGGAACATCCTGGGCCCGGGTGAGGTCGGCGACGCCCAGGTGAAGGGGCCGTCGCTGTTCGTGGGCTACGCCCGGGAGGGTGTTCCGGTGCCACCGCAACTGACCCCCGACGGATTTCTGCCCACCGGCGATCTGGTCGAGGTGGCACACGACGGCTCGATCCGCGTGCTGGGTCGGCAGAAGCAGATCATCATCCGCGGTGGCCGCAACATCGATATCAACGAGATGGAGGCGGCGATCGCGGGTCTGCCCGCGGTCGTCCAGGTCTGTGTCGTCGCGGTGCCCGACGATCTGCTCGGTGAGCGCGCGGCCGCGCTGGTCGTCACCGATGGTCCGCCGCTGACGCTGGACAGCGTCACCATGCAGCTCGCGGCCGCGGATGTGCCGAAGTTCAAGTGGCCGGAGTATCTGTTCACCGTGGCGGATCTGCCGCAGAACCGGGTCGGCAAACTGGACCGGCCCGAGGCGGTTCGCCTGGCGACCCGCTTGACAACCTCGACTGACTCGAGTTCAGCTCAGGTGAGGTAATGTCGATCCGGCTATATATACGAGACGCATGGGGGTATTTCACTGATGGTCGCTGATACCGAAGCTCGCCGCGAGAGCGCCCGTTCCAAGCGCAGCCATATCCTCAGCACGGCCATCGAGAAATTCGGGCAGGTCGGCTACGAGCAGACCAAGTGGGCATCGGTCGCCGGTGAGGTCGGCATCGGCCAGACCGCGCTGTACCACTACTTCGAGTCCAAGGCGCACTGCCTGCTGACGATCATGCGCCTCGAACTGGCCGATTCCGTCGACCGCTTCGTCGCCGCCACCGAGAATCAGGACGACCCCGAGCAGGCTCTGCGCGCAGCGGTCGCCGGAGCCCTGGCGGGCACACCGACCGACGCCCTGCAACGGCGGATCCTGCAGAGCCACATGGATCTGCTGACCGCACCGCGCCAGTCCGAGAAGGAGGAGGCCGAACGGCTGCGCTCCCGGGAGCTGGTACAGGAGATCGAACAGAACTGGTCCGGGCTGGTGTCGCGCGGTATGGACGCCGGCGTGTTCATCGACGGCGACCCGCGTCTGCTCGGACAGTTGATCCTCGGCATGATCGTCAGCATCTGGCGCTGGTACCGGCCTCAGGGCGATCTGAGCCTGGCCGAGATCACCGAGACGATCAGCACCTCGGTCGTCCGGCTTCTGGTCAAGTAAATCCCCGGCACATCCGAACGGGGTTCGGCATGCCCGCAGAAACCAAACAGAATTCAATTAGGAGAATCGTGTACAACCTCATCGTTCTGGCATCCCGCCCCAGTGATTGGTCGCACGAGCAGTTCATCGAGTGGTGGCGCGGCGAACATGCCGAGGTCACCTACCCCATTCCCGGACTGCTGCGCTGGCAGCACACCGAACTGCTCGAGTCGATGGACGAGAAGTCGGCAGGTTGGGATGGGCTGTCGATCCTGAGCTTCGAATCCCGTGAGGCGCTCGACGCCGCGCTGGCGAGTCCGGAATGGCAGGCCGCGGTGCGGCACGTCGGCGCCATGCGGGGTCGGCGGATGATCTGGTTCGGCGACGAGCGGACGATGGTGCCGCTCACCGAAACCGCCGCGTGAGTACGCACTGGGCGGAACCCGGGTGTTACCCGATAGCCGAAGGCATTCATCGCATTCCGCTGCAGATGCCACAGGATGGACTGCGTGCGATCAACGTGTACGTGCTGGAGACCGATACCGGCCTCGCATTGATCGACGGGGGCTGGCACCGGCCGGACACCTACCGTGAACTCGCCACCGGGCTCGCTCGAATCGGCCGTTCTCCCGATGAGATCCACGACGTGTTCGTCACGCACGTGCATCGCGATCATTACACCTTCGCCGTCGAGCTGCGTCGCAGGCACGGGTGCCGAGTCCATCTGGGCGCCGAGGAATCTCCCGGCCTCGAGGCCATCCACCGGCTCGGCACCAACGAGCCCGAGAATTCCCTGCACGAGTTGCGTCGCGCGGGCGCAAGCGATCTCGCCGCCCGCGCCCGGATCGGCAGCCTGGCCGAGTCTTTCGATCCACAGGACTGGGAGCCGCCGGACCACTGGTTGCGGCCGGGCACCGTCGAACTGTCCGGGTACCGTCTGCACGCTCAGGCGACTCCCGGTCATACCAAGGGCCACATGGTCTTTCGGGACCTCGATCGACATCTGATGTTCACCGGCGACCACGTGCTGCCGACGATCACCCCTTCGGTCGGGTTCGAACTCGGCCCATGGGAAATGCCCTTGGACAACTTCCTGCGCTCGCTGACACTGCTGAGCGACGACGACGCACCGGTGATGCTGCCCGCCCACGGCCTGCCCGGCGGGAGCGTCGGCCGTCGAGCGCGCGCACTGCTCGCTCACCACGAACATCGGTTCGCTCAGATCCTGGACGTCGTCGGCGAACTGGCGCCGTGCACGGGAGCGGTCGTGGCCCAGGCACTGACCTGGACGCGGCACGACCGCCGGTTCGACACCCTGGGCACCTTCGACCAGATGTTCGCCACCTGTGAGACGCTCGCGCATCTCGATGTGCTGGTCGCTCGAAATGTGTTGACCGCGAAGGACAACGACGGTGTGGACGTCTTCGGCATTGCTCGCTGAGGACGTCCACACCGTCGTTTCCGGACCCGCTCTACACGCAGGTCCACCCACCGTCGACGTAGAGTTCGGTGCCGGTGATGAAGGTCGAATCGTCGCCGGCCAGGAACGCGACCGCCGCGGCGACCTCCTCGGCTCGGCCGAGCCGGCCCATCGGGGTGTGCTCGAGCATCGCGCGGTGCCGGTCACTGCCCTCGTACCGGTCGAGCAGCTGGCGCGTCTCGATGAATGCGGGGTGGATCGAATTGACCCGTACCCCCTTGGTCGCCCAGTGCAGGGCCGCATTCTTGGTCATCGTCCGGACCGCGCCCTTGGCCGCCGCATACGCCAGACTGTTGCCCAGTCCGCCCACGGTGCCCAGGACCGAGCAGAGGTTGACGATCGACCCCCCGCCGGTGCGCTCGATGAGCGCACCGGCGTGCTTCATACCCAGCCAGGTACCGGTCTGGCTGATCGCGATCACCTTGTTGTACCGCTCGAGATCTTCGTCCACCACCGTGGCCAGGCTGCCGATCGCGCCGTTGGCGACGAGCGCATCCAGGCCCGAGAAGCGCTCGGCAATCACCTCGACCGCATCGCGCCACTGCTGCTCGTCGCTGATATCCAGCTCGAGCACGTGGTGTAGTTCGGGATTCGGGATCTCCGCCGCCACCCGCGCACACGCCTCGGCATCCAGATCCGTCAGCACGAGCACGGCGCCCTCGCCGGCCAGCCGCCGCGCGATCTCCACGCCGATGCCGCCGGAGGATCCGGTCAGCAGGATCACCTTCTCGCGCAATCTGGCACTACCGCTCGTCATATCCATCTCTCCACTTCCGGCTTTCGCCGCCCGGTCCGAATCACAGATTGCTCAACACGTTCCGGCCGCCCACGAGCATCGCCGCCGCCACGCCCACGGTCGTGACCGCGGTCATCAGCAGCGCCATCGCGGCGACGAGTGGATAGGAGCCGTTCTCCCACAGATCGAACAGCAGGGTCCCCATCACCTGGGTGGTCGATGCGCGCACCAGCAGTGAGGCGGCGAACTCGTGCGTGAGCAGGATGAACATCAGCGCGACCGCGCTCAGGATGGTCGGGCGCATCAGCGGGAGCATCACCCGGATGTTCGTAACCATCGGTGAGGCTCCGCTGGTCGCCGACGCCTCGCTGTAGGTGGTGCCCAGCGAGAGCAGCGCGGTCATCTGCATCCGGATCGCGTAGGGCAGCATCAGCACGATATAGACCAGGATGATGACCGCGCGGGTCCCGTACAGGATGAACGGCGGCTCGGTGTAGGTCAGCAGGAATCCCACACCGAAGATCACCGCCGGAATACCCATCGGCAACACGGCGATGAGGTCGGCGATCAGTGCCAGGATCCGGAATCGCCTGCCGCGCACCAGCAATGTGGCCACCGCGTAACCGATCGGAATGCATATCGCCACGGCGACCAGCGAGGTGATGACGCTGGTGACCACCGAGTCCACGATCGCCTGGTTCGAGGCGAGACTGCGGAAGTTCGCGAGGGTCAGGATGTGCGGGGACAGCGAGCCCGACCAGTACGGCGTCAACGAGACGACGACCAGCCCGAGCAGCGGGATGACCAAGGCCAGCAGGGCGTAGATCACCATCGTGACCGAGGCCCAGACCGAGCGTCCCGGCGGCGCCGAGAATGCCTTGCCGCCGTGGGTGACGAACCGAGTCTGGTTGCCCAGCAACCCTTTCTGGATCAGCACCACCGCGAGCCCGAAGAGCACCAGGGGTGAACCCGCGGCCGCGGCCGCGGCGAAATCCGACGGTGACTCCGAAACCCGGCTGTACATTTCGGTGGTCAGCACCTTCACGCCCTTGTTCTGCCCGAGCAGCAGCGGCCCGGTGAACTGGCCCAGGCCCAGCAGCAGGGCGATGCCGCCGCCGTAGACCAGCGACGGGCGCAGCAGCGGAAGCACGACCCGGAAGAACACGCCGACGGTCGAGGACCCGCTGATCTGAGCCGCCTCGAGATGTTCGGCATTGATGCTCTGCATACCGGCGCTGACGAACAGGTAGACGAACGAGGTCAGACCGAAACCGGTGAGGATGACGATCCAGGGCACCGTGTAGACGTCGACCGGTCCGGTGTCCGAGCCGCGCCACCAGGGCAGGTGGCGTAGCAGCACATTGAGATACCCCGGCCCGGGGGACAGCAGGAACGTCCAGCCGACGATATTGGCGACCGCGGGCATCACGATCGGCAGGATCGGGACGATGCGCAGGAACGACAGGCGCGCGGGCAGCCGGCTCGCGGCGAAGGCGAGCAGGGTCCCGAGGACCATCGCGATCACCAGCGATCCGACGGCCAGCACGATCGTGGTCCGGATCGTGTCGCCGATGTCGTATCGGCCGTACTGACTCCGGTAGCCGTGCGCTCCGTCCTGGAATGCCAACGCCTGCAACCGGATCATCGGGACGACGACCAGATAGGCGAGAACCGCGAGCAGGGCCAGGTATCCGATCCGCGACCGCCATTGCGCCGGAATCGCGAAAGGTCTTGCGGCGGTGATGCTCAGCGAGGTCATCAGGGGTGTCCTTGCGCGCTCACGGGTACCGCCACGGGTACCGCTGGGTCGAGATCGCCTGCCGGAGGGAAGATCCGGAGGCTCGCGGGCGAGAAACTGACCACCACCGGAGCACCGGGGCGGCTGTTGCGCAGCGCCGGACCGTGTGTCGCGGCATCCGCTCGCAGCAGGAGTTGCTCGCTGCCGGTCGCCACCGTCACGTCGAAGTAGCGGCCGCCGTATTCGTAGGTGACCAGTTCCGCGCTCAGCACCACGTTGCCCAGCGGCACGTCCTGGGCCGAGGCATGGAGCAGCACGTCGTCGGGACGCAGTCGCGCGACCGCCGCCGAGCCCCGATCGGCCGAGCCCTGGACCAGCGCATGCGTGAGGTCGATGGCGTCTCCCGCCGACGTGCGCCAGCCGTCGTGACCACGGTGCAGCTCGAGACGGTTGGCCATGCCGATGAAGGCCGCGACGTACTCCGACACCGGATTCTCGAAGACTCGTTCGGGTGCGTCGTATTGTTCGATCCTGCCGGACTTCATGATCGCGAGCCGATCACCGAGCGCGAACGCCTCGGCCTGGTCGTGGGTCACGAATACCGCGGTGAAGCCCAATTTCTGGTGCAGCTGATGGATCTGGGTGCGTACCTGGTCGCGCAGCCTGGCGTCGAGGTTGCTCAACGGCTCGTCGAACAGCACCAGGTCCGGTTGCGCGACCAGACCGCGTGCGACGGCCACCCGCTGCTGCTGCCCGCCACTGAGCTGGGAGGGATAGCGATCGAGCAGGGCGCCGCAGTCCACCATCTGCGCGGCGGCCTCGACCGCGCTCTCGGCGATCGCCTGTTTGCGCCCCCGCACCTTCAGCGGATAGCGGATGTTGTTCCGGACCGTCATGTGCGGCCACAGCGCGTACGACTGGAACACCATCCCGATATTGCGTTTGTGCGGAGGCACATTCGTGCGGGCGCGTCCGTCGAAGACGACGTGGTCCTTGAACGTGATCGATCCGCCCTGCGGGGTTTCCAATCCCGCCAGGCAGCGCAGTGTCGTCGTCTTTCCGCACCCGCTGGGACCGAGCAGGACCAGGAATTCTCCCTCCTCGATCTCGAGGTCGAGTTGATCGACCACGACGTTGGATCCGTAGGTCTTGCTGAGCCCGGCGACGGTGAATTGCGACATCGGCTCATACCTCCTGCGGCTGTCGCTTGGGGGTGTAGACGCCCGCGGCGGTACCGCCGTCGATGAGCAGGTCCACACCGGTGATGTAGGCGCTGTCGACGCCGGCCAGGAACGCGATCACCTTGGCCACCTCCTCGGCCGAACCCCGGCGCTGCATCGGGATGCTGCGCACATAGGCCTGCACGTCGTCGGATTCGAAGCCGGGACCCGCGGTGATCTCGGTTTCGATGCTGCCGGGGCACACCGAATTGACCCGGATGCCACGGCCCGCCAGCTCCAGGGCCGCGACCTTCGTGAGCGCACGGACGCCGAACTTGGCGGCGCCGTAGGCGCCCAGCTCGGCGGTGGCCAGCACCCCGCGCAGCGACGAGATGGTGACCACCGCGCCGCCGTCGCGCATGGCCGACGCGGCGGTCCGCAGGGCCAGGAAGGTGCCGACCAGATGCTGATCGAGGATCGTGCGGAACTGCTGCAGTGTGGTGTGTTCGAGCGGGGCCTTGAGCGCCGAACCGGCGCAGTTGACCAGCACCTGGAGCGGGTGTTCCGCCCATTCCATCTCGGAAACGACTGCCTGCCAATCGGATTCGGCGGTGACATCGAGTTTGCGATAGTGCGCGCCGGGCCCGAGTCGCCGGGCTCGTTCGCGCCCTGCGGCATCGTCGACGTCGGTGAGGTAGACCGTCGCGCCACGTGCGGCGAACAGTTCCGCGGTCGCGCCGCCGATCCCACCGGATGCCCCGGTCACCAGCACATTGACGCCGCGTAGCGGCTCGGCTGTCTCGTCCATCTGCTGTCCTTCGTCAAGGGGGGAGTGGTTGGGGTTGCGCCGGCGATCAGCCCTGGAAGCGCTTCGACCAAGCCTGGGAATACTGCGAAACTTTGTCCGGCGTCAGGTTCGCCGTATTCGGCGTCGGAAGGTCCTGGGCTCGGGCGACCGCACCGGGAATGTCCGGCAGGACCGCGGCGTAGCCGGAATTGAGCGCGACCTGTCCGTCACGGGTGACCATGAAATCGGCCAGTACCTGCGCGGCGTTCGGATGTGGCGCCACCTTCGTGACGTGGCTGTACCAGGGGGTTCCGAAAGGCGACTGCGGCAGAACCCAATTCACCGGCGCGCCCGCGGCCACCTCGGTGGTCAGCGGTTGCACCGAAGGGGTGACGGAGATTTCACCGGACGTGAGTGCCTGCGCGATGCCCAGGGCGCTCGGATACACCCGTGGCGCGAGTGCGGCGAGCCGCTTCCAGTAGTCCGCGCCGTAGGTCTTCTCGTAGTACTGGTACATATCGACGTACGCGGCGATACCGGTGGGGTTGGTGATGCCGATCTTGCCCCGGTACTTCGGATCGAGAATGTCGCGCGGATCCTTCAGCCCGCCCGGGACGGCCGCGGTGTTCCAGCCGAGTGCGAAGACCGCGGCGCTGGTGAGGGCGAAGCGGTTGTGCAACACGCTGGTTTGCGGCTGGTACTCGGGGGCGTGCAGGTCGGGACCTACGAGATCGGACGAATAGGTGCCGGACTGCGCGGCGGTCTGCACCCAGGCCGCGTCGGTCAACATATGCACATCTGCTATGCCTTTGCCGGTCTTGTTCTCGGTCTCCACGCGCGGATTGATATCGGCATCGGTCCCGCGCACGTACTCCATGTGGATCTGCGGATACTTCGCCTCGAATGCCCGTTTCAGGGCATCCAGATTGGCCGGTTTCTGGCTGGAATAGAGCACCACTTTGCCCTCGTGCTCCGCGGCTGTGACTACGTCGGACCAGCTACCTGATACCGGCTTCGTCGTCCCGGAAGCCCCACCGCAGGCGCTCAGGCCCGCGACGGCGGCGAAGACCGCGCCGATGGCGACGGCCTTCGACAGGGTCCTCATGATGCGATGCGTTTGCTGAAAGGTCACCGAATCCACCTAACTGAACTGATGTCAGTTTGAGAAACTAAGCCAGAAGGCCTTGTGGTGTCAATCACTCTGTGTCAATAATGTGAATTGAATCCAGTTCAAGGAGGATCTCATGGCCACACTGTCGGCTCCGCTGCGGATCGGCGCATTGCGCCTGGCCAACCGCCTGGTAGCCACCGCGCACGGGTCCGGCGCCGTCGCAGGTGGTCTGGCGCAGCCGGGAGACGACGAGTACTGGCGCCGCTGCGCGGCCGGTGGTGCGGCGATGGTGATCGCGGGCGGAACGGTGGTGAGCCCGGAATCGACCAACCGCATCGGCAACACCACCGAGGCGTGGCGGCCCGAAGCCCTCCCCGGGCTGCGCAGGCGCGCCGCGGCGATCGCCCAGGAGGGGGCGATACCGGTCTGTCAGCTGGTGCATCTCGGGCGAGAGACGCTGGGCGCGGAGATCTGGGGGCATCCGATCGGGCCGTCGGCGCTCCGATCCCCACGCGAACCGGTGCGTGCCCGCACGATGACCGAGGCCGATATCGACCGCGTCGTCGACGATTTCGTGGTGAGCGCACGGCACGCCGCCGAAGCGGGCTTCGCCGCGGTGGAACTGCATGCCGCGCACGGCTATCTGCTCGCGCAGTTCCTGTCCGGGGCGTCCAATCACCGCGCCGATGCCGACACGATCGCCGGCCGGGTGCGCATACTGCACCGGCTGCACGCGGCGATCGCCGATGCCTGCGCGGATCTCGTTCTCGGCGTGCGGGTTTCGATCGACGGCGCCGATGAGGCGGGTCTGGACATCGATGGGTTGTGCGAACTGCTGCCGCTGCTGGAGATGTTCGACTACCTCAATGTGACGGCGGGGGTTCGCACCACCTACGTCCGCGATATGGCCACCGACGTGCCGCCGCTGCTGACACACGGAGCCCGCCTGCGGGCCGCGACGACGCGACCGCTGCTGGTCTCGCAGGCGTTCCGGTCCCGCAGCGACATCGAATCGGCGTTGGACGCCGGCGCCGATCTCGTGGGCATGGCGCGTCCGTTCATCGCCGATCCGCAGATCGCCGAGAAGCTGCTCCGTGGTGACGATGCCGCGATCCGCCCGTGCGTCTCCTGCAATGAGGACTGCCGCACCTTCACCCCCGCGCTGCTGTGCTCGGTCAATCCCGACCTGGGCCCCGGCGGCTCGGGCGACCGTCCTGCGACGCCGCTGCGGCTCGGCCGACGACCCGGGCCCGGCAATCGCGTGGCGATCATCGGTGCCGGACCCGCCGGGCTGGAGGCCGCGTTGCGATTGGCGCCCACGCACGATGTGACGCTGTTCGAGGCCGGCTCCCACATCGGCGGGCAGTTGCGGACCGCCGCGCAGGCGCCCCATCGCGACGGGTGGGCCCGATTGCTCCGGTTCTATCAGGACAACATCGGCGCCGCGACGCTGAAGCTCGGGCACTCGGCGCGCCCGGCGGATCTGGACGGCTTCGGCGAGATCATCATCGCCACCGGCGCGACGGAGATGTCGACGCAGGGTGCGTGCTCCGCCACCGAGGTCATCCTCGACCGGGACCGGATCGGGCCGGGAAACCGGGTGGTCGTCGCCGACGACGGCTTCGGGTACTGGGCGACCATCGGCGCGGTCGAGTCGGCACTGGCGGCCGGCGCGGCCGAGGTCACGGTGCTCGTTCCCGGGCCCGCATTCGCGTCGTCGATTCCCGCGGAGAGCCGCGTCCAACTACGCAAACGGCTGGTGGGCCACCCGGTGACCTTGGTTGTGGAGGCCGCGCCCGTCACGGTGACCCCTGCGCCGGAAGCCACCTCGCAGACAGTGCTGACCTACCGAAACATTCTGTCCGGCAGCACTTCTGAGCTGGTCTGCGACAGGTTCATCGCAGTCGGTGAGCGGGTCGCCCGTGACTGGCAGCCGTTCGTGCAGGAGTTGCCGCACACTCGCATTCAGGTGATCGGCGATGCGGCCGTGCCGCGTCGCGTCGCGCACGCCATCGCCGAGGGATACGCCGCCGCTGAAACGATCACCTCGAGGCCGCACACGATCACCGCGGCATGACATGAAAGCCCCGGGACGCGATGGGCTTCCGTCGAGCGCTCGACGCCTGCTGCATCATCTCCCGGTTCGCGCACGCGCGGTGCAGGCATCCGTCCGGCGGTAGTAGCCCCGTCGGAACTCCCGAACCCGGCCTGCCCGACTCGAAGTCGACGCCGGGACAGTGACCCGACCCCTATCTCCCCTGACCAGGTCCGGCCGGTCCGCCGACCGTCGACCTTCCCCGGCGTCCCACGCCGGACCACACCTCCCCGGCGGCGAAGCCGAGGAGTCCGATGAGAGGAAACACCGATGAGGAAAATCGCTGCTACGTGCGCGCTGGTGGCCGGAGCCGTCAGCATCGCGGGTACCGCGCAGGCCGCCCCGGCGCCGAACGCGATCCACTACAAGACGACCGCCACACCGACCGGTACCGTCATCACCACCGACGCGGGAACCCTGAACGCCGACAAGGGCATATTCACGATCAAGAGCCCCAACGGAACCGTGCTCGCCGGGTCCAACCTGTCGTTCCGGGTGGACGATTTCGTCTTCCCGATCGCCGCGAAGATCAGCGGCCACACCGCCACGCTCACACCCCAGTTCGACCTCGCGCACGCCAGCTACCGGCCCGTCGCCCTGCCGTACGAGGACTCGGCGCCCTGGAAGACCCCGTACGACCGCGAACAGGCTGCGTGGAACCGGATGGCCAGCACCATCACCACCGGCGCGACCGTCGGAACCATGGTGGGCGGGCTGAGCGGTGCGGCGGTCGGCTGCGTGCTCGGCGGAATCGCCGGTGCGACGGTGGCGGCCGCGACCATCATCGGCATGTTCGGCCCGTTCATCCCCGCGGCCGCGGTCGGCTGCCTCGGCGGCATCGTGGCCGTCGGCGCATTGGGCACTGCGGTTGGCCAGCTCCTGGTCACCGCACCGCTCGCGATCATGGCCGCGGTGCAGTACTTCACCACCATCAACGAACCCGCCCCGGCCCCGGCCCCGGCCAAGTAACCCCGTAAACGGCCCGGAGCGTTCAGGTTTCGAGGTCTTCCCGACCAGATACCGAGCGCTCCGCGGTCGGGCCGCGGGCGAGGCAGCGATGCCGCGTCACGCACGCCACCACCGAGCCCGCGCTCGATCACCGCCGCATGAAGCGAAAGAACAAGATGCACAAGATATTCCGAACTGCCGTCGTAGTGGTGGCAGCCGCGCTCGCTCTGGCGGGCTGCGCAAGCTCCGCCAAGGTCTCCCAGCCGGTCTCGGGCTCCTGGGCCGACATCGTGGCGGCGGCGGACAAAGAGGGCTCGGTGACGCTGTATTCCACCCAGGCTCAGGCGGTTCTCGACAACCTGAAGAAGGCGTTCGAATCCGCCTACCCCGGCATCAAAGTGACGGTGGTGCGCGGCATCGACTCCGAACTGCTGCCCCGGATCGGTGCGGAGCAGAAGACCCACCACGGCATCGGAGACGTCGCGGTGACCACGGACGAGGCCTGGATCCACGCGAACGAAAACTCCGATACCGCTGTCGCGGTGCACGGCCCGAGCTTCGACGATCCGGCATATCGTCGGCGGGAGGCCATCATCGGCGGCAAGTTCTTCACCGAGAGCGCCATCCTGTTCGGTTTCGGCTGGAACACCAACCTGTACCCCAAGGGCATCAACTCCGCGCAGGATCTGCTGGATCCGGCGCTGCGCGGCAAGGTCGGCATCGTCACCCCAGCGACTTCCCCGACCTACATCGACTACTACGACTTCATCGAAAAGCATTACGGCGGCCGCGATTTCCTGCAGAAGCTGGCCGCGAACAAGCCGCGCATCTACCCGAGCACCCAGCCGCTGAGCCAGGCCATGGCCTCGGGTGAGATCACCGCCGCACTGATGTGCAATCCGATGCTTCCCGAGCGTGCGGCCGGCGCCCCGGTCGGCTGGAATGCGGGCAAGTACGCCTGGGGCGCGAAGTGGTACGGACTCACTCTGGGCACCGCGCCGCACCCGAACGCGGCCCAGGTCCTGGCCGATTTCATGGTCACCAAGGCCGGACAGCAGGCGACCTCGCCGGGTTACGGGGCCGCGCTGCCCGGCATCGACGGCGCACTGGCGGTCGCCCAGGATGTGCCCGCACAGAATCTCGAGGTCACCGTCGGCGCCGGCGCCGAGAAGTTCCGCAACGACTGGGAGTCCATCTTCCGCTGAACGCGCCGGGCAACAGTACGAATGAGGAAAGAGGGACGATGACCGCAGATCAGTTCGAGGGAAAAGTCGCCGTGGTGACCGGCGCGGGATCCGGGATCGGCGCGGCGACCGCGCGGCTGCTCGCCCAGCGTGGCGCCGCGGCGGTGTACCTGTGCGATATCAATGCCGATGCCGCCGTGCGCAATGCGGCGGCGATCGGCGTCGGCCATCCCGTCGGGCTCGACGTCTCCGACTCGGCCCGGGTGCGCGAGATGTTCGATACCGCCGTCGCCGAGCAGGGCCGGGTGGATGTGGTGGTGCATGCGGCCGGCGTCGACGATCCCCAGAGCAAGCAGTGGATATACGAGGCCGCCGAGCGCAACGAGCCCGTGGACGTGCTGACCCGGTTGGACGACGCCGACTGGCGTCGGGTGCTGACGATCAACCTCGACGGCACCTTCTTCCTGCTGCGCGAGGCCGTCCGGGTCATGCGGGGAACCGGTGGCGGGGCGATCGTCACCGTGGGTTCTTCCTCGGCCTTCGACACCCTGACCGGATATCCGCACTATTCCGCCTCGAAGGCGGGCGTCCACGCGCTGAGTCAGGCGGTCGCGAAAGAGGTTGCACCCCTGGGAATTCGGGTCAACACCGTAGCGCCCGGACCGGTCGACACCGGGATGGCCGCGCGCACACCGGCGCATCTGCGGGCAGCGATGAACGACGGTCCCACCCGCGGCTACGCGACTGCCGAGGAACTGGCCGACAACATCTTGTACCTCGCCTCCGCGGGTGCGGCGAACGTCGTCGGCGCGGTGCTGCTGAGCAATGGCGGGCGGTTCACCGTCTGACGCTCGACTCCGAACCGCCGGACAACGGCCTACATCAGATTTGTCACACCGCGAGCTGCGTTGCGCGGCAGCGGTTTCGACCAGGGAGCAACAATGCAGGTAATCAGGACCGACGTACTCGTCATCGGCGCCGGGATGGCCGGGCTCACGGCAGCGGCCCGGTCACTGGACCGGGGCAGCTCGGTCGTGGTGGTCGAGAAGGCAGCGGCCGTCGGCGGGTCGGCGCGGTACGCCGGATACGCGTGGACGGCGCCGACCCACGAGGTGATGGACGAGGTCAACCCCGACGGCGACCCGGCCCTGCGCCGAGCGCTGGTGGACGGGTTCGCAGACGCGATCGCCTGGATTCGTTCAGTTGGCGTCGAATGCGCCGACGCCGTGCCGATCCTGCGCTACGGCACCGGCCACCAGTTCGACACCAACCAGTACCTCGACGAATGCCGACGGCGAGTCGGCGCCGAGGGCAAGCTGTTCACCGAGACGGACACCCTGGCACTGCTCGGCAACAACGGAGTCGTCACCGGTGCGCACCTGCGCCTGCCGGACGGAACCGAGCTCGACATCGAATCCGCCACAACGATTCTCGCGACCGGCGGGTTCCAAGCCGATCCCGGATTGGCCTGCGAGCACATCCATCCGAACGCGGGCGTGATGCAGCTGCGTTCGAACCCGGCCAGCTCCGGGACCGGCTTGCGACTGGCCGCAGCGGTCGGTGCCGCAACCGGTAAACCCCGGTCCGGGTTCTACGGCCACCTCGTTCCGGCCGACGTTCCGTTCCGCGACTCCGGCGATTTCGTCGCACTGTCGCTGTACTACAGCGAGCACGCCCTGCTGTTCAACCTCGACAATCGCCGATTCACCGATGAGACGATGGGCGATCACCTCACCGCGATGCGACTGCTCGACCAGCCGGAGTCACGCGGACTGCTCGTCGCCGACGAACGTGTGTATCGCGATTGGGTTCTCGGCAGCTACGTCGAGGGCGCCATCGCGGTCGACAAGTTCGACCTCGCCCAGCGCCGCGGCGGCCGGTGTGGAATGGCCGAGAGCCTGGAGGAGTTCGCCTACCTGCCGCCGGAGTGGGGTTACGACGGTGCGGCGATCGCGGCCGAGATCCGCGCCGTGAACGCGGCCGGCGCGGCGGTCCAACCCGCACGCGTGCACGACTCGGCACCGCTGGACCGGGGACCTTATTACGTGATCGAAACCCGTCCGGCACTGACCTTTCCGTTCCACGGGATCCGCATCGACGAGCACGGCCGGGTGCTCGCCGCAGCCGGTGGCATCGTGGACGGCTTGTATGCGGCGGGATCCGATATCGGCGGTCTCTACGACCACGCCTACGCCGGCGGTATCGCACCCGCACTGGTCTTCGGTCTGGCTGCCGCCGACGCTGCGGCCACACACCGGCGCCGGACGCCGACTCCGCAGCCCGCGTAGCGCAGCTGCCCGGTCCCGGCCATCGAAACCGATACCGCCTGCCCCGCCCCGGCCGTCACCGATCGCCCCTGGGTGCGCGCGGGCCGTACTCCGGCGCGTTGCCCATGTACGGCCCTGTGCCGGACGGCGATGTGTCCGGGTGTGATCCGGAGTCGGTCGGCTCGACGTGTCGGTCGATACCGATCGTGGCGATGGGATTCGGCAACGGCTGCCGAGGTCGGGGACACGATCCTGCGGTTGAGTCGAGTTCGACCGGATGGCTTCGAACCGGACGTCCTGACCTCTCGACAAGACCCGATTCCTTGAACTAAATTCAATTCATGAGCTACGTAATCGAGAAGTACTACGCGACGCTCGACACCGGCAGGTTGCAGGACGCGACTGCTCTGCTGGCCGAGGACGTCGAGTTCGCCATGGTCCTGCCCGCGGGCGTGAACCGCGACCGCGGCCGGGCGGCGATGTTCGCCTATCTGAGCGGCAGGCCGGCGGTGGACCGCAAGCACGTGCTGCTGCGCGTCGCCGCCGAGGGGGATATGCAATTCGCGTACGGCGCGGTTACCGAGAACGGGTCCGTGACCACAGGCTGGTTCGTCGCCGCGATGCATGTCGACGCCGACGGCCGTATCGACCGGTATCAGGTCTCGTTCAGCGCGGATTTCGCGCTGCTGCCAGTGCAATCCTCGCGCGAGGAGGCGCGGCGATGACGGCGACTGTTCCGGTTCTCACTCGCTGGTTCACCTATATGGACTCCGACGACCCGGATCGCGTGCTCGGCATGATCGCCGAGGATTTCGCGATGTCCGTGCAGTTCTCCAAGGGCGGTGGGCAGAGCGCCGAATTCGTCGGTGATCGCGACGGCCTGGTCGCCTACCTGGCACAGCGCGAGAAGAGCACGCTGACCCACCACATCGATGTCGGTGCGGTGAGCGGCGAGTACGAGCTGGTTGTCGGTCGCACCACCCGAGCCGGCGCGTTCGAAGCATCCTTCAATGCGACCGCACAGCTCAACGCCTCGGGCGCTGTTCGCCGCTTGCTCATCGCGCGGACGCCCGAGGTCGCTTTCACACCGTGATTCGCACGCCTTCGTGCGGACGAGAAGGGATCCGTTTGATGAATCGTCATGTGCGCCTTGCCCGGCGCCCGATCGGGAAGCTGCGTGCGGCGGATCTGGAGCTGGTCGAATCCCCGGTCCCGGATCCCGGGCCCGGGGAGGTCCTGATCCGCAACACCTGGTTGTCGATCGATCCATCGATCAGGATTCGGCTCGCCGACACCACACCGAACGGGTATCTGCCGCCGCTACAGCCCGGCGACGAGCTCTCCGGGCTCGCCCTCGGCACCGTCGTCGAGTCTCGGTCACCGGAATTCGCCTTCGGCGATCTGGTGTCCCATACCTTCGGTTATCGGGAATACGCGATCGTCGGAACCCAGGCCCAGACCATCGGCGGTTACGGTGCACCGGCCCGGATCGATGCTGGACAACTGCCGATCCAATGGTTCCTCGGCCCGCTGGGCAGTGCCGGGCTCACCGCGTACGTGGGACTGTTCGAGATCCTCGAGCTGACCACGACGGACGTTCTGTGGGTGTCGTCGGCCGCGGGGGCGGTGGGTGCGCTGGCCGCGCAACTCGCGAAGTTGCGGGGGGCAACCGTGCTGGGTTCGGTCGGAAGCCCGGAGAAGGTCGCGTACCTGCGTGACGAACTCGGCATCCCGGCATTCGACTATCGCGACGGGTCGTTGCCGAAGTCCCTGGCGGCCCTTGCGCCCCGCGGCATCGACGCCTATTTCGACAACGTCGGAGGCGACCACCTCACCGCCGCCCTGGATGCCCTGCGCCCGTCCGGCCGGATCGCGCTGTGCGGAGCGATCGCCGGCTACGACGACAGCGCAGTGCCCGGCCCGCCGAATCTGTTCACCATGGTGTCGAAAGGGCTGCGCATGCGGGGATTCCGGGCCGGCTCGTTCACGCATCTCGAAGACTCGATGCGCCGAGAGGTGTCCGGTTATCTCGCCGACGGCCGGTTGATCTACCGCGAATCCGTCTTCGACGGTATCGAATCCGCGATCGCCGCGCTGCTGGCGATGCTGTCCGGGGCCACCGTCGGAAAAACCCTCTGTCGGCTCGATCGGTGAGGACCGGCGCGGTGTCGCGTCCGCACGGCCGGACGATCGCCGGACGAAAGTAGTTGCGAGCTAAGGAGATTGGTCCGTTCCGGCCGCTTTTCTGCGCCGCCGTGGTGCGGCCGATCGCGGTGGGGTGTGACGCATGTGGTCTCGCGCGCGGGCGAGGATGTCGGCGAGGGCCTCGATGTCGGATCGGGACAGCGGGGCGAACAGCAGGTCGTCGAGAACAGCGACGTGACCGGGGAAGACCCCCTCGAGCACGGCACGTCCCTCGTCGGTGATGGTGACGGTGATGCTGCGCTCGTCATCGGCGGACAGCGCGCGGGTCACCAGGCCCCGCTTCTCCAGTGTTTGGGCCTGGTAGGTCATTCCGCTGCGGCTGTAGACGACACCGTCGGCCAGATCGGTCATCCGCCGACTGCCTGTCGGGGAGTCGCCGAGGGTGGCCAGGAGCTGGAACTGCACGTAGCTGAGATCCCCGGCCTCCCGCAGCTGCTGTTCGACGGCGTGCTTCAGCAGGCTGCTCGCCTCGATGAGGGCGAAGTATGCGCCCAGCTGCGTGGGATCCAGGGGCGGCGGCGAAGCGGGCATGAGCCGAGTCTATCAGTACTTCGAACTCGAAGCACTTGCTTCGAGTTCGAAGCAGTGCTACCTTGGGCGTCAGTTGCTTCGAATTCAAAGCAACTCACCGAAAGGATAGACACCATGAAGGCAGTACGGTTCCACGAAACGGGCGGCCCGGAGGTTCTGCGCTATGAAGACGTCGACCTGCCGGTCCCCGGTGCCGGTGAGGTGCGCATCCAGGTCGCCGGGTCGGCGTTCAACCCGGCCGACGGCGGGATGCGCGGCGGCTTCCTGCCGATCCCGGTGACGCTGCCGCACGTTCCGGGCTACGACGTCTCCGGCACGATCGACGCGATCGGCCACGGGGTGGACGGCCTCGCCGTGGGCGACAACGTCGTCGGGTTCCTACCCATGGATGCCGACGGCTCGGCGGCGCAGTACGTCGTCGCCCCGGCGGAAGCGCTGGTGCAGGCTCCGGCGAGCATCCCACTGGCCGATGCTGCCGGGTTGCCGTCGGTCGGGCTGACCGCCTCACAGGCACTTTTCGAGGCCGGCGAGCTCGCGGCAGGCCAGCGGGTGCTGATCAACGGTGCCGGCGGCCCGGTGGGCGGATACGCTGTGCAACTGGCCAAGCGTGCGGGTGCGTACGTCATCGCCACAGCGAGCCCGCGCAGCAGCGAGATCGTCGCGGCAGCCGGTGCGGACGAGATCATCGACCACACGGCCACTTCCGTGCTCGACGCGGTGACCGAGCCGGTCGATGTGCTGCTCAATCTGGCCCCGATCACCCCTGACGGGTTCACCGCCCTGGTCACGCGCGTCCGTGATGGCGGCGTGGTCGTCTCCACGACACCGACCGTGACGACGCCCGGTGACCAGGAGCGAAACGTGCGCGCGGCCACGATCTTCGTCCACCCCGACGCGGATGTGCTCTCGCACCTCGTCGCCCTCATCGACCGCGGCGACCTGCACGTCGAGATCGCCCGGCGCGTGCTGCTGAGCGAGCTGCCGTCGATCCATCAGCAGGCCGAGGCGGGAGAGATCCACGGCAAGGTCGTGGCTGTCCCGCCCGCGGTCTGACGATCGGCCTCAGCTCGCCAACGCCGCCGGAACCTGTTCGGATCCATCACCACGACGGATCGGCCCCATTTCGATTGCACTGCGCCATCATCACGTCGGCGAGGGCGGTTGCACCGAGGCGGCAGTCCTCGAGGGTGGCGAATTCCTTGGGGGAGTGGGAGATTCCGGTGGGGTTGCGGACGAAGATCATGCCGGTCGGGATGTGCGAGGACAGGATTCCGGCATCGTGGCCCGCGGCGGTGGGGACGATCGGTATCTCGCCGTGGTGGGCCAGCGCCTGCTGTATCGCCTCGCGGGGCGGCTGTGGGAATTCCACTATGGGCGTGACGGATTCGGTGTGGATGTCGAGCGTGATCCGGTCCTCGGCGGCGTGTTGCCGGGCGAGGTCGGTGATTGCGGCCAGCAGTGCGTCGAGGGTGTGCTGATCGGCGGCGCGGGCATCGAGCCAGGCCCGGATCTGTGCGGCGATCGCGTTGGTGCCGTTGGGGGAGACGAGCACCTTGGCGAAGGTGGCGACGGCGTTCTGGCGTTCGGCGACGGTGCGGGCCGAACGCGCGGTGGCCGCGAACGCGAGCATCGGGTCGCGCCGGTCGGCGAGGTGGGTGGTGCCCGCGTGATTGGCCTCGCCGTCGAAGACGAATTCCCAGCGTCCGTGTGGCCAGATGGCGGACGCGACGGCCAGTGGCCGGTCGATGCGGTCCAACAGCCGCCCCTGTTCGATGTGCAGCTCGACGAAAATACCGATCCGGCTTATCAATTCGGGATCGGGGCCGAGATGTGCGGGCGTGCGTCCGGCGCGGGTGAGGGCCTCGGCCAGGGTGATGCCGTCGTTGTCACGCAAGCCCAGCGCTCGTTCGGGCGTGAGGGCGCCCGTGCTGAGCTGGGACCCGATGCACGCGACACCGAATCGGGCGCCTTCCTCGTCGGAGAAGGCGACGACACCGATCGGCACGGCGGGCTCGAAACCGCGGGCACGCAACAGATCCACGGCGGTGAACGCGGAGACCACGCCGAGCGGACCGTCGTAGGCGCCTCCGTCCGGGACCGAGTCCAGGTGTGAGCCGGTGACGAACGCGCCGCGCGGGGACCCGATCCATCCTCGGGGCAGCCACCAGGCCCAGAGGTTGCCGTTGCGATCGGTGTCGAGTTGCATGGATCGGGCCGCGGCGGCACCGGCGAACCACTCCCGCAATGTGAGGTCCGCATCGGACCAGGCGTAGCGGCGGTAGCCTCCGGTGCCGCGGTGACGGCCGACCTCGAGGATCTCGTTCCACAGCGGATCGAACACGCCCGCAACGGGATTCGGCTGTTCGGTCACGATCCGGCTCATATCGCGCCTCCTGGAATCCAGGTGGTGCCCGCGAGCGGAACACGTGCCATGGCGGCCGCCTCCACCGTGAGTGCCACCAGATCCTCCGGTTCGAGATTGCGCAGATGCGATTTGCCGCAGGCGCGGGCCAGGGTCTGCGCCTCCATGGTCAGCACGCGCAGATAATTGGCCAGTCGACGACCGCCCTCGACGGGGTCCAGGCGCTGGGCGAGCTCGGGGTCCTGGGTGGTGATCCCGGCGGGGTCGCGCCCGTCCTGGAAGTCGTCGTAACAGCCTGCGGCCGAAGCGATCTGCTCGTACTCCGCGGCGTGCGCCGGACTGTTGTCGCCGAGTGCGATGAGCGCGGCGGTGCCGATCGCGACGGCGTCGGCCCCCAGCGCCATCGCCTTGGCCACGTCCGCGCCGGTGCGGATGCCCCCGGAGACGATGAGTTGCACCGAGCGGTGCACCCCGAGTTCCTGCAGCGCCCGCACCGCCTGCGGGATGGCCGCCAGGGTCGGAATCCCGACGTGCTCGATGAACACTTCCTGGGTGGCGGCCGTACCGCCCTGCATCCCGTCGACGACCACGACATCGGCTCCGGCCTTCACCGCGAGTTTCACGTCGTAATAGGTGCGGGTGGCGCCGATCTTGACGTAGACCGGCTTCTCCCAGCCGGTGATCTCACGCAGCTCGAGAATCTTGATGGCCAGATCGTCGGGCCCGGTCCAGTCCGGATGACGGCAGGCGCTGCGCTGGTCGACCCCCTGCGGCAGGGTGCGCATCGCCGCGACCCGCTCGGTGATCTTCTGGCCCAGTAGCATTCCGCCGCCGCCGGGCTTGGCGCCCTGGCCGAGCACGACCTCGATGGCGTCGGCCTTGCGCAGGTCGTCGGGATTCATGCCGTAGCGCGAGGGAAGGTACTGGTAGACAAGGTGTTTGGATTGACCGCGCTCCTCGGTGGTCATACCGCCGTCGCCGGTGGTGGTGGAGGTGCCGGCCGCGCTGGCGCCGCGGCCCAGCGCCTCCTTGGCCGGCCCGGACAGCGCCCCGAAGCTCATACCCGCGATGGTGACCGGGATATCCAGGTGCAGTGGATGTTTCGCGTGCCGATCCCCGAGCACGACGTCGGTGTCGCAGCGTTCCCGATAGCCCTCCAGCGGGTAGCGGGACATCGAGGCGCCCAGGAAGAGCAGATCGTCGAAATGCGGGAGGGGACGTTTGGCGCCCCAGCCGCGGATGTCGTAGATGCCGGTGTCGGCGGCGCGCTGGATCTCGGCGATGACGCGGCGGTCGAAGGTGGCCGATTCACGCAGTACGGGATGGGAAGTGGTCATGATCAGTACGCTCCGGCGTTGTCGACGTGGAAGTTGTACAGCGTGCGGGCCGATCCGTATCGGGTGAATTCGCCTGCGTCGTAATCGAATCCCGCGATCGAGAGGAGTTCGGTCAGCTCGGCGAGGTGTTCCGGGCGCATAGGTTTGCGGATGCAGTCCGCCCCGAGGGAGGCCACTGTTCCGCGCACGTAGAGCCTTGCTTCGTACAGCGAATCACCCAGCGCCTCACCGGCATCGCCGCAGACGACCAGACGCCCGGCCTGTCCCATGAAGGCGCTCATATGCCCGACGTCGCCGCCCACGACGATGTCGACACCCTTCATCGAGATCCCGCAGCGGGCGCCGGCGTCGCCCTCGACGATCAGCAGCCCGCCGTGCGCGGTGGCCCCGGCCGACTGCGAGGCGGTGCCGCGCACCCGCACGGTCCCCGACATCATGTTCTCCGCCACTCCGACACCGGCATTGCCCTCGACGGTCACCGTCGCGTGCTGGTTCATTCCGGCGCAGTAGTAGCCGACCGGGCCGGTGATCCGGACGTCGAGGTCGGCGTCGAGTCCGCACGCCAGCGCGTGGGCGCCACGGGGATTGGTGATCGTCAGCGCGGCGGGCGCGTCCGGCCCGGCGAGCAGTGCGTTCACCTCGCGCACCGTCGAGGTGGTGAGATCGGCGATGACGCGCGTCTCGCGGTCGGGCACGATGCTGGTCACTGTCGGTGCCATAGGTACACCTCTTCCGGTTCGGGTTCGAAGATGCGGGCGTTCTGCACGCCGGGCAGATCGGTCAGTGCGCGGTATTCCGAGGCCATCGCCACCCAGCGGTCGGTCTCGGCGATGATCGCGGGTTTGCAGGCGATCGCGTCGCGCACGACCGCGAAGGAGTCGCTGGTGGACACCAGCAGCGTGTAGAAGCCGTCGAAGCGTTCGTTCAACAGCAGCAGCGACTTCTCCAGATCCGCTCCCGCGGCGAGTTGTTCGGCGACGAAGCGCGCGCCCACCTCGGTGTCGTTGGCGCTGTCGAATCGCACGCCGTGCCGCTCCAGTTCGTGCTTGATGCCCATGTGGTTGCTGAACGAACCGTTGTGGACCAGGCACTGGCCGGGGCCGACCGAGAACGGGTGCGACCCTTCCGCGGTCACGGCCGATTCGGTGGCCATACGGGTGTGGCCGATGCCCTGCCAGCCCTGGGCTGCCGGTAGGCCGAATCGGCGGGCCAGCTCACCGGGATTGCCGACGCCCTTGAGCACGGTGAGGTCGGAGCCGAAACCGACGATCCGCGCGTCGGGGGCGTATGCCCGGACCGCCTCGGCCAGCTCGGTCGCGTCGAGTGCGGCGTGCAGCACGGTGGTGGGTGTGAGGTCGTGCGTGACGACCTCGACTCCTGTTGCGCGAGTGAGTGATTCGGCGAGCTGTTCGGCCGTCACGGGGTTGTCCAGCAAGGAGACGGTGGCATGCCCCGGCGGTGACCAGACCGGATCGCCGTAGACGGCCATACCGGCCGAATCGGGTCCGCGGTCACACATGTGGCCGAGCATGTCGGTCAGCAGCGCACCCAGGCGCGGGTACAGGGTCGCGTCCCGCAGATGCAGTCCGACGATTCCGCACATGATTTTCTCCTCCGAATCGGGGGTCAGAACGCCGTGAGGTAGTGGTCGATCTCCCACGCGGACACCGTGTTGTGCCAGGTGAAGAACTCCTCGCGTTTGCGTTCAGTGAAGTAGGCGGCCACACCGGGCCCGGCGATATCGAGCGCGGCGGTGAGCACGGGGTCGGCGTCGAGGGCGTCCGCGGCGTGCACGAGGGTCATCGGCAGCATCCGATCGCCGCCCTCGCCCGGCCGTCCGGGGGTGAGTCCGCGGTCGATGCCGTCGAGTCCGGCCGCGATCGCCGCCGCGGCGGCCAGATAGGGGTTCGCCGAGCCGTCCGCACCGCGCAACTCGATCCGATTGTGATCGGGGACGCGCAGGTAGTGGGTGCGGTCGTTGCCGCCGTAGGTGGCGTAGCGCGGCGACCAGGTCGCGCCGCTGCTCGTGGTGGTGGCACCGGTTCGCTTGTAGGAGTTGACCGTTGGTGCGATCACCGCCTGCAACCCGCACGCGTGGTCGAGCAGACCGGCCAGGAACGCGTACGCGATCCGCGACAGGCCCAGCCCGTGCGTGTCACCGGCGCCGGGGAACAGCGGCTCGCCTCCGCGCCACAGCGACAGGTGCAGGTGCATGCCCGAGCCAGTGCGATCGGCGAACGGCTTGGGCATGAATGTCGCTGTCATTCCGCGCTTCTCGGCGATCACGGACAGCAGGTACCGGGCGGTGATCACGCGGTCGGCGGTGGTGAGCGCGTCGGCGTAGTCGAAGTTCTGCTCGAACTGACCGTTGGCGTCCTCGTGGTCGCTGGCGTAGTTGCCCCAGCCCAGCGCGTTCATCGCCGTCGACACCTCGGTGAGGTGGTCGTACATCCGGGTCACGTCACGCGCGTCGTAACAGGGCTGGCGGCTGATATCGGCGCGGTCGGCGGTGCCGAGCGTGCCGTCCGTATCGCGGTCGACGAGAAAGTATTCGACCTCGGCGCCCACATTCACGGTGAAGCCGCGTTCGGCGGCGCGTTCGAGGGTGCGCTGCAGGATCGCCCGCGGTGCAAACGGCCACGGCTCGCCCGCCACGTACGGGGTGCAGTGCACCAGCGCCAGTCCCGGGCGCAGGAACGGCACGGGGGTGAACGACGTGAGATCGGGCCGGGCGACCAGATCCGGATCCCGTGGTTGCTGGCCCATCATTCCCGCGGCGTAACCGGCGAATCCGGCGCCCTCGGCCTCCAGTTGATCGAGGGCGGCGACGGGGACCAGCTTCGCGCACGGCTTGCCGGACAGGGTGGTGAACAGCGCGAGTACGAAGGTGGTGTCGGTCGCCTCGGCGAGCCGGGTCAGTGAGGTATCGGTGGTTATCGGTGTGACGGTGGCGGCATCGGGCATGGCGGTTTCTCCTGCGATACTCATGTGATCGGTTGTTACTCAGCGCATTTCGCCAGCACCGTGGTATGGGTGCGGACTCAGCAGCGGTGCGTTCTCGGCGAATCGCGAATAGCGGAAGTCGGTGGCCTCGACGCCGGGCAGGGTGGTGGTTCCGTCGAGCAGCAGATCGGCGACCAGGCGCCCGACTGCGGGGGAGATCTTGAAACCGTGGCCGGAGAATCCGGTCGCCAGGAAGAGTCCGGGTGCGGGGGAGGGGCCGATGATCGGGTTGTAGTCCGGGGTGACGTCGTAGGCGCCGACATAGCTTCCACTGATTCGAGGGTCGGGCATGTTCGGCAGCCGGTGATCCAGCTTTCCGATGACCTTCTCGATGGTGCTGTCGTCGGCGTGGTTGGTGTAGTGGTCGGGGTCGATGTACTCGGGTGCGACGTGATCGCTGTTCCCGGCGAGGATTTCGCCGTTCGGTTCGCGGCACAGATACTGCAATCCGGCCAGGTCCGACAGGACCGGGACAGGCGGGAGCGGCTCGCCCTGATCGACCAGGACCAGTTGGGCGCGTTGTGCTTTCACCGGGACATCGACGCCGACGGTGGCGCCGAGCGCGGCCGACCAGGGACCGGCCGCGACGATCACCGTTCCGGCGTGGACCTGCGTCCCGTCCGCGAGCGTCGCGCCGTAGACCGTGCCGCCCGAATCCTGTAGCAGCGCCGTCACTTCGGTGCTCTGCCGGATTCGCACGCCCAGCAGCCGGGCCGCGGCCGCGAACGCCATCCCGGTCAGATGCGCGTCGCCGCGGCCGCCGCGCGGCTCGTAGGCCAATGCGGCGAAATCATCGAGCCGCAGGCCCGGCCACAACTGCGCCATCTCGTCGTGATCGATGAAGTCGACGTCGATGCCCAACTGCTGCTGCATCACGACATTGGCCTTCAGCGGCTCGACGTTGTCCGGGCCGACACCGACGACGTAACCGCACTGGCGGAAACCCATGTCGTCACCGAATCGTTCTGCTGCCGTGGCGAATACCTGCACGCCGTACCACGACATCGCGGCCAGCGACGGGGTGCCGTAGTGGCAGCGCACCACGCCACTGGATTTGCCGGTCATGCCCGAGCACAGCGTGTCGCGCTCGACCACGAGTACGTCGGTGGCGCCGCGATCGGCCAGTGACCAGGCGATGGCCAGGCCCTCCAGTCCGCCGCCGACGATCAGGTATTCGGTGGTCTCGGTCATGCCACATCCTCGGTGAATCCACTGTCTGTCATCTGAGGTGAATCGATGTTGACTGTCATGAAACATGGCGGACATGACGGCGAGGTTTCCTGAGCATCACGAAACGATGTCTACTGCTGGTGGACAACGCTCTACGCGATCCTGCGGCGATTAACCATGGATTCACATTCGAGTCGGCTGTCGCAACATCCGCCATGTTCACTCTTGTGAGACGCCGATTCCTCATAGGCGTCATGAAGGCTCTCTGGAAAACAGGTGATCACGATGAATCAGGCAGTCGCCGCCGACACGGCGTGGATGCTGGCCGCCTTCGCGGCCGTATCCCTCATGGTGGCCGGGCTCGCGTTGTTCTACGGCGGGATGGTCAGCGTCCGCAACACCCTCAACATGGCGATGATGATCTTCGGCGCGCTGGCCGTGGTCGGCGTGCTGTGGATCGTGGTCGGATATTCGGCCGCATTCGGCAATTCGCTCGGCGGACTCGGGCTTCTGGGCGACCCGTTCGAGTACTTCGGTTCCTCGGGGCTGCTCGCCGCGCCGGCCGGTGCGTTGCCACCGGCGGTGGTGTCGGCGTTCCAGCTGCTGTTCGCGGCGATCACGGTCGCGTTGATCGCCGGTGCGGTGGCCGATCGGATGAAGTTCGGGTCGTGGCTGGTGTTCGCGGGACTGTGGGCGGTGCTGGTGTATTTCCCAGTGGCGCACTGGGTTTTCGCGTTCGACAGTAAGGACGGCTCGGTCACCGGTGGCTGGATCGCCAACAAGCTGAAGGCGATCGACTTCGCCGGCGGCACGGCGGTGCACATCAACGCCGGCATCGCCGGACTCGCGCTGGTCCTGGTGCTGGGCAATCGGCAGATATTCCCCAATGCACCACGCCCGCACAGCCTTCCGCTGACCATGCTCGGGGCCGGGATGCTGTTCTTCGGCTGGTTCGGGTTCAACGGCGGCTCGGCGTTGTCCGCCGGGAACTCGGCGTCGGTCGCGGTACTCAACACCCTCGCCGCCTCCTGCGCGGGCATCTGCGCCTGGTTGGCGGTGGAGAAGGTACGCGAAGGCCGCGCCACCTCTCTCGGCGCGGGGTCCGGACTGATCGCTGCGCTCGTCGGCATCACCCCGGCGTGCGGTGCGGTCTCACCGCTGGGCGCGCTCGTGGTGGGCGCGGTCTGCGGTGCGGTCTGCTGCCTCACCGTATCGCTCAAATACCGGCTGAAACTGGACGATTCGCTCGACGTCGTCGGAATCCACCTGGTCGGCGGCATCCTGGGGACGCTGCTGATCGGGCTGCTCGGCGATCCGGCCGCGCCCAATGCGGTGGCCGGGCTGTTCTACGGCGGTGGACTGAATCAACTGTGGCGCCAGGCCGTTGCGGTGCTTGCCGTGCTGGCGTACTCGTTCGTGGTCACCTGGATCATCGCCAAGATCATGCACATGGTCCGCGGTATCCGGATCGATCGGGACAGCGAGAGCGAGGGGCTGGACGTCGCGGTGCACGGCGAAACCGCCTACGTGCTCGACACATTCGCGACCGCCACGGCACCGGCCCAGGCTGCCGATGCGGTGGCCGCGGCCGAATCCCTCACCGCCGCGGCCGAATCCGCCACCCGGAACTGATTCCGGTGTCCCGCCCGCCGCGGAACCACGGCGGGCGGGGCGTCCGCCACGGCGCGATGCGGCTATTCGACGTGGTTGTCCGGGTAGGCCGTCACCGCCAGGAATCGGATCGGCAGCCGCACGAGTTCGTTCGGCCCGTGCGGTCCCTCGCCGTCCAGGAGAAGCGAATCACCCGGGCGCAGTGTGTATTCCGCGTCCCCGTGGCCGTACACCATGACACCCTCGAGCATGTGCAGCAACTCGGTGCCGGCATGCTGGAACAGCGGGAAGGTCTCGCTGGACTCGGTGAGCGTGACCAGCACCGGCTCCAACCTCTTGTGCTGGCCCCGCAATCCGCCGAGCAGTTCGTAGTGGTGGCCCACGCGCGTGCCGCGGCCCACGATCACCGCGCCATGACCGGCGGGGGTGAACACCGCCTCTCGTTCGGCGTCGGCCCCGCGGAACAGCGACGTCACCGGAACGTCCAGTCCGGCGGCCAGTCGCGCCAGCGTGGACAGGCTGCACGAGGTCTGCGCGTTCTCGATCTTCGACAGCATCGCCTTGGAGATCCCGATCTTGGCCGCGGCCTCTCCGACGGTGAGACCGCTGGCCGCGCGCAGCCGCCGCACCTGATCGCCGATGACCCGCTCCAGCCCGAGCTGGGTGGCCGCGTCCGGGTAGACCTCACGCTGTACCGGCGCCGGATCACCGGTGTCACGGTGCTCGCGGCGGATAGCTGGCTGACTCATGGTCACCAGTCTATGACCCACAGTTTCCTGCTAGTAAACAGACAACGCGTTTCGCCCGATCTGGTCCGGAGTGGACTGCGGGGATATTCTGATTGGCGCCCACGGGGTTGGGTCATGAGTAGCCGATGGTTGAGAGCGATCCGTTCCAGACACAGCGTGATGTCGGCATCGATGTCATCACGGAGCTGGCTGCCGCTGGTTTCGAGGATGCGGAAGAGATCGGCCGGGGCGGGTTCGGCCAGGTGTATCGCTGTACCCAGCTCGGCATGGACCGGATGGTCGCGGTGAAGGTTCTCACCGGCGGGCTGGAGGAGAATCGCGAGCGTTTCTTCCGTGAGCAACGCGCGATGGGGCGGCTGACCGGGCACCCCAACATCGTCGACGTGCTCGAGGTCGGTGAGACTGTGCGCGGGCTGCCTTATCTGGTGATGCCGTACTGTGCGCGAGGCGCGGTCGATGCACGCATTCGCCGCGACGGCCCGCTGCCGCTGCCCGAAGTGCTACATCTCGGGGTGAAGATCGCCGGCGCGCTGGAAACAGCGCATCGGGCCGGCGTGCTGCACCGTGATGTCAAACCGGGCAATATCCTGCTCACCGACTACGGCGAACCCGCGCTGACCGACTTCGGGATCGCCCACATCGACGGGGGATTCCGGACCGGGACCGGCACGGTCACCGGTTCGCCCGCGTTCACCGCGCCGGAGGTACTCGCCGGGGATCCGCCGAGCCGGGCCTCCGATGCGTACGGGCTCGGAGCCACCCTCTTCTGTGCTTTGACCGGCCATGCCGCGTTCGAGCGCCGCAGTGGTGAGCAAGTGGTCGCGCAATTTCTGCGAATCCTCGAGCAGCCGGTGCCCGATCTGCGTGCGGGCGGCATGCCCGACGACGTGTGCGTGGTGATCGAGTCGGCCATGTCGCGCGACCCGCAGAACCGCCCGACCGCTGCGGAACTGGGCGAACAACTGCGGCAGGTGGAACGCGATCACGGTTTCGCCGTCGACGAGATGGCCCTGCGCGGCGAACCGGGACCCGACCGCGCATCACCCCACGTGCTGGTACTCGCGGCGGGAAACGGCATCGAAGGAAACAGCATCGGGAATCTGCCGCTGGAACTGACCAGCTTCGTCGATCGACGGATCCAGGTCGCCGATGTCAAGGGCCTGCTCGCGGAGTCGCGTCTTGTGACGTTGACCGGCATCGGCGGAGTCGGCAAGACCCGGCTCGCACTGCGCGTGGCGCACAAGGTGAAGGACGATTTCGCCGACGGCGCGTGGCTGGTCGAGCTGGGTGATCTACGGGATGAAACATTGCTCGCCGACGTCGTGGCCGCGGCCCTCGGGCTGCGCAACCAGAGCGCCAAGCCCATGTCGGAGGTGCTGGCGGAGCGGTTGGCTTCGCGTGCCGCGCTGGTGGTGCTGGACAACTGCGAGCATCTGATCGATGCGGTCACGAAGCTGGCCGATGTGCTGCTGCGGTCCTGCCCGCAGCTGCGGATTCTGGCGACCAGCCGCGAGGCGCTGAGTCTGGGCGGGGAAGCGGTGTACGCGGTGCCGCCCTTGGCAATTCCCGATGCGACGGACAAGCCGGCGCCGCGGGCGGCGGCACGCTCCGACGCGCTGGCCCTGTTCGCCGAACGCGCCGCCGCGGCCGTACCCGGGTTCGAGATCACCGTCGACAACCGGCTCGCCGTGGCCCGGATCTGCGCCCACCTCGACGGCCTACCGCTGGCGATCGAACTGGCAGCGGCCCGATTACGGACGATGTCGCCCGAGCAGATCCTGGCCCGGCTCGACGACCGATACGCCCTGCTGACCCGCGGCAGCCGTCGAGCCCCGAAGCGGCAGCAGACGCTGCGGTGGTCCATCGGCTGGAGCTATGACCTGTGCACGCCCGTCGAGCAGCAGCTGTGGAACCAACTGTCGGTGTTCGTCGGCGGTTTCGAACTCGAGGCCGCCCAACAGGTGTGCAGCGTCGACATGACCGAGCCGGAACTGCTCGATGCGCTGTCCGCGCTGGTCGACAAGTCGATCCTGATCCGCGGCGAATCCGACGGCACGATCCGTTTCCGGATGTACGAGACCGTCCAGGAATACGGCAGGGATAAAGCCGCTGAAGGTAGCGGATACCTGGAATATGCTCGGCGGCAACGAGATTGGGTCGGGCGGTTGGCGGCCGCAGCACACGCGCAATGGGTCGGTCCGCACCAGTTGCGGTGGGTTGCCCGCTTGGAGCGAGAGCTGCCGAATATTCGAAAAGCGTTGGAGTTCAGCCTGTCGGAATCGGACGGGAGCGCGTTGCGGATCGTCACCGACCTGTACATGTTCTGGACATTGCGCGGGCGCCTGGGTGAGGGCCGCCGCTGGTGTGAACGCGCGCTGGACCGATCGCCTGATGCGCCGGTCGTGGATCGGGCGAAGGCACGTCTCGCGGCCTGCACGATAGCCGCCATGCAGGGTGACATCCCGGGCGCGGCCGACAATGTGGCACAGTTTCGGACCCTGGCCGAGCAGACGACCGACCCGCTGGTGGGGGCCTTGCTCGCCCACGCCGAGGCAAACCACATTGTCGGCGGCGGCGATGGTGATCTGGCTCGCGCGGGTAGCCGTCTGGCCGCGGCCCTGGACCTCTACGAGATGTCCGACGACCTCAGATTGCAGGTGGACGCCAGGATCTCGCTCGGCTGGGCGTACGCACTACAGGGGGATATGCCGCGCGCCCTCGCCTGTCACGAAAGAAACGTGGCGATCACCGAATCCGCGGGTGAGACGATGCTTCGCGCGTGGGGGTTGTGGGGCATGGGATTCGCCGTGTGGCGGAGCGGCGCTCCCGACCGTGCCGCGCACCTGTTGCAGGACGGTATTCGGGCAGCGCAGCTGGTCGCCGATCCGCTCGTCCCCGCTGCCTGCGTGGAGGCACTGGCGTGGATCGCGATCGAGGAGCCCGAGGCGCGGCGCGCTGCTGTCCTGCTGGGCGCGGCCGATATGCTGAGCCGCATCGTCGGTGGCGTCAGCTTCATGTTCGCGAATCTCATTGTGTACCACGAGAAATCCATCCACGACGGCCGCGAGATGCTCGGCGAAGAAGCATTCGAGGCGGCCCGCGGGCAAGGCGCCGCGATGAGCGTCGATACCGCGGTGAGCTACGCGCTGGGCGAGCGATACGAAGATGCGCCGGCCCCTTCGGAAGCAGTGAAGCTGACCAAGCGTGAGCGTCAGGTCGCGGGTCTCGTCGCGCAAGGCCTGACCAACAAGGCGATTGCCGCCCAACTGGTGATTTCGCAGCGCACCGCCGAGGGGCACGTGGAGCACATCCTGACCAAACTGGGATTCAATTCGCGCGCACAGATCGCTGGATGGATCGCCGAGCAGTCTGAACCCTGAACCTTCGGGCCTCCTTGCGCGCGTGCCACCGAACACTTCGACATCGATGCGAGCGCGCCGAGCTTATTCGGCTCCGACGCCGATCTGCTGTTGCAACCGTAGCCGGACGCCGGGCGCCTGTTCTTCGATCACGGTCGCCAGGTGGTCGGCCGCCACCGTCGCCGCGTAATCCGAGACCAGGAAGGTGAATTCGCGGGTGGCGGCCCTGGGTCGAAGGTGGGAGCCGAGTCGAAGACCCGCCGGATTCCGGCCAGCGCCCGATGACACGCTGGGTGGGGGAGGGGGTCGAAAACGGCTGGACATCTCAGCGCCTGGCGGGTTGGTCGAGACGGCGGCGCGACGATGTGCCGCGGCAGTGGCGGGCACACGCCCTGGCGTCGTGATTCCAGCGTTCGAGTCCGGGTGAGCGGGATCGGTAGACGGCGCCACGGACCGGTCGATCCGCTTGATAAACAACAGTATCGACATATGCGCATCTAACTATCGGAGATCAACAAGTCAACATAACCACCGAAAAACACACGGACGGGAGGGGGCGACCCGTGAGGCTGCGTGGACTCGTTGCTCGAATGCTGCGCGGGTGTTTACTGAGGGGAGCGGTTCGGTGTGATTACCCTTCGATGGCCGTTCGAGGTTTGTATGCCGGTATGGCGACTGCGCGAATTTCGTGACGCTGATCTGGATCAGGCGATTCAGATCTGGGAGCAGAGCCGTGCGGCCGGTGGGGATGAGCCGGTATTCGCATTGGCGGAGGTGCTCGCGTCCGCGCGGGCGGGGCAGCCGGCTGTGGTGGCCGAGGTCGGCGAGGAGATCGTCGGTATGGCGGTCGCGCAGATTCAGGGTGAGCGTGCGTGGGTGCTGTTGGTGGCGCTGGGTGCCCAGTGGCGGCGGCGCGGTATCGGCAGTGCGTTGCTGACCGAACTGGAGCGGCGGCTGCGTGCGGATGGCGTGCGGCGGATCTGCACGCTGGCCCCCGAGGGAGCCACCGGATCGGTTGCGTTCGAGAACTCCGGGTACCAGCGCAGGACCGGTTTGGTCTATTACGAACTGGTCGAGCCGTTGGCGCCCGCGCAGGCCGGTTTGCTCACCGAATTGGGTGGGCGCCTGTTGCCTCCCGGCCTGTGGCAATCGATGGGGGGAATGGACCGCGAAAAGGAGATCATCGAGCGACGGATCGTGCTGCCGTTGGCGAATCCCGATGTCGCTGAGCGTTATCGGGTTCGGCCACCCAAGAGCGTCATCCTGTTCGGGCCGCCCGGTACCGGTAAGACCAGCTTCGCGAAAGCTGTCGCTTCGCGGCTCGGGTGGCCGTTCGTGGAGTTGTTTCCCGCTCGGCTGGCCACGACGGCCGGTGGCGGACTGGCGGCAGCACTGCGCGAGGTGTTCGCGGAGCTGGCCGAACTCGATGAACTGCTGCTGTTCATCGATGAGGTGGAGGAGATCGCCGGTGCCCGCGACGGCAAGGCGACCAGTCCGGCCCATGGTGTGACGAACGAACTGCTCAAGCTGATACCGGTTTTCCGGGAGGACTACAGCCGCCTGCTCATCTGCGCGACCAACTCGGTGCGTTCGCTGGATTCGGCGTTCCTGCGGCCGGGCCGTTTCGACTACGTGATACCGGTCGGCCCGCCCGATGAGCCCGCGCGTGCAGCGATCTGGCAGCGATACCTGGGCCCGGCTGCCGAGACCATCGACCTCGACCAGCTGGTGAGCGCTACCGATCACTTCACGCCCGCGGACATCGAGTACGCCGCCCGCTCAGGGGCGCAGTCGGCGTTCGAACGTGCGATACGTGAGAAAACGAGCGAACCCGCGCGCCTCGAGGATTATCTGTCCGCCGTCGCCAATACCCGCCTGACCCTGACGCCGCAGATCTTGACCGCGTTCGACCATGATCAAGCGAACTACACCCGGCTGTGAAACCCAGCTGGGGTGATAGATCATTGCCGGCTGTTGATCGTGTTTCGGCGCTCGGAATTTTGTCGTGTGGGCCGATCGTGGCGATGACAGTCGAACGCGTCGGCTGAATGGCCGCTGAGCGGACATTGGTCGTGGTGATGAGGTCTTCCGTCCCTTATCTCGACACGCCGCGCCAGGCAATGTGGACGCAACGGATACCCCGCCGACACGCCGATCCCGAGAGAGATGACACGACGATGCGCACCGGCTTCGAGTTCTATCAGCGCCTGCAGCGGCTGGTACGCGAGTGTGAGAGGGATCCGCGATCGTGACTGTTGATGCCCCCGTGCTGAGTGAGGTCATGTCTCGCGATGAACTGCCGGATGAGTTCTTCGCCCTGTTCCTCGACCGGACCCGCACCTACAGTTGCGCGCTGTGGACTCGCCCGGACGACACCCTGGAACGCGCTCAGTCGGCGAAGATCGACCTCGCGTTGGCTCAGTGTGATCTGCAGCCGGGGATGACGTTGTTGGATGTCGGCTGCGGTTGGGGTTCGACCATGTTGCGGGCCATGGACACCTACGGGGTGAACGCGATCGGGTTGACCGGCAACTGTCACCAGTACCGGTACGTGCGAGATCAGCTCGCCGACCGGCTGATTCGCGGCCGCCCCTACGGCGGGGTACGGCGGCAGGAGTGGGCTCAATTCGACCGCCGCCCGGACCGAATCGTGTGCATCGGCACGCTGGAACACCTTGCCCCGCAACGCTATCCCGATTTCTTCGATTTCGCCTACCGGATGCTGCCCGAGGACGGAGTGCTGTTGGTGCAGACCGTCGTCGCACCGGGCCGCGATCGTTCCGATGCCCAGCGGACGGAGTTCGCGGACACCGATCTCGTTCGTGCCCCTGGCGTCATCTTCCCGGCCGATCGACTCCTGCCACCGACCGGCCGCAGCCCCAAAGGGATTGCCGAGTACGCGGCAGATGCCGGATTCGCCATCACCAGAATCGGCAAACTGGGACCGCACTACACGACCACACTGCAGAGCTGGGCCTGCGCTCTGCACGAGCGCCGCGACCGGGCGATCGAACTCGCCGGGCAGGGCACCTACAACGCGTACATCAACTCCATGACGGGGTACGCCGACGACTTCCGCAGCGGTCACCTCGACGTCATGCAGTTCACCTGCACAAAGTCCACCGCACTGCAGCAACCCGTGCCGTGCTCGGTTGTGCCTCGCGATATCCCGGCTCCGGCGATCACTTAGCGAAGGCTGGAGAATTGGGCTAGGAATCGGTCCAGGCGACAGCGCGCAACGGAAACGAGCTCATCCCGCGCACAGGCGCCGGTAGTGCGACCAGCCTGGCGCCGATGTCGGGAACCGCGCCCAGGTTCGTCATCTGCTCGATGATCGGAATGCCCGCACCGAGCAGCGCATGGTGGCACGGCCGCGTCGGCAGCGACGTGTCGTCGATATCGAGCGAATCGATTCCGACCAGCGCTACGTTGGCAGCGACCAGTGCATCCGCGACCTCGCCGACCAGAAAAGGGTGGCCCGGACTCCGGTACGCCGGCGAACCCCACCGGGCCGACCATCCGGTGTGCACGAGCACAGCCTTGCCCCACAACCGCGCGGGATCTCCGAGCACATCCGGCCCCACCGCGCGGGTCCCTACCGCGCGGATCATCACTATCGCCACGTTGAGCAGCCGTTCGAGCGGCAACTGGGCGATATCGGCACCATCGGCGTGGAAATGAAAAGGCGCGTCGATATATGTCCCGGTATTGCCGACCATATTCACGCGTGCGATGTCGTAGGTCATCCCGATCAGCTGCGACCGCTCACGCGAAAGCTCTCTGGTGATCTGCGGACCTGGCAGGCCGGCACAGGTGATCATGCCGTCCGAGATCGGATGAGACAGCTCCACAACCACCTTGCTCATACAGGGACCGTACCGGCCGATCCCGCTGTGTGAGCAGACAAGAAGCGAGTTCACCTACAAGTAGCTGACAACGACTGGAGATAGCCGCAGTCGGATGCGAGCCGCCAGTCAACTGCCGATGGCCAGAGTATTGGCGGCGAAGACGCTTTGTCGCGACACATCTTTTTCGAACGCTGAACGGTAGCTAGGGCATATCATTGCTGAATGGCCCAATGTGAGGTTTGCGGCAACGAGTACACGATGGCATTCACGGTCGAGGCGCAGGGCGCCCGGCACGTATTCGACTGCTTCGAATGCGCTATCCACAGGCTGGCACCTATCTGCGAGCACTGTCAGTGCCGGATCATCGGCCACGGTGTGGAGGCGAACGGGCGCTTCTTCTGTTGCGCGCACTGCGCGTTGTCCGAAGGCGCCAAGGGGCTGGTCGACCACATTTGACGATATTTCGGAGATCGCTTCACGGGCTACGGCACCCAAGTTATCGGCAGGTCGCCGAGAAACGGCACGCTGCGCGCTTCCAGATGGCGCCGATGTCAGTGGTATTGACCGTTTTCGCCGTTATGAGGGGCATGCGCTGGGGGACTCGCCGGAAGATTGCCACATGAGCGTGCGGAGTGGATAGGGTGGCATCCGCTCGGCGCGTGTGCCCACAAGCGGGGGATTCTGATGGAGGAAAGGAAGCGATGCCAGTAGCTCTGAATGCCACTGCGGCACAGCTGGTGAGGGATATCGTGGCCCGGTACGGTTCCTTGGACGCGTTCTGCGCCCGCCTGCGAGGTAGCGTCGAGAATCCGACCGAGGAACTACGCCGCATCACCGGCACCTGGGCGGGGTCCGGGGCGTCTCCAGCACCGGTGCGGGCCGAGCGCGAGGGGGACGGCGGCAGGCACCGATCGCAGCGGTGAGCGTTGATGACGCGGTCCACTGCGCATGTGCTTGATTCGCACAAGCGAAACCTATTGTGCTGTAGGTCGTTTGGATCGGAATCCGCTGACGGGCGCAACCGTACGGATCAGTGCGGCTGCTCGGGCCGTGCTCTGCCCGCCGGCTCGCCTGGAACGGTATCGAGGATGCGCAGAACCCACCGGTCCTTGCTGCGGGTCTTGGCCTGATACAGCTCCCGGTCGGCGGCCTCGAGCAGGGTGGTGGCGTCGGTGTTCGACGCGGTCGCGATGATCGCCCCGATACTGGCCGATACCCACTGTGTGTGCCCATCGACCGCGATCGGGCCGGCCAGCGCCGAGAACATCCGGTCGACAACGGCAACCACTCGCACGTCGTCGACCGGGGGCGCGAGCAGGGCCACGAATTCGTCACCCCCGATGCGGGCGAGTGTGCAGTCCTCGTCGGCCAGCTCCTCGTGCAGGAGGTTAGCGACCGCACACAGGACCTGATCACCGATCCCATGCCCGTAGCGGTCGTTGATCTGTTTGAACCGGTCCAAATCGACGAAACACAGCCCCACCCGGTCCTCGCCGCGGGCCTCGGCGCTGAGCATCTCGATCCGTTCGAGAAGGTACCGCCGGTTGGGCACGCCCGTCAGTGCGTCGTACCGTGCCTGCCGGTGCAATTCCTCGTCCAGGCGGCGCCGCTCGGTGACATCCTCCCCGACAGCCAGAAGATGGTCCGGGAGTCCGTCCGAACCCTTCACATAGGAGATCGTGAACGCCGCCCACCCGATGCTGCCATCGGCCCGCACCAGCCGACGCTCCAGCTTCGCCGCGCCCTCGCGCGCGCGAACCAGGCGATCGAACACCACCGTGTCGATCTCGTCCTGGTCACCGGGGTGGGCGAAGCGATAGACCGAGATCCTCCGCAACTGCTCGACCGGAACACCGATCATCTCGGCCAGACTGCGATTGGCGTACACCAGAGTGCCATCGGTGTCGGCGATCGCCATCGCCATCGCCGCATTGTCGAACACGCACCGAAAAACCTCGTCCCGCAGAACAAACGCTTGTTGCTCGGCCCGGCGATGCTCGAGTCTGGTGTGGTGGTGCACCTGGCGACGCACTTCCTCTGTCACAGCACTCGAGCCCTTCATCTCCGATAGAGCGGATTCGTTGTCACGCTGGTGATCGTCCCCTCGAGTCACCCGGACCATCTTTCCTGCGCGGCAACGACTTTGCACCCTACATGCGTGAAAGCCAGGGTGATTCATTCTGTCGCAGCATTTTTCGGAACGCGATCGCCGAGGGGAGTTGCTGGTCGATCAGCCGTTCCGGCCTGCCGTGGTCGTGAGCGGACTTTTGTACCAAATGCGCAGTGCGCGAGGCGATTTCATTCCCTCAGATAGGGTCTCGATGTCTGGATCATCGGTCTGTGTCGGCTCGTTGTGGACCGAACACCTTGTGGGGCAGCGCCGTACCGCCGCGGGGCGGGTATCGATCATGGTGTGAGCATAGGCGGGCGGGCGGTGCGCTCGGCGCGGAATCGCCCACTACTCGCAGCCCTGCAAGGTCGCGTTCGTCAGTTCGGTGATGACGTCGCCGACATCTCGATGTGCGCGGAAGGCGTTGATCTGGCGGCGTGCGCCGTTCCCGCGGTCGAATACCGTCGCGATGGTGTCGGTGACGAACGCGTGGTCGCCCAACTCCTTCAAGGCGAATCCCAGCGAATCCACGAGTTTGTCGAGTAGTTCGCGAACAGCGGCCATGTGGCCGTTCACCGGGTCCATGCCGTCACCGTCGATGCCGGTGCGTGCGGCCTTCCAGTACGCGGCGAGCAGCGTCTCCGCTGGGACCTGCGGGGCTGTGCGCTTCTCGGCCAAGGACATTCGCGCTGTCGTTACCGCACCCCGTATCAGGGCCGCGAGCAGCGCGGTCTCCTCGACAGTGGCGGGTACGTCGCTGATACGGATCTCCACCGTGGGGAAGGTCAGGGACGGGCGGACGTCCCAATACACCATTGTCTCGTCGAGGATGCAGCCGCTGGCCCTCATCATGGCCACCATCGCGTCGTATTGATCGGCCGAGGTGAAATAGGGTGGCGGCCCGGCGCTGGGCCAACGCTGCCACAGAATGCTGCGCCAACTCGCGAAGCCGGTTTCGGCGCTGCGGTAGATCGCCGAATTGGCGGTCAGCGCCAAGAACAACGGCAACCAGGGTCGCAGGAAATTGCTGATCTGGATCGCGGTTTCTCGATCCGGAACCCCGACGTGGACGTGACAGCCGCACAACCCCTGTTCATGCGCGAGCATGCCGAAACCATCGGCGATTCGTCGAAACCGTGGCGTGTCGGTGACCGGAAAACTGTGCGGCACCGTCGGGGGAATCGCCGCTGCCAGCAGGCGTGCGCCGTTCTTTTCCGCGCACTCGGCGACATCTCGACGCAACTCACGCAATTCCCGAAGCAACCCCGCCAGAGTGCAATGCACGCCGGTATTCGTCTCCACCTGACATTGTGTGAGCTCGAGTTTCAGGTGGATACCGGCTGCTTCCGCCGTCCGCGCCACCTCGGTGTTTTTCGGGACAGGTGCGCCGGTGTGCGGATCTGCCAGGAGGAACTCTTCCTCAACGCCGACGGTCACGGAAGCGACGTCCATAGCCACGAGATTACTCGCCGACATTGCGGTTCCACGACGTGTCAGTCGGCATTGACGCTTCGGTCGGCGAATCCGTTGGGCTCTCGCGTATCCGGACTCGAGCAGCCGGTCTCGGCATCCTGCGGTAGCGAGTTCATTACACCGCATATGTCGGCGCCAGGTGCGGTCTGTTCGGCCTGCTCCCGGGTCGTTCCGTGGTGACGGCGGCCGATCCTCTGGCCGGTGGACGCGCGTGACAACCTACCGGCTGGGGAGTCTGCGAGGTTTGGGGATGCGGTGTGCGGGTGAGGATCCCGGTGGTATGAGGTTGTCGGCGATCGCGCGGTGGTAGGTGAGCTCCGGTGCCGCCCGCGAGGCACATGACCTATGCCTCCATCGGCACCGTACGCATCCTGCGGCCTGTTGGATCCAGGACCACTCCGGCGCGTTTGGTGGTGCGCAGGACCACGGCGCGGTCGATGATCTCGACGTCGGGGAGGTGGGTTTCGATGGCGGCCTCGAGTCCGGTGACGTCGGTGAGTTCCCGGAGCCAGACGGCCATGATGACGTTGTTCGGGCCGGCGATCTGCAGGACGGTGCGGATTTCCGGGAGTGCGCCGAGGCGTGGGCTGATCGCGGTTGCGGCTGCGGCTGGGACGCGCAGGAAGAACCAGGCGTAGATCGGCCAGCCGCTGGCCGCAGCCCGTAGTTCGGTGCGCAGAGTGAGGCGGCCGGAGCCGAGCAGGTCGCGCACCAGATCTCGCGCGCGCCGCGGGTTCAGGCCGGTGGCGGCGGCCAATTCGGTGGTTGAGGCCCGGCCGTCGGCGACCAGTGCATCGAGGACGGCTCGCTCCTGGTCGGTCAACTCGCGTCGGCGGGTGTGATCCGTCGGCACGGCGGACTCGCGTAGCCGGGCTTGTTCGGTCTCGGTGAGCGCAGTGAGCCGCCAGTCGGCGCCTTCGGCGATCACGCGGGTGACGGGGTGGGTGCGGACGGCGCGTACGTGGTCGAGGTTTCCGAGGCGGTGCAGTAGATAGTCGGTGAGGCGGGGGAGATCGTGCGCGCTGACCGTCAGGAGCAGGTCGCGACCGCCCGAGGCGATATCGATCGAGGCGCATTGCGGGTCGTCGGCGAGCCGGTCTGCGATTTCCAGGGAGTGACCTGCGCTGTCGATTTCGACGAGCGCCACTGGTCCACGTTCTCCGGGGGGAGCGATGTAGGCGGTGATCCAGACGTCTCCGTGGTCGCGCAGCCGTTGCCAGCGACGGGACGCGGTCACCGGATCGATGCCGAGCACCGCACCCACCTGCGCCCAGGATGCTCGCGGGTTCACTTGGAGCGCGTTGACGACTCTCCGGTCGAGGTCGTCCATAGGAGCCGAATCCTGCACAGATAGACGATATATCAACCAGATCGTGCAGATTGATGTGTCAAGGCTGCCGGGTTCAGGACACTTTTCCATCAATCGTCAGATCTATTTTGGAGCGTGTCGGGATGTCCAGCATTCCTTCTTCCGCCGCAGCGACCACGCCCGTTCCGGTGCGTATCGCTTCGATCGTCGGCTTTCTCGTGTTCACCGAGCTGGCCTCGGGAATCACCCAGGGGTGGATCGCGCCTCTGCTGCCCAGCTTCATCGAGCGGTACGGGCTGACCTCGGCCGATGCGAACTGGATCGTGGCGTCCGCGCTGCTGGCGACCGTGGTCCTGGTGCCGCTGCTGTCCAAGCTCGGCGACGTCTACGGCCACAAACGGCTGCTGTTGGTGGCTGCCGTGCTGGTGGCTCTGGGTTCGGTGATCGTCGCTGTCGCTCCGTCGTTCGCTCTGCTACTGGTCGGACGCGTTCTGCAGGGGGCGGTCACGGCGTTCCTGCCGTTGGAGTTCGCGATCGTGCGGGAACGGGCCGATGACCGGGCGGGCCGTGCGATTGGCTTGCTGGTCGGGTCGTTGACGGTCGGCGCGAGCCTGGGCCTGCTGCTGGCTGGTGTCGCTCGGCAGTATCTGAGTCTGCCGGCCACGCTCTGGCTGCCCGCGATCATGATGCTGATCATCGCCCCGATGCTCGCCCGGCTCGTTCCGGAGACCATCGTGCGCAAGCCCGGCGGCGTCGACTGGCCGGGAGCCGCGTTGCTCGGGATCGGGCTGCTGTTGTTCCTGGCCGCTGTCGGCAACGGCACTCGGCTGGGCTGGCTGAATCCGTGGATCGTCGGAGGCATGCTCGGTGGTGCCGTGCTGCTGGTCGCGTGGGTGTACGTGGAGAGCCGCATCGAGCATCCGTTGGTGCCGTTGGAGGTGATTCGCCGCGGTGGGCAGGGGCTGCCGCTGCTGACCGCCTTCGTGTTCGGCGCCCATCTGTTCGGCGTTTCGGCGCCCACCGCGGTGTTCCTGGGTACCCGGCCGGGGGTCGCCGGGCTCGGGATGGGCCTGGCCGGTACCGCGCTCGGTGGTGCACTGTTGGTGCTCGGCGTGGCGATGTTCGTGGGCACGACGATCGCGGCCCGGTTGGCCGACCTGATCGGTGAGACGGCCACGTTGGTCGCCGGTGCGCTGCTGTCCGCGGTCTGCTATCTCGCGGCCGCGGCGTTCCATCACGATCTGGCCGTCTTCCTGATCTGGCAGGCCGGGCTGGGTCTGGGTGGCGGGTTGGTGGGGGCGACGCTGCCGACGATCATCGTGACGCGTGCACCGGCGGATTCGGTCGGAATCGTCTCCGGGCTGTACAACACCGCGCGCACGGCGGCGGGTTCGGTCGCGGGCGCGATGTTCGCCGCGGTCATGTCGGCGCTGGTACTGACCCGGCACCGGCCCGGCGGCGGCACGACGACGGTGTCCGCGGAGTCCGCCTACGTCGTGGTGTGGTTGATCTGCGCGGGCTTGGCGTTGCTCGTCGCGATCCTCGCGATCGGTGTGACCCGGCGCGGGCACCGGATCGTGGAGCAGGCGTGAGCGGCCCCGTCGTCACCACCGGGCTGCGCTCCGTGCTGGACCTGTTCTCGATCGGGATCGGTCCGTCCTCGTCGCACACCGTGGGACCGATGCGCGCGGCGACCGCGTTCGCCCGGCCGCTGCGCGGCCTGCAGGTGACCCGGCTGGAGATCGAACTGCTCGGATCCCTGGGCTCGACCGGCATCGGTCACGGCACACCCGACGCGGTCGTGGCCGGGCTGCGCGGGCTGGACCCGGCCACCTGCGACCCCGGCGAGGTTCACGGTGCCTGGTCGGCACTGGGCAGCGGCAGCCCGATCGGTCTGGCGTTCGGGACCGTAGTGCGGTTGCGTGCCAACGACATTCGGTTATGTCCCGGTGTTCGGATGCCTGGACACCCCAATGCCCTGCGGATGCGGGCATGGCTCGATGGCGTGTGTGAGCCCATCGAACGGGTCTACTACTCGATCGGCGGCGGCGCGATCATCGAAGAGGGCGCCCAGCATATGACCATCCGAGACATCCCGGTGCCGCACCCGTACAGCTCCGCGGCCGAACTGCTCGAGCTGTGCGCGGCGCAGCAGTGCGACATCGCCGAGATCGTTCGACGCAACGAAATCGCCCAGCACGGAGCAGCTTTGGACCGGGGCCTGACCGAACGCTGGACGGCGATGCGCGACTGCCTCACCGCGGGGCTGTCGGGCCACGGGATATTGCCGGGCGGCCTCGGTACCCCGCGTCGCGCCGGAGCGTTGGCCGACACCCTGCGCAACGATGGCATCGCGCCCGGCGCGCCGGAGTGGTTGCAGGCGTATGCGATAGCGGTCAACGAGGAGAACGCGGCGGGCCACCGAGTGGTCACAGCGCCCACGAACGGGGCCGCCGGAATCATCCCGGCGGTGCTGTACCACCACCTCACGGCCTGCGGCGGCGACACGGCCGCAACCGTACGTCCGTTCCTGCTCACCGCCGCGGCGGTCGGGCAGTTGATGGCCCGCAACGCCTCGATCTCGGGCGCGGACATCGGCTGTCAGGGTGAGGTGGGTTCGGCCGCGGCGATGGCCGCAGCGGGCTACTGCGCGGTGCTCGGCGGTTCGCCCGCCGTCGTGGAGAACGCCGCCGAGATCGCGCTGGAACATCACCTCGGCCTGACCTGCGATCCGGTCGCCGGTCTGGTCCAGATCCCGTGCATCGAACGCAACGCCATCGCCGCGGGCACCGCGGTGGCCGCCGCGCGACTTGCCTTGCGCGGCACCGGCACACACCGCGTCCCGCTGGACGTGGTGATCGAGACCGTGCGGCAGACCGGCCGCGATATGTCCCACCGCTACAAGGAGACCTCCGACGGCGGCCTCGCGGTGACAGTTCCCTACTGCTGATGAAGGAGCCCAGCACATGACCACAGTTTCGAACCGGACCGCATTCGTGCAGGATGTGCGAGCTCGCATCCTGCGCACGATCGACGAGCACGCGGATCGGCTCATCGCCCTGAGCCACGAGATCCACGCCAACCCGGAACTGTCCTACGACGAGCACGCCGCGGCCCAACTGGTCGCCCGCGCGGTCGAGACGGCCGGATTGACGACCGAGCTCGGCGCCTACGGCGTACCCACCGCAGTGGAAGCGGTGGCCGGGGACGGCGATCTGACCGTCGCCGTATGCGCCGAGTACGACGCTCTGCCCGATATCGGACACGGCTGCGGGCACAACATGATCGCCGCGATGGGAGTGGGTGCGGTCGTGGCGCTGGCCGAGGTGGCCGCCGACCTGGGCCTGCGGGTCAAACTTCTCGGCACTCCGGCCGAGGAGCACGGTGGCGGCAAGGTCGATCTGCTGCTGGCCGGTGCCTGGGAGGATGTCACGTTCTCCTTGATGGCGCACGGCAGCACCGGGCCGGACGCACCGGCCGACGCGATGCGCAGCACCGCGGTCGAACGGCTGGAGATCGAATACACCGGCCGCGCCGCGCATGCCGCGGGTGCCCCGACTCGGGGGATCAACGCGGGCGCCGCGGCCACTGTCGCGCTGACCGCGCTGGGTCTGCTGCGCCAGCAGCTCAGTCCGAACGTCAACGTGAACGCCTTCGTCTCGCACGGTGGCGAAGCGACCAACATCATCCCGGAACGAGCCGTCGTACAGGTCGAGGTCCGCGCCTACGACCTCGACGAGTGGCGCGAGCTGCGGCGGCGGGTACTGGCCTGCTTCGAGGCGGGTGCGATCGCGACCGGCTGCTCGTGGCAGCACCGCCGCACCGAGCATCCCTATGCGCCGCTGGCCCCGCACGCCGGGATCGCCGAGATCTGGGACCACAACCTTGTGAGCCTGGGCCGCGAACTCGACCCGAACCACATCGTGGGTGGCGGTTCCACCGACATGGGCAACGTCTCACAGGTACTGCCGGCCATCCACCCGCTGGTATCGGTACTCGGCCAGGCCGCCGTGCCGCACAACGCCGAGTTCACCGCCGCGGCCGCGAGCCCTCAGGCCGACGCCGCCGTGCTCACCGGAGCCACGGCGCTCGCTCTCACCGTCGTCGACGTCGCGCTCGACGAGCAACTGCGCGCCGAACTGATCGACCTGCAACGGGCCCGGCCCGAAGGCGCGACCCGCACCACTCTAGACGACTGGCAAGGAGTTGACATGACCTCCGTACAGGAGCTGAAGCCACTGATCACCGCCCTGTCGCCGACCTACCACCAGCTCGGTGACGACATCTGGGACCTGCCCCAGCTGCGCTGGGCCGAACACGACGCCACCAGCCGACACATCGCGCTGGCCGAGCAGGAGGGCTTCACCGTCACCCGCGACCTCGGCGGCATCCTCACCGCCTTTCAAGCCGAGAAGGGCAGCGGCGGCCCGCTCATCGCGTTCCTCGGCGAATACGACGCCCTCGCTGGACTGAGCCAGGCCTCCGGCGCCACCGAGTGCCGACCGGACCCGGCCAACACCACCGGCCACGGCCACGGCTGCGGGCATCACCTGCTGGGCGCGGGCTCCCTGCTCGCGGCCGTGACCCTCGCACGGTATCTCGAGGCGAACGAGCTGCCGGGACGGATCCGCTATTACGGGTGCCCCGCCGAGGAAGCCGCCGCGGGCAAGACGTTCATGGCCGCGGCCGGCGCGTTCGACGACGTGGATGCCGCCCTGACCTGGCATCCGGCAGGCGGTACCGGCACCCAGTCCACCCAGGGGCGTTGCTTGGCATACGCGCAGGCACGGTTCCACTTCACCGGCATCGCCAGTCACGCGGGCGTCTCCCCGCACCTGGGCCGCAGCGCCCTGGACGCGGCGGAGTTGATGAACGTCGGGGTGAACTTCCTGCGCGAGCACATGCCCGACAGCGCCCGGATCCACTACGCCTTCACCGACGCCGGCGGCACCTCCCCGAACGTCGTCCCCGCCGCAGCGGAGGTCTACTACCTGGTCCGCGCCGAAACAGTCCCCGCTATGCAGGAACTCTACGACCGGGTCGTCGCGATCGCGCAAGGCGCGGCCCTGATGACCTCCACCACGGTCGAGGTCACCCTCGAAGGAGCCAGCGCCGAGATCCTGCCGAACCGTGTCCTGGAACAGGCCCTGCACGCCACGCTGGTCGAAGTGGGCGGAGTGCCGTTCGACGCGGCGGACCAGGAGCGCGCCGCGAGGTTCAGCGCCGGTTTCGCCGCCGAGGAGATCCGCCGCGCCCGAATCGCCTGCGGCATGTCCGCCGCCGACCCCCGCCACCTGCACGACGGCGTGCCCGAACTCGGTGACCCCGCGCATCGCCCGCTCAACAACGGCTCCAGCGACGTCGGCGACGTCAGCTGGATCACCCCGACCGTGCAGATCCTCAGCAGCGCAGTCGCATTCGGCACCCCGTGGCACACCTGGCAGTACGTCGCGCAGGGCAAGCTGCCCGCCGCACACAAAGCGCTCAGCCATGCCGCCACCGTCATCGCCGCGACCGGCCTGGACCTGATCACCCAACCCGAGCTACTTGCCGCAGCCCGCGCAGAACACACTGCTAACACCGCCGCGACGCCGTACGTCTGCCCGATCCCGAAGGACCTGCTCGCGCCTCCGGTGGTGCGTGCGGCCGCCCACTGACACCCGAACCCCGTACGTCGCACCCCGAACGATCCACCGGCTCGCCCCCCGCACACCAGACCAGCCGCGAAGGGCATCAACGGCTCGGAACTCGTTCTGCCCGAAGGGAAGTCGACATCGCTCGACCGGGTGAACCCCTATCCCCCCGAACAGGTCCGGCCCGTGCACGGCCGTGGACCCACCCCGGCCCCACGCCGGAGTCCGACCTCGCCGGCACTCAGAGCCGGAGAGTCCGATGAGAGGAAACAACGATGAGGAAAATCGCTACTACCTGCGTGCTGGTAGCCGGAGCCGTGAGTATCACCGGAACCGCCCACGCGGCCCCACCCCCGCAAGTGATCCACTACACGAGCACCGCCACGCCCACCGGGACCGCCATCACCACCGACACGGGATCGCTGAAAGTGGAGAACGGCGTATTCGAGATCAAGAGCGCCAACGGGACCGTGGTCGCCGGAACCGACCTGTCGTTCCGGGTCGACGAATTCCTCTTCCCCATCACCGCGCAGATCAGTGGCCACACCGCGACGCTGACACCCCGTTTCGATCTCGCGCACGCCACCTACCGGCCCGTCGCCCTGCCGTACGAGAATCAAGCACCCTGGAAAAACCAGTACGACCGCGAACAGGCGGCCTGGAGTCGGCTGACCAGCACGATCACCACCGGCGCGACCGTCGGAACCATGGTCGGCGGCCTCACCGGCGCGGCGGTCGGCTGTGTACTCGGCGGGATCGCCGGCGCCACCGTCGCCGCGGCCACGATCATCGGAATGTTCGGCCCGTTCATCCCCGCGGCCGCCATCGGCTGCCTCGGCGGGATCGTGGCCATCGGCGCACTGGGCACCGTGGCCGGGCAACTGCTGGTGACCGCACCCATCACGATCATGGCCGCGGTCCAGTACTTCACCACCATCAACGAACCAACACCCAGCCCAGCCCCGGCCAAGTAAACCCCACCGCGCCAGGGGGTTCGGCGCCGAAGGCCGACACGACCCAACCGGACCACGTGCATCATGTACGTACTGCCGGTACGGCCGATCCTCCCCGAACCCCCGGAGCACCCCTGTTCTGCAATCGCATTGTCACCGCGGACTGACCCGATCAGCCTTGGGGTGCAGAGGAACAGCTCCGGAAATAGCGAAAGCCGTTGCGATGCAACGGCTTTTGTTTCGAACTGTGTCCGGATCGGCCGGTCTGGGGCCTAACATCTCCTGGTTGCTGCGGTACTCCCGCCGACGTCGTGAGATGGCTTTCTCGGGGGTAAACTTCGATTTGCTCGTTGGTGTCCGAATGGTGAACTCGACGGGGTGACTATGAACCTCTCCGAAGGCATGGTGGACGTCATCACCTGGACGGCCGATGCGACCGTGGCTGTGTCCGGGGCCGTGGGTGGCGCTACCGTCAACGGCGTGATCGGCAGCATCAGGGGTGCCGCGATCGGTGTGCGGGACGGGGTGAGCAGTGGCAGTCACTCGAGGCCTGCGGCGCTGCTGCCATTGTCGGCGATCGGCCAAGCCGCCGACAGCCGGGATCGTCAGTCGACGATCTCGATGACTTCCAGGCGCAGCAGCACCGCGTACAGCTGACGCAACGGCACCGTGAGCACCTGCGTCAGAGCGCTTGTCAGAGGATCCGACCCGATGCCCATGTCAGTACTCGTCACGGTCACCACAGTGCGGATCGCGGGCGTCGGATACTCGAATACATCATGGCCGGGAGGCAACCAATGGCCGAAAAATCACTAACTGGTCACCGCAACGCGGTCGATCGTGTGCTGTCTGCGCAGGGTTTCGCCGTGGATCTGCCGGGGATCGGCCGGGTCCGCATCCCGCGGCCCGAGCAGTTGGCGTACTACGGCGCCCTCGGTGCGCTGGCGGCAGCGGAAATCATCGAATGGCCTGTCGCGGTGGTCCTGGCAGCGGGTCATTGGCTGATGCAGGATCAGCACAACCGTATCGCCCACCAGATCGGTGAAGCCCTGGAAGAGGCGTGAACTCACTTCTGTGCGTTGATCTGCGTGGCATGGTCACGATCGGCAGGTCTCTCGATGCGCGGGCCTTGCCATTCATCTCGGCGGGGCCGGGACTCACTGCGCACCTACCGTGATGACTCGATCAGGAAACGCAATAGCGATCTTTTGGCAACCCTGCTCGTCGAGCAGCGAGAATTCTGTCGCCATATCGACGAAGGTTGACATTGGTGCCGACTGAACTGGATATTTACTGCCTCCGTATATGGCTGTCGACGTGAGTGTGCTGCCTTCTGTCTAAGCTTCATGGGTCGTTCTGAGGATCGAAGAGTATTCTGGCAACGCACTGGTTTCCGCAGGAAGTTCCTTTTCGCGCTACCTACGACAACTGGGGTGTGAAGATGAGCGTTGCAGCGGGCGCTGTGAAGATATTGCAGACTACGGCATCGGCGACTGTCCAGGGGGTCGAGGCGGCCGGTGGAGCCGTCGTCGGTGCGATGACCGGTGCCGCACGCGGCACTGTCGAGGGCGCCGTATCCGGTGCCCGCAACGGGATCGATGTACCGACCGCCACCGTGCTGGGTGTCGTTGCGGCCGGCGTGACCGGCCTGGTGGACTGGCCGCTGGCCGCGGCCGCGGGCGGGGTGGCGGGTGCGGCGTATCTGTTGCGGCGCGCGAGAACCGAACCCGAGACGCAGGGCCCGGCCGAAAAGCCGAAACCGCGGAAGAGCCCGCCGCGGAAGAGTTCACCGAGTAAGAGTGCTCGGCAAAAGCAGTCCTCAGCGGGTTCGCGGCGAGCGCGAACCGCTGCACGGTGATGGTGTCGCTGCGTGCTGTGGCCACTGCGCCGATCCGGCTGCCTCTGACGGCGAGCGGAGTCACGCTCGGACTGCTTCGGCGGCCGGTCACGGTGGCGTCGCGCCTGGCGGACCCGGCAGTCACTCGGATCGCCACCGAACTCACCGAGGGCCTCGGCCGGGAACTGAGCGCGCTGGTGGATCCGCGGCGCATGCGTACGCAGCGGCGGGTCACGGTGCACGGCAACCGGATTCACGCCGAAGTTCGCGGTTTACGGTCGGCGCGCAGCGCGCGGGTGGCCGAATTGGTGCACAAGCACCTTGAGCAGGAACCGGCAGTGGACCGGTTCCAGGTGAACGCCGCTACGGGGCGGGTCATGGTGGCCGCGGAGCCGCAATGCCTGTCTCCGGCACAACTGGAAACGATCCTGGAACGTGTCGAGGACCTCGCCGGAACCAGTGACGAGCCGTGGAATCGCGAATTCGAGCACCCCTCGGATCGGGAGCCGATAGTGACCTCGGCGCTGCAGTTGGCCGGCGATGTCATCGGCATCGGTGCGGCGGTCACCGGCCGGTTGCTGCCGGCGCCGCCACCGGCGCACGTGGTCCGGGGTGTGGTGGCTCTGGTTGACGGGCAACCGCGGTTGCGCGGCACAGTGGAAGCTCAGCTCGGCCGCCACCGTGCCGATACGGTGATCTCGATCGGAAACGCCGTGGGTCAGGCGCTGGACTCGGAAGTGACCGGCCTGTGTACCGATGCGGTGCAGCGGTTGGTGCGGCTGGTCGAGGCCGCCGCCCGCTTCGCCCAGTGGCGGCGCTGGGAACAGCTGATCGCCGACGCCGATCTACCGGGCGTCGACGAGTACGACCCGCCCGAGCCGCGTCCGATCGCTCTGCCGCGCGGACCGATCGAACGCTGCACCGAACAGGCCGGCGCCGCGGCCGTAGTCGCCTCGGCGGCGACGCTGGCCGGTGGCCGGGCGGTCGCCGATGCCGCCGATGCCGTGGCAGCGGGTGTGCCCAAAGCAGCGCGGGCCGGTCGCGAGACCTTCGCCGGTGCGATGTCCACCCTGATGGCCGCGCGCGGCGTGCTGACCCTCGACCCGCTCATGTGGCGCCGCCTGGACCGGGTCTCCGCGGTGATCGTGGACCGGGACGCCGTGCGGGGTCAACGGGCCGTGGTGCTCGACGCCGAATCCCGCGACGACAGCTGGCCGGTCGAACACGTGTGGAGCGCGGCCCAGCGGCTGCTTCGGCGCAACGGTGAGGAACTGCCGATTCCACCACCACCCGAGCACCGGCGCGAGAATCTGCACCTGGGCATCGACGCCGACCCACGACCCGGCGTCGCCACCGATCCCTCCGGCTCGGGATTCGATTCCGGGGGCCCGCGCTGGCATCTGCTGCACGAGTACGGACGTGTGGTCGGGCGGGCGCTGATCGGGAACGAGCCACATCCCGGTGCCGTCGGGCTGCTGGCCACCGCACGGCAGGCGGGCCTGCGGGTAGTGCTCATCGGTGACGAGGGCACCGGCGAATTACGGCGCAGTGCAGACGAATTCGTGCTCACCGGCGGGTCGGTGTCCGAGCTGGTACGGCGACTGCAGCAGCAGGGGCATGTCGTCGCGGTGGTGAGCGGTCACGCACATCGCGCCCTGGGCGCCGCCGATCTCGGGATCGGTATCGCCACCTGCACCCGCGGAGTCCCCACCCAGATTCCCTGGCAGGCCGATGTGGTGTGCCCGGATCCCGGATCGGCACGGCAGATCATCGCCGCCACCGGCCGAGCGCGCGATGTCAGTGACCGCGGTCGGGTCCTGACGCTGTCGGCGGGCACACTCAGCGGACTGTTGCTGGCCTCCGGTCCAGCCGAGTCGCGGGCGGCACGCGCGACGAGCCCGATCGCGGCGGCCACTCTGATGGGGTTGATCACGGGGCTGAGTTCCGGGCGCCGGGCAGCGAACGCGGCCGGACCGGCCGAGGTGCGCCTGGTGCCGTGGCACGCGCTGGAACCGGACGAGGTGCTGGCCCGGCTCCCTGCCCCGCATCGGCCGACACCGCCGCCGCGTTCGCACGCCGGCGCCGCCACCAGCCGCCTGTCGCGGCGATTGGCCACGCCCGCAACGTCTCTCGCCGGTCTGGTCGCGGATGTACGCCGCGAGCTGGCCGATCCGATGACGCCGATTCTGGGCGTCGGTGCGGTCGCCTCCGCGTTGCTCGGCTCGCCCACCGACGCCGTGCTCGTCGGCACGGTGCTGGGGCTCAATGCCACGGTGTCGGCCCTGCAACGCCGGCGCGCCCGGGTGTCGCTGGACAAACTGCTGCTCGGCGAGCGATTGACCGCGCGCCGGCTCACCGGAGACGGTGAAATCCGAACTCCCGCAGACGATCTGCTGCCCGGTGATGTGATCGCGCTGGCCACCGGCGAGGTGGTCCCGGCGGATGCGCGGCTGCTGGAGACCGACGGGCTGGAGGTGGACGAGTCCGGCCTCACCGGCGAGGCGGTGACCGTGGAGAAGCAGACCCCCGCCACACCCGGGGCCTTGCTGGCAGAGCGCACCGGCATGGTGTTCGAGGGCAGTGTCGTGGTCAGCGGTGACGCGACCGCGGTGGTGGTCGCCGTCGGAACCGCCACCGAAGCCGGCCGCGCGCTCGCCACCGCCGCACCGCCCCCGACCGGTGGTGTGCAGGAGCAGTTGCACAGCCTCACCAGGCGGGTGCTGCCGTTCACCCTCAGCGGTGGCACCGCTGTCACCGTCACCAGTTTCCTGCGCGGACTGCCGCTGCGCGCGGCCCTGGCCGACGGGCTGGCCGTCGCGGTCGCCGCCGTGCCGGAAGGACTGCCGCTGGTAGCGACGGTTGCCCAACTGGCCGCCACCCGCCGCCTGTCCCGCCGCGGGGTGCTGGTGCGCTCCAGCCGCACCATCGAGGCACTGGGACGCATCGACACCATGTGCTTCGACAAGACCGGCACCCTCACCGAGGGGCAACTGCGGCTGGTCGCCGTTGCCGACCTCGACCAGCAATGGGACAGAGACGATTTCGCGAGCACGCCACAGTCGCGGGAACTGCTGCGCGCCGCCGCCCACGCGTGCCCCAACCCTGAGGACAGCCCACTGGTACATGCCACCGACCGGGCCGTCGTCGAGGCGGCACACACGCACCTGGGCCACCGACCGCCCCACGCCTGGGATCGGATCGACGAGGTGCCGTTCGAGAGTTTCCGCGGTTACTCCGCGGCGGTGGGCAACACGGGCCTGCACATCCGCCTGGCTGTCAAAGGCGCCCCGGAAGTGCTCCTGCCACGTTGTGACCAGGTGTTGTGCACCGACAACGAAGGCCGCCCCCGGATTTCGGGATTCACACCGAAGTCCCGCACCGCCGCGGAGACGGCGGTGCGGCGGCTGGCCGCGCAGGGTCTTCGGGTACTGGTGGTGGCGCGGCGCGATTTCGCGTCGGCTCCCGATGACGTCACCGAGGAGATCGAGCAACTCACCCTTCTGGGCTTCCTCGGCATCGCCGACAGCCCGCGCCCGCAGGCGCTCGAACTGCTCGCCGAACTGGCCCGCAACGACATCAGCGTGCGGATGATCACCGGCGATCACCCGATCACCGCGCGGGCGGTCGCCGAACAGCTCGCCATCCCCGCCGACACCGTGGCCACCGGCGCCGACCTGGACGCGCTGGACGAAGACGGCCAAGCCGAACTGATCGAGCAGGCAACGGTTTTCGCGCGGGTATCGCCGGAACACAAAGTGCGGATCGTGTCCGCACTCCAGCGCCGCGGGCACACGGTGGCGATGGCAGGTGACGGCAGTAACGACGCGGCCGCCATCCGCACCGCCGACGTCGGGATCGGGCTGGCCGCCCGAGGGTCGGTCGCCGCACGCGAGGCCGCGGACCTGATCCTCACCGACACCGGCTCGGTCCTGGACCTCACCGTGCTACTCGAGACACTGGCCGAGGGCCGCGGCATGTGGCAACGGGTGCGCGACGCGATCGGTGTGCTGGTCGGCGGCAACGCCGGGGAAGTGGCCTTCACCGTCCTGGGCACGCTGCTGTCCGGTCGAGCCCCGATCGGCACCCGTCAATTCCTGGTGGTGAACCTGCTCACCGACCTCGGCCCGGCCATGGCCCTCACGCTCGCGGACACCCGTCCCGTCGACGACACCGACACGGCCGACACGACACTCGGACCGCCGCCCGGCATCGGCACCGAATTCCTGCAAGCCGTGGCGGTACGCGGCACCTGCACCACCCTCGGCGCGGGCGCGGCCTGGCTCCTCGGCCGCGCCACCGGCCGGCGCCGTCGCGCGGACACCATGGCGCTGGCCGCCCTGATCGGCACTCAACTCGGGCAGACCCTGGTGATCGGCCGGCACAGCAGCCTGGTCTGGACAACCGTGGCAGCCAGCTCCGCGGTCCTGGCCGCGATCATCATGACACCCGGAGTGAACCGGTTCTTCGGATGCGTACCACTCGGGCCGGTCGCGTGGTCGATCGTGCTGGGCTGCACCGCAACCGGAACCGGCGCAGCGCTTCTGGCCGGCCGCGCGCTGTCCGAACCGCAGGCCGCGGACGTTCGGTGAAGTGCGGCCACCAGCGGGCCGGAGATCGGGGGAGTGGCCCTGGTCTTCCTCACCGCGACCGTCGGGGAATCAGTGCGGTGAGCGCGAGCGCGATCAGTACGACGCCGTAGCCGGTCGCGGTGGTCAGCAGGCTGACGTGGGTCGCGATGGCGCCCGCCGCGACGGCCGGGATGCAGAACGCGAGGTAGCTGAGCACGTAGAACGCGGCGACGAGCTTGCCGCGTTCGGTGGCCGGTGCGAGTGGGAACACGGTGCGGGTGATGCCCTGAAAGCTGGCGCCGAAGCCGATCCCGGCGATCACCGTGCCCACGAACAGCAGCGCCGGCGACCCGGTCTGGACGGCCGCGATGGTCACCGCGATCCCGATCGCGAGCACGGCGGCGGCCAAGCGCATCACCCGGGCGGCCGCGACCGTGCGCAGCAGCCAGATCGCCGCCGCACCCACCCCGGCCAGCGTGAACACCAGCAACCCGCCGAGCAGGATCGAGTTCGAGCCGGTGACCACACGGACCAGGCTCGGGCCGAGCGAGAGGTAGAACCCGCTCAACGCCCACGCCGCGATGTCCAGTAGCGCGGTGGCCGCGAACGCGGACCGTGCCGCGGCCGGGACGCCGACGGTCGGCCGGATCGCCTGCCGCGCGCCGGGCATCATCGGTGAGGTCTCGCTCACCACGATCGTGCCGATCGCCTCGACCGCGAACAACACGATCAGCACCAGGTACACGGTCTGGCCCGGCCACGGCAGGAACTGGACCAGCGCCGCGGAACCGAGTCCGCCGACGGCCAGACCCGCCACCGGGGCAACGCTGTTCACGATCGGCCCGTGTGGTCGCTCCGCGTCCAGGATCGCGGCGGCCAGCGCACCGGTTGCCGCGCCGGTCGCGATGCCCTGCACCATGCGCGCCGCGATCAGCAACCCAACGCCGTCCGCGGTGCTGAACACCAGCATGGCCACCACGTCGAGCGCGATGGCGCCGAGGATCACCGGGCGGCGTCCCACGTGGTCGGACAGCGACCCGACGGTCAGCAGTGCCAGCAACAGGCACACCGCGTAGACGCCGAAGATCACCGTCAGCATTCCCGAGGAGAACGCCCAGCGCGCCTGGTAGACGCGGTAGAGCGGGGTCGGCGCGCTGGACGCGGCGAGGAACGTCAGCATTGTCGCCGCGGGCAGGACGGTGGCCAGCCCGGACGACATACGCCGGGTGGCCGGAGCGATCAGCATGGAATACCCCAACATCGGTTAAAGCGAAGATTATTGCTTTAGCTGACGGTACATGGGGCGGAGCTTAAAACAAAGACCTCTGCAATAATGGCCGCATGTCGGCCACCACACCAGCCCGGCGGCCCGGCGGGCGCAGCGCGAAGGTCCGGGACGCCATCTACACCGCCGTCGGCCAGCTCATGGGCGAGGGCAAGGCGGACCGCATCACCATCCCGGTGCTGGCCAACCGGGCAGGGGTCAACCCGACCAGCATCTATCGCCGCTGGGGCGACCTGGACACGCTGCTCGAGGAGGTCGCTGTCGCCGCGCTCACCAAGGACGGCGACGAACCGCCGGACACCGGGTCACTGCGCGATGACCTCTCGGCGTGGGCTGGGATCGTGGTCGACGACATCACCCAACCGCGCCGGACCCGTTACCTGCGCGCCATGATCTCGGCCCGCGACGAGGTCGGCACCTGCCCGTGCTGGGAGCAGCGCCGCGCACAGGCCAAGGTGATGCTGGACCGGGCACGGGCGCGCGGGGAGCGGACCCCGACCGAGCAGCAGGTCCTCGATCACGTGATCGCGCCGATGTATCACCACGTGGTCTTCGGCCTGTTCGTCGACCGGGACTACGCGAGCCAACTGGTCCACGACGTGCTCGCGATGGCCTAGGCGCCCACCGTATCTCCGCGCGTTGGTGCTCGGCTGGGCTGCGGGGTGTGGTTGGTCGGCCGAGGTCCGTGACGATGTGTAATGATTCGGGCAACGGGCGCGACATCCGGTGCAGCGGCTCACTTCCGGGCCGTTCTACGGGTTCCTATTCGAGGACAACCTATGCGCAGCATCGCGCGCGTTCGCGCCGTGTTCGCCCTTGCCCCGCCGCGCCGGAGGGTCACGGTGGGGGTTATCGGCATTCTCATCTGTGCGGCTGCGATGAGCGGCTGCTCCAGCGATTCACCGGCGCCGAGTCGGTCGACGACGGTTGCCGTGGATACCACCCCGGCACCGGAAGCCGCCGCGCCTTCCCAGCCGGGCACTGCCCAGACCGGCAACGACGAGGGCGACGTCCCGTCCGCGGTGTCCACCACGGAAACCGTTGGCGCGCAGCCATCTCCAGCCACACCCGGCACCGCGGCATCGCCGCCCCCGAATGCTCACCCCGCAGCCGGGACGCCGTTCCCCGGCGAGGGGATGACCGTGGCGCAGGTCGAGAATCTGCAGCAGGCCGTCGACGGTGGGCATCAGCCGTGGCGGCTCGATCGCGTCGCGGTGGCAAAGTCGTTCGCACAAGCGCGATTCGGGTGGTCGAATGCGCAAACCAGCACCGGCGCGGCACCGAACGTCATCTACCTCACCAACAGTGACGGCACGCGAGTCTTCGTGCACCTTATTCAGCCGGCCACCCAAGGGCCCCATGGTATCTGGACAGTCGACAGCGGTGCGTGGTCCTGAATTCCGTTATCAGGTTCCGCGAGTCCGGCTGGTGTCGGCGGCGACAGTGGTCTCCTCGCGGAGCGCAGGTTCGAACTCGGCGGAGCTACGCTCGCGGTGGCGGTGGGTGAAGGCGATCCCGGCTATGAGGATGGCCAGCAGCGCCGCTGAGGTACCGTAGGTGCCCAGTGCCAGACCCCCGGATGCGTGCGGCTTGGACAACAGGTCGCCGCCGGTCGCTCCGAGCGGGCGCGTGAGTACGAACGCAACCCAGAACAGAAGAACGCCAGGGATTTTCGTGAAGTAGTGCGCGGCGAGGATCGCGGCCATGACCGCGGCGATGAGAACGGCACTGCCCCAGTAGCCCAGTCCGGAGCTGTCGGACAGGAAATCACCGGTCGAGGTGCCCAGGGTGTTCGACAGCAGGATCGCCGCCCAATACAGCAGTTCGCCCCTGAAGGTCGTGATGTTGGCGACGTCGTAGGTTTGGCCACTGAATTTCCACACCAGGAACACCACGGCCAGGCCACTGATCAGGATCGCGGCGCCGGCGGGATAGCCCAGGCCCCCGGCAGTGGACGTGCCGTCCCCGGGGCCGCGGTTGAGCAGGTCGGACATGGTGGTGCCCGCCGTGCTGGTCGCTGCGATCACCGTCCAGTACAGCGCGGGATGGAATCGGCGCGCGCGCAGTTGGATGAGCAGGCTCACCACGAGGACGGCCAGGAACAGCAGGGTCGCATCGACGTACCCGAGTTTCAGGGTTTGCGAGATCATGTCGCCACCGGTCTCGCCCAGGGTGGTGGCTGCGATCTTGAGTACCCAGAACATGATCGTGATCTGTGGCAGCTTGTACTCGGTGACGAGGTCACGGGCCTGTGTCATGGCCTCCACTCACTTCTCGCCGCACATGCGGCGCATCGGATGCTCATCACACCGTAGTGTGCCCGAGCCGCGCTGAGACGTGGCTGAGAGATCAGCGCCCAGATGGATACGTACGACGGGCGGAGTTGTCGCTCCGCCCGTCGTACGCCCCTCATCGGGTCCGGTCGCTAGCCTCCGCTACCGATGGTCTTGTTCGCCTCGATGACGTACTGATCGGTGTAGGTCTTCGCGAGATCGATCTGCTGTTTGATCTTTCCTGCCTGCTGATCGATCGTCAGCGCGGTCTGCGGGGCGCCGGCGGGCATCATGCCGTCCGGCAGGAACTGGCCTTTGTCCTGGTCCAGCGCCTTGATGTAGTCGTCTTTGGTGATCAGGGAGTTGGATACGAATTTCGGCGGCATGTGCGCGGCGATGTCGGCCGCGGAGTGGGTGTGGATGTAGTGCATGGTGGCCACCAGCGCGTCGACGACCTTCTGAACCAGGTCCTTGTGTGAGTTCACCCAGCTCGCCTGCGCCAGAACTCCCGCTGCCGGGTAGACCCCGCCGAGCCATTTCTGTGCGCCGTCGGTGCTGGCGAGGTCGATGGCCGAGTAGCCGAGGTTCTTCTTCTCGATGGCGGCCACGGTCGGCTGCGTGGTCATCGCACAGCTGATCCGGCCGCGCTGCAGCGCCGAGATCAGGGTGCTGCCTTCGCCTACGCCGACTCGGCTGAAGTCCTGGGTCGTGAGCTGTTGGCGCGCAGCCAGATAACGGGTCAGATCGTCGGTGCCCGAACCGGGGTCGGTGACCCCGACGCTCTTGCCCTTCCAGTCCGCGGGTGTGTGCACGTTCGCGTTGGTGGCGCACATCTCGCGTTCCCCGGGCGCGCCCGAGAGCTGGGCGACGCTGATGACGTCCTTGCCGGACTGCTGGAACTCGATCGTGTGCTCGTACCAGGCACCGGCCATGTCCGCCTGCCCGGAAGCCATCGCCTCCTCGGCGCCGACCCCGCCCTGTTGCTCGGTGCTCAACTGCATGTCGACGCCGTATTTCTGGTAATAGCCGAGCCCTTGGGCCAGCTGATACGGCAGGTAGATCTGTTTGTCGATACCGCCGACCATCATGGTCACGGTCGGCAGGGCGCTGGAGTGGCTGCTGCCGCCACAGGCGGTCAGGGCCACCGCCAGACCCGCGGCGATCGCGGTCCCGGTGAGGCGGGCGATCAGGGTGCGCTGCATTGTTGTTTCTCCTCGTCGAGAGTTGCGGGGCAAGGGATGTCGAAGGAGTCCGGCGCTAGCCCGCGGCCTGCTCCGAGGGCGCCGCGGGCCGCCAGGCCAGCAGTCGCTTCTCCAGGCGGGTGATGATGAACTCCGCGGTCAGGGCGATCGCGCCGATGATGACCATGGCCGCGAACACGCCGTTGGGTTCGAAGTTGTTCTGCGCGGTGGAGATCACCAGTCCCAGGCCGTGCTGGGCGCCGAGGAATTCGCCGACGATCGCGCCGATCACCGAAAATCCGAAGGCCACATGCAAACTCGCGATGATCCAGGTCAGCGCCGAGGGCAGGATCACGTGCCGGGTGATGTCCCAGCGCGAGGCGCCCAGCACGCGGACGTTGGCCAGCAGGTTGCGGTCCACCTCGCGCACTCCCTGGAAGGCGTTGAAGAAGACCACGAAGAACACCAGCACCGCGGCCAGCATCACCTTCGAGGCGGTGCCCAGCCCCAGCCACACCACGAAGATCGAGCCCAGCACGATGCGCGGCATCGAATTGAGCACCTTGATGTAGGGGCCCGCGACATCGGCCAGGAATCGGAACTGCCCGAGCAGCACCCCGGTCACCACACCACCGACCGTGCCGTAGACGAAGCCCAGCAGTGCTTCCTTCATGGTGATCCAGATCTGCTGCCACACCGACCCGTACTGGGTGCCGTGCTGGACCCAGTCGCCCAGCGTGGACACGATGCCGCTGGGACGGCCGAAGAAGAACGGGTCGATCACTTTCCAGCCGGTCAGCAACTGCCAGCCGCCGATCACCACGACGGCCACCGCGATCCGCACGAGGTTCACCCAGATCTTGCGCTGCCATGCCTTCCGTCGGGCCGCGGCGGCGATATCGGCGTCCTCGGGCACGCGCCGGATTTCGGTCTGCATGGAATTCACCGCCGCCAGGGATTCGGATTTCGTGGTCATGCTCGCGCTCCCGCCGTGGATTGCGAGTAGGCCTGCTCGACCTCTTCCCGCAACGACTGCCAGATCTGTTCGTGCAGTTCGAGAAACCGCGGCTGGAAGCGGATCTCCTGGACCGCGCCGCGGGGGCGGGGCAGGTCGATCGTGAAGCTGGCCTTGACCGTTCCCGGGCGGGCGGTCATCACCACGACCACGTCGGCCAGCGCGATCGCTTCCTCGAGGTCGTGGGTGATGAACAGGACGGTGGGGCGGGTCTGCTCCCACAGCTGCAGCAGCTCGTTGGACATGATGGCCTTGGTCTGCACATCAAGGGCGCCGAAGGGCTCGTCCATCAGCAGGAGCGAGGGCTCGTTGATCAATGCCGCGGCCAGGCTGACTCGCTTGCGCATACCGCCGGAGAGCTGGTGCGGGTAATGGTCCTCGAAGCCTGCCAGTCCGACTCGGCGTAACCAGTCGCGTGCCCGGGTGTTGGCCTGGCGCTTGGATATTCCGTGGAACCGCGGCCCCAGCGCGACGTTGTCCAGCACGCTCTTCCACGGCAGCTGGGCATCGGCCTGGAACATGAAACCCGTTCCGGGACGGATGCCTTCGACCGGGCGCCCGCCCACCCGCACGGCGCCGGTCGTGGGCCGGTCGAGCCCGGACACCAGGGTCAGCGTGGTCGACTTGCCACATCCGGTGGGCCCCACGATCGCGCAGAACCGGCCGGGTTCGACGGTGATCTCCACCTCGCGCAGGGCAGTGAACGCAGTGCCGGTCGGACTGGTGAATCTCTTGGTGACCCCGGACAGCTCTATGCGGGAATCATGGGCGCCGGCAGTCGGCGGGGCGGCCGCGGGACCGTTCGGGGCGGACATCGGTGGTCGTCTCCTCGAATTGTGGTGAGTTCGATACAGACGACCATCGGCTATGACCGGGGTCACGTCGATATTTCCGACAATGACCGCGCCTTTACTGTCATTACGAGCATTTCTGCATATAAAGCTCACGAAGCCGTCGAGAAATATGCGCTACCATTCGCGCGTGACGCCCCTCACATACCGGCGTCGGAGCTTGCGTTTGTCCACCCAAGTGCTGGTTCTACTGCTGGGTATCCTATTCATTTCTGCTATTGCCGACGCTGTGCTGTCCTATCGGGAGATTCGTGCGGACCTGGACCATCAGGCCGGTGAGAATTCGCTGCGTATCGCGCATTCGGTCGCTGCGGATCCGACGGTGCTGGCGGGATTCACCACCTCGGACGGGGCGCGCACGATCGCGCCGGTCGCCGAGTCGGTGCGCCAGGCCACCAGCGCCACCTTCGTGGTGGTCACCGATCTGCAGGGTGTGCGGTACTCACATCCCGACCCCGCACTGATAGGCACCTCGCTGCTGCACGATCCGGGTGAGAATCCGGCTGCGGTGTTGTCCGGCGGCTCTTACGTCGGGGTGCAGCACGGTTCACTGGGGCGGTCGATGCGCGCGAAGGTGCCGGTTCGAGATGCCGCGGGCCGGGTCATCGGCATGGTTTCGGTCGGCACCCTGGAAAAGACGGTGGGAACCGAGTTGCACTCCCGGCTGCCCTCGACCTTCGTGCCCCCGTTGCTGGCGCTGGCATTGGCCGTCGTCGGCACGCTGCTGCTGGCCCGCCGGATCAAACGCCAGACCTACGGGCTCGAACCCGCGGAGATCACCGCGATGCTCGAACAACGCGAGGCGATGCTGCACAGCATCGCCGAGGGCGTCATCACCCTCGACCTGGACGGCTGCATCACCCTGGTCAACGATGAGGCGCAGCGGCTGCTCGACCTGGACCGCGAGCACGTGGTCGGGCGCTCGCTCGTCGAAGTGGCCCCCGAGGGGCGGGTGCGTGACGTGCTGATCGGCCGGGTGCCCGGCCGCGACGAGATCGTCCTGTTCGGACATCGCATTCTGGTCGTCAATCACATGGCGGTCGAGGTGCGCGGGCGCCGGATCGGTGCGGTGATCACGTTGCGCGACCGCACCGAACTGGAGGCGTTGCTGCGCGAACTCGATGACACCCGCACCCTCGCCGACGCTCTGCGCGCGCAGGAACACGAGTTCGCGAATCGGTTGCACGTCATCGCCGGGCTGATCGAACTGGGCCGCTACGACGACGCGGTCGAGGTCGTCAACCGCGCGTCCGCGCAGAACCAGCGACTGGCCGCGCGGCTGGTCGACGGGGTGAGCGAACCGATCCTCTCGGCGCTGCTACTGGGCAAGGTCGCGGTCGCCGCGGAACGCGGCGTCGAACTGGTGGTGACGACCACAGGGGAAATCCCTGGCGACCTGGACAACCCGGAAGGACTGGTGACCGTGCTGGGCAACCTGATCGACAACGCGGTGGAATCGGTGGTACACGCCGGGACCGGAGGCAGGGTGGAGGTTGCGATCACCACCGCCGCAACGGAGTTGACGATCACGGTGCACGACTCGGGACCGGGGGTGGACGAATCGCTGACCGAGGAGATCTTCCGGCACGGCTTCACCACCAAAGCGGCCCGGGACGGGCGCCGCCGCGGCCTCGGGCTGGCGCTGGCGGGGCAGGAGGTCCGGCGGCGCGGTGGGTGGATCAGGGTGTCCAATGCCGCCGGTGCACTGTTCACCGTGATGATCCCACTCACCGAACCGGCCGCGGCGCAGGCGGTGCGGTCGTGATCCGGACACTGGTGGTCGACGACGACCCGATGGCCGTATCGGTACACCGCCAATTCACCGAGCGCGTCGAGGGATTCGAAGTGATCGGCGAAGCCACCTGCGGCGCGGCCGCCCTGCGGGCAGTGCAGTCGCAGCAACCCGAACTGTTGCTGCTGGACATGTACCTGCCCGACCTCGACGGCCTCGAGGTGCTGCGGCGGCTGCGCGGCTCGAGCGCGCCGGTCGATGTCATCGCGATCACCTCGGCCAAGGACGTGGATGTGCTGCGCTCGGCGATGCATCTAGGGGTCGTACATTATGTGGTGAAGCCCTTCACTTTCCGGACCTTCCGGGAGCGACTCGACAGCTACGCCGCCGCCCGCGCACAACTCGATCGCATGCGAGCACCCGCGCAAGGCGACATCGATCGGCTGTACGGCAGACTGCGCTCGAGCGGTGAGCAATCCCTGCCCAAGGGCATTTCCGCGGCCACACTCACCCATGTCACCGACACGGTGCGAGCACTCGCCGACGGGCTCACCGCGAGCGAACTGTCCGAACGGGTGGGATTCAGTCACGCTGCGGCCCGCCGCTACCTGAAATTCCTGCACGACACCGGGGCTGTGCAGGTCGCACTGCGTTACGGGGCGGCCGGTCGGCCCGAACACCTCTACCGGTGGTCCGGGACCTGATCCGCCCCTGGGCCCAGGCTCAACCGCACCTCGGCGTCAGGCGCAGGAGCACCAGGCCGTGGGGCGCGACGCCGACATGGCTGATCGCGCGGGTTGTCGTCGTTGATGTGTGGGCCCACAAGTCGCGCACCGTATAGCACTGTGCACCGGGCAATCCGGCCGCAGTGGCCGTGGTGCTGATGTCGGCAGGGCTGCGGTCCGGGTTGTACAGGGCGACCGCAACCGAGCCGTCGGAGAGCGGTTTGACCATGACGTGGTCGTCGGCAGGCAGGAAGGTTCCCTGCACCGATGCCGGATCCTGGTCGACGGCGATGACCTCACGGTTGGTGAGCATCACCCGGGTCTGCTCGGTCATGGCGCGTACGTCGTTGCCCGCGATCAGGGGCGCGGCCAGCATGGCCCACAGCGAGAAATGTGTGCGTTGTTCCTCGGTTGTCAGGCTGTACTGCGGATCGCGCAGGGCCGCAATCTGTTCCGGGGTCAACGTCAGCAGCGATGTCGCCTGTTTGACGCCCGCGCGGGCGGAGATCCGTTGTTGCAGAGTCAGCGGCAGGGCCTTGAGTACCGCGCTGGGCACCGTGCCCGGGTGCATGCCGAGGAATTCGGCCAACTGGGTGCCGACGACCAACATGTCGGGATCGTTCCAGTAACCGGGACGGCTGCGCGGGGCGACGGGAGTCGCGGCCGCCAGCTGATCGGTGATGCCCAAGAACTGCTCGGACGAGAAGTCGTTCACTGCGACGACCGGAGTTCGGTTGTGCCAGAACGGGTACAGATCGTGGGCATTGCGAGTCAGGTCCCCGATACGGGACCAGTCGTAGTCCTGCGCCGCGTGCAGTCCGGCGGAACTGTTCGGGTTGATGCTGTAGACGATGTGGCGGCCGGTGGCGCGCAACGCATCTCGCATCGCGGTGAACACGCGCACCTGAGCGGTCAGGTCGTCGTCGTTACGGCACCAGTCGTATTTCAGGAAGTCCACACCCCAGGCCGCGAATGCCCGCGCGTCCCGATTCTCGTGCCCGGCACTCGCGTTCTGCAGTGATTGGCCACAGGTTTCGTTGTACGGGCTGGAGTACAGCCCCAGCAACATCCCCCGATCGTGCGCATAGCGCGCCAGCGCTGCGATTCCGCTGGGGAACCTCTGCGGGTCGGCCACCAGGTCCCCGGCCGCATCGCGAGCGGCCGCCGCCCACCCGGCATCGAGATTCACATAACGGTAGCCCGCATCCCGCATTCCCGAACTCACCAGGGCATCGATCGTGGCCCGAATATCGACCTCGGTCAACGGGATTCCGGAGTTCCACGAATTCCATCCCATCGGCGGACCCGAGCTCGCGGGCTCCGCGTTCGCGGCCTGTACCGGAGCCACGCCGAGCACCGCGGTCGCCGCGAACACCGCCGCGACCCAATGACGAATCCGCATCACGCCACGATGTCGGGCGATCTTCACCGCTGTAGATCGGGGCACGATGCCATGGTCGCAGCGTCTCGCTGATGGGAAGGATCAGCGCAGCTCTCTTCCCCCCGCGACGGCAACGTCCGCAGTCGTGAAGGGCTCTGGAGTCAGGGCTGTGTAGACGGCACCGGCGCTGGTGGTGGCCGAATCGACCAGGCGAAAGCCGGTGGCCGGTGCGTCAGGGGTGAAGAGTCGCTTGCCTGTTCCGACGCAGACGGGGAACGTCACCAGTCGGTACTCGTCGATGAGCCCGGCACGGTGCAGGGCCTGCACGAGGCGGCAGCTGCCGTGCACTTGAAGCTCGCCGCCGGGCCGCTGTTTGAGGGCGGTGATCCCTGCGAGCGGATCGTCGGCGAGTACGGCGGTGTGGTCCCACCCCGGGGTGTCGATGGTGTGCGATACGACGTATTTGGGCAGGCCGTTCAAGGCTGTCGCGATGGCGTTGCCGGGGTCGGTGACGTGCGGCCAGTACCCGCGCATCGCAGTAAATGTGTTGCGTCCCAGGAGGATCGCCTCGGCGCGCGAATACCACTGCGCGACGATACGGTCCATGTCCGGATCCCGTCGTGGCACCAGCCATCCGCCCCGGTCGAAGCCGTCACTGGGGTCTTCAGCGGCCGCTCCGGGGCCCTGCATGACGCCATCGAGAGTGAGGAAGATCTGCGCGGTCAGTTTCACCAGTGATCCATTTCCTTTATCCGCGAACACCTGTCAGCGATACAGACGCGGCACGGCCCCGAAAATCATCGACGGGCCGGTTTCTTCGAGCGTCAAGGCCGTGTGGCTACCACCTCGGACGCAACCTCGAGGAAGTTCAGGTCGGTGACGGCAGGGACCAGGATGAACTCGTCGCACCCGGCCCGCTCCGCGCCGGCGAGAATGCCGGCGAGCACCTCGGGACTCGACGCCCGCGCTGATGCGGCGACCATGTCGGCCAGGTCGGGGCCGAGGAAGCCGAGGTAGCGAGCGGTGAAGGAGTGCAGCGCCTCGGATGCATCGGTGACGCCCAAGGCGGTGAAGCAGCCGCTGACCTTGCGCGGGGTCGTCGCACGACCGGTCTCGGCCCAGCACCGGTCGGCGAGCTCGCCTACCTTGGCGATCTCCTCGGCGTCGCCCGGGATGCTGAAGCTGGAGATGCCGTCGGCCCACCGCGCCGCCCGACGCATCGCCTTCGGCCCCATCGCGCCGGCGAGGATGATCGGCCCACCCGGCTGCACGCACGCCGGCCCGACCGGGTCCGCGCCCTCGAACGGGGGTTCGCCGGCGAGCAGTGACTTCAGCTCGGCGACCTTCTCGTCGAGTTGCTGGTGCCGTCGCGTGAAGTCGGCGCCGAGAGCGCGGTAGTCGTGCTCGCGACCGCCGACGCCGACGGCTACCTCGAGGCGGCCGTTCGCGAGCTGGTCCAGGGTGCCGATCTGCTGGGCGACCATTGTCATCGGGTGCTGGGGGAGCACCCAGAGATTCGCCAGGACCCGCACTCGCTCGGTGACCGCGGCGCAGGCGCCCAGTGTCGCGACCATCTCCGGGTTCGAGAACGTCACCCGCTCGCCCACCGAGACGCTCGAGAACGGGCCCGCGTCGATTCGCCGGGCCCAGTCGAGCGTCGTACCCGGTCCGTAGCCGGGAGCCATCTGCGGAAGTGCGACACCGATCTTCATATGGCGACCCTCTCAAACCCACCCGGCCCCGGTCACGCGATCCCCAATTCCGACAAGTGATGGCTCACCCGGGCACCGACAACACGTCCGATCAGCATTTTCGCCCGCCCCACGGGAACGCCATGCCGACCGCACGGCGATGCCGCTGGGCGGGCATTGCGCGTCGCCAGATCGACTGCAACGCAAAATATTCGGAGTAAGCGATGACTATCGCATGCTTATGTCGGAGCCGACACGCGGCAGGCACGAGGAGGTTGAAGAGTTGCCGGATACCGCGGCTCCGAGATGCTCGAAGACATGACCGAACCATCGCCGTCGGGTCTGCGGGAGCGCAAGAAACCGCGCACCGAGAAGGCCCCGAGCGAGGCGGCTAATCGGCAGGGTGGGTGCTGATTTGGATGAGGAAGGTGGTGATCGCACGGATCGTTTCGGTGGGGCGTTCCAGGTGTGCGAGGTGACCGGTGCCGGGCAGGTCGACTCGAACGGTTTCCGCCCGCCCCGGGAAACAGAATCAGCGGCGTGCCGAGGCCGGTGATCTCGACCGAGAGATGGACACCCGCCGCAGTCGTGATCTGTTTCGTGACCATCGTGTTCCGCCTTCACCGAACCACTCGGTCCGGCCGATGCCGGACAGATCTACCCAGAATTTCAGAATCAGCTACCCCATTGGACATTGATGCAGAAGTCGCGCGACCGGCGAATCGGGCAATGGCGTTGTTCTGTCTCGTTGAGGCTGAGGCAGTCTCGTCCGTCTATCGGCCCGCTGCATACGCGCGCATCTGTTCGGCCATCCGCTCGAGCTCGGCCATCGCTGCAGGAGAGGCGCTGTTGAGCCCGCTGTGCGCGGCGGTCGGGCTTCGTAGGAAGCGTCGCAGTACGACCATGAGCAGCCCCTCCGGCAGGATCTGTAGGGCGACGAACCCGCGGGGGACCGGCGGCGTCGGCATGGCGGCCAGGTGCTGGCGCATGAGGCGGATCATGCCGCGGACTGCGTCCGGATCCTCGGCGAGTGCTACCGGGCCGCCCGCCGCGTGCACCGTTTGCTCCAGGGGCACCGCGAAAGCGGCGTGCGTCTTGAGCCAGGCATCCATCCGTGGCTCGGCCTTGGCGTTGATCCCGGCGGCACCGAGCGCCCGCACGATCCGTTCCAGCCGCAGGGTGTTTCGGCCGTCGGGTTCACCGATCGGCATCGGGAGCAGGCGGGTCATGGGATTGGTCGCGCGATAGCGGACAACGTCGCCGTCCATCGTGCCGCCGGCAGTGAGGAACCCGAGCAGTACCCGCTCGTACCCGATCACCGCGCCCAGCGGCTCCGCGCCGGCCGCCCAGTTGAGCAGGAACAGCACGTCGCCTTCGATACCGGCGAGCGACTCCAGCACCGTGTCCACTTGATGGGTGCGGACGACGACCGCGATCAGGTCGTACCCGTCGGCCGGGTGCTCGACCACCGGAACCGGTATCCGCCTGACGTGCGGGCTGTTTCCTTCGGCGAGTTGCACGCCGTGCCGACGCAATGCGGCAAGGCGCCGGCCCCGGGCCAGGAGCGAGACGTCGTGTCCGGCCTCGTGCATCCGGGCGGCGAACAGGCTGCCGAGAACCCCGGCACCGTACACGAGCAGTCTCATGACGACCCTCTTTCATACGTTCGTTTCAGTCATACGTTCGTTTGATTCAAACATATGTATAGTACGTACACATGGCGCCGCCGGACACCCGCACCCAGATCCTCGACGCGGCCGAACGCCTCTTCGCCGAGCGCGGTTTCCGCGGCACCTCGGTCCGCGCGATCACCGACCTCGCCGGAGCGAACTTGGCCGCCGTCGGGTACCACTTCGGTTCGAAGTCCGAACTCCTGGCCCAGGTCGTTCGCCGCGTGGTCGAACCCATCAACGCCGCGCAGTGCGCCGAGCTCGACCGACTGCTCGCCCGGACTCAGGACCCGACGGTGACCGAACTGGTGGAGGCATTCGCGGGTCCGCTGTTCGACGAGACACCGGCCGGCGACGAGGGCGGCGCTCGCGCATCCCGGCTGATCGTGATGATCTTCGGCGACCCGGCCGAGGAAATGCGCAACTGGACAGGTCCGGCCGAGGAGACCGTCCGTGATCGCTACCTGGCGGCCTTCGCACGCGCACTGCCCGGCCTTTCCGCGGAGGAGCTGTGGTTCCGGATGCGAGGCATCCTCGCCGTGACGGCCGTGGACCGCGTCGAGGTCTACAACCGATGCCCCCCGGCCTGCGTGTCCCCGGAGGCGGGCGAGGCGACCCAGCGCTGGGCGATCACGTTCCTGGCGGCCGCGATGAGCGCGCCACCCACCGAGACCTGACAACTCGGGACGGCCGTGTGCCTCATCTTCGATCAGACAGGACAGTCGTGCAGTCCGTCCGTCGGTCCACAGTCGGCTCGGCCGACCGCGGACCCGTCACTGCCGCGAAAAGCCCTGGGCCAGAAGGGAAATGACTCCCGGTCTGCGTGCCACACCGAGGGTTACCGACAAGCTTTCGGACACGCCCTCATCGCTGGGCTGGTGTGGGGACAGCGTTGTCGATGAGGACCGCGGCGATGGCGGCGGCGATGGGGAAGGTTTCGGCGTTGAGGGCTCGATTGCGGGCCGAGGCGCCATCGAGCAGCAGCGCCAGTTGTTCGCCGAGCTGTTCGGGGTTGGTGGCACCGGCCTCGCGGGCGGTCTCGGCGAGCCGTGCGGCGACGGCTTTCTTGTAGTCGTGTGCGTGTCGGCGTGCGGGGTGGTCCGGGTCCTGGATTTCGACGGACGCTCCGATGAACGGGCACAGGGGCGTGATGTCGTCCTCGGTCGCGTTCGCGGGCGCCTCGAAGGCCGCGAGGAGTCGTTCGCGCGGCGTGAGGTCGGTACGGTCGAACACTCCGGGCATGACGTCGGGATCGAATCGGCGCAGGTATTCCGCGACGAGTTCGTCCTTGCCTGCGAAGTGCTGGTAGGCCGTGCGCTTCGACACCTGCGCCGCCGCGCAGAGCTGGTCCATGCCGGTCTGGTTGATGCCCTGCTCACGGAACAGTTGTTGTGACACGTTGAGGATGCGCTCGCGCGCACCCCTGCCGCGGCGCTGACCCCGGGGGCCTTTCTCCAACTCCGTCATCGTGCCAGTGTAGCCGGTTTGGGTAACGACCTGTGTACATAGCTTGCCCTCCTGTCGACCGTTCGATACGGTAAGCACACAGATCGGTGTACATAACTCGAACGATGGAGTGATCGTGGGAAAACTCGATGGCAAGGTAGCGGTGATCACGGGCGCAACAAGCGGCATGGCGCTGGCCGGCGCCAAGCTGTTCGTCGAGGAAGGCGCGCATGTCTTCATCTCGGGCAGGCGGCAGGAAGCGCTGGACGAAGCCGTCACGTTGATCGGCAGGAACGTGACCGGCGTGCAGGGCGACTCGGCGGACCTGGCGGATCTGGACCGGCTGTTCGACACGGTCGAGCGGGAAAAAGGCACGATCGACGTGTTGTGGGCAAGTGCCGGAACGGGCGAGCAGCGCAGGCTCGGCGAGATCACCGAGGAGCACTTCGATGCCACGTTCGGGCTCAACGCGCGCGGGACGCTGTTCACGGTGCAGAAGGCGCTGCCGTTGTTCAACGACGGCGGCTCGATCTTCATGACCGGGTCGAACGCTTCGGTCAAGGGCTATCCCGAGTGGAGCGTGTACGCGGCGAGCAAGGCTGTGCTGCAGGCCTACGCCCGCGTGTGGTTGTCCGAGTTGAAGGACAGGCGGATCCGCGTGAATGTGCTGATGCCCGGCCAGGTCGCCACGCCGAAGCAGGAGGAGTTGTTCGACGAGGAGACCAAGCGGCAGTTCGAATCGCTGATCCCGCGAGGAGAGATGGGCCGCCCCGAGGAGATCGCGACGGTCGCGTTGTTCCTCGCCTCGGACGACTCGAGCTATGTGAACGGGATGGAACTGGCCGTCGACGGCGGCACCGCGGCGATCTGAGCGGCGGAAAGCCAGAGCAGCCAACCTATTCGATCGTCAGCAGAGACGGGACAACTCATGAGCAGCATCAGCATCATCGGCACCGGGAACATGGCTCGCACCATCGGCGCGCTGGCGGTGGCCGGCGGCAACGCCGTCGAGGTCATGGGCCGCGATCGGTCCAAAGCCGCTGACCTGGCCGAGACTCTCGGCGGCGGCGCCACGACGGGAGAGTGGGGAGCCATTCCGTCCGGGGACATCGTCATCGTGGCCCTGCTGTACGCCGACGTCGTTCCGGTCGTTACCCACTACGGGGACGCCCTCGCGGGCAAGGTCATCGTCGACATCAGCAACCCATTCAATTCCGCGGCCGACGGGCTAGCCCACAGCGAGGGCACCTCGATCGCGCAGGAAGCCGCCAAGGTGGCCCCGGCGAGCGCCAGCGTGGTGAAGGCATTCAACACGATCTTCCGCCATGTCCTGGAGAAGGGCCGGCCCGCCGTCTTCATCGCCGGCGACGATGCGCAGGCCAAGGCAGGCGTGGAGGCATTCATCGAGAGCCTCGGGCTGCGCCCGCTGGACGTCGGCGACCTGAAAATGGCGTACTGGCTGGAAGGAGCGGGCGTGGTGACGATGGGCCTGGCCCGCCACGGCGTCGGGAACTGGGACTTCGCCCTCGGCGTCACCGAACTTCCCGGCTGAGCCGCACTGCCCGATGCCAACGCGCCCAACCGGCCACCGTGAGAAGTCGGGTTGATCTCCGGCCTGCTAGTGCCCGCCCAGAGATTGGTGGTCAGAGGTTGCCCTGTCGGCGAGCGCCAGGATTGCAGTGGCGACGGGTGTGGGGCTGTTGACCGGTGTGAGATGGGCTGCGCCGGGGATCACTGTCGGTGTTCCGGCGCCGATCTGTTCGGCGGTCCGGGTGGGGGCGTTGCTGGTGAAGACAGAGTCCTGGGCGCCGAATACCACCGATTTCGGCAGCGGCATCGTCGCCAGCTCGGCGAGGCGGGCCGGGGGAAGGCCGGGAACACCGAGGGTGAGCATCGCCCACAGCGCGGGCTCGGCGCCTGGAATCTGCAGGGGGCGGCGCCACTGGTCGACACCAGCCGCATCGAGCCGCGGGCAGCCCGGACCACAGGCTTTGCGATACACGCTCTCCACGAGAGTGTCCGAGCGCACGGCCAGTCGCAGCAGTGTCGTTCGGTAGGGCTCGATCAACAGGTGGGTCAAGGGGGACCGTGAGCCGGCGCCGGTGGCCAGAGCATCGCCGTCGAGGAACATCAGGCCACCGACCGCCTGCGGGTTCCGCAGTGTGGCCGCCGCCGCGATCGCCGCCCCACTGGAATGCCCGACCACAACCGGGCGCTCGAGGTGCAGAGCCGTGATGAACTCCAGCAACTGACTGGTCTGATGGTCGAGGTCGAACGGTGCGCCCCTGTGCGTGTAGCCGAAGCCGTCGAGGTCCAAGGCGTAGACCCGATGTCCGGCGGCAGCCAGGCGGGCAGCCACATACTGCCAGGTATCCGCCGATTCGATGAAGCCGTGCACCAGCACGATCGGGGTTCCTTCGTCTCCCCACTGCCGATAGCGGGTAGAGATATCGCCCGTCTGCACGTACGCCGCGCCGATCGGTGCAGTGGCGCGATCGGGCGTCGCCGCGTTGTAACCGAACGAGAACGCCGTGACAGCGACGATCGAAGCCGCAATAACCATCACGGTCCGCCGGAGCCACCGACGAGCCCGGCCGCGAGCCGTGGCCACGCCCGCCGCAACGGCCTCGGACTCGGCCGAGTCGGGCTGATCGAGGGTCATTCCAGGGCGTACCTTCCTGGCGCACAAGAGTGTTCGCCTGTGACCTCAACTCGATGAGCGGAGCACATGACGGTTGGGAGTGCCGGTTCATCGATGTGGATGAGCTCCACGTCGACGAGTGCTCCAGAAACGACGAAAGCCGTTGCGATGCAACGGCTTTCGTTTCGAACTGTGTCCGGAGGGGGACTTGAACCCCCACGTCCGTTAATAGGACACTAGCACCTCAAGCTAGCGCGTCTGCCATTCCGCCACCCGGACCGGTGGTGCTCAGCAAGGTTATCGGATCAGTCCACGTGGACCAAATCACAGGGGTTTGTGCAGGTCGCGGGGCTGTTCGATGCTGAGCGCCGCCGGGATCAGTTCTTGATCGCCTCGAGCAGGGCGGCGCGCTGGCGCGAGCCGAGGCCGCCGATGCGACGGTCGGCGGGGATCTCCGCCTCGTCCATCAGCTTGGCGGCTTTGACCGGTCCGATGCCCGGCAGTGCCTTGATGACCGCGGCGACCTTCGTCTTCTTCACGAGATCTTCCTTGTCGGCCCGTTCGAGCACCTGGGACAGCGACACCGATCCCTTGCGGATCTGCTCGATCAGCTCCGACCGAGCCTTGCGGACGGCGGCAGCCTTCGCCAGCGCCTCGGAGCGTTGCTCGGCCGTCATGGTTGGAAGTGCCATGTCTACTACCTTTCACTCGTTCGCTGGAACTGCAACGGCACCGATTGAACATCACCGAGCGCCGGGCTGTGTAACGACACACCGCGAGGATAGACGCGGTAACGAGCCGAAGTCACGCGGTCGTGAGCATCGGATGCGGGTAATTTGCCCGAGTTGCGGGCAGTGGGGGCGCCCGGTCAGATGCCCAGTCCGGAAGCGAGCACCGGCCAGGACTTCACGAACGCGTCGTTCCAGTAACCCCACGAGTGGGTTCCGGTCGGGGTGTAGTCGTAGGTGGCGGGGATGCCGAGCTGGCCCAGGCGTTCCTGGAGGTGGCGGGTGCAGGCGTTCACCCCGGCCTCGATCAGCCCGCCGAGCAGGATCTGATTGGCCAGCGTGTCGGGGGTGCGGCTGAATCCGTAGGTCAGGTACGGGCTGTCCAGGGTGTCGTGCGGTCCGGGTAGTCCACTTCCGGCGGAGATGAACAGCTTCACCCCGCGTAGTTGCTCGGCGTGCACGTACGGGTCATTGGCCGCCCACAGCGGGCTGTCGTCCGGGCCCCACATGTTCGCCGGGTTGCCGTGGCCCCAAAATTCGACCATCGTCTTGATCTCGCGCTGGCCGAGCGGATCGCTGGTCTGCGCGCAGCCGCTGTAGGAGGCGATGCTGCGGTACAGGCCCGGTTTCGCGATCGACAGCGCCAACACCGATTCACCGGCCATCGACAGGCCCGCGATGGCGTTGCGGCCGTCGGTGGCCAGGGCCGCGTCGATCAGCGGCGGAAGTTCGCGGGTGAAGAAGGTCGTCCACTTGTTGCGGCCCAGCTTCGGATCGTCCTTGATCCAGTCGGTGTACACGCTCCACGCGCCGCCGAGCGGCTGCACCACGTTGACGTTCTTGTCCGTGAGGAATTGCAGGACGTGGGTCATGGTGGCCCAGCTGTCACCGTCGGTGCCCCCACCCGAGCCGTTGAGCAGGTACAGCACCGGTCGCGGTGTCGAGCTGTCGGCGGGGCGTTGCACCTCGACGGCGATGTCGCGGCCCATCGCGGTGGAATACACCTGCAGGGTCAGGTGCCGTGCGTCGTGCACGGTCAGCTTCGTGACGGTCGATCCGTCGGATGCTTTCGCGGTGGCCGCGGGCCGCCCGGAGGAGGTGATCGGATCCACCGGCCCGGCAGCCGATGCGGTGCTTGCGGTGCCCGTCGTCACGACAGCGGCGGTGAGGGTGGTGACAACTGCGAGTGCGGCCACCCGCATCGCGTCTCCGGGTGTCAATTCGATATCTCCATTTTCGGCCAGCGATTCGATGCCGCGCCGTCGCGGCGCGTCCACTCTCGCATACGACCAGCGATGGAAAATACCGATTCCCCCTCGGCTATTTCGGCTGCAACATTCCGAATGGGACTGTGGCGGAACGACTATCGGGATGTGGTGTAACACCGGACAAAATGTTCGGCCGAGAATTGGCGTAACGCCGCACCGGGGCTCGCGGACACTTCCCGAGCCGGGCGCGGGGCTTTCCGTGCGGGCACGCCGTGGGGTGGTGTCATGCCGGGAAGTGGGCGCGGCCAGGACATAGAGTTGGGCCGGGCGACGAGGCTCGCCCGGCCGACCGATCGGAAGGAGTCCGGGTGCGCCGCATGTTGTTCGCGCTGTCCGCACTGGCCGCGATCCTGCTCACGCTGCCCGCCGCGGGGTGTTCCGCGTCGCCGGGCGGTTCCTCCGCGCCGTCCAGCCCCGCCGCACCGCAGGGGACGGTGAAGGTGCAGGCCGGAACCGGCACCGAGCGGTTCCCGGTCCCGATGGTCGCGGTGCGGGTCACGCGGTGTTCGGGGAACGACGCCATGGCGACGTTGACCACCGGAAACGACGGCGCCGCGAGTCACAGTTTCGCGCCCGGCTGCTACAAGGCCACCGTGACCTCCGTGCCGTCCGGATGTTCGCCCGATGCCGTGGCGAACGCTCAGGTCGATGTGAAACCCGCCGATACCGCCGTGGCGACGTTCCTGATCCACTGCGCGTGAGGTTCGGCTATTCGTGCCGGTGACCGGTCTGGTCCACGAGGGCGTAGATGCTCGCCGGCGAGCCCGAGCCATGTTCGCTGACGAATCCGCCGACCACGACGGTGAAACCGCGCGCCGGCAGGGCGGCCAGACCGGTCAGGATCTCCAAACTCAGCCGATGCTCGCGGTACAGGAGTTTGGAGACCGCGAAGGTGTCGTCCACGCCGAGGTCCGGGCTGAACGCGTCGGTGCCCAGTGCGCCTCGGTGCCCCAGGACGTCGTGGTCCAGCAGCCAGTGCACCGCCTCGACCGAGAATCCCGGATGATGCATCCGCCCGTCCGGGCCGAGGTTGGCGAAATCGTCGGTGCCCCAGCGGATATCCCACCCGGTGTGCAGCAGCACGGCGGCCTCGACCGGGAACGGACCGTGCCGGTCCTGCCATTCGAGCAGATCGGCGACCGTGACGGCGTAGTCGTGTTCGGCGGCGGCACGCTCGGCGATATCGATCACGACTCCGGGAAGCACGAAATCCTCGGCGAGCAGCTCGTGTGCCGCCGCGGCCCCGTCGGTGAAGTGCGCGGGGGCTCCCCAGTGTGTGCCGGTGTGTTCGCCGACGGTCACCGTTCGCAGGTAGTAGCCGTCCTCGGCGAGGGTGCACACGGTGTCCAGGCGCGGCGGCGGATCACCGGGGAACACCGACACCCTGGTCGTGGACAGTGGATGCGACAGGATGTGCACCGACCCCATGACCCCGCCTTTCCGGTGCGAGCTGCGCGCTCACCGACCGTCTCGGTGGACATCATCACCCGGCGCGGTGCTCGAGGTCTCGTGGCACACCGTGCACGAGTGCACCCGGTGCCGCCCTGCGGGTCCTCCGGAAGGCTGAACATCCGGCCTCCTACGATGGCCGGATGAAGGCCCTGCGGTTCGATCGGTTCGGCTCCCTGGATGCGCTGCAGCTGGTGGAGACGCCCGCGCCGACGCACGAGTCCGGCGACGTGCTGGTCCGGGTGCATGCGGCCGGGCTCAACCCGAGCGATGTGAAGAACGTCCTGGGCAGATTCCCGTATACGACCCTGCCGCGGATTCCCGGTCGCGATGTGGCCGGTGAGGTCGTGGCGGGACCGGCCGAACTTCTCGGGGCCCGGGTGTGGGCGAGTGGACGCGAACCGGGATTCGTGCGCGACGGCACCCATGCGCAGTACATGACGCTGCCCGCGGGCGGGGTGACCCGGTTGCCGGAGAACCTGTCCTTCGCCGAGGCCGCGGCGGTGCCGGTGCCCTATGTGACCGCGCTCGAGGCGCTGGACCGCAGTCTGGTCGGGGCCGGCACGCCGACGGTGATCATCGGATTCGGTGCGGTGGGCTCGGCGGCGTATGCGCTGGCGCTTGCTCGCGGTGCACGGGCGTGTGTCGCGGTGCGGCGTGCGGAGCAGGCCGCCGCGTTGCGCGAGCGGGGTGCTGACGCGTTCGTGTTCGCCGAGCGCGAGGACTTCACCGCGCAGGTGCGCGACCGGTTCGCCGACGGCGCCGAGGCGATCTTCGACACCAGCGGATTCCATTTGCCCGCAACGATTCCCGCGCTCGCCGCGGGTGGCCGGACCGCGGTGATCGCGGCACCGCCGGACGGGCACGAACGCGTCCCGGTGCTGGACCTGTACCGGCGTGGCGGAACCCTGATCGGGGTCAATTCGCTGCTGCACGAGACGGTTCGCACCGCCGGGGCGCTGCGGACCCTGGCCGGGTTGTTCGAGTCCGGCGATCTGCGAGCACCTTCCGGGATCGTGGAACGTCCGCTGCTCGAGGGGCAGGAAGCGTACCGCGACGTTGCTGACGGCGCTACGGCCAAAGTCGTCCTCACGCCATGGAATTGATTACTGCCACGCGTCGGCCGGTCGCACACCCTCTGTGTAGCCGCACTCGATGCGAACCCGTTGACGAGGCATTTGTCGGGATATCGAGTGCGCGAACCGCGCTCGACTACACTTCTCCGCGCCTATCGCATACCTTCGGACACCGTGAGTGATGTAACACCGGCCCGACCGAGCGTCCCGCCGGACCCGACTCCCACCGCCCCGCCCACACCGCGAGGCGCACATGTTGTGCGCAGATACGCCTCGTTACGGCGGGTTCGTTCGCGGGATGTGCGTCGCCTGCTCGGCTCGATGATGATGGCATTGCTCACCGCCACGGTCACCCTGGCGTTCGCCCCGGCCATGCACGCCTCGGCGTCGGTGAACAATCCGGGCTCGGAGAATCGCGCGGCGCGCGCGGCGGTGACCGATCTGATCGGTGCGCATCCGTGGGACGTGCGTCTGCCGGCCGATTTCGTCGAAGGGGCGGGGTACCGGCCGGTGGTGGAGAACCATCTGCTCGTGGACCCGGGCGGGGCGTGTTCGTCCCCGATCCAATTGCCCGCGGAGTTCCTGTCCGCCTGCCGTGCCCACGATCTGGGGTACGACGTGCTGCGTTATGCCGAACACCGCCATCAGCCGCTGGGCGCGTGGGGCCGTCAGGCCATCGACGCGGTGTTCCAGCAGCGCATCCACGCAGCCTGCCAATCGCGGGTGGACAGCATGTCCGAGACCGGTTGCGAGCTGATGGCGACCGTGGCCACCACCGGCGTGGACCTCAATTCCCGTCGACAGAACTACGCCACACCCGAACCGGAGTACATATTCGGCACGCAGCTGTCCGGTAAGACCTTCGATCATCAGCTCTGGCACATGGGCGGCCCGGCCGCGGTGATGGTGATCGGCGCGCTGGTACTGCTGGCGGTGGCCGCGATCGGATATCGCCGCCGGAGCCGGAGGGTGGTGGCGCGATGAACCGCATCCGTCCCCGGGTGGGCACCATCGCGGCGGTGACGATCGCCACGGTCGTCTCGTTGCTGCCCGCGGTGCTGCCGCGGACTTCGGCAACCCAGGCGGTGCTCACCGGCGTACTGGCCGCGGTCGCGATCGGGATCGCCGGACTGGGGCGAATCATGTTGCGGCGGCGCGATATCGACGTCGAGAAGCGGTGGGGGCAGCATCGGGTGCCGGTGCTGCTGGTGTGCGGGTTCGCGGTGATCGCCGCGACGGTCAACGCCACGCACTGGCAGAGCGGATTGCGCGCGGACATGGGGATGGCGCCGGTGGGTCCGGCGTACTGGCTGCGTGCCGCGGTGGGCACCGCGCTGCTGGCGGCCATTCTGGTGGGCCTGTCGCGCGGGCTGCGCTGGTTGGTGCGCAAGGCGACCGGTGGGAATCGGAGCCTGCCGGACGAGCTGCCCACAGCCGCATTGCCGGAGGTTTCCGGCCCCGAGAGTGAGCAGGCCGAACCGGAGCCCGCGGTGTCCGCACGGGCCTCGGGCTGACCTCGTGTCCGAGCGCAAGATCGTTCTCGTCACCGGTGCCGGGACCGGCCTGGGCCGCGCGATCACCGTCGCGCTGAGCGCGGCGGGGCATCACGTCGTCGCCGCCGGTCGCACGGCCGCGACACTCGCGCAGACCGTCTCGGCCGCGCCGGATCCCGGTTCGGCCGAGGCCGTCGTCGCCGATGTCACCGATGCCGACTCGGTGCGGGAACTGTTCGAGCACGTCGAACGCCGTTGGTCCCGGCTCGACGTACTGATCAACAATGCCGGACTGTTCGGACCTTCCCAGCCGATCGAGCAGGTCGAGCATGCGCAGTGGCGTCGGGTGATCGACACGAATCTGACCGGGTCGTTCCTGTGCGCACAAGCCGCGTTCGGGTTGATGCGCCGCCAGGACCCCGCCGGCGGGCGGATCATCAACAACGGCTCGATCTCCGCGCACGTGCCGCGCCCGTACGCGGTGGCCTACACCGCGAGCAAGCACGCGGTGACCGGGCTGACCAAGGCGCTGGCCCTCGAGGGCCGCGCCCACGGCATCGCGGTCGGTCAGATCGATATCGGCAATGCGGCCACCGATCTGACTGCGGGAATCGCCGCGGGCGCGTTGCAGGCCGATGGCACCGTGCGCCCCGAGCCGACCATCGACGCGGCCGATGTGGCTCGGCTTCTCGTACAGACGATCGACCTCCCGCTGAACACCGCCGTGCCGTTCTTGACGGTGATGGCGACCGCGATGCCCTATATCGGGCGCGGCTGAACGACTCCCCGGGCGGGTCAGAGCAGTTCGGCCAGCGCGGACAACGGACCCGGCAGCCCGGCGAGATGCGTGCGGATGCCGGTGGTGACCGGATTGGGGGTCTCGGCGCGCAACCGGTCCAGTTCGGTCTGCATGGTGGACACGGTGTGCTCGTAGCAACGCTCGACCGTGGCGGTGTCGCAGTGGTCGCCCGGCTCGGTGGACCACTGCAGCGGCGGCAGGAAACTCACCTGCACCGAGGCCGGGAGCGGCACCTGCGGCAGGACCGGCGCGACACCGAAGGGCAGGCCCACGGTGTAGGGGAAAACCTTGGCGCGCAACAGCTTGTCCAGTCCGAGCAGTCGCGCGGTGCGTTCGCCGCGGCTGAGTACGAAGATCGCGTCGTGGCCGCCGTTGGCGACCGCGGGGATCACCGGGATGCCCAGTTCCAGGGCCAGGCGCACGAATCCGCAACGTCCGGCGAAATCGACCTTGCCGCGTTCGGTCCACGGACGGCACGCCTCCCAGTCGCCGCCGGGATACACCAGGACCGCCCCGCCGTCCTTGACCGCAGTGGTGGCCGCCTCCCGGCAGGCGGGCAGCACGCCGAGGCTCTGCAGGCTGTCGCGCAGAATCGGTGTACGCAACAGAATGTCGTGCGCGACACCGAAACTGGGCTCGCCGCGGCGGTGGTCGAGCATGGTCATGAAGGTGATCCACACCTCGGGGGCCCAGTAGATCGAGGAGTGGTTGCCGATGATCAGGGCCGGGCCCGCGGTGGGCAGGTTCTCGAGTCCGGTGACGCGCGGGGTGAAGTACTTGGTGTAAACGCGCGCGACGGGGATCAGCGGATGGTCGAGGTCGGGCATCGGTGCGGGGATGTTCATGTGCCTTCCTGTCTGTCGGGTCGCCAGGAGCACGGCAGCATCGTGTGCGCGTCGACGTCGTGTCCGTGCTGCGTGTGGGCACCTGACATCGTCGAGCGGCAGTGATCTGCCCTCGGTCACATCCCCGTTGATAGTCCCCGATGGGCCGCGTATCGCGCGGTCCGGTTCGGCGCGTAGCGCGATCGTCGTCGATCGCCGCGGCCGTCCTCCTGCACCAGCGACGGTAGCAAGACAAGCATTTGCTTGGTAGCAGATCGGGAACTACTGTGGGCTATCCCACTGCAATCGCGCGAGCCGGGGCCTCAGGCCCCGGGTCGCACCAATCCGTGCTGATGGGCGTACACCACCGCCTGAATCCGGTCGCGCACACCGAGTTTGGCCAGAACCCGGGACACGTGCGTCTTGACCGTCTCCTCACCGACATGCAGGGCCGCGGCGATCTCGCTGTTGCTGCGCGCATCGGCCAGCAGAAGCAGAACCTCTTTCTCCCGGGCGGTGAGCGTGGCCATCTCGGGCGGTTCGGCGCGATCGGTGAGCGTTCCGGCGAACCGCCCGGCCAGACGCCGCGTCATCGACGGGTCGATCACCGCGTCACCGCGCGCGGCGATGCGCACCGCGGCGATCAATTCCTCCGGGGGCAGCGTCTTGAGCAGGAACCCGCTGGCTCCGGCCTGCAACGCGCGCGCCAGGCTCGCTTCGCTGTCGTAGGTGGTCAACACCAGCACCCGGGTGCCCCCGGCCGCGACGATCGCCTCGGTGGCGGCCAGGCCGTCGAGTTTGGGCATGCGCACGTCCAGGATCGCCACATCGGGGCGCAGCCGGGACACCTCGGCCACGGCCGAACGGCCGTCCCCGACGTCGGCGACGCATTCGGTCTCCGGATGCGCCTGCACCACCGCGCGCAGCCCGGATCGGAACATGGCGTGGTCATCGGCGATCAGGACGCGGATCGGGGTGTTCATGTGCCTCCCAGGGGTAGCGATACCGTGATGCGCCAACCATTTTCGTCGTCGAGCCCGTAATCGACCGTGCCGCCGAACAATTCGGCACGTCGGCGGATCCCGTCCAGGCCGCGGTGCAGCGAATGTGTCGTATCGGGTTGTGCGGCGACCGGATTGGTCTCGGTGATCAGTACGCGATCGCCGCGTTCGTGCACCGTGAGATCCGCGCGGCCCGCACCGTGCCGCAGCGCGTTGGTGAGCATCTCCTGCACGATCCGGTACACCGTCACGTCCAGGGATTCCGGTAGCGGCGTGTCCGAACCGTGGGTGTGGATCTCGAGGTCCAGGCCCGCGGCGCGCACGTGCGCAGCCAGTTCTTCGATGTCGGCGAGTCCGGGCTGGCGGCGTCCGGCCTCGTCACGGCCGTGCAGCAGATCGAGTTGGCGGCGCAGATCGACCATGGCCGCGCGACTGCTGGCTTCCACCGCGGCCAGGGATCTGGTCGCCGGATCGTCGGGGACCGCACCGGGCGCGAGCGCCAGCCGCGCCGCGCCGGCGTGGATGCCGATGGCGCTGACGTGGTGGGAGATCACGTCGTGCAGGTCGCGGGCGATCGCCTCGCGTTCATCGGACAGCGCCCGGTCCAGCGCGGCGCGCTGTTCCTGGCGCCGAAGTCGTTCGCGCTGTTCGAGTTCGGCGATGTACGCGCCGCGGGCGGTGGTGTATCGCCCGACCAGCCACGGCAGCACTCCGGTCGATACCGCGGTCACGGCCAGTCGCCGCCAGTCGTGCATGGCCGGGCTGTCGGCGATCAGCGCGCTGCCGCACGCGCCCAGGCCCAGCAGCGGCACGATGATCAGCGAGGCCCGCCCCGACAACCAGGCACCGGCGCGGTATCCGGCGATGAGGAATCCCACGTCGCCCACACGCACCGGCAACCCGTGCCCGTGCAGCACCACAGCACCGGCCAGCCGCAGCACCACCTGTGCGACGGCCACCACCCCGGCGGTGCGAGGTGCGGCCGCGAAGGCCAGGTCGGCGGCTACGATGAGCACGGTCACCACGATCGCGGGCACCGGCGCCACGGCGAAGATTCCCGACAGCGCCAGGATCACCGTGTCCAGGATCGCGGTGGCGACGGCCACCAGCATCGACTGCCGAGACAGCGATCGCAGCACCCCGGCCAGGTCACCGCCCTCGGCCGAGCCGACATCACGCGCCGAGGCGAACAGGCGCGGCAGCCGCCCGCGATGCCCAGGCACCGATCCGGTAATCACGCCAGGGACGATACCCGCAGGCCACAGCCCGATCGTCCCGCGAGCGAGGGATGCCGCGTCCCCCGGTGGGGCGAGCAGCCCGCAACCCGCGGCATACGTGCGGACAAGCGCGGGGACTCGAATCGGCCGCGTTCCCGGAAGATCGACAGGGGGCCTGAACCCCGCTGCAGTGCAGAATAATACGCAGATCAGCCGCAGATGAGCGGGCAGGAGCATGGACAGTGTGGTTCGCGTGCTCTGCGCAGTGGACGCCGTCGCGGCCCGGCCGCGGAGGCCGCATGGCCCGCACCGGTCCTGGTGCTCGGTACCGCGCGGATGGCGCGGTTGCGGCGTGCGGAGACTGCGGTTTTCGCGAACCGACGGCGTTGCGGAACCGGTGATCGTGCCCGGTGATCTCTCCCGAACCGCGGTGGTCGGCTCCGGTGACGGCTATTGCGCGAACCGCCCGCGCCCCGGAGGCGGTGCCGCCTCCAGGGCGCACGGGATTACGCGCGGGCTGCGGGCAAAGCGTGGATGAGAGCTGGGGCAATGGTAGGAAGGGGTACGTGTCCGCAACTGGTGAAGATATGCGATCGGAATCGACCTCCCGCGCGGTATCGGAGGTGGTGGATCTGGTCAGTGCGCTGATCCGGTTCGACACCTCCAATACCGGGGATCTGGCCACGACCAAGGGGGAACGCGAATGCGCCGAGTGGGTGGCCGATCAGTTGCAGCAGGCCGGTTACACCACCGAATACGTGGAATCGGGTGCGCCGGGGCGCGGTAACGTCTTCGCTCGTCTGCGGGGTGCGGATCCGAGCCGGGGTGCGCTGATGATCCACGGGCATCTGGATGTGGTGCCCGCGGAGGCTTCGGACTGGAGTGTGCATCCGTTCTCCGGTGCGGTGCGCGACGGGTACGTGTGGGGCCGCGGCGCGATCGATATGAAAGACATGGTCGGCATGACGCTGGCCGTGGCACGGCAGTTGAAGATCGAGGGCACGGTCCCGCCGCGGGATCTGGTGTTCGCGTTCCTGGCCGATGAGGAGAACGGCGGACGCTGGGGCTCGCAGTGGCTGGCCGATAATCGGCCCGATCTGTTCGAGGGTGTCACCGAGGCCGTTGGCGAGGTGGGCGGGTTCTCGTTGACCGTGCCGCGCCCGGACGGCACCGAGCGGCGGCTGTATCTGGTGGAGACCGCGGAGAAGGGTCTGGGCTGGATGCGCTTGCGCGCCAAGGCTCGCGCCGGGCACGGGTCGTTCCTGCACGAGGACAACGCGGTCACGATCCTGGCCGATGCGGTCGCGCGACTGGGCAAACACACCTTCCCGCTGGTGCTCTCGGATTCGGTCGCGGAATTCCTGGCCGCGGTGTCCGAGGAGTCCGGTCTGCAGTTCGATCCCGACAGCCCCGATATCGAGGGCCAGCTGGCGAAGTTGGGCACGATCTCGCGCATCATCGGCGCGACCCTGCGCGATACCGCCAATCCGACGATGCTGCAGGCCGGATACAAGGCCAACGTCATTCCCCAGACCGCGGAGGCAGTGGTGGACTGCCGGGTGGTGCCGGGCCGGCAGGCCGCGTTCGAACGGGAGGTCGACGAGCTGATCGGCCCGGATGTGGAGCGCGAGTGGATCACCAAACTCGACTCCTACGAAACCACGTTCGACGGGCATCTGGTCGACGCGATGAACGCCGCGGTGCTGGCCCACGACCCGAACGGCCGCACGGTGCCGTATATGCTCTCCGGCGGCACCGACGCGAAGGCGTTCGCGCGCTTGGGAATTCGCTGCTTCGGTTTCGCACCGCTGCAGTTGCCGCCCGAGCTGGACTTCTCGGCGCTGTTCCATGGCGTGGACGAGCGGGTTCCGGTAACCGCACTGGAGTTCGGCACCAAGGTTTTGGAACACTTCCTGCTGAACAGCTGACGATTCGAACGTGCGCTGGGCCGGTGCGGTCCGGCGCGGATCTCGACGACGAAAGGACGGCCCCGTGCCCGACTATTCCTACAACCCGTACGCGTCGCTGCCGCAGTTGCCGACGTTCGCGCTGACCTCGGCGGATGTGAGCGACGGCAGCGCGTTCGCCCTCGAGCAGGCCAGTGGCGCGTTCGGTGTGCCCGGCGGCAAAGATGTGTCCCCGCAGCTGTCGTGGTCGGGTTTCCCGGCCGAGACCAAGAGCTTCGCGGTGACCGTGTTCGATCCGGATGCGCCGACCGCGTCGGGTTTCTGGCACTGGGCGGTGGCCGATATTCCGGCCACGGTCACCTCCTTGGAGGGCGGGGCAGGGAGTTCGGGCGGCACGCTGCCCGCCGGAGCGGTGCAGTTGAACAACGACGGCGGTTTCCCCGGATTCGTCGGCGCGGGCCCCCCTCCCGGGCACGGCTACCACCGGTATTTCATCACCGTGCACGCGGTGGACGTGGAGAGCCTGGGCGTGGGCGCGGACGCCACGTCTGCTTTCCTGGGCTTCAACCTGTTCTCGCACGCGATCGGTCGCGCGCAGATCGTCGCCACGTTCGAAGTCAAGGGCTGATTTCGGCTCGATACTGTGGCCCCGGACGTATTGTCCGGGGCCGCAGTGCATTTCGAATGTTCAACGCTGAGCATCGGAGGTGGTGGGTGCACATGTCGCCTGCTGGGCCGAGATCGCGAGGAAACCAGGCTCGGCCGCACCCCGCGCGGCCCCCGTTCCCCGCTGTCGGCTCGGTTGATGCGCGGGTCGACGGCGGAAGTGTCAGGGCCGCAACGGGATTCACCTCGGTGCGCGGCGGTGGATCGTTATCCGAGGCTGGCGACTCCGTCGGGGACCGGGTCGGTGTAGAGGCCGGTGATCTCGGCGGCGTATTTCGCGGCGATGGGTGCGCGTTTGAGCTTGAGGGTGGGGGTGATCTCCTCGCCGCCGGGTTCCCAGGCGCGCGCCACGATCCGGAATCGTTTGATCTGTTCGACGCGCGCGAGCCGGGCGTTGCCGGATTCGACCGCGGTGCGGACCTCGGCGAGGATCTGCGGGTGCGCGCACAGTTCGGCGAGTCCGGCCTCGGGTGTGCCGAGTGTCCTGGCGCGCAGCGCGGCGGTGTCGGGGTCGAGCACGATCAGCGCGCTGATGTACGGTTTCGCATCGCCGATGGCCACGACCTGTGCGATGAGCGAGGACGCCGAAGCGATGGCGTTCTCGATGTTGGTGGGGGAGAGGTTCTTTCCCGCCGCGGTGATGAGCAGTTCCTTCTTGCGGTCCACGATCGTGACATAGCCGTCCTCGGCGATGGTGGCGATATCGCCGGTGTGCAGCCAGCCTTCGGCATCGAGCGCTTCGGCGGTCTTGTCCGGCATACCGCGGTAGCCGTGGGTGACGATGGATCCGCGGATCAGCAGTTCACCGTCGTCGCCGAGGCGTACCTGCATCCCGTCCATGACCCTGCCCACCGACCCGGGCCGGGGTGCGTCGAGTTCGGTGTAGGTGCCCACGCCGCTGGTTTCGGACATGCCCCACACCTCGGTGACCGTGAAACCCAGTCCCAGAAGGTATTCCAGCGTTTCGGGCGGGATGGCCGCCGCGCCGGAGGACGCGACACGCAACTCGTCCAGGCCGAGTGCGCGGCGCAGGGTGGACAGCACCAGGGCATCGGCGATCCGATGTTGTGCCGCCAGAATCGGATTCACGCCCTTGTGGGCCAATCGTGCTCGCGCGTGGGTGATTCCGACGCCGATCGCCCAGCCGGCCAGTGCCTTGCGCAGCGGGCTCGGTTCGGCGGCGAGCTCGGCGTCGATGCCGGCTTTGATCTTCTGCCACACCCGGGGGACGCCGAAGAAGGTGGTGGGGCGCGCGTCGGGCAGTGCGGCGGCGATCTGGCGCGCGTCGGGGACGCAGGTGATCGTGATGCCGGTGAACAGGTTCATGCAGTGTCCGGAGATCCGGTCCGCGACGTGGGCCGAGGGCAGGTAGGACACCGCGCGGTCGTCCGGGCCGACCCGCATCGGGCCCTGCAGACCGGTGATCTGGGCGATGACGTTCTCGTGGGTGAGTTCCACGCCCTTGGACGGGCCGGTGGTGCCGGAGGTGTAGATCAGGGTGGCCAGATCCTGCGGCTGCACCGCGCGCCAGGCGGCGTCGAAGTCGAAATCGGGCGCGGGATTCGACTCGAGCTCGTCGAGTGGGACGGCACCCTCGGCGGTGCCGTCGACCAGCACGATGTGCTCGAGTTCGATGCCCGAACCGCGCACCGCGTCCAGGAATGCGCGTTCGGTGATGACGACCGTGTTGCCCGCGTTGGTGAACACGTGCGCGATCTGCTCGGGTGAGCTGGTGTTGTACACCGAGAACGGTGTCGCGCCCACATGCAGTACCGCGGTGTCGGCCAGATTGAATTCGGGCCGGTTGGTGAGCATGATGCCGACCGTATCGCCGTGGCGCACACCGAGTCCGGCCAGTCCGGCCGCGATCGCGCGGACCCGGCGATCGTAGTCGGCCCAGGTGATCTGCACGGTCCCGCCGACCGTGCGCAGGGCCACCTGATGCGGGCGCAGCCGCAGGGTCTCCTGGAACGCCTGCGGCACGGTGCGCACCACCGCGCCGGACTGATGTGTGTAGCTGATCTGAGTGTTCATATCCCTGTCCCGATACCTCGTGCGGGCCGAGCCGAGGCGACGCTCCGCACGGTGTGCGCAACGAGCTCGACCCACAGGGTGTCGGTGATCACATGGCCGATCGCGACTCCGGCGTCACGTCACCGAGTGACGCGGCTCACTCATGGTATCGGCCGCCACGTCGCTCGCAGGGTTATCGCACGATCGCCGAACGCGACGTCACAGGTGCGTCGCACCATCGGTGGCCTCGGACGCCGGCGCCGCACGAAACGCTGCCGAGGCGAATGATCAGGACAGGTCCGGCGCCCAGGGGGCGTCGTCGGTGGGGATCCAGTGGTGGCGGTGGCGGCGTTTGGCGTCGAGGTAGTCGCTGGCGCGTTCGCTCAGGGCGGTGGTGCGCAGGGGCACGACGGTGACGGTGAGGCCGGTGTCGATGACCGCGGCGGCCTTGGCCGGGTTGTTGGTGAGCAGTTGGATCCGGCCGATTCCGAGGGTGACCAGCAGTTTGTACAGGCTTTGCGCGGCACCGGTGTAGGTGCGTGCGTCGGCGGGGTAGCCCAGGGCCTCGTAGCTGGTGAAGGTGTCGGTGCCGGATTGTTCGCTGTGCCGGTAGCCGCGGGCCTTGGCCAGCAGGCCCAGGCCACGGCCCTCCTGTTCGAGGTAGATCAGCACGCCCGCACCGGCGTCCTGGATCATGTCCAGGGTTTTGTCCAGTTCGGGGCCGCAGTCGCAGTCGTCCGAGCGCAGCGACTCCCCGTACAGGCAGCGGGAATGGATGCGGACCAGGCAGTTATCGGCCGGTCGGCCGAATATCAGGAGGTGGCCGTGGTCGGTGACGCCGCCGATCTCGTGCACCTGTAACGGCAGTTCGCGGCCCCCGCGGCTGAAGGTGTGCTCGGTGTCCGCGGGGGATCCGAGGGGCGGGGGCAGGACAGTGGTCAACGTTCCTCCGAAGCGAGTTTCACGATGTGGTCGATCCGGTCGGCCGGCGGCATGGCACTGGGAACATCATCGAGCGACTGTGTGGCTACCATCGCGGCTGTCGCCCAGGTGAAGTCGCCCGTATCGGCGGGGTGCCGCGACCGCAGCAGACGATACGCCAGCGCGGCGGAGAATGCGGCATGAGCACCGGGCGAGCCGGTGAGCAGCGCGGGAAATGGGGGGATGTCCACGTTCAACCGGTCCGAACGTACCGAACAGCCGAAATCGTCGATGCTGCAGACGGTTTCCACGCCGTGCATACGCAACTGCCAGGCCGCCTCGGCGGTGCCGGTGAGCATGCGCAACTCGTCGCTGCTGCCGATGAGGTAGTCCACGACGCGCAGATGCGGGTAGAGCCGTTCGGGGCGGGTGACCGGGGGCGCGGCGTGCACGATCAGGGTCGGGCGTGGTTCGAGTGCGCCGACGGTGGCCAGGACGTGCTCCAGGATGGGCACGGGTTGTTCGAAACTCATCAGCACCGCGTCCGCGCCGCGCAGCGCCCGGTGTGTGGCGGGGGAGTTGAGATCCTCGGCGGTCAGGACGGCGGGGTCGGCCTTGCAGGCGATGATGGCCTGTTCTCCCGACGGGGCGACGATCACGGCGGTGACCGGGGTCGGGGTGCTCGGGACGATCTTGATCAGGTCGGTGCGGACCTGCTGGTCGTGCAGGAAGTCCAGGATCTGGCGGCCGGCCTCGTCGTCGCCGACCGCGGCCATCAGGTGCACCTCGAGCCCGAGGCGCGCGAGCGCGACGGCACGTGCCAGGCCCTTGCCGCCGGGGTGGGCGATGAAACTGCCGGTGGCGGTGCTGTGCGCCTGGGGGATGCGCTCGACGCGGTAGAGGTGGTCGATCACCGCGTCGCCCACGACGGTGACGCGGCCGCGGACCTGGTCGCCGGTGCCCGCGGTGGTGTCGGCCGGGTGCGATCCGTAGGTGGTGCCGTCCACCAGCAGGCGTGCGAGTTCGGTGAAGGCGCGGTGCTCGGGGGTTCGGCGTAACTGGCTGAGTGTCGGTGCGGGCGGGATGGTCTCGGCCTTGACCGCTTCGTGCAGGGGCCGCCACTGCCGGCACAAATATTCTCGGCGCTCGCCGAGATCCTCGGCGTAGAGGCGCTCGGGGTCGATCTGTGCGGAGCGGGTGTCATCGAGCAGGCCCAGAGCCAGTTCGGCGTCGGCGATGAGACGGTCGGTGGCGGGCATGCGCCGGACCATCTCGCGCAGGACCGGGGCCACCGCGTCCTGGCGGCGCAGCCCGAGGCGGTCCGCGTGCTGTGCGATGACGCGCAGATCCAGCAGTGCCGCGGCGTCGATCTCGGTGCTGTCCAAGCGATTCGAGCGCAGGCCGCGGCGTTTGCGCAGCCGGGACAGCACATTGCGCACGGCCTCGATCGCCGCGTCGTTTCCGGCCATGGGACCGACCACCTCCGTTCCGGTGCGCTCATCGCCGGATCGGATGCGAGACCGACAAACCGGCGATTGCCGGTTTATCGACCATCAATTCCGGCAATTCCCAACTTATCCCGACATTTGTCGCTGTGGAACGGCAAGTGCCATAATGAAATCGACGATCTCGAGCGCCCCTGCTCCGGGGAGGTCATCATGCTGGGAGCGATTCGACCCAGGCGGTGTATCCGTCGGCGACGGTCGATCCGGGTCGACGGCGAGTCCGACATGGCCGCGGTCGGTGCCCATCGGTGGATTCATTGACCGCGCACGAGCAATGCCGGGCCCAGAGTGTCCGGCCAGAAGATCACCTACACTGCACGCCCTCGGCGGTTGCGGCCGATCGCGTGGGTAGGCCCTTTTCCGGTGCAGCATCCCGACTGCCCGGCGGCACACGAGAGGAGAACCTCGTGACCATCGAGACGACCCCCTGGGCGATGAGCAGCGATCGCACACCCGAGCACGCGTGGCGGGTGGTCGCTGTGGGCGCGGCGGTCTGGCGGCTGAGCTGGCTGCCCGATCACCGGCTCACCTTCGAACAGGCCCGCGCGGGCATGGAGTTGGACGAGCTGCTCAGCGATCCGGCCGCGGTGCACGACATGGAGGCGCATCGGCAGGTGACCGTGCATTCGGCCACGCTCGGTGTGCGGTACGAGCACGCGGTGCTGTTGCTGGCGCGCCGGATGCTCGAGCGGCTGCGACGGCATTCGGGCGGGCGCAGCCCGCGCGAGGCCGAACCGGTGTTGTCGGGATGGATGACGCCGAGTCTGTGAGCGGGCTCGCCACGCGGGGGTCTGTGCGGTCGGCCCAGGCTCAGGCGTGGCGCGCGCCGACCGCGTCGGCGATGGTGGTGTAGCCGTCCGCGCGCAGCCGCGCGGCCAGGCCGCGATGCAGGTGGCGGGTCCACAGCGGCCCGCCGTAGATGAATCCGGTGTAGCCCTGCAGCAGGGTCGCACCGGCCAGGATGCGTTCGTAGGCCTGGTCCGCGGTTTCGATGCCACCGACCGAGATCAGCACCAGCCGGTCGCCGACCCGCGCGTACAGCCGGCGCAGCACCTCGAGGGCGCGCTCGGCGACCGGCGGGCCCGACAGCCCGCCCGCGCCCATCGCGGCGACCTGGTCGGCGGGGGTGCGCAGTCCCTCGCGCCCGACGGTGGTGTTGGCGGCCACGATCCCGGCCAGGCCGAGTTCCAGGGCCAGATCCGCGACCGCGTCGATGTCCTCGTCGGACAGATCCGGGGCGATCTTCACCAGCACCGGCACGCGAGGTGCACCGCTGTCCTCGGCGAGGCACTCCAGGACCGCGGCCAGCAGCGGGCGCAGTGATTCGACCGCCTGCAGGTCGCGCAGGCCCGGGGTGTTGGGGGAGCTGACGTTGACCACGACGAAATCCGCGAGCGGGCCCAGCAGCCCGGCGCTGGTGACGTAGTCCTGCGCGGCCTGTTCGGCGGGCACGATCTTGGTCTTGCCGATGTTCGCGCCGATCGGCACACCGCCGGGCCGCCGGTCGCGCAGTCGCTGTGCCGCCGCGGCCGCACCCTCGTTGTTGAACCCCATCCGGTTGATCAGCCCACGGTCCGCGGGCAGCCGGAACAGCCGTGGGGCCGGGTTGCCCGGCTGCGCCTGCGCGGTGACCGTGCCGACCTCCGCGAAACCGAAACCCAGTGGGCCCCAAGCGTTCACGCCCTCGGCGTTCTTGTCGAACCCGGCGGCCAATCCCACCGGCGCGGGGAACCGCACCCCGAACGCGGTGGTGGCCAGGATCGGATCGTCGGTGACCGCCAGGCGGGCCAGGATCGCGCGCGTGGGTGCGAAGCTGGTCGCCAGGCGCATCGCGGCGAACGCCAGGTGGTGGATTCGTTCGGGGGGTAGCAGGAACATCAAGCGCAGCAACAGCGAATACATGCGGCTCACATCCCCGGTTCCGGCACCGGGAGGGAGGTTTTGCGCCGCCGCAGCAATACGCGGCGACTGCCGTCGGTGTACGCGCGGACCCGCGAGAGTTCCCAGCCGCCGTACTCGGCGTGGATGGACAGCCGGATCGATGCGGTAACCCGATTGACCTCCGGGGGTAATCGCAACGGTATGTACTCCCATTCCCCGTCGTCGCTGAGCTCCTCCCAGCTCGCCGGAATCGACCGCCTGCCGGGTGAACGGTGCGCAGAGGCCCGAGCCATCACTGCCCTCTCTTCCTCTCGTCCGCGCCGATCCGCTGCAGACCGTCGCCGGTCGCGGACCCCACGAACAGGTCGCCGGTGCGGGAGTCGACAGTCACCGAGTTCGGCTGGCGCACGCTGGCGTAGCGACCCACCTCCACCGGTATACCCGTCGACAGGTCGAACCCGGCGATCTGATTGCTACCGGTGAGAGTGACCCACACGGTCTCGGACCGCTGATCATAGGCCAGCGCGTAGGGCGCGGAGGCCAGCGGGAACATCTGACGCATCACCAGCGGATCGGCGGTGTACACCAGCAGCGCACCGCCCGCGGTGTCGGTGACCAGCATCCGCCCGAAGTGATCGGTGACGACGTTGGTCGCGCCCTGTCCGGCGCGCAGGGCCAGTGCGGGGCGCGCGCGGGCGATATCGGCCTGGGTCAGGGTGGTCTGGGTGCGGTCCAGCGTCACGACCGCGTTGCCGGGGGCGACGATCTGCTCGCCGCTCATCCCGTTGATCGTGTGCACCACATGCCCGTCCGCGGCCAGGATCAGCACCCGGCCCTCGGCCAGGGCCACGGCCTCGGTGCCGTCGGGACGCTGGGCGACCGAACGGACCTGCCCGTCCACCGCGGTGGCGTGCACGGTGCCCGCGGCCACGTCGATGTGCAGCACCGTGCGTCCGGCCGCGGCCAGGACCTGTCCGGCCGGTCCGGGCACGAGCGCGCTCGTGCGCGCGGGCAGGGTGAGGGTGCGTTCGGGGGCCGCGCCGGTGGGGTCCTGGATGCGCACGGTGACGCCGTCGCCGTCCAGCAGCACCAGATCTCCGGTGGCGGGTTCGGCGAGCAGGGCCGCCAGAGGCCCGGACGCAGTGACCGTGCCCGCGGGGGCGGTGTGCTGGACCGGTGCGGTCGCGGCGCTGGCCGGCGCGGCGGAGGGGGCGCTGTCGCTGCTGCTGGAATGCTTGGCGCAGCCGCTCAGCAGTGCCGCCGCCACGACCGCTGCCACCGCCGCCGCACACACCGATCGGCTCACACCGTGAGCGCGCATAGTCCGAACTCCTTCTCACCTGCCACCGGTGCGCTGTCGGCACCGCCCCGGACCGTGCGCGGTGACCTGTGGTCGCCGCGGGTGGCCCGGCCCGCTCATGCGGGCTTTCTTATCTGACCATGATCGCGGACCGGACCGGCTCGCCGGGGTGGTTCCGGGCACGTGGGCGCGTCGCGGGCGCGCGTCGGTGCGGGTTCGTCGGTGCCCGGCGTTACGGTGGACGAGCGTATACGGCCAGATCAGGAGACTCGGTTGAGCACAGAACCACCGTGCGGTTTTTCCGTCGAGGACATCACCGTCGGCGCGTTCGCGCACGGGTTCGGCACCACCGCGGACGGACGCTCGTTCGCGTTCCGCACCGTGCGCGGCACACTGACCCTCGAGATCTATCGCACCGACACCCCCACGCAGGTCCCGGGCCCGGAGGATGTGACCGCCGTCGCGCGGGCCCGGGTCACCGACATCGACCTGGACGACGAGCGCAGCGTCATCGCCCTGGTGCACGATCTGATCCCGACCGCGGTGCCGGTGATCCCCGACGCCCGCCGCGAGCCCGCCACGGTGCGCGCGCTGCTGCTGCGCCTGAGCGCGGTCATCGACAGCATGTAATCGCCTGGGCTCCAACGCATCTCGCTCACCCGCGCGCGGCGCCCCGGACCGCCCGCGCAAATGGCCGCGCCCGGCCGGGCCGCGAACACGCCGGAGCGCCCGAGCGTCCGCGGGCCACGCGGTTCACCTACCTTGGTGGGTGTGAACGCTCGGCGGGGTCGAGCCGCAGTCGATGGCATATCCGCATGACGGACTGGTGGGACAGTGAGAAGTACGGTTAACTTCGAGGCCGTGAGGATGGCTATGGCAGTGCGAGGAACGTCCCGGCGGGTGCGGATCGGCGGTGCGCTCGCGGCACTGGCCGGGGTGGTTGCGCTCACCGCGGCGTGCAGCAGTGATCCGGACGAGGCATCGGTGGCCGCGGCCCGATCCTCCGCCTACGCCGCGCTGAGTTCCTCCTCGCAGGCCGCGGTCGCCAGTTCGGCGAACCGGCCGCCGATCCCGACCGCCGCGCAACTGGACACCCAGCTCAAACGCGCCCTGGATCCCGCACTGCCGGACAGTGATCGCACGAACCTGATCCAGGACGGCGCGGCGTTCCGCTCGGCCATCCCCGACATGTACAAGGCGCTGCACGAACATCCCAACGCGGTGTACGGGGTGGTGGATCCGGTGTTCGACAACCACGACGGCACGCTGACCGCGACCCTGCGCCTGGACAAGGACGGCAGCGGGGAGAACGTGCGCACCACCGTCATGCACTTCGTCGATCTCGACGGCACGTGGAAGATCTCCCGCACCGACCTGTGCGGCATCCTGCGCTCGGCGGACTACCAGACCCCGGCCTGCGGCTGATCCGGGACCGGGCGGAACGGGAAAACGATTGAGCCGCACAGTGACCGAGCCTGTGAGCACCGAGCCCGCGCGCACCGAACAGGGGCGATTCCGGGAGCTGTCGCTGTGGTGGGGCCGGTTCGTGCACCGCCACCGCTATCCGGTGCTGGCGGTGTTCATCCTGCTGGTCGCGGTGTCCGGGTTCTGCGGCCGCGATCTGGGACCCCGCCTGACCCAGGGCGGCTGGTTCGACGACCACAGCGAATCGGTGGTCGCCTCGCAACTGGCCGATGAGACCTTCGGCCGGGACACCGACGCCGATGTGATCGTCCTGTACACCGCCCCGCCGGGGCACACCCTCGACGATCCGGCCGTCCACGACGCGATCGCCACCGCCCTGACGAACCTGCACGACCGGTACCCGGACCGGATCAAGAAGATCGATAGCTATTTCGACGGCCCGATGATGGGCCGGTTCGCCGACGCCACCCGCACACACGCCTTCGCCAGTATCGGACTGCGCGGGCAGGACACCGAAACGGTGAACAACTACCTGGCCATCGAGGACCAGCTCGGCGCGGGCGCGGCCGGGGCGGGACCGGGCGGCACGACGGTGCAGCTGGCCGGACTGCAACCGGTGGTCGAGGGCATCAATCTCGGGATGCAGCACGACATCCGGCGCGCCGAGCTGATCGCCCTGCCACTGGTGGCGATCCTGCTGTTCTTCGTGTTCGGCGGCGTGGTCGGCGCGCTGCTGCCGGTGCTGATCGGCGGGATGACCGTACTGGGCACCCAGGGCATCATCCGGGCGCTGACCGACGTGATCGATGTGAACGTGTTCGCCAGCGCCGTGGTGACATTGGTGAGCCTGGGTCTGGCGATCGATTACGGGCTCTTCGCGGTGACCAGATTCCGGGAAGAACTCGCCGCTGGGCACACCGTGGAGGAGGCCACCGCCGCCACCGTGGCGACCGCGGGACGCACCGTGCTGTTCTCCGCGGCGATCATCGCGGTGAGCCTGGGCGCGTTGTTCATCTATCCGCATCAGGTGCTGCGGTCGGTGCCCTACGGCGGGATCAGCGCGGTGTTGCTGGCCGCGGTGTTGTCGGTGACCGCGCTGCCGGCGCTGCTGAGCATCGTGGGCACCCGGGTGGACATGTGGGGCTGGCATCGCCTGGCCAGTGTGCGCAGCGCCGACCCCGTGGAGATCTCCCCGACGTTGCGCGATCAGCGCGGGCAAGGGTTCTTCTCGGATCTGGCGTTGTTCGCGATGCGCCGTCCGGTGCGGGTCATCGTGCCGGTGGTGCTGGGACTGCTGGTGCTGCTGATCCCGTTCCGGAACATCGAATTCGGCGGATTGAGCGAACGCTATCTGGCCTCGGACAATCCCGCGCGGGTGGCGCAGCAGGACTTCGACCGGCTGTTCCCGGACTTCCGCACCCAGCCGCTCAAACTCGTCGTGGTGGGCGCGAATCCGCAACAGCTCTCCGACATCCGGTTCCAGGCGAATTTCGCGCCCGGACTGACCGGGCCGTTCGAACCGACCGCGCCGACCACGCACGGCATCAACGTGCTCTCGGCCGGACTGGTCGATCAGCAGCATCCCGACGCGGCGATCGACACCGTGCGCGCGATCCCGCATCCACCCGGTGTCCGGGTGATGGTCGCGGGGGTTCCGGCGCTCGAGCGGGACAGCATCCGCGGCCTGATCGACGGGTTGCCGCTGTTGGCGGCGATTCTGATCTGCGCGGCGATCGCGCTGATGTACGTGGCGTTCCGGTCGCTGATCCTGGCGGTGAAAGCGGTGGTGATGAGCGCGCTGAGCCTGGGCGCGACTCTGGGTGTGCTGACCTGGATCTTCGTCGAGGGGCACGGTGCCGGGCTGTTCAACTTCACCGCGGGGCCGTTGATGTTCGCGGTGCTGGTGCTGATCGTGACGGTGCTGTTCGGGCTGTCCACCGACTACGAGGTGTTCCTGCAGTCCCGGATGACCGAGGCCCGCGCGGGCGGCGCCCCGGCGCAGGAGGCGATCCGCTACGGCATCGCGCACACCGGCGGGGTGATCACCTCGGCGGCGGCGATCCTGATCGTGGTCACCGGCGCGTTCGGGTTCTCGGATCTGGTGCTGATGAAGTACATCGCGTACGGGATGATCGCCGCACTGGTGCTCGATGCCACGGTGATCCGGCTGCTGTTGACCCCCGCGGTGCTGAAACTGGTGTGGCGCTGAGCATTTCGCGTGTCAGCGCCGCAGCGGCAGCACCAGTTGCGCGCCGGTCACCGGATGGTCGATGACCTCCACCGGATGCTGATAGACGCGGGTGAGCAGGTCGGTGGTCAGCACCTCCCGGGGCGGACCGGCGGCGGCCAGGCGACCGTCCCGCAATACCGCGACGCTGTCGGCGTAGGCCGCGGCGATACCGAGATCGTGCAGCACCACCACGACCGCGGCTCCCGCGGCCGCGCGCGCCCGAGCCAGTTGCAGCACCGCCTCCTGATGTCCCAGATCCAGTGCGGCGGTGGGCTCGTCGAGCAGCAGGGTGGTGGTGTGCTGGGCCAGCACGCGCGCCAGCGCGACGCGCGCGCGTTCGCCGCCGGACAGCGCCGGGAACGGGCGTTGGGCCAGGTGCGTGACATCGGTGGCGGCCATCGCCGCATCCACGGCCTCCAGGTCCTGGTCCTGGCGTGGGGTGCGCGCCCACGGGGCACGGCCCATGGTGACGACCTCGCGGGCGGTGAACGGGAATCCGACGTTGTGCGTCTGCGGCAGCACCGCGCGACGGCGCGCCATATCCACCACGGCCCAGTGTGCGAGTTCGCGGCCGTCGAGTTCGACTGTGCCGGTGGCGAGTTCGAGTTCGCCGGCAAGGGCTGCGAGCAGTGTGGACTTGCCCGCACCGTTCGGCCCGACCAGCGCCAGGATCCGCCCGGCGACCACCTCGAGGTCCACGTGGTCCAGCACCCGCCGCCCGGCGCCGCGGTCCACGCTCACCTTCCGCGCCCGCAACGTCACCGTGCCCGGGGGCGGATCGTCCGGGATGCGGTGCGATCGCGCCAGAACCCGGGTGACCGCCCGTGACATCCCGCTCATCGGCACTCCTTCCACACCCTGCTCGCCTCGCCGGGCTGCGGTTCCGGATGGCTTGGCATCGCGCGGCTCACGCCCAGCCTCCCGAGCGGGCGCGGGTGCGGCGCAGCAGCCAGAAGAAGAACGGGCCGCCGACCAGCGAGGTGAGCATGCCCAGCGGCAGGTCCGCGTTGGCGACCAGATCGCGGGCGCCGATATCGGCGGCCAGCAGCACCACCGCGCCCAGGATCGCCGAGAGCGGGATCAGCACCCGATGCGCCGGGCCGACGAGCATGCGCACCACGTGCGGCACGATCAGCCCGACGAACAGGATGATGCCGGTGAACGCCACTCCCGCGGTGGCCAGCACCGCCACCACCAGAACGACGTTGCGCCGCAACCGTTCCACATCCACCCCGAGATGCCGTGCGGCGGCCTCGCCGAGCGCGAGCAGATCCAGCCGCGGAGCCATCAGGATCGCGGCCAGCACACCCGCGGCGGTCAGCGGCGCGACCACGGCCACCGACTGCCAGGTCGCGCCGTTGAGGCTGCCCAACTGCCAGAACACGATCTGATCGCGCGCCGCGTTCGAGGCGGTGAACAGCAGGAACGACATCAACCCACCGGCGAATGCGTTGACCGCCACACCGGTCAGCACCAACGTCACGGTCTCGGTGCGCCCCCCCGACCGCGAGAGCAGATACACCAACAGCGTCGTGCCCAGCCCGGCCACGAACGCACCCGCGGCCACCGACCACGCCGCGGCGAACGCGCCTCCGACCACGATCACCACTCCCGCACCGACCGCCGCACCCGCCGACACCCCGATCACGCCCGGTTCGGCCAGCGGATTGGCGAACACCCCCTGCAACAACGCACCCGCTGTCGCCAACGCCGCTCCCACCAGCAACGCCAGCACCACCCGCGGGAAACGCACCTGCAGCAACGTCACCTGTCCGGCCGGATGATGCGGCAACGGCCCCCAATCCAGCCCGACCTGATGGAACACCGTCCCGGCGACCTCCCACGGCGTCGTGGGCACCTGCCCGATCGCCGCGGACACCAACGCCAACCCCACCAACAGCGCAATCGACACCACGAACGCGATCGTCACCCGCGAGCGCCGCCCCCGCCGCGGCGCGGGACCGCTGCCGCCCTCACCAGGGGGCGCGGATTCGACCGCGACGGCCTGCTCTCGCTGCCTCGCCGCATCAACCGACTCCAACGGCTTCGATTCCGCTGCGGCTGCACTGTTTTCCCCCGACGCGGCCGCTGGTTCATCACCGGCCGGGTCCGGCTCGATCGAGCCAGGATCGATGCCGGTGCGGTCGGATGGCGCAGCTTCGGCTTCGAGACCATTCGAATCCTGCTGCGCGTGAGCATCGTCGCGCGGTGGTGTTGCCGCAGACGCCGTTGCGCGCTCTGCTGGGCGGGTTTGCGGGCCCATCGTGGTGTCGGCGGTGCGGTCTGCGCCCGAGGGTACTGCGCTGCGGTGGGGTGCGGTCTGTGCCTGCTCGCCGCCGCGGGCTGTGTGCGGATCCGGTGTGCCGGTGCGGGATTCACCATTGCTCGGGATTCGATGCGCTGGTTGCAACGCTGCATCGACTGCCGTCGCGGGATCCTCGGGCGGCGAGGGGGTGTCGATCTCGCTGTTGGTGGGACGGGTCGGTGGAATGCCTTGCGGGGTGGGCTCGCTCATGCCGGGTGGGTGCCGTAGAGGGCGTGGGACAGGGCGGCGAGGATGCGGCCGGTGTTGGGGCCGAAGCTGAGCAGGACCGAGTCGGCCATATCGATGACGCGCTTGTTCCTACCGGCGTTGGTCTGCGCGACCCCGGGGACCTTGGCCAGGCCGTCCGCGCCGCCGATCGATTGCAGTCCATCGGACATGACCAGGAACGCATCGGGATTCGCGCTGATCATCGATTCGCTGGTGATCGGCACGAACGGTTCGGTGATCCCGGCGGCCTCCCCGGCGTCGGTGCCGCCCAGGGCGGTGATCAAGGCGTGCGAGCCGAATTTCGGTCCGGCCATCATGGTGATCGCGGTGCTGCGCAGATACAGGAACGCGATCTTGGGCGCCGGATTCTGTTCGGGCACAGCGGCGGTCGCGGCATCGATCTCGTGCTGGGTGCGCTGAGCCAGCGCGGTTCCGGCCTGCGGGACGCCCAGCGCGGCGGCCACGGCCTGGATCTGCGGGCCGACCCCGGCCAGGGTGCGGTCGGGGTCGAAGTAGACCACGGTGATGCCGAGCGCTTTGAGCTGATCGCGAATGGTGGGCGTGGCGCTGACGGTGTCGGTCAGGAACACCGTGGGTCGTTGCGCGGCAACGGCTTCGACGTTGATGCTGCCGCTGCCGCCCGCGACGCTGGGCACGTCCTTCGCGGCCGGGAACGCCGCGGCGGTGGAACGCCCGACCAGGTTCGCGCCCAGTCCCAGCGCCCACACGGTCTGAGCGAGGGTGCCGTACTGGTCGACCGCGACGATGCGGCTGGCATCGGTGACGGTCACCGAGGACCCGTCGAACGAGTGCACCGTCACCGGCAGCACCGGATGCGGTGCGGACCCGATCGGCACCGGGTTGGTGTCGGCCAGCGTCGCGGTGGCCGGACCGTGCTGTGTCGTGCTGCCGGTCCCGCCGGAGGACCCGCACGCGCCGAGCGTCGCGGCCATCGCGACGGTGAACACGGCCACGGCGATGCGGCGCACCGGCCGCGCGGATGCGGTGCGGGACGATCGGACCCGGACGAGGCAGCTCATGTAGGCAAGCCTAAGTGGTGCCCGCGCGGGCCGGACAACGACCCGCCATGGCACGCGGCGCACCGCACCCGATCCACCAGTGGCGCTGCACGAGGACCATCCCGCACCGCACGCATGATCGCGGGGCCGCGGTGCGCGCGGGCGGGTCAGATGCTGCTGACGTCGTCCAGGGCCGCGGCGATCGCCCGCGGCAGTTCCAGGGTTTCCGCGGCGAGCACACCGGTCAGCTGACCCATGTCGCGCGCGCCCACGATCAGCGAGGCGACCGCGGGCCGGTCGCGCACCCAGGCCAGCGCCACGGCCAGCGGGGAGGTGCCCAGACCGTCGGCAGCGGTGATCAGCGCGTCCACCACCCGGTCGGAGTGTTCGTCGAGGCGGTCGCGGATCTGCGCACCGCTGATCTCGTCCGCGCCGCGCGAATCCGCGGGCACCCCGTCCCGGTATTTGCCGGTCAGGATGCCCCAGGCCAGCGGTGTGGTGGCGATGAGCCCGACGCCGTGATGTTGCGCGGCGGGCACGATGTCGTGTTCGGCACCACGCGCGAGCAGCGAGTACGGGGTCTGCGCGACGGTGATCGGCGCGGTGCCCGCCATGGTCGCCAGCTGCCAGGCGTCCAGGCCGCGCACCCCGCCGTAGCGGACCTTGCCCGACTGCACCGCGTCCTGGACGGTGGCGGTGATCTCGTCCAACGGAGTGTGCGGATCCCACGCGGCCACACTCCAGATGTCGAGATGGTCGGTGTCCAGTGCGGTGAGGGTCTGCTCGAGCTGGCGCAGCAGGGTGCGCCGCGAGGCGTCCACCCGCCAGCGCGGCTCCGCGGCGGTCGCCCCGTCCGGATCGGTGACCGGCACCGGGGTGATCCCGGCGCATCCGCTGATCACCAGATCGTGCCGGGGCACCAGTTCCCCGATCAACTCACCCAGGATGCGTTGCGCCGCGCCGCCCCCGTAGGCGGGGGAGGTGTCCAGCAGCGTGCCACCGGCCTCGACGAACGCCACCAGCTGCACTGCCGCGTCGTCCGGATCGGTTTCCCTGCCCCAGGTGTGGGTGGCCAGGCCGATCCGGGAGACCCGCAGGCCGCTGCGCCCGACCGCCCGCTGTTCCATCACCGTGCGCATACTTCCGTCACATCCAAGAGCCTAGGGCCACAACCCGTTCGGACACGGCTAAGGCACGGCGAACCGCCGGAGTGATCGGTTCGGGGTGCCCGGTGATCGCGCGCACGCACCCCGATCGCGGGTCCGGGCGCACGGAACCGATCCGGCGAGTGACCCAGCACACTGCCCGAGCAGCGAAATCGTCGTCGCCGGAACCGGATTCGCCCTGAGCGTAATCGGGATCGGGTGCGTGTGCCGCTCGTCGCGTGGCCGAGCCGGTGCGATCGCCTAGGCTGGGGGCATGACGGTGATCCTGCTCCGGCACGGGGTGTCGACTTCGAATACGGCTCACACCCTGTCCGGGCGCACTCCCGGAGTGGAACTCACCGAACGCGGCCGCGAACAGGCTCGCGCGCTCGCGGAACGCTTGGCCCCCTTGCCGATCGAGCACATCGTGGTCTCCCCGCTGCTGCGGTGCGCCCACACGGTGGCTCCGCTGGCGGAGAAACTGGCCCTCGAGCCGGTGACCGAGGAGCGCCTGGTGGAGGTCGACTACGGCGACTGGACCGGCCGCAAGCTGGCCGATCTGGTCAAGGAACCGCTGTGGTCGGTGGTGCAGAGGCACGCGTCGGGCGCGGTGTTCCCCGGTGGGGAGGGCCTGGCCGATGTGCAGTACCGCGCGGTGGCCGCGATCCGTGAGCACGATCGGCGTTTCGCCGAGCAGCACGGCCGCGATGCGCTGTGGGTGGCGTGCACGCACGGCGATGTGATCAAATCGGTGCTCGCCGACGCCCTGGGCATCCACCTGGACGGATTCCAGCGCCTGGTGGTGGAACCGGCCTCACTCAGCGTCGTGCGGTACACACCGGCGGGCCCGTCGGTGTGGCGCAGCAACGACACCGGCACCGACCTGTCGGCGCTGGCGCCACCCCCGGAACAGCGCTCGCGCGAACCGGCGGGCCCGGTGCCCGGCGGTGAAGTCGGCCCCGGACCGGCCGCGAACGGTGGTGCTGCGGCGGGCGAGCGCACCACCGACGCGGATAATGGGAATGCGCAACGCCCCGACTCTTTGGAGTAAGTAGTGCAGTGTGGTTTCAGGAGGTGCAGATGAGCCGAGCAATCCACGTGTTTCGCACCCCCGATCGTTTCGTTGCCGGGACCGTCGGTGAACCGGGCGATCGCTCCTTCTATCTGCAGGCCGTCGAGGAACCGCGGGTGGTCAGCGTGCTGCTGGAGAAGCAGCAGGTCAAGGTGCTAGCCGATCGGATGGGTCTGCTGCTGGACGAGGTGGCGCGCCGATTCGGCGCGAGTGTGCCGCCCCAAGCGGACGACGTGAACGACACCGGGCCGTTGCAGACCCCGATCGACGCGGAATTCCGGGTCGGCACCATGGGGCTGGGCTGGGACGCGGACGCCAACGCGGTGGTGGTGGAGTTACTGGCGATCACCGAGACCGAGGTGGACGAGTCGGTGGTGCTGGACGACACCGAGGAGGGCCCCGACGCGGTACGGGTGTTCCTGACGCCCACCCAAGCCCGGGAATTCGCGCTGCGCTCCACGCGGGTGATCGCGGCCGGGCGGCCGCCGTGCCCGCTGTGCGGGGAACCGCTGTCGACGAAGGGGCATATGTGTGTGCGCACCAACGGCTATAAACGCGGCGGGATCTTCGGTGCGGCCGATCTCGAGGACTGACCGGTGAGCGCCGAGACCGGCGGGCGCGTGTGCGACCCGTTCTACGGCGGTGATCTGGCGGTGATCGGGCGGGTCAGCACCGCCAGCAATCTGACCTTGGTGTGCGAGATCGGCCCTGATGGCACGGTGCGCGAATCGGCATCCGATGCGGGTGTGCGCGTGGTGTACAAACCGGTGCGCGGGGAACGTCCGCTGTGGGACTTCCCGGACGGCACCCTCGCCGGGCGCGAGGTCGCCTCGTATCTGGTGTCCAAGGCACTGGGGTGGACGGTGATCCCCGAGACGATCCTGCGGGAGGGTCCGCTTGGTCCGGGGATGGTGCAACGCTGGGTGGAGTCCGTCGACAACCACACCGAACACGGCGACCGGCTCGATCTGGTGGATCTGGTGCCCGCCGGTGCGGTGCCGGAGAGGTTCCGGGAGGTGCTGCGCGCGGTCGACGGGGCCGGTGCGGAGGTGTCGCTGGTGCATGCGGACGATCCGCGCCTGCAACGGATGGCGGTGCTCGATGTGCTGCTGAACAACGCCGACCGCAAGGGCGGGCACGCCCTCGAAGGCCTGGACGGCACGGTGTACGGGGTCGATCACGGCATCTGCCTGCACACCGAGCCCAAGTTGCGCACGGTGCTGTGGGGATGGGCGGGTGAGACCGTGGACGAGGACCTGATCACCGACATCACCGCCTTCGTCGAGGCGCTGCCGGGCGCGATCGGTGATTCGCTGGCCGAACACATCACCGACGAGGAGATCGAGGCGCTGCTGACCCGCGGTCGGCGCTTGCGCGACGATCCGGTGATGCCGATGCCGCACACCTCACGCCCGATTCCCTGGCCCGCGTTCTGAAGATCGCCGCGCCGGTTTCGATCCGGCGAGATTGCAACGGTTGCGATCCCGCATCCGGTGCCTCGACGCAGGTGAGCACCGGTGCCCGCGGGTGTGGCGGGGCGCGGGTCCCTGGGGGTGGCGGGCACCCGGGCCGCTGAAACCTCTACTCTCGAATCATGCAGTCCTGGTCCGATATCGCTGTCCCGACCGTCCCCGGATCCGGACCGCCGTTGCGGTTGTTCGACACCGCCGACGCGCAGGTGCGCCCGGTCACCCCCGGCTCCACCGCCACGATGTACGTGTGCGGCATCACCCCCTACGACGCAACCCACTTGGGACATGCGGCTACCTACCTGACCTTCGATCTGGTCAACCGGGTGCTGCGTGATGCCGGGCACGAGGTGCACTATGTGCAGAACGTGACCGACGTGGACGATCCGCTGTTCGAACGCGCCGACCGCGACGGGGTGGACTGGCGTGAGCTGGGCAGCCGCGAGATCGCGCTGTTCCGCGAGGATATGACCGAGCTGCGGGTGCTGCCCCCGCGCGAGTACATCGGCGCGATCGAGTCGGTCGGCGAGGTCGTGGAACTGGTCGACAAACTGCTGGCCTCGGGCGCGGCGTACGTCGTGCCCGACGAGCAGTACCCGGACGTGTACTTCCGCCACGACGCCACCGAACAGTTCGGCTACGAATCCGGCTACGACCGCGCCACGATGGACCGGTTGTTCGCCGAGCGCGGCGGAGATCCCACCCGGCCCGGTAAGCACGACCCGATCGATGCGCTGCTGTGGCGTGCGGTGCGTCCGGGGGAGCCGTCGTGGCCCTCGCCGTTCGGGGAAGGCCGTCCGGGCTGGCATATCGAGTGCGCGGCAATCGCTTTGAACCGCATCGGCCCCGAGTTCGACATCCAGGGCGGGGGCAGCGACCTGATCTACCCGCATCACGAGTACTCCGCCGCACACGCCGAGGCGCTGGTGGCGGGCCGGCGCTTCGCCCGGCACTACGTGCACGCGGGCCTGATCGGCCTGGACGGGGAGAAGATGTCCAAATCGCGCGGCAACCTGGTGTTCGTCTCCCAGCTGCGCCGCACGGGCGTGGATCCCGCCGCGATCCGCCTGGGCCTGTTCGCCGGGCACTACCGGCAGGACCGCGAATGGTCCGATCAGGTTCTGGCCCAGGCACTGTCCCGGCTGGACACCTGGAAGCGCGCCGCAGCGCTGATCTCCGGCCCGGACGCCACCGACACCGTCGCGCGTCTGCGCCAGCATCTGGCCGACGACCTGGACACCCCCAAAGCACTTGCCGCAGTCGACAACTGGGCTCGCGAAGCACTCGAATACGGCGGCCCGGACAGCTCCGCGCCCGCCACGATCGCCAGCGCGGTGGACGCCCTGCTCGGCATCGGACTCTGAGTCCCCGCCTCCCACCGGGCTGGACCGACTCGCTCGGAATCCGGCCCTGCACGAGCGCTGCGAGCGACTCCGTACAGCTGTGGCCGAGCGGGCGCGCGGTCCAGTCAGGTTGCGGCCGATCTGCGGATCACCGAGGTGCCAGCGGCCTTCGGCGGGCCCACTGATCCTCTCAACCGGCTCGCAGTGCTTGCTGATCGTTCGTCAGGGCGCCCGCCACGACGTGGAGAAGGCCCAGCCAGCCGGATTCGCCCGACGTAGTGGGCGGCCGGCGTCCTCCGGTGTGCTCACTGCACGGGGCTTCGGCAAAGGCCGGCGATGCCCGAGGGTAGCCGGGGCGGGCGCGCGCGTGCACGGTCGAATAGTCTCGTACTCGATTGAGGAGATAGGACGGTGTGAGCTGTGTCCGGTGGCGATCGAATGCGTTCGGTGCGTAAACAACTGCGTGCGGGCGGAGAGTTGGCCGCGATGGTCCGCAAGAATCCGCGGATCGCTCGTGAACTGATCGCGGGAATCGTGGCGAGCCGGAACGCGCCGGCTCCCGAACCGGGCACGAACGCGCCGCCGACACCTGCCGCGCCCTCGGTCGAGGAGCGGCGTGAACGGCTGGCCCCGGCCGGATTGAGCGAATTCGCCAAGACCGCGCATGCCGACCAGCTCGTGGACGCCCCGGTGGAGACCGTGGCGGCGTATCTGCGCGACCTGAACCGCCTGGGCGACTGGTTCGTGCTGCACGGCGGCTGGCGCGGTGATCCGCCCGGCACGGTCCGCGAAGGTGCGGAGTTCACTCAGCAGGCGCAGATCATGGGCCTGCCGGTGGACATCGTGTGGACCGTCGCCGCGGCCGGGGACCGCGGATTCGAACTGCGCGGGCAGGCCCCGCAGCAGGTGCGGCTGGGCTACTGGATCACCGTGTCGGGTAACGGCGCGCAGACACTCGTGGATTTCGATGCCGGAGCGGCCGGACCGCCCGTGGAGGGCCCGTTGGGCGGATCGGTGGTCCGCAGCCTGGGCGAGGCGATGCGCGAATCCCTGGACCGCCTGCCCGCGGCGATCGCCGCGGCCGGACCCGTGGACACCGAACCCGCGCGAAAGCCCGTGCTGCACACCGCATCCGGTATCGAGCTGGATCCCTCGACCCCGGTCCTGGTGGGCGTGGGCCAAGTGGTGCAGCGCACCCCGGACCAGGAGTACGGCGACCCGGCCGAACTCGCGGTGCAGGCCCTGCGCCGCGCCGCGCAGGACACCGGCGCGGGCGAATCGGTCCTGCGCACCGCCGACGCGGTGTTCGCGGTGGCGTGCGCCTCGTGGCAGTACCGCGACCTGGGTGCGGTGGTCGCCGAACGGGTCGGGGCGGGCACGGTGGACACCGTGCAGTCCAGCACCTTCGGCGGCGACGGCGGCCAACTGGTGATCAACGAGGCCGCCGCGGCGATCGCCGCGGGCCGGTACGACCTGGTGCTGGTCACCGGCACCGAGGCCGGCGCCACCCAGGCCGCGGTCCAACGCGCCGGAATCGATCCGGGCTGGCCCGCCCAGGACCCCGCGACCACCCCGACCCGCACCGTCGGCATCGACAAACCCGCCAACAACGCCGCGGAGACCGAGGCCGGGCTGATCGCGCCGATCAACATGTACGCGCTGCTGGAATCGGCCAACCGGCATCGCCTCGGCCGCACCCCCGCCGAACACGCCGCCGCGATCTCCCGCCTGTGGTCCGGCTTCTCCGCGATCGGCGCGGCCAACGAATTCGCTTGGCAGCGTACGGAATTCACTCCGGAGCAGATCGCCACGCCCACCGCGGACAACCGCATGATCTCCACCCCCTACACCAAACTCGAATGCGCCAACCTGCAGGTCGACATGGCCAGCGGCATCATCCTGACCAGCGTCGCGGCCGCGCACGAGGCCGGAATCCCGCAGGACAAATGGGTGTTCCTGCACGCGGGCGCCTCCGGCCACGACGAATGGTTCACCAGCGAACGCGCCGAACTGGCCGCCTCCCCGGCCATCCGCACCCTCGGCGCGGCCGCGCTCTCCCACGCGGGCATCAGCGTGGACGATCTGGCGCACGTCGACCTGTACGCGTGCTTCCCGGTGGCGGTGCAGATCGCCGCACGCGAGCTGGGATTGCCGCTCGAGGACCCGAAACGCCCGCTGTCGGTGACCGGCGGACTCACCTTCGGCGGCGGCCCCGGCAACAACTACGGCGGCCACGCGGTCGCCTCGCTGGTCACCGCACTGCGCGCGGATCCGCAGTCCTACGGGCTGTCCACCTCGCTGGGCTGGTACGTCACCAAACATGCCCTGGGCATCTACTCGGCCACCCCGCCGCGCACCCCCTACCAGCATCTGACGCCGGTCATCGACAACCCGCCCGCGCGTCCGGCCCGCAGCCGATACCAGGGCCCGGCCGTGATCGAGGCCTACACCGTGCCGTTCGGCCGCGACGGCGAACCCGAAGCCGCGGTGCTGAGCCTCATCGCACCCGACGGCGCGCGGATCCTGCTGCGCAGCACCCAATCCGAGCTGATCGGTGAACTCACCGACGGGGATCTGCTCGGCCTGCCGGTGACCGTCGCGGACGGGCAGATCACCGTGGACTCCCGCGACCGCACCGAACTGCCCCCGCCGCCACCGGCTCCGGTACTGGTCGACCGCAGCGGACCGGTCACCATCATCACTCTGAACCGCCCGCAGGTGCGCAACGCGGTGAACCTGGCCACCGCCCTGGGGATCGAACGCGCCCTGGACGCGTTCGAAGCCGACCCCACCGCACAGGTCGCGATCATCACCGGCGCGGGCGGATACTTCAGCGCCGGAATGGATCTCAAGGCCGCCGCCACCGGCGAGGTGCCGATGACCGAGGGCCGCGGCCCGCTGGGCATCACCGGCAGACCGCCCACCAAACCGCTCATCGCCGCCGTGGAAGGCCCCGCCCTGGCCGGTGGCTGCGAGCTGGCGTTGTCCGCGGATCTGGTTGTCGCCGCACAGGATTCGACGTTCGGCATCCCGGAGGTCAAACGCGGCCTGGTCGCCGTCGGCGGTGGCGTGCTGCGCCTGGCGCAGCGGATCCCGCGCGCGATCGCGATGGAACTCGCGCTGACCGGCGACCCGATCACCGCCGTCCGCGCCGCGGAACTGGGCCTGGTCAACGAACTCGCCGAACCCGGGCACGCCCTGGACGCGGCCCTGGCGCTGGCCGAGCGCATCGCGGTGAACGCCCCGCTGAGCATCCAGGCCAGCAAACGCATCGTCGACGAGTCCGCCGACTGGTCCACCGAGGAGGCGTTCACCCGTCAGGGCGAACTCGCCGCACCCGCACTGTCCTCCCGGGACGCGGGCGAAGGCGTGCTGGCGTTCGCGCAGAAACGCGCCCCGGTCTGGCAGGGCCGCTGACCGCGCACACCACACGCGCAGGAACCACACAGCTACGCCCGCTAGCGTGAGTTCCATGACGGCACAGCGTGAACGGGCTACCTCCTTCGGCTCGGTCGCCCACGACTACGACCGGATGCGGCCCGGCCCGCCCGAACAGGCCCTGGACTGGCTGATCCCGCCCAGCTGCACGACCGCACTGGATCTCGCGGCCGGGACGGGACTGTTCACTCGGGCGCTGGCCGCGCGTGTGCCCGAGGTCGTCGCGGTCGAACCCGACGAGCGCATGCGCACGGTCCTGGCGCAACGCTCACCACAGGTGCGGGTGCTGGACGGGCGCGCGGAGGCGATCCCGCTGCCGGACGCGAGCGTGGACGCGGTCTTCGTCTCCGCGGCCTGGCACTGGTTCGATCATCCGGTCGCGGTCCCGGAGATCGGCCGGGTGCTGCGCGAGGGCGGCCGTCTGGGTGTGCTGCGGACCAACCGCGACCGCACCGTGGACTGGGTCTTCGAACTCGACCGCGGCCACGCCGAACAACCCCAGCCCAGCCAGGAGCATCTGGCCGGCCGATTCCGGTTCGCTCTGCCCGAGCACAGCCCGTTCGGGCAGGTGGAGACCACCTCGTTCGCCTTCACCCGCACGATGACCCTCGACGAGATCGTCGCGTGGCTCAGCACCTACAGCCAGTTCATCATCGCGGACGCCGAAGAAAAACACGCCCGCCTGACCCGCGTGCGCGAACTGCTCGAGACCCAGGCCGCGGGAGCCCCCACCCTGGACGTCCCGCTGACCTCCCAATGCTGGCGCACCGACCGCCTGCCCCGCTGACTCGCCGCGTTCCCGGCATCGAATTCGATACTGACACAACAGGTTCGGCCGCTCGCCGCGCATCCGCCCGCACCCGGCGACCTGCCCGGCTCAGCGTATCGCGCCAGAGCCGGGCGGCGGATCCGCAAACTCCTGCCCGGCTCGGCCATCGCGCTTTCCAGTTGCCGTTCCCGACCGGCGGCCTGGCGCGAAAATCGGTGCGGCGCAATGGATTTTCTGCGCGGGGGAGCGAGGCTCAGCTGTCCACGTGCACGTGCGGACGCTGATGCGGGTCGGGCACCGCGCGCCGCAGGATCTCACGAGTGACCGGCGCGACCTCACCTTCACCGACGAACAGGAACTTCAGCAGGTTCGTGATCGGATTGCCTTCGGTCCATTCGAAATACACGTGCGGGTTCAGGCCGGTGCGGTCGCGGATGGCCAGCAGGATCGCCGCGATCGAGTTCGGGATCGCCGCGGCCTCCACCGACAGGATCTTGTAGCAGTCCAGCTCCACCGCCCGCACGTGCAGATCGGTGGAGAACTCCGAGGCGTCGCGAACGATCACCTCGAGGAACAGGATCGGCGCCTGGGCGGGAATGTGGCTCTCGAGCCGCTGCTCGGCCTCCTTCTGCCGATATTCGCCCGGCTCACGATCCTCCATCCCCTCGAGATCGTGCGTGACGATGCGGATCGTGCCGCTCGAGGCGATCTTGTCGATCAGCCACGCGGCCTTGTCGTCGAAATCGACCTCGATCGCGCGCAACTCGAACGCGCGCCGCGCCCGGGAGATGAACGACACCACGATGATCGCCAGAATGAACAGCGAGGCCAGCTGCACACCTTCGGGCTTCTCGAAGATGTTCAGGATCGTGGTGTACACGAACACCGCCGAAACGATCCCGAACCCGATCATCTTGCCGACCTCGCGTTTGCGCGCGGCCGAGAGCGTCACCGCCACCGCGGCCGAAGTGATCAGCACCAGCACACCGGTGGCGTACGCGCCGCCCTGAGCATCGACGTCGGCATCGAAATACCAGGTGATCCCGAACGCGATCACCGCGAACACCAGCACCAGCGGCCGCGTGGTGCGCGCCCACTCCGGCGCCATGCCGTACCGGGGCAGATAGCGCGGCACCAGATTCAGCAGACCCGCCATCGCCGAGGCGCCCGCGAACCAGAGGATCGCGATGGTGGAGATGTCGTAGACGGTGCCGAACCCGTCACCCAGATAGTGGTGCGCCAGGTACGCCAGCGCGCGCCCGTTGGCCGAACCGCCGCTCTGGAACTCCTTGGCCGGGATCAGCACCACGGTGATGAAGCTGGTGACGATCAGGAATCCGCTCATGATCAGCGCGGCGGTGGTGAGCAGTTTGCGCGCGCCGGCGATGCGGGCCTGCGGATCATCCTCGGGCTCACCGGGTTCGCCCTTGATCTGCGGCATGACCGCGACACCGGTCTCGAAACCCGACAGGCCCAGCGCCAGTTTCGGGAACACCAGCAGCGATACGCCCACCATCGCGAAAATGCTGCCGTGCTGGGCGGTCAGCGCGTGCGTCCAGTCCACCACCAGCCCCGAGGCGGTGAACACATGCCACAGCCCGACCACCGCCACGACGACGTTCAACGCCAGATACGCCCCGACCAGCACGACCGCGGTACTGATCGCCTCGGCGAACCCCTTGAGGAAGATCGCCGCCAGCAACGCCAGCAGCACCAGCGTGATCAGCACCGAATGTCCGGTGAGCCAGTGTGGGACGAGCGGATTCTCCACGATGTGCGCCGCGCCGTCGGCCGCGGACAGCGTCATCGTGATCACGAAGTCGGTGGCCGCGAACCCCAGCAGCACCAGGATGAACAGTTTGCCGGTCCAGCGCGGCAGCACGTGGGTGAACATCGCGAGTGATCCACCGCCGTGCGGGCTCTCCCGCGCCACCCGCCGGTACACCGGCAGCGCGCCCAGCAAGGTCAATGCCACCAGCACCAGCGTGGCCATGGGGGACAGCACGCCCGCGGCGACCGCCGCGATACCCGGCTGATAGCCGAGCGTGGAGAAGTAGTCGACGCCGGTCAGGCACATCACCTTCCACCACGACCGCTGATGGGCCTCCTCGGTCTGTTTGACCATCGGCCCGGGATGGCGGGAGTACCGGTCTTCGTTCGCCCCCTCCAGCAACCAGGTTCTGAATCCGGATCCCGGCCGTTGGTCGGTCGTGGTCACGTCGTGGTCCCCCTCGGGAGCGTCCATCCGGAAAACCCGGTAACTCGGCATCGTCGGGGTCAATCTACGCGGCGCGGCGCGGCGTGTCGTGAGGGGCTGTCGCCGGATCGCACCGCGGATCGGCAGGTTTCGGGCACGCTGTCCGTCAGCGACCGTTGCTAGCCAATCGTGCCAGAATCAGCAAGTGTGACGACCATCACAAAATTGGATATAGTCACTGGTCGTCCGGTGTGCATAGCCACGTTCTCGGAGTGTCTCTCCGTTTGCCGCCGCGCCAAACCGGGTAAACGTGGCATTCGTTGCCATTCTGTAACCCGCATGGCGACATCAGTTTTCCGCACTGCGACAGCGCGGTGCTTCAACACCCACCGGGGAGAGGAGTTCGCGCGTGACAAACGGCGACTCACAACCGCAACAACGACGTTCCGTGGCCGCAGCCGCAATGGGGAACGCCACCGAGTGGTACGACTACGGCGTCTACGCCGCCACCGCCACCTACCTCACCCACGCCTTCTTCCCCGGCGCCCTCGGCACCATCGGAACCCTGCTCGGCTTCGCCATCTCCTTCGTGCTACGCCCCGTCGGCGGCATGTGGTGGGGCCCCCTCGGCGACCGCATCGGCCGCAAAGCCGTCCTGGCCGTCACCATCCTGCTCATGGCCACGGTCACCGGCCTCATCGGCGTGATCCCCAGCCACGACAGCATCGGCATCGCAGCCCCCATCCTCCTGATCGTCCTGCGCGTCATCCAGGGCTTCTCCACCGGCGGCGAATACGGCGGCGCGGCGACCTACCTCGCCGAATCCGTCGACGACAAACGCCGCGGATTCCTCGGCAGCTTCCTGGAATTCGGCACCCTCAGCGGCTTCATCGGCGGCTCGGCCATCGTGCTGCTCATGCAGGTCATGCTCGACGAGGACCAGATGCAGGCCTGGGGCTGGCGCGTCCCGTTCCTGATCGCCATCCCGCTCGGCCTGGTCGGCTGGTACCTGCGAAGCAAACTCGACGAGTCCCCGGTCTTCACCGAAGTCGCCGAACACGAGCACCCCAAGGGCGGCCTGATCAAACTGATCACCGAATACCGCCGCGAACTGCTCACCCTCGGCGGCCTGGTCATCGCCCTGAACGTCGTCAACTACACCCTGCTCGCCTACATGCCCACCTACCTGCACGGCACCATCGGCGTCAGCGACACCCAGACCACCGCCATGGTCCTGATCGGACAGCTCGTCATGGCGCTGGTGCTGCCACTGTGCGGCGGACTGTCCGACCGCATCGGCCGCCGACCCATGTGGCTGATCTCCCTGATCGGACTCGGCGTGCTGTCCATACCCATGTACTGGCTCATGGGTAAGGGAATAGGTTGGGCCATCACCGGATTCATCGTCCTGGGCCTGCTGTACGTGCCGCAGCTGTCCACGATCTCCGCGACCTTCCCCGCGATCTTCCCCACGCACGTCCGCTACGCCGGATTCGCCCTGTCCTACAACGTGTCCACCGCCCTCTTCGGCGGCACCGCGCCCCTGATCAGCCAGTGGGTCATCGACCGCACCCACTGGGACCTGTTCCCGGCCTACTTCATGGTCGGCTCCTGCGTCCTGGGCCTGGTCGCCTGGGTGTTCCTGCGCGAAACCGTCGGCGCCTCCCTGCGCGGCACCGACGTCCCGGCCAGCGGCGAAATCCCCGTCGTACAAAAGGAAAAAACCGCCTGAACCCACTCGGCCGGTGTTCCGCGACGCTCGCGGACACCAGCCGAACCAAGCGCACCCCTCGGAGAATCAGTTCCCCGAGGGGTGCTGCGCGTCCGACGAGGCCAGCGCCGCCTCGAACCGAGGCCACGAACGATGCAGGTCATCCTGCCAATAACCCCACGAATGCGTCCCCGTCGCACGAAAATCGAACGTCGCGGGAACCTGCAACTGCCGCAAACGATCCTGCAACTGATGCGTGCACATATTGGTCACCGACTCCAGCGGCGCACCGAACAGCACCTGATACATCAGCAGCACCCCGTTACCGTGCGCGCCCTCGACACTGTCGTGCGGCCCCAACAGCCCCGTGCCGGTGGACACGTAGATCGTCGTGCCGCGCAACCGATTCGCATGCAGATACGGATCGTTCGCCGCCCACGCCGGATCACTCGGCGGGCCCCACATATTCACCGCGTTCCCGTGCTCCTGCGCGACCACCGCCTGAACCATCGCCTGTCCCATCGGATTGCTCGTACGAACGCACCCGCTGTACGACCCGATCGCCCGATACAACCCCGGCGAATCCATCGCCAACTGGAACACCGACGTGCCCGCCATCGAAATACCGGCGATAGCGTTCGCGCCACTGCCACCGAACGCCGCATCTATGATCGGCGGCAACTCGCGAGTCAACAACGTCGACCACCGCTGACGCCCCAGCACCGGATCGTCCGCACGCCAATCGGTGAAGTAGCTGCCCGCACCACCGAACGGAATCACCACGTTGACCTGCTTGTCACGGAAGAACTTCACCAGATCCGTACCCTCGAGCCAGTTTCCGTCCGATCCACCGTTGGCGCCGTTGAGCAGATACAGCGTCGGCGCCGGCCGATCGGGGTGAGCGGCCCGCAGCACCGTCAGCCGCGTCCGGGTAGCCATCGCGGCCGAATACACCCCGACATCCAGCACGCGATCGGACACCTTACGGATGCCACTGATATGCGATGCGTCCTCGGCGCTCGGCTGTTTCGGAGACCCCGGATCGGGCGCGGCCACCGCAACCCCGTTGGCGCCCACCGTGACAGCCAACGCCGTGGTTGCCGCCAGAAAACCCCGCGACATGCGCGCGAACATCATCGCACTCCGATCTGGATGCGGTGAACCGTCCGCTCGGCCACCCCCGAGCGTCGCCCACCTGAATACGAATCCGATTGAACAGCAGCGCGATTGCGCCGGTCCAGAACTCACGCAGAAGTTGTGCTCGTTCCCAGAACGTGCGTGCGGTGATTGGCAGAGCTCCTCGAGGCAGGACAGGCGCACTGTGAGTTGCGCAGGGCGAGCACCGATTCCACGACCGAGCTTGCGGAACAACTGGATTGCCGAGCGATTGCTGGGGTACTCTACCGGCGGTATACATCAGTTCGGATATCGGGAGTGTGGCGTGAGTCGTTTGATGCGAATAGTGGTTCTCTTACTGATTCCGGTGGTGGTCCTCGTCGGCGGCTGTAAGAGCTCGTCGTCGAGTGCACCCAGCAGTGGTACGGATCAATCGATTCCGGCGGACCCGACCGGCACCGCCGCCGACGCGAAGGCCGAGGACACCAGCTGTCCGACCTCGAACACCACAGCCTTCGCCAAAACCAAGTTCGTCGCCCACTCCGGGCTGGCCTTCGGCGCGTTCCACCGGTGGTTGTACAAGCCGATGAAGGCCGGCACCTTCAAGAAGGGCGCCAAGGGCCGCATCACCGCATTCGTCAAGGGCGGCCTCGCGGCACTGTTCGTCAAGCGTGAGGTCCGCTTGGCCCTGGTCGACGCGAAGGCGAATCCCACACTGTGCAAGTCGATCTCGGTCCCGCTGGGCAAACTCGGCGACACCGTGCAATCGGCCTTCGACAAACTCAAGGGCGGCGACAGCTCCGGCGTGGACGGCCTGAACACTCTGATCAGCCAGACCGAGAGCACCTCCAAGAGCGACGGCGTGGAGATCACCGAGAACGAGAACGGTGATCTGACCAAGTCTCCGAGCTGATTTCCTTCTCGAACGAGTGAGGGCGGCCCCAAGGGTCCGCCCTCACTGCTGTTCGGACACTGATTGATGGAAATGCGAGTGATCAGATAACCCCGAAACCCTACCTTAATTCATCACTGTGACATATTAGGATAGCGGGCCCGGAAGGGGTGGGGGAGTTCGCCATTGGATGCTGCTCGTTTTCATGAGCGCCGGACTCTGCGCACATCCTGAGGGGCTCGAGACTCGCCGAGAAAACCTGGCACCGGTTCGCGCCGCCAACCCGCAAGCGGGCGAATGTCGCACCGCGACGGCGACAACCTCGTGACCTGAATCCAGAAAACCTGCACACGCCGAAGCATGTCACATCAGCAACATCAGTCACTTACGTCACTGTGACGTATAACTATGCGTCAGGCGGTGAATAAAACCCGGGCGCTCGCAAGCTGTTCCAGGTGAAGCGCGACGTCCGGACGCTCGCAATCCCGACCGGGCGGCTTGCGACCCTTTCCTGACCGGACACCAGATGCGCTGTTACCCAGGTCTTCCGGAACTATCTGACAGACGCCAGCTAGAAGGCGCCGGTCACATCCACCTCTTCTCGGATCGCACACCTACGAATGTCGAACCATCGGATTGGCCGCCTGTGACGGTGGAGGATCCGGACCGTCGTACAGAGACGAACGGCCCCCTCGGCTAAGGCAGCACGGTCAGTAGTGCGCATGAGCCTGCACCGAGTCCAGCAACCAACGTTGAAGTAGCGGGGGAAGTTTGCTGTTGATGAAAGACGCTGACACAAAGGTGTTGGCGCTCTGGGGATTTGGAGCTTGGCCGGTGGTAATCGATCACGATCTGGGTGCGCTGATGTCGACCCGAAGGTTCTGTTCCCTCGGGTCGCCGATCTGAATATCGCGCAGGTCGCCCGCCGCGGCGCGACCTTACGAATCGATGCCAGTGCGCTTATTCGGCGACACGGGCGGACTGCTTCATCGGCGGCCGAGTGCTTTCATGGACACGTGGGATTCACGAAGAGGTACATGGAGGAGATCGAGGCGCGCGGCTTCGGCGAGACCGGTGACAAAACTGTGTGTCTGAAGTGCATCCACGACGACACTCTGCGTGAGGAAACCCACCGACACCTCACTGAGATGGCATGCTCGTTCTGCGGTGCCTCCGTTGATGACGCGTCCGAGCCGATCGCGGCCTTGTTCGAGGACTTCATGTACATCGTCGTCGAGGCCGTGCGGTTCCTCTACATGTCAGTCGACGACGCCGGTCTTGTCTATGACGAGGGTGAGTGGTTCGGCGGCGAAGTCCTCGAATCCGCCGAAGTTGCCTATGCGGTCTGCGAGGGCGACGTCACCTATGACGTACTCGATGCCATAGGGGACGTGATCGTGCAACAACTATGGACCGAGTCCCACATCGCCGAGTCAACGCCTGACAAGGCTCTGGCCTGGGGATGGGAGGCGTTCTGCGAGAAGGTGAAGCACGAATCGCGATTCGTGTATCTGTCGACCGCTGAGGAATCCTCGGAGCATCCGGATGACTTCACGGCCGCCAGCCTCCTGAGCAGGTTGGAGAAGATCATCGTTGACAACGAGATCTTGCTGGCGGTACCGGCTGGACGGGTGTTCTGGCGCGGCCGGCTCGCGGATGAACCTGGCACGGTTGTCAAGTTCAAGACCGCCGCGGCGTTGGGCTCGCCGCCGAAGGAACGCGCATCGAACAGCCGGATGAGTCCCGCTGGCATCTCGATGTTCTACGGCAGCGAAGACATTGACACGGTGGTCGCCGAGATCGGAGCGCACAGCACTCGGCGCTACGCTATTGTCGGAGCATTCGAGACAGCACGGGACATGACGCTGCTCAACCTCGCCGACCTGCCACCGGTGCCGAGCCTGTACCGGGACCGCGGACGAGGGCTGCACTACTACGAGCTCAAGTTCCTGCGCTCTTTTGCTGCTGACCTTGGTAAGCCCATCATTATCGATGGCAGGGAACACATCGAGTACGTGCCGACCCAGGTCGTGACCGAATATCTGCGGTACGTCCCCGAGTTCAAGGGCGACGGCATCCTCTTCCGCAGTGCGCAGAATGACGGCGTGAATTGTGTGCTGTTCTGCAACTCAGATGGCTGTGTCGATCCAGACGTTCCGCCCAGTAGGCCCTACCTCGGCCCCGAACACCTCTACGTGCGGCTTCGGCCCGACACCGTCCAGTGCGTCCGAATCGTCACGAAGGTTGCGCGGGCCTAGCGGGACCTCTGCCTGTTCGCTCCATCTCCGGTCGCTCGGGAGTGCCAATGGCCAGTAATTTCTGGCTCTTGGCACAAGGTTGGTGGCGCACTAGGGATTTGGCTGCCGCCGCCCGATGCCGAGATTATCGTCATACGGGAGGTCTTCCTTTGGTTGCTGCTCGAGGTCGATCAGCAGTTCGAGGGCGGTGAAGTCGTCTGCGTCGAGTCCTGCGCAGGCCTCGGCTGCGCTGGTTTGGGACGTGATGACCAGTGCCCCGCCTACGGTGCTGGCGGTGTCCCGGGCCAGGCGGGTCTGTTTGTCCAGGACACCGCCGGGCGCGGCGCCGAATCGGTCGATGACCTCGGTTGGCGCAGGATGTGGCTGAGATAGGCGACTGACGCGGGCGACCTGTCGGCTTTGACGCCCTTGGTGACGATGAGGTGCGGATTGTTCGTGCGCCAGGACGGACATCCGTATCGCCGAGGTACCTGGCCGTTGTCGGACAATATGGCACACGCACTCCAAGGCGGTGAGGTGGTGTCAGCAGCCGTGCAGGATGCTTGCTATCGCGTCGTGTTCAGCTTGGGTGACCCACAGTCCATAGATCGATTTCACCTGGACCTGCCGTTCGACATAGGTGCAGCGGTAGGAGATTTGGGGCGGGAGCCAGGTCGCCGCGTCCGCGTCACCTTTCTACTCGTTGGTGGGCCCATGCACGGCCTGCAGGTTGCGAGGGTCGTTAGCCAAGTCGCGACGTCTGCTTGCCGGGAGTTGCTGGGCACCGGGTTGCCATGCGTCGCCGAGGGAAACCATGTGATCGATCTGCACGACGGTGCTTTTCGGGCCGAGCACGAAGGAGATGGTTTTGCCGGTGTACACGTCGTGCAGGGTGCCGGAGATGATCTGGCAGCCGGTCGCGGGTTTCACGTCGGCGAGGTCGCGGCGCAAGACGTCATCGCGAGTTATCTCCAGTGCCGTACCGGGTGGGAGGCACGAGAGCGAGGTGTGTTGGGCCATCTGTTCCTCACTGTTATCCGAATACCGTCTGTGCCACGAGAGGGACGAACGCTCGGCCGCGGTGACGCGGCGGTCTTTGCTGTCGAGACGGTCGTGTCGCCGACGTCCGGGCAGCCCGGTTGGATGGTCGTCGACGAGGAGTCGATGCGGCCGGTGGTCGAGGTCGCGGAGTGGGTGTTGTTCATGTCCGGGCCGGCCGGTCGCCTGAGACCGTCCGCGCGTATGTTCCGCGGGTGTGCTGGTTCCTGAACTGGGCAGGTGCCCTCTGTCTGGACTGGCACCGGGTGCGTATCGGCGAGTTGGCCCGGTTCAAGTTCACGGTCGAGCAGACTCCGACGGTCCACGGCAGGCTGCGGGTCGGCAAGTCGGTGAACGCCGTGCTGATCGCGGTATGCGAGTTCTTGCGGTTCTGTGCCTCGCGGGGATTCGTCTCGGCCGACGTGATTGCTGGCCTGTCGCAGCTGAAGTATCTGGCCTATGCCCCGAACGGTTTCCACGAGGGCGAGAGCGGTCAGTTCCGGATGATCCGCAGCCGGGTACTGAAGGCACCGGAAGTCGAAATCCCTCCGAAAACCATTACTCCGGAACAGTTTTCGTCGGCGATGACCGCCGCACGAACAGAGCGGGACCGGTTTCTGGTGCTGCTGCTGGTGCGGTCCGGGCTGCGGATCGGTGAGGCGTTGGGGCTGCACCGCGAGGATATGCACCTGCTGCCGACCTCGATGCATCTGGGATGCACCCACGCAGGCCCGCACGTTCATGTCGTGCCGCGGCAAAACAATCCGAACTCGGCACGGGTCAAGGGCGGCCGCGCCCGGATCGTGCCGGTCGAGCACGAGGTCGTGCTGCAATATCGGGAGTATCTGCTCGAGCGCGACCAGATCCCGGCCGCGACGGACTGCGACCTGGTGCTGGTCAATCTGACCGGGCCCAACGCGGGAGCGCCGATGTCGTACTCGAACGCCAAGCAGATTGTCGAACGCATCGGCAACCGATGCGGTTTTCGGCTGCGGCCGCACATGCTCTGGCATACGGCAGGGACCGCTTGGACGCGCAGCGGAACCGACATCGATGTGGTGCAGGCTCTGCTCGGTCACGCCAGCCGGGCGTCGACGGCGATCTACCAGCATCCGGACCCCCCAGGATCTGCGCGCCGCGGTCGAGCGGGCGGGCGTGTGAGCGCGCAGCGATCGCGGCCGCACCGAGACTCCTGCTCGCGTCCGGAGGGCGGGAAAGCTGGGAGCAATGGTTGACCGCGCAGCTGGACCCGAATTGGCGCGCCGGAGAATGGGATTCGCAGCGGCAGGTCTTCACCGGCAGCCTCGGCAATCCGAGGACGGCAGCATACTCGTGCCGGGTTGAGCGCTGCGAGGAGCAGGTGGAGAACTTCAACCGACGCTGCGCCCGCTGCCGCCGCCACTACGACCGCGCCGGACGGCCAAGCAACTTTGACCGAGCTTTCGATCCGACGCACATCCTCGGCCGGGCCAACGACCAATGGCCGCAGGCAATTTCGACCTCCGAGTCGTCGATCCAGTGGTCGCGGCGGAACTGCCTTACGGGATCGCCCAGCGCGACCGTGACGAAATCATCCTGGTGCCGGCGCGTATCCGCCGCATCCTCGTCTGACTGCCTGACGGCTGCGGCTCTCTGCTGCCATTGGCTGGTGACGCCGGGTTCGAGAACGCCCTGCCTCGCAACGCATGGGCAGTGTTTCGGTCGATCACCACACATCTGGCGCGGGCGCACATCGTGTTCACCGGTGCCGACCCGACTCAGGGCGACATCTGGAAGCCAGCGGTGGTCGGGTTGCAGGCGGCACCCGACCACCACTACAGCGCGGTCGGCGGCGTGGTCGACTTCCGCAGCATCCGCCAGCCCTGGCTGCGGGAGTTCACCAAGCGGTTCGCCCGCGAGGTCCGGCCGCCGGTGACCGTGCTGCGGCAGGTCGTTCACGCTGCCGAGATCGCCTCGCAGCAGCTGGCGCTGCGCACGAATGGCGATCGGCCGGAGCTGCTGAATACGGGTGATATGAGCGAGGTTGTCGAGGGCTTCCATTCCAGCGCCGACCGGGATGGGATAGTGCATTCGGTCTCGCATCGGCGCGCGATGCTGGGAGTTTGGCATCGAATGATCGAGCACTCTCGCCGCAGCGGCGCGATGGATGCCATCCATGGCGGGTTCGCCATCGACCCGCGATTCCACTTCATCGCGCTGATCGACACTCGTGAGGACGACCTCGGCCGGGTCATCCCCGAACACGTCATCGCCCAGCTCGACGCCAATACCGCTCTGCTGGGTGCCTTTTCCAGCTACGCGATCCCCGGCTGGTCGGCCGCTGATTTCGCCAGGATGTATCAGACGGTCTACAAGATCCTGCGCGACACCGGCCGACGACCCAGCGAGGTCTGCTCGCTCAAACGCACCTGCATGGAATGGGTTGACGGCAAACCCACGCTCATCTACGACAACCGCAAACGCCGGCGGATGGGCCGACGGCTGCCGATCCACCTCGATACCGTCCAGGTGATCCAGGACTGGCTCGACTACGTCGACCGTTTACCGGTCCCGGAGACGTTGCGCGAGTGGATGTTTCCCATCCCCGGTGGCCGAAACAACCTCCGCCGAGGCCATCTGACTGCCCACCAGTTCGGCTCTCGAGCATTCGCGCTCTGGATCGACCAGATCCCCGACATAGTCGATCAGCGCCTCGACGAGACCGGTGACCCGCTCCCTTACGACCGAGCGCTGATCACCGCCTATGGACTGCGACATTCCTACGCCCAGCGACACGCCGACAACGGCACCCCAGTCGACGTTCTCTGCCAGCTCATGGACCACCGCAGCATCGAAACCACCATGGGTTATTACTCGGTTTCGTTGCGGCGCAAGCGCGAAGCGACCGAGAAGGTCGGCGCGTTCATGATCGACCGGTGCGGCCACCCGGCCGGGTTCGCCTCCGTCGGCGACTACGAACGGCAATCGGTGGCTCGTCCCGTTCGGCAACTGCACCGAGCCGTCCAACATCAAGGCCGGCGGCCAGCACTGCCCGATCCGATTCCAATGCGCCGGTTGCTCGTTCTATCGCCCCGACCCGTCTTACCTCCCGGCGATCGAACAGCATATCGCCCAGCTGCGCACCGACAAGGAACTCGCCCTGGCCACCGACGCCGCGGACTGGGTGATCGGCAACTTCGACGCCCAGATCACCGCCTTCGGCGAGGTGGTCACGGCAATGACCGGGATGCTCGCCGGGCTGCCTCGCGACCAGCGCCTCACCATCGAGGACGCCTCCCGCGAACTCCGCAATGCCCGCCAAGCTGCCACGTTCATCCCCGTCACCGCGGTCACCAGCAGAAAGGCCACCAACGATGACGATTGACCGGGCCTAACGCACCAACCGGCTCGTCGCCGCGCGCCGCCGCGACACCATCCTCAAACACGATCGCGCCCCGGCCGCCGTCACCGACCTGCTCACCGAGGGAAAACGAGTCACCATCAGCGATGTCGCGCGCCGAGCGGGAGTTTCCACCTGGTTCATCTACAACACCCCGGCAGTCCGCGCCGCGGTCGACGCTGCCAGCACCCAACAGGTCAACGCCGACCAACGGCCGCCCCGGGCCGAACGCGGGAACCCGGCTGCCGCGGAAGGCCTCCGAACCGAATTGTCGCTCGCGCGTGAGGAAATCCGAATCCTGCGCGCCGAACGCGACAAGCTCACCAAGAAGATCCAACTGCTGCTCGGCGGGCAGCTCGAGCAGGCCCCGCACGAACGGCTCGTCGACCGCATCCGCGAACTCGAAGGTGTCGCTGCGGGTATGGCTATCCAGGCAGACGAAGAACGCGCCCGCGCCGACGCCGCGACCTCCCGAGCCGAGCAACTCGACGACGACTCACCGCCTCGAGAGCGGCGCTCAAACACATGATCCAGAAAGCCTCACCAGCTCGCCAACCAGGAAAACCGAGTGAATACGACCAGGCCAACCCGCTAAAGTCATGATCATGACGGCCGTCAACAAATGGCTCACCGACGACGAGATCGAACGGTCCAAGGAGCGCACGCGCAACAACCCGCAGCGCACGCGCATCCATCACTTCGTGCCGCAAACATATTTGCGCCGGTGGACCGAGGACGGCGGTCGCGAGAGCCCGGTGCTGTTGACCGAGCTCGTCACCGGACACAGCGACCTCAAATCTCCGGAAGAGATCGCGAACGGCGAGAACTTCTACCAGATCATCGCCGCCGACGTCGATCCCGATGACGAACCAGACCTCTGGTTTGAAACTCACATGTCCCGGATCGAAGACGCTGCGGCGCGCTGGTTTCGAACACTCGACGACCGCGCACCCGGGAAGATCACAGACCCCAACTTCGCTGAGAATCTCGCTGTGTTCGTCGCCCTCCAGAGTCAGCGCACACCGCGAGCGCGAGCCGCCGACCTCAACATCAGCGCAGCCCTCCAGCGATTCGGTTCCCGCAACGCGCTCGACGATCGCAGGGTGCTGCCGATCATCTGCGCTGCTCTGCGGATTCCCTACTCCCCGTCCCGGCACTACCAGATCATCGACGAGATACTGGCCCAGCCGACGTTCAGCAGCGACGCCAAATCGACCGCGATCGACACCGCGATCAAAGTCTGGCGCAACCACATCACCCCGCACTTGGCCCAACGCACCTGGTGGCTCGCAACATCCGACGACCCGCTCCTCACCTGCGACGAACCTGTCGTCCGCATCGCCGGGCCAGGAAAGCCGCGCAATCGGCCGCCCGACTTTTCCAACACAGCGCTGGTGCTGTTTCCCATCAGCCCCCACCGCCTGTTGCTGGCGACGCAGAAGACACAACTCCCGACACCGTTCGAACTCACACCGGACGAAACCCGCGGCGTTAACCTCGAAATCACCTCGAACGCAATCGAATTCACCTACGAACTACCCGGCGACGACATCGCCGCAGGAATAACAGTTCCGCCACTCCCGCCCTTCGATCCTTCTACCGCGAGCAACTTCTGGGAGGCCGTGCTTCCACCACCCACTCGATGGGCTGAGCGGGCCGACGCACCGAGCTGGCCACTCCAGCGCTGGACCGCCAACTAACCCTTCAGACACGTCTTCGGGGAGGAAGGTGATCAGATTCCTCGACGCCCCGTGCCTCTCGTCGCTCGCTCCGGCCATGGCTCACACAGCATCTCGCGGCCAGGGCAACCGGACCACAGCACTCTGAACAGTGCAGATAATGCGAGTGTCGCAGCCGTTGTGTCCGTCGGGGGTGTCATTGTCATCGGTCCACGCCTCTCCGAACTGACTCGGCTGTAGCCGCTCATCGCAGCGGCTCCTTTGATCGGTAGCTTTGCAAGCAGCTGTGTGGCTTCAGATGCGGACACCGGATTCGGCTGCCCTTGGACCGGTTCCGCCGCGGCAAGGGGCAGCGCGGATGTGTGCCCGCTCAATACGGCCGCGTCGGCGAACAGCCCCGCCGACAATCTCCTGACAATCCTCATCAATACTTCCTTCAACACGAGGCCACGGGCCGAACCCTGTGCCGGCCCAAACCAACTGGGCCGCTTGCCTCGCCGCCAGGCATGACCGCTCGTGGTGGTGCTGGTGGCCACCGCCAAGATCGCCTTCAACGCGGCCAGCGGCGCCTATCTGAAAACGCTTGTGCCCAAGCAGAATCTGATCGGGCGCGACCGTCCGTGAAACAACTGCCGCCTGCGAATGATGGATCAGCACGTTCTAGGCAGCAGGAAAAAGCGCGAGGCGTTGGCGCTCAGGCCAGAAGCCGGGGGCAGTAGTAGGCGAGGAGGACTCGGGTCAGCTGCTCGCCGCGGGTGGATAGGGCATCGAGATGTTCCTGGCTCATCTTGGCGAAATTGGTTGGGTAGTCGATGATCTCAACGCGGGGGACCAAATCGACCAGGGGTGCTGGTAGCCGGTTGTCTTTCATGGCGAGATAGGCGTGAACGAAGCCGGTGATTTGTCCTGTTCGCTGGGCCTCGTGGATTCTGGCGCGGCCACTGTCCTGGGTTTTCTCATAGGTGATGTCGAAGCTGCGTTTGAGGCGCATCGGCAGGTAGCCCCGCGAGGTGATGGGTGTGCGTCCGCGACCGGCGTCGCAGGCGATGATGTAGTCCAGCTCGTAGACGTGGCTGGTGTGCTGGAGAGACCGGCCGGGGAGCAGCGGCGAGAGCCCGAGGTTGTCATAGACGCCGCCGTCGGTCAATAGCACGCGCCGCCGATGAGCTTGGCCATCGAGAGGTTGGAAGGTGAATTCCCGGCTGATCGGCGGCAACAGCAGCGGGAAGGCGGCCGAAGCAGCCACCGCGTCGGCGACGGTGAGACAGTCGCTGATGGTCCCGTGTGGCGAGCAAGCGCTCACCCGGCTGCCGAAGCGGATGGCGTTGGTGGTTTCCAGGTCCGTCGCAGACAGCACCGTGTCGAGCCCGGGGTGGGTGACTTCGGTGAGGTTCTTGGCCCCGAACGCGCGGGCGGCCAGGGCGGCCAGCAAGCTGTTGGTTCGGGTGTACCGCCGCGGTTGACCGGTCCCGGTCGATCGCAGAGTGTGGGTGAGGCTGCGCGCCAGACTCGTAGGCGATGCCGCCCGGAGCATCAATTCCCTCTGCAGGCCTGAACGAAGCAGTTCGGTGACGGTGTCGTCGAACTCGGTGAACGACGCGGGTCCGTAGGCCCACATTGCGGCGAGCAGGCTGCCGCCGCTGATGCCAGACACCACTCGCACATGCGGGAGCAGGCCCTGATCGTGCAGGGCGCGCAGACAACCCAGCCCGAACGCCGTTGCGCGGAACCCACCACCCGACAGAGCGATGCCGACTCTAGGCTCGGTCGTGGTCATCGTTTACCCACCCACTGTTCTGCGTGCCTGAGCAATCGCCGGAACAAACCTGGCCTGAGCTGGTGGTCGGTGTCTAATTGATTGTCGGCGGTGGTGCGGTACCCGCCGGGAAAGTAGCGCCCCGGCGGGGGAGCAGGCTGGATGGCCGCGGCGAGGCCGGGCCGACGACGATCGACGACCTGGACGTACAGCGGCGGTGGTGTGCCGTGATCATGCCAGGCGTTCCAGTCGGGGCTATCGCCTCCGAGAATCAGCATCAGGCTTCGTCGGCTGGTGCCGTCCGGAGAGGTGAGGTAGGCCATACCGGCGGTGTCGGTGGAGCTGGGTGACGCAGGTCCGAACGGGTGGGTGTGCCACATGCCGAGAAACCCGACCCTGTCGCCGGTCTGTGCACGTAGGTTGTCGAGCAGTTGTTGGCTGCCGGCGGTGCCGTGAGTGAAATGGACCTCCGAGAGTTTGCTGTCGGGTGTGGGCCCGGTGGCCAGGTCTACGATCACGGTTTGGGTCGCATCGTCGAACGCACCCAGCAGCATCCCGCCGGTCTCGACTCTCTCACCACGCAGCCTGGCACCACGGCGGGTTTCGGCGCGCATCTCAGCCAGCGCACGCCGGGCGATCCGCACTTCGATCCCGGTCGAATGGTCAGTCGCCAGCACGTCGTTGGGCCAAGACAGACGATCGACAACGTTGGATGCGGTGCATCCGAGATCCGGCAACCGCAGCGCAGTCACCGTCATCGGCGCAATGGTTGCCGGGTCGGCGGCCAACACCTGCACTGCCTCGGTCAGGACCAGGGAGGCCAGCGCCCCGGTTTGGGCGGCGCCGCCGACGAAGGTCGGTGCCGAACAGCCCGGTTCGGGCAGGAACAGCTCGGTGCGCGGCGGATCGCGGAAGAAATCGTCGGCGACGTCAGACCAGGCGGGGTGGATCCCGCGGCCGAGGTCGATCGCCAATCGCCGCAGCACGTCGTGTGCGGCTCCACTCGCACCGGCCAGGGAGACGGTGACCAGCGCGCGCTGGCTGGTGTGCCCGAACAGCGCGGTGACCACCGGCGGCCAGTCACCACGCCGCCGCGCCCGGGCGGTTTCGAGCGCCGCGCGAACCCCGGTGTCGGCAGTCGCGTCAATGACCAGGTCGAACGCCGACATATCGGCGGTGGCAGTGAGGTGGCGAGCTACCACATCCCCGACAGCGTCCTCGACGGCAAGGTCGGGCCGGATACGACGCAGGCGCCGGGCCAGCGCCGATGCCTTGGGCTGGTCGATGTCGGTGTCGTCGTACGGTTGACGCACCAGAATGCCCGGGTGGACGATGCCATTATCGGCGATGGTCATCGCCGCAGCACCTGCTCGGGCGCAGTGCTCGGCAATGGGTGCACCGAGCGCGCCGCATCCCAGTATCAGAATCCGCTTGCCGCGCAACCAGTTCGATGCCGTTGCTTCGTCCCGCCGATGGGTGACTTCAGCACGTTCTTCGAACACTGTCATCCACGCGGTTTTCGCGCCCTCGAGCCACTCCCGCGCCATGGTGGCGACCTCTTCCTGCAACGCCAACCACCGGTCAGCGGTCTCAGACCCGGCGTACTGCGATGTGCTGGCGTCGATTTCGGCCAACAGCTCCAACAGCTTGGCGTCCAAGTCATCGAATCGCCACGCCGCGAAATGCGGAAGCCGGGCCGAGCCACCGATTCCCCGAGACGGTGTAGCCAACAAGACCAGAACCGGCGCCGACGGGTCAACGCGGGCCCCCGTCCGCATCGCGAGGTTGAAACCCGCCGCAGCGGTGACCGCCTCGAGGAAGGCGTCGCCGCTGATGCCCGCGACGTCGAGAGCTCGGGCCAGTACGGCCGCGGTCGCGGGGTATTCGAAACCGATCTCCTCGCTGATCGCGATCACTGGGGCCAGGTAGAACGGCTGGCCACGCTCGTCACGAACGGCTTCGGTAACCGCACGGGCAGCGGCCTGCTCACCGGTGAGCCATTCTTCGACATCGACACGGCTGCCATTCCGACGGCACCACGCGAACAGCATCGCCGTGGGCCGCCCAGAACCTGGCGTACTCCAGGGAGCCATACAGGCGAAATCGGGCCGGATCACCACCGATCCTGCGGTGCCGCTGGCGTAGGCCACCGGTGGGTGCAGTGGTTGCCCGTCGGCATCGAGGGCGCCCTCGGCGGCCCGCTCAAGCCACAGGGTCAGTCGTTCGATCAGCCCGCGCATCCCGTCAGCGGGATTCCACTCCACCGACGGTGCAGCGTACAGGCACAGCAGCGTGCCCCACTGAACATGGGGGGTCCCGACCCACCGGCGGTGGTGCACGGACACGCTCGGCGGGGCGAACGGAAATGTCGAGGACACCATGAGGGTGAACCGTTCGCGGTCGAGCACCCGGATTCCTCGACCACTTCGGCTGAGGCCGTGGGTGTCCAGCGACACCTCGAATGTGGTTGTGGCGATACGTTTCTCGGTGGCCAGGATCTCGATCGCGCCATCGCTTGCGGCGGCCAGGTCCTCGAGCTGCCGGGCGGCGAGATCATTCACCGGCCGAACCCTACTGGGCTTCCAGGCGCGCAGGCCCCGCCGCGGTCAGCGGCGACCGCGGCGCGTACCCGTTCTGGACCGGTCGACGCAGGAGCGGAGATCGCGGGCGTGGCAAGGGTGCCCGCGAGCGAGGCTGCAGCAGAGGTAACCGCGACCATACGTCGAACGATCGGCGAGGTAGCACGGTCGATGGCAGTGAGCGCCTCCGCGGACACCTCGAGGACATGCGCGCCAGCCATGTCCACACCGAGCACGACCGGCGACGGCGCGGTTTCGCTTCCCCACGACATAGTGCAGATGAACTGCGCGATCTCGCGGTAGCGGTTGGCCGCCATCAGATGCGGTGGATTCTTACCGGGCTCGTCCTTGGCCGGGATCGGTTCGCTGCTGCTGACGATGACCGCGTCATCGCTGCGGGCGTAGCGGGTGAACGCGTCGAGGACGTCCTGCTGTGGGACATCTTTGCCGTCATCGCTCACGTACATAACTTTTTTGGAGCAGTGATGTGGGGCCAGCAACAGGTCCCATTCGAGCCGCTCGCTGCGCTCGTGGCCCTCGCTGTAGGTGATGATCTTCATGATCGTGTCGTGGGCAAGATCGCCCAACAATAGGATCTTGGCGGTTCCGAGGCCGTCGGAGAGGGTGATCTGCATCGCCAGAGAGGTCTCGTTGCGTTCGGCGGCGCAGTCGTCGACGAACGGGGCGTGAAAAAATGCCTCGAACCACTCGGCGCAGTCGTGATCGTCCAGAACAGTCACCGCTTTGCCGGGCCCGGAAAGGTACTTGTCGGGAAGCTCGGAGTAGGCGTGCTCGTCGTGGTCGCTGTCGTAACCGATGACCAAGATACGGTCGCCGCTGCCAGGTTCTTGGCCTTTGGCCAGCGCGTCCTTGGTGGCCGCGACGCGGCGTTCGGCCTCCTTCTGGAACGCGATCGCGTCCGGACAGGGGTTCGGCGCGTCCGGATCGGCCAGTTCCCGCCACATCCGCGGAGTCGCCCACAATTCACCAATACGGACGCGGCCCAGCAGATCAGCGAACCCCTGGCAGTGGTCCTTGTCGGCATGAGTCAACGCGAACACCGCCAGATACGGTTCGCCATCGATCTCCGGCAACGCGGCGACGAGCTCATCGACGACCGGAGTATGCGGAGTGCCATCCTCCTGCGCTTTGACCAAATCGTGCAGGTCGACCTGTATGACGATCGTGTCGTTGAGCACGATCGTGGTGCTGTCTCCGGTGCCGACAGGCCAGAAAACCGCTCCTCGCGAGGGAAGGTCGAACGTCACTGTCCACCTCCACACACGAGGCCGGCCAGGCAGTTCTGGTCCATGGTGTCGATGTCGGCATCGAACAGGTTGAGCATGTACGGCTTCTTCGAGCCCAGCTCTGTGACGATGAATGTGACGGCGGGCACATCGACTCTGCTGGCCACCGGCCACAACTCGTTGTCGCTATTCATATGCTCCCCTTGCGCTCCACGCCCAGCGGCCAGCCCGTCATGAGCAGGCCGCCGTGCCGGTAGCCGGAAGCGGACAGCAGGGTACCGTCACCCAACACTCGGTTCAGCGCGACGTATCGAACCGCGTGTCGTAGCATCGAGATGTCCGACCAAGACAAACCCGAGGCCCCTGGAGTCCGCTCCGGCTGGGCCTCGGCGTTTATCCGGTGCGCGGCCCAGGTTCGAGGCCGCACGAGATAAGCATAGATGTTGTGTCCGACAAAATCGTCTGACACAACATCTTGCGAATCACAACCATGTTAGATTCGGGCAATCGTCACATGCCACCGACCGGCAGCACGCCTCGCGCAGCCGGCCCGCGACCCTGGAACCCGCGGTGCACGAGACCCCGAGTCTGCGAATCGAGGTGTCGCTGGGAAGACCGCCGATCTGCTCAGGACGGAAGTGCTCGATCCCCGGCAGGGACGCGAGGACTCCGATGAGTTCGGTGCGATGGGCTCTGAGCCACGATTCTGAGGCTATCGACACCCCTGGCCTCGAGGGGCGGGGAGCAGGCGGGATAGCTCGTTCCGCTCCGTCTCGATTTTTCGACGGTTGAGCGCCGAGGCGGAATCCAGCGATAGTCCACACACCGCCTCGGCTGCGGTCGCTCGGTGTTGCCACTGTTCAGGGAAATTCTGGTGGCCATGGTGTCGGCAGGACATTCGACGGCTTAAGAGAGCGATCGTCACTCCAGTCGAACGATGAAGCGTGTGCCCCACCCCATTGTTGGACCGCAGTGAAATCTACAGTTTGGGAGCCAAAATCGGCTCCCATAAACGTGACTCCCTGCTGGAATGAGACGTCAAGTACCGTCTTGTCTCTGAATGAGGCCCTATCGAAGCGGCAGTAGCCGCTAAAATGCGCTGCTTCGAATACCGTCGATCCCTCGAAGGTCGCTGTGCTGAATGTGGTATTCAGTCCCCAGAAATGAGTGGCAGTGAATCCGACGTCACCGAACGTTGCAGCGGAAAAATCTGATGTGCCATAGAATTCGGCCTCGACCATCGTCAATCGGCCAGCAAAATTTGCACTACTGAAGTTCGCATTTACGAATGTGGCATTATCGAAGCTGGTGTCACCCGCGAATGTTACCCTTTCGAAGTCTACATCGCGGCCTTCCATCTTCGCGTAGTCGAATCTGGTGTCGCCGAGGAACGTTGTTCCGGCAAAGAGTGCAGCTCGTTTGAAAGTTGCTCCGGAGAGATTTGCATCCTCAAGAAATGCGCCGCGAAAGTCGAACTCAGTGTCGCTCCAGGATGATCGACGCCTCCTGAGGCGATCAGAAATTACGTGCAGAATGGTTTGGCGAACCTCTCGGTCGTTTTGCAGATACTCGAAATGGTCCTCGACTTCCATGTCAGAGGTACCGATATCCTTAATTTTTCTGATGTGTTTGGTTTGATAATTGGAGCCGCGTTCAGGGAAATATGGCAGTCGCAGGTAGCCGCACAGAACATCTACACACTGTTGGCGACGAGATCCCCTGGATTCGTCTGCTACGCCCGCCAATGCATACACACCTGCTATCCGAACTGCGACCTGACTGGCGCCGAGTTGCGCGGCCGCAGCGCCGAAGCGCTCCACAAATCGCCCCTGCTCAACATCTCTCTGACGGCGATACGCCACGACGAGGGCAACCACAGCGCCAATTCCGCCCGCTACGGTAATTGCTAGTTTGGTTATATCCAAGGGGTCCGGCGATTTGACAGTGGGGTTCAGCAGCTTGGCCAATGCCCACCATGACGCTCCGACAATGAGCCCGCCACCTACAGTAGCAATAAGGATGGAAGGGAGGAGCGTCATCCTTCGCAGATATTCCTTTACGAAAGGCGCAACCCTCGGCAAGTAGCGCCGGACCGCGTATATTCCGGCAATAATCAGAACGACATTGAGATAGCTAATTTTGTCGGGCCTGAACCCTGCCAAGACCCATTCCAGCAGGACCCCGATACAAATGTATGTGGAGCCAACGAATATCCAAGCGGAAACTTGCGCAAGAAGAATCGCCTCGTCTGAAAGTCGACGGTACGCTTCCCGTCGCCGCGGAGCTTCTTGCAACCACCATGTTAACTTTTCCCTCAGTCTCGACAGCATTTCACCATTGTCGCCGGATGCGGTGGCCAGCGCAGCCGAACACGCGATCTCACTGTTTTTCACGGTGGATTACGCAAACACCACCGCAACCGCGGACGATGACCGTTCCCGCGCTATGTGAGCGTGAATTCGCCGTCGATCAGCAGATGGATCTGCGCGGCATTCCGGGAAGGTACTGCTCCCAGTCGCCGTCCTTTATTGTCGTATCGCCGGGTAGTGACGCGCAGGCCGCTCGCAGAGTTTCGGTCCCTATGTCGCGGATTTCGTCGAGGTCCCACATATCGATGATGCCGTCGAGTCCGGGTTGGGCGACGTAGTTGTCGCTGGGGTGCATGTATTGGCGTTCGTGCTCGATCTCGGGATTCACGCTTGTATTCAATGCCAACGTTCCTCTGCCGTGGTCCGGGAACGTCACCACCGATGTCGGCTTATCGGATTCTGTTGCCCAGATGTCGATGTTGCCATTGCGCCGGAAAGTCCGGGTGTGTCCATCCGCGCTGACGGCGATCTTGCCGACGTCGTCGTTGTTTCGTGCGATCGTCGTGGTGCTCTTTGTGGCCGGGTGTGTGGGGTTCGTGACGTCGAAGACCTTCATCGTCGTAGTTCCCTTGACTGTGTCCCTGCCGTTCACGGCGTAGAGCAAGCGCCCGTCCGGTGAAAAGGCCAGCGACCCATCGGGTGTGCCGCCATTCATGGCGAGGCCTGCCAGACGGACCGGGTGTTCGGGATCCGTGACTGACCACAGGGCACTGTCCGCACCGTCGGCGTCGACTGCGAAGATCTTGTTATGCGGGCTGAATACGATATCGCTGATACTCACATACTGTGTATTTCTATTGTTCCCGATATATGGCGGTTGCAGAGGTAATCCCGTAAGGATGGAGTGTGTTGCGTCTGTGACGTCTACCAGGGTGATCCACCGGTCGAGCAAGGGCGGTTGGGTAGGGTACAGACTTTTCGCGACAGCGATGATGTTCCCGTCGTTGCTCAGGGCGAGGTGTTCGATCGTGTCCTTTGGGTTCGCCTGGGATGGATACCGAGACTGCGGGGTGGGGTCGGTAGATGTATTCGGCGGGATGGGACAAGTAGAGGAACGGGCCGCGCCATAGTGTGACGGTGGGGTCGTTGACCGCAGTGCTGGCTATCGCTGTGCCCGACGACGCTGTGGAAATGTGGTTGACCAGAGTGCGGTGGCCCGGCGGAGCGGTCGGCTGGTTGGCGATCTGCGTCGAGGTGTATTTGGCCAGGCCGCTGGAGTAGTCCCACAGCACCGTGGTGCCTTGAGGGCCGCTGCTGGCCAGGATCGGATTCTCGTCGTGCGGTAGAGCTGTGAAAGCGATGGTGGCGGCTTCAGCGTCGGGGATGGCGGTCCAGACTCTGTGACGAGTGCTGTCGATGAGGTTGGCGGACAACGTTTGTGTGGCATCGGGACTGCTCAGCCGTGCGGCCAAGATCATCAGTTGTGTCGATAGGGTGGGTTCGTCGGTGTGTAGGCCGTTGGCGACCGCGAGGACGAATTGTGCTCGCGCTCTGCGGTTTTGAACGTAGGCGATGGCCGAAGCGGTGAGGCTGGTGATCAGCAGGATGGTGAGTGCCACCACGAGTGAGCGCAGGCGACGCCTGCGGCGTTTTTCGCGAGTGTGTTCCTTGAGTTCCTGGGTGATGCTGGCGTCGACGAACGCGCGCTGCACCGCGCCGAGATGGGCATCGTGTAGTGGGTCGGGGTCCGTGGCGCCGGTGGAGGACTCTGCGGCGCGTTGGCGCAGCGCTGCCAGGCGGGTTTCCCGGTAGAGCAGTGAGGGATCACGTCCGGATTGCTCCCAGACGTGGGCATCGTCGGTGAGTTGCTGGTGTCGCCGCAGCCATTCGCGGTCGTTGTCGATCCATCCGCGCAGCCGTGGCCAGGCGCGCAGTAGCGCTTCGTGGCTGATCCGGGCGGTGTCACGGTCGAGGGTGAGCAGCCGGGCGTCGGTGAACACCGTGATCACCTGTTGTGCCATGCGCGGATCGGGCAGACCGTGCACGAGCAGGGAACGTTCTATGGCCTGCGCTGTGTCGGTGGAGTCTTCGCGTACTCGGACCAGGCGTAGCAGCATGCGGTGCGCGGTGCGCTGGCTGTTGGGGTCGGGGTCGGCGTATGCCTGTTCGGCGGTGGTGACGATCGCCTTCGCGATGCGGCCGGCCTGGCGATAGCCAGTGACGGTGAGGTGCGTACCGCCGCCATGCCACCAGGTTGCCCACAACGCATGTGACACTGGCCGCGGGCCTGGACGAGTTGATCCTGACCGAACTCGGCGCTACCGAGGGCGGGCAATCGGTGGCCGACGCACTGCCGTTGCTGTCAGGCCCGCCGCAGCGGCTGGCCCTTCGATCGCGGCCCGGATCTCATTGGGAGTCATCGGCGTGATCAGCAGTTGACGATTCTGCAAGGCTGGCCAGCAACTCCGGATACACGGCGGCTTCGCCGTAGAAGTCCGCGCGCAGCGCCAGGATCGCCACGACCGAGGGCGCGCCATGGCCCTGTGTGGCGGTGAGCTCAAGCGATTTCCCGTCTGCGACAGTCATTTTCAGCGACACTTCACCGCTTCGGCTGCGTAGCCACTGCGATCACCGTGGTCGCGATCGCAGTGGCGACGCCACCAGGCCCGAGCGCCACCAGCACGCTCTCGAGCACCGGCCCCAGTGTGCCCGGCTCGGGGGCGCGTTCGCGACCGGTGACACGGCCGCGGAGCCCGTCCGCGTCGGCCATCCACCCGCACAAAGAACGGAGCTGGTCCGCCGCGTCCGTATCCGGCGATGTCACAACGACGTCCATGAGTCCCCAAATCTCTTGGAACAGCGTCACTTACGAAGCGCTTGCCAAGGAGAACGGCCCGCGATCGCGCATGTATCGGCATTGTCACTGTATCCGAGGTCCGGGCCGCGACGCCTGTGAACGAGAACCGCGTGCGACGGTGTGGAAGAATTCGTGAGCACGCCAGTGGACATCGCACCTGCGATCGACACATGGCAATGGCACTGATCCGGCATCGTTCTCATGAGCACCATTCGCCATTACGATCGGAGATCGATGCCGAATAGTAATACTGCTCCCAGGAGAATGCCCGGTCGATCACACGGCAGAAATAGTTGCGACGAATTCGCCTCCGACACAACGAAAATCGCATTTGACCACATATAGGAATTCTGCACATACCGGGCAGTTAGCCGAATCGCGACAAAGCGCACCGAAAGAGAGAATGTCATTGCGAATGCACTCTCGTCTGAAATGGAATACGAAACCGCATCGCCGCGTCCTTGCAGCATCCCGGCTGTACCGAAGCGGGGGAATGTACAGCATCGGGCGCGACGCGACGTGCCGGTTGGCAGGCAGCGACGGCGCGGTCCGCGGGCCAGGAGATGGGAACACCCCCGGAAGAGCCGCGCCACGATCGCCCGGGATGCTCGCGAGGCTGGGATACGGCTGCGGCCCTGCCGGATTCGGTACCGTGCCAGCCTGCGGCATGTTCTTCGGCTGCGTCCGCCGAGGCCAGCGATTCGAGGATATCGATGATGCCGCGGTCGAAATCGTCGTGGGACGCGGTGACAGCGCCATGATCCTGAGGGGCCTTGTTGTGGGGCGCCCCGGAGTGATTGCGCACGTTGATCCCTGCAGCCACAGCAGCGGCATATCGCGGGACCGGTGGCGTCACCAGCACAATGGTGATCCGATCGGCACCTCGTTCGCAGCGATCACACTGCGAACGAGATAGCGTGTTGCCGAATATATTTGACGCCCTTGCTCGGTGTGCAACGAGGCCGCGCTCGGCCGTCGACATCGAGCAGCCGCCGATTCCGCCGCTTGTGCGCGGCGGCCTGCTGTGACTTCAGGTTGTCCGGTGCCCTCAGCGGATCAGCCAATGGAAGAACTTGATCGCGCCTGCGGCCGCGGCGACGCCCAGCAGCGCTGCGTCGTAGGGGGAGTGTCGGGCAAGGCCTGTCAGGACGCTTGCGCCGACGCCGGTAATGAGCGCGCACAAGAAGATCAGAGCGCTGCGGACGGACATCAGCGCACTCGGCTTCTCGTCGTTTGTCACGGTAATTCTCCTCTGGGGTCTCATCGGTCGGGGCGTACCGGCTCGGACGGCAGACCGGCGAGCGGACCTCGATTCGGTCTGGCGTTTGTGCGGGTATCGCTGGTCAAACTGCCACTCGGCGTGGTGGTGCATCGAACGCAACGCGTTGCAAAATGTGGCGCAACACCTGGCGGCAGGGCCCCTGAGGAGATATGACTACTCGGGTGCGACACACCGCTGGCCAGTTCAAGCCTCTGCGAGCAGACCTGCCCGAGGAACGCCGCGTGCTCGCGGTCGCACTGCGCGAGCAGTTCGCTCTGCTCGGCGGGATTTCGGGGCGCGAATACGCCAAGAAGCAGGCGCTGCAGCCGAGCACGGTGACCCGCTACTTCAACGGTGAGGTGCTGCCCTCCGAAGAGTTCATCAACGACCTCGTCGACGCAGTTCAGCTGCGATCCGAGCATCCGCGCCCCGGACAATCAGAGCGACTGATGGAGTTGCTGTACACCGCCCAGGACGCCCAGAGCGGAACGTGGGGCCACACCACGCGCCTGCATAAGCAGCTTGCCGGGACCAGGGAACGTCTCAGGAACGCGCTCGAGGAGAACCATGCCCTGCGGAACCTCCAGCCCGCAGCGGTGACGGCCCTACAACATCAGCTCAGTGCAGCGAGAAAACGGAACACCGAGCTGGAACGTGAAAATCTCCTGCTGCGGCTCGATGCGGCCACTGCACCACGCCCGAACAGCAATTATGCCGACGGCCAGTGCTGGCACTTCTACCGGAACGCTCTCGCGCTGCGTGGTTGGTCGCCGGTGGCCGCGGCTTGCGCCGAAGCTGTGGCGAATGAGGTTCTCGCCCAGCTCGCTGCCCCTGGTGCTGTTACCCCTGAGCACCGCACCGGCGTGGTTTTGCACGATATCGGGCACGATCGAACGAGTGCTGCGATCGCGCTTATCGCCAAGGCAATCGATGCAGGCTACCGGCTCGTAATCGTGCTCGCCGGAAACCGCAACCTGCTTCGCCGTCAGGTGCAGCAGCGACTCGACGCCGAGCTTCCGTCGATATCTGAAGCCCCCGGGGTCTTACGCCTCACAGGGCAGGATCTCGACTACGGCAGGCTCGGGCCCGCGCTTCGTGATCTCGCTTTCGAGAAGCGGCTGCCGGATCTGCCCGTGAACTCACCGGAGAATCTGTCTGGTGCGGCGACGCGCTTGCTGGTCGTCAAGAAGAACCGGGCCGTGCTGCGGAAGCTGACCGCGGACTTGCAGGCCAACCCAGCCTCGCGCGCGGAGATCCCGGCTCTCGTGATCGACCTGGACACCGATGTCACACAGCGCTATTCGGCTGTTGAACACCATCTCAGGTCATTGCTCGATGCCCTGCCCCGAGCTCAGTACGTCACCTACACGGCCAGCTCGTACCTCGACCGCCCCACTGCGGCCCCAACAGATTTCACAGTGCGCGCACCGAGGCTGCCAGGCTATCTGGGCTCGGAGGCCTTCTACGATGCCGAGGACGTACCAACTGGGGCGAGGGATCTGGCCATATCTGGGGAGAAGGCATTCGTGCGCCACGTCGACCGTGATGAGAGCGGCCTGCGCGCTGCGATGGATGCGTTCGTGTTGACCGGCGCGATGAAGATTCACCGTTCCCTGCAGACAGGAGACTCGTTCCCACGGCACGTGCTGTTCGTTCACTCCTCTTACCGGATCGACGAGCAGGATGCCCTGTGCTCGCGACTCGCATCGTGTTGGCACGCAGCTGATTACGCCGGACCGCGAGGCCAGGTTCGACTGCGCACACTTTTCGACACCGACATACTGCCGGTCTCACGCGCTCGCACGTCCGGCATGAATGTGCCTTCCTCCTTCGATGAACTCGCCGCAGCCCTCACGACCGCATTAGACCGGATCGGCGACGAACCGATAGCCCGAGACCTCGGCACCGGAACCGAGCCCCTGTGGAAGATGACAGTCTCGAGTGCCAGCAACGCGAGCGAGTCGGCAGGCGATGGGCTCACCGTCCTTCACCTCCACCACTCCCCGGGACCGAACACAATGCTTCGAATATTCGACATGTGGTTCGGTTTCCGGCCCCACGACGCCGATCTCGTCCGGCTCTTTATCCCGCGCCAGCCCTCACCTGGCACCGATCTGTACGAACAACTCGTCAATTTCTGGCGTGACACCGATGGAACTGGACCACACCGACCACAGCAGCCGTAGCGATGGTTCGTTCTCAGTTGATGAACACAGCCTGCATCTCGATAGAACTCGTTGCCACACAATGGATACCACCCCGCGCAGGACGTATGACGGGGGACTGTGTAGCTAACGGTGGTTCCGGCCTGATTCGCTGAACGAAGTTCGGCGGGAAGGTGCCACCATGACGACACTTGATGCGGTGACGAGGAAGAAGGAGCCGGTCGAGGCTTCCGCGGAGACGTTGGCCGCTCAGGAGCTGGTCCGGATGGCCAAGGAACAGGGTTTGTCCCTGACCGGGCCGGACGGGCTGCTCAAG
>NZ_JAINZY010000106.1:0-207 GCF_019890715.1 Nocardia coffeae | reverse complement strand
TCCTGCGCCGGTGGGTGCCAGCCGCCGCAGTCAAACTGCCCGCCGCCTATGAACTACGGCACGGGCGATCATGAGAGCGCTGGTGATCATTCAGGGAATTGTGTCCCAGGTCATAGGTCGCTGTCTGACTATTGGCTGGCCGAGGTCCACATCTTGTGCCGACAAGCGTGTGCTCGCCAGCGGCCCGAACCTACGAGTGAAATACCT
>NZ_JAINZY010000105.1:0-230 GCF_019890715.1 Nocardia coffeae | reverse complement strand
CGGTACGGGCGACCTAAACGAGTTGCTTTTTCCGCTCTATCGCGGGCTGTTTTGGTGGTGGCGCCGCGGGCGATCTCGCGGTCGAAGACACGGTCTTGGATCGCGTTCGCATCAGGATGCCTGCCCTCCCCGAACAGGGCCTTCATCTGCTCTTCGGTGACCTGTTCACCTGCAGAGATGTCGAGCGATGCGAGTCCGGTGCCGTGCCAGCGGCCCGGGGATTCCCCGTG
>NZ_JAINZY010000104.1:0-261 GCF_019890715.1 Nocardia coffeae | reverse complement strand
CACCGTGCGGTACGCGATCACCGACCTGGGCATCACCCAATTCCTCGATATCGGCACCGGCCTGCCGACCGCGCGCAACACCCACCAGGTCGCACAGGAGGTGAATCCCGCGGCGCGCATCGTGTACGTGGACAAAGATCCGCTCGTGCTGGCCCACGCCCGTGCGCTCATGAAGAGCACGCCCGAGGGCCGGACCGCCTTCATCCATGCCGATCTGCGCGAGCCCGAGTCGATTCTGCGTGATCCCGAACTCACGCGGAT
>NZ_JAINZY010000103.1:0-261 GCF_019890715.1 Nocardia coffeae | reverse complement strand
TACCGTGCGGTACGCGATCACCGACCTGGGCATCACCCAATTCCTCGATATCGGCACCGGCCTGCCGACCGCGCGCAACACCCACCAGGTCGCACAGGAGGTGAATCCCGCGGCGCGCATCGCGTACGTGGACAAAGATCCGCTCGTGCTGGCCCACGCCCGTGCGCTCATGAAGAGCACGCCCGAGGGCCGGACCGCCTTCATCCATGCCGATCTGCGCGAGCCCGAGTCGATTCTGCGCGCTCCCGAACTCACGCGGAC
>NZ_JAINZY010000102.1:0-272 GCF_019890715.1 Nocardia coffeae | reverse complement strand
CCACGACGCATCACAGAGGTGAATGTGGTTGTGGCAGAGACCGTTTCGGAAGCAATCGTCTTCCGGCGGAAGCTCATGGGTGGAACGCTGACAAGTTCATCGCATCGAGGGTTCGGCCATGTCCGGGTCCGCGGTGATATATCGACACACTGTTGGGTCCTGAAAGAACACGCGGAAGCGAGTTTCTTTCTAGGAAATCAGACGATCCGCTTGGATCTTCGTGAGTACCGCGCAGCGTGCTGTGGCTGGCTTCGAGTGACAGGTTTGAGTGG
>NZ_JAINZY010000101.1:0-275 GCF_019890715.1 Nocardia coffeae | reverse complement strand
ACGTGACTCTCCGAAGAGTCGGATGATGTTGCGTCAGAGACCGTTTAGTTCTCGTATGTAGGACTGCGGACGCTCATGGGTGGAACGCTGACAAGTTTCATCGCGCTGAAGTCGAGGCCATGTCTTCGACTGCGGTGAATATATCGACACACTGTTGGGTCCTGAAAGAACACGCGGAAGCGAGTTTCTTTCTAGGCGAATGAACAACGAGACTGGATCCTCAGTCATACCGCGGGACTTGGTTCCGGCTGGTGCTGAAGTGGTGGTTTGGTTTC
>NZ_JAINZY010000100.1:0-286 GCF_019890715.1 Nocardia coffeae | reverse complement strand
ATTACCGCCGGTCTCCCCCGCCAAATCCACGATCACACTGCCCGGCTTCATCCCCTCCACCGCCGCAGCGGTCACCAGACGCGGCGCGGGACGACCCGGCACCAACGCAGTCGTGATCACCACATCGAAACCCTTGATCGCATCCTCGAGGGCCTGCTGCTGCTGAGCCTTCTCCCCCTCGGTGAGCTCGCGAGCGTAACCACCCTCACCCGCGGCATCGATCCCCAGATCCAGCCACTGCGCACCCACCGAACGCACCTGATCGGCCACCTCCGGACGCACGTCA